>DDTM01000010.1 GCA_002344075.1 Bacteroidetes bacterium UBA2364
CGGATCACAAACACTTGAAGTATCCATCTTCCGAAAAGGCCTGTCCATTATCCTCGCTAAATGCTTCCGATTTGTCAAGTTCTTGAAGTATCTCAGAACTATTTTATTACCGCAGAATCATCCGATTTGCAAAAATGTCTGATGGTATGCGTATTCGCCTTCACAACATCTTTTGAAACCTCAGGTTATAATCATTAAACGTCCGGTTATGTTGGGCATTGATTACGGAAAATCCTTCCGAGAGGGCAAGAATGGTCATTCCTGGGTGTTTGTTAGGGAACGTATCAAAGACAAAAGCACGATACCCCCGCGCTTGTGCGATGTCCATCATTTGGTGTAACATCGCCCGTGCCAAACCGTTTCTGCGGTAAGTGGGCAGCACCCCTCCTTTTGCACTATAAAAAACCTTTTCGTTTCCCATGTACCCGATTTTAAATCCAACGGGTAATCCTTCGAAGTACGCCAATAACACCGTCAAGTCTTCACGATCCATACGGGCAATGATGTACCGGTCACCAAAGATGGCTTCGTTGAGCCGTTCGATAATCGGTAGCGACTGCATGTCGGACAAGCGGATCGAGTAAGGAGGGGGAATCATGGGTGTTAGCTTGAAGAGGGCAGGGATAAATAAGGATCGCCCGTAGAAAGTTCATTATTGGAAGGAGACGATTCTACCAATTGCCAAGGCTCTGCAAGGTGTTCAGGAATATCCTGAATAAAGCGCGAGGGTTTGGTAAAGTACTCGCCGCCAAAACTCCTTTGATAGCCCAGTACCGAATGCGAAACAAACAGATAATCCTTTGCACGGGTGAGGGCAACATACAACAAACGTCTTTCTTCGTCTAACGCCGATCGTCTATTAAGCGCATAAGCGGAAGGTAATACCCCCTCTAGTACCTGAATAACAAAAACAGCTTGGTATTCCAAGCCCTTCGCAGAATGAATGGTGGACAAAACCAGCGGGATCTCATCCTTTTGTATGGCTTCTACCTCCACCGTGCTTCGTTCGATGGGATCGAGTGCGAGCGCACGGAGCAGATCTCCTCTTGTCACAAAATTGGCGGCAATACCCACAAAATGTTCTAAATCTTGACGACGTTTTTCGGTATCATCAGGGTGAACCCGCTCCAGAATAGGGCCATAATAATGAATGACATCTGATACCTGAGACGAAGCGAGGCGTTCTCCTTTTCGTAAATCCTGCAATAACAAAGCGAGTGACCTCAGTTGTCCTACATGTTTTTTAAATGGTTGCAGGCTGTCAAAATCGTAGGGTTTATCGGTGGTTAATATCCACTGAATCAGCTCTTGTGCGGTTTTGGGACCAATGCCTTTAAGCAACATCAAGACCCTTTGCCATGCCACTGCATCTAATGGGTTCTCGACGATTTTAAGGTGTGCCAGAACATCCTTGATGTGGGCAGCATCGTTTAATTTTAGTCCGCCATACTTTACAAACGGGATATTACATCGGGCCAGCTCCAATTCAAGATCGTAAGAGTCGCGGCCATTACGGAAAAGAACGGCCATTTCGTTAAGCGGGATGCCTTCCTCGCGCAGTTGCAAAACCATCTGGCATACAAATCGGCTTTGAAAGCGGTCATCTGGGGCTTGTACGATGGCGGGAAGTTCGCCACCGTCCCTTCGGGAGAAAAGTTCTTTTTCGTAGCGTTCGTGGGCTTGGGATAAGACGTGGTTGGCCAGTTGTAAAATAGGCGGTGTAGATCGGTAGTTTTCTTCTAATTTATACAGGGTTGTTCCAGCAAAACGTTTTGGAAATCCCATGATATTTTGAAAATTGGCTCCTCGGAAGGCATAAATACTCTGGGCATCATCACCTACGGCCATTACATTACCATGAACGGATGCAAAAGCCGCCACTAGATCCCCTTGAAGTTTATTGGTGTCCTGAAACTCATCCACCAAAACGTGGCGGATTCGGGCACAAACTTCATATCGAATTGTGGGGTGTGCTTCAAAGAGTTGTAATGTGCGTACCAACAAATCGTCATAATCCATAAGCCCATGTTTTTGTTTATATTGATCATAGGCTTTGTACAATGTCAAAATTTCAGTCTCATGTTTGGCGTATTGCGGGAATTCTTGAGCGAGTAGTTGGGGGATGTCTTTTTGGCGGTTTATGCTTGCAGAAAAGAGATGGTATAAGGTATCCTTTTTAGGGAAACGGGTTTTAGACTGGTGAAAACCTTGTTGGGTACGGAGTAAGTCCACGACATCCGCCGCATCAGCGGCATCTAAAACGCTGAATCGAACCGGAAAACCTATTTGCTGGGCATATCGTTGCAACACACTCAGACAAAAACCATGAAACGTACCGCCTTTGATCCCTTCGCATCGTCCATCTAACAAAACGGTAGCACGGTTAAGCATTTCTCGCGCTGCACGTCGAGTAAAGGTCAGTAATACAATTTCTTCGGGAGGAACCCCACTTTCCACCAATCGAGCCAAGCGATATATCAACGTGCGCGTTTTTCCTGTTCCGGCTCCTGCAATTACCAAAGCAGGGCCATTTGGAGCCTCGACCACCGCCAACTGTTGAGGATTCAGGTGTTCGGCATATGGGATTTGATAATGCACCAACGGTATAGGTGCGGATTCCCGTTTTAGGACAAAAGAGCGTGCCATGCGTTTGGATGGAGTTTTCTATAAATATACGCCAGCCAATCATCCATAAAAAACGTCCTAAATTGCTTTAAACATCAAGCTCTTCGGCTTCTTCCGCGTTTTCCATGATAAACCGATACCGTGCCGAGGCATCTTTTCCCATTAAGTCTGTAATGACCTGTTCGGTTCGAAGACGTTCGGTATCTGGTATTGAAACCCGTAGCAAACGTCGCTTATCCGGATCGAGGGTGGTTTCTTTCAAGGTTTGGGGCATCATTTCTCCCAAGCCTTTAAAACGTTGGATTTCGGCTATGGCGCGGGGTTTAGACTTTTTTTGTTCACGGATAATACGTTCGCGGTCTGTATCGTCTAAGGCCCAGAAAGTTTCTTTACCCACATCTACACGGTAGAGTGGCGGTTGCGCAATATAGACATAGCCGCCATCTATCAACGAACGCATATGCCGGTAAAAAAAGGTAAGCAAGAGCGTCGCAATGTGGTGGCCGTCTGAGTCGGCATCCATCAGCAAGATTATTTTATGGTATCGAAGGTTGCCCAAGTCCATTTTATCTCCAATTCCACAGCCCAGTGCCAATAGAATATTGCTTAACTCCTTGTTATCCGTCAGTTTTTTTGCATTTGCTTGTTCAGTATTCAGAACTTTTCCGCGTAATGGCAAGATTGCCTGAAACTTCCGGTCGCGTCCTTGTTTGGCAGAGCCGCCCGCCGAGTCTCCTTCCACGATAAATAGCTCACACTCGTCTGGTTTTTTAGAGGAGCAATCCGCCAATTTACCCGGCAAGGCTAAGCGGGAACTACCCACCGATTTAGCACGCACCGCTTGAACGGCAGTCCGGCTGGCCAATCGGGCTTTTGCAGCCTGAACCACCCGTGCCGCAATGGCATCACCAAACGATGGATGGGCATTGAGCCATTGTTCTAGATCTAATCGGAACGCATTATTTACCAAAGATCGGGCTTCGGGATTATTGAGTTTGTCCTTGGTTTGTCCCTGAAATTGTGGCTCGGTCATATATACATTCAGAATGGCAAAAAGCCCTTCTCGAATATCATCCGCCGAGATTTCCAATTTCTTATCCGTCAGGTTGTGCGTTTCCATGTAGGCTCTAACGGCCTTCACTACCCCATCTTTCAGGCCCGCTTCGTGCGTACCACCATCGGCGGTTGGAATACCATTTACATATGATTTAATAGACTCACGCGGAGATTCTGTCCATTGCAGTACCAATTCTGCCCGTAAACCCGCTATCAAGTCCGGTTGTGACAACGCAAATTGTTCGGAATGGATGGGCCGTACTTTGTCTTTTACAACCATGTGGGTCAGATATTCCCGGATACCACCCTCGTGGTGAAATTCGTGACGTTTCCCGTTTACATCATCTTTAAAAACGATTTTTAGTGTCTTATTTAAATAGGTTTTGGTCTCCAAGTTCTCGGCAATCAGGGCCGCATCGAATGTGGTGGTCTCGAAAATGTCTTCATCCGGTCGGAATTGAATGGTAGTCCCAGAACCACGCGAATTGGGGTTGAGTACTTTGAGGTTGGTAATTGGAACGCCTTTTGTAAAGATTTGCTGATAGGTTTTCCCATCGCGTTTAATGGTGGCGATGAGTTCTTCCGAGAGAGCATTTACAACCGAGGAACCTACTCCGTGCAGACCACCGGAGGTAATATAATTAGAACCATCGAACTTACCGCCTGCATGGAGCGTTGTGAGAATAAGCTCTAAGGTCGGGACTTTTTTTACAGGGTGAATGTCCACCGGAATTCCACGACCATTGTCACTCACCGAGCAAGTTTTTCCGTCTTTATGAAGGGTCACTTCAATTAGGGTGGCATAACCGTTTGTGGCCTCGTCCACCGCATTATCAACGATTTCCCAGAGTAGATGGTGTAACCCCGCTTTACCCGTCCCGCCAATATACATGCCTGGACGTTTGCGCACGGGCTCAAGCCCTTCGAGTACCTGAATATTTTCACCTGTATAATTACTCATCTATTTATTTTTTATAATCTTATTGCATTATCGGTGCAAGGAAGGAAAGTTTGTTGGGCCGTGCTGTTCTTCTTCGTCTAAATGTAAGTCTCGGATCAAGTCCGCTTGGGGTTCTAATGCGTATTCAGGAACCCCGTATCCTTCTATAAACAACCTTTGGAATTGCCTCTCTATATCTTCTTCTGGGAGGTTTTGCGGATACAAAGGCGCTTCTTCCAAAAACTGTTTGGTCATCACTGATACCACATCTCTTACCAAAAAATTGTGATAGGCCGCTGTTTGCTGTTGTTTCGTTTTCCACAATCCATATGCCCAGATAGCCACCAAGGCGACTGCGGCCATACCCATTATCTGGAGAGAATGAGTATCCGTAAACAAAATCCCCAGAACAGTCCCGAATAAAACTAAAAAAGCCATCCCACCTTGCTCCAAACGGACAGAGGTACGGACAAAGCGATCGGAGGGGGATTGAAAATCCACATTTGTTTGAATAGACAACAGGGCCATATCGTTTTCAGACGGTGTTCTGTGTAATAAATGCGCCAACGAATCCGATAGACGAACTTTCTCCGGAGGAATTTCGAATGTCGTAGCAATGGCCCATTTTGCCCGTTCCTCAAAGGTCTTTTGGAGGGTGGTCTCTGATGGCATACGACCGATTTTGGAGCGAACCAAGTGTAACAATTCCCCATATTTTTGGGTACGTTGTTGCTCCTCTGGCGTCATTAGAATGCCAAATTCATCTTCGAGGTCATACCAAAAAAATGGACTAACTTTCTTCATAAAATCTTATTTTACAACATCTTCTATTTATTCACCTGCACCATTTAACCGGATTTCCACGGGTTCATAAATAGCCTTTACCAAGGTTCCACGTTCGATGATGCTCTTGCCTTTATTGGCTCTTTTGGAGACCTCAAACTTGGTGGGACGTACAATTTCCTGCCGCCCCCGATTGGTCTCTACGGTCAGCCCTTGTCGTTGTGCCCCCGAAAGTGCAAAGCCCATTAAGCGGTCTTTAGGCTCCAGACGCATGGCAATCACGCCGCGTGCGGCCCCCTTCACCACCGAGATCTGATTAAGCGGAAAGATCAGACCACGCCCTTGCTGTGAAGCAATGCACACATTTTCATCCCCCCGTGCTACATAGACCGCCAAGGCTTCGTCGCCGGGCGGGACTTTCATAAACGTGCGACCAGCTTTGGTAGAAGGTTCTACAAACGATTCACTCGTCAATCGGACAGCCATTGCCGCAGCAGTGATCCCAACCAAAAAAGGCCCAGTGATTTCCTCCTCCACTTCGCCAAACAACTCGGTAGAAGATTTTTTCTCCTGAAGGGCTTCTGGCATTACACGTGGATCAAAAGACACCACACCAATCACCCGCTCTCTGTCGGAAAAAGTGAAGTACTTTTGAATTGGATCGCCATAACCTGTCGTTTGGTTCAGTTCATCTATGCGGATGGTATAGGCTTTGCCCAAACTCGTGAAAAAGCAAACACTGTCGCGAGTAGAACCGGGCAAAGCCCACCCCACTTGATCGCCCTCTCGGATGCGAATGGACTCCAAGTTGGCATACGAGCGTTGCCGCTTCACCCAACCATCGCGGGTGACAATCACATACACGTCTTCCTTTACAATATAAGCTTCTTCGGTATAGGCCAATTTTGCGTCGGGGCCTGCAATTACCGATCGGCGCTCATCGGCAAATTTTTTTCGGATGTTGCGCAATTCGCCCCGCACCATTTTCCAGAGCGCTTGCTCATCGCCCAGAAGGGCCCGAATTTCGGCGGCACGTGCTTCCTTTTCGGCCAGTTCTCGTAAAATATCCTCGATTTCGAGTTGTGCGAGCCGATATAACTTGGTTTCTAATACGGCATCGGCCTGAATGTCGTCAATGCCAAAGCGGCTGATCAGCCCTCTGGCGGCATCGGCCTTGTCACGGGAGGAGCGGATGATGCGAATGGCTTCGTCTAAAGCATCAAAAATAATGGCAAAGCCTTTCAGGATGTGAATGCGCTTTTCCAACATTTCCAGTTCATGCCGGAGTCTCTTCACCACCACTTCGTACCGAAAATCGAGGAAGTGCCGAAGCGCCTCTTTTAGATTTACCTTTTTCGGCGTTGAAATTTCGGGGTTATCCGTCGGAACCAAGCATGTCATGTTAACATGGAAGCGGGTTTGGAGAGGCGTATGTTTAAAGAGATACGCCATTGCAGCATCCGCATCGGCCCCTTTTTTGAGTTCCAACACCACCCGAATTTCGGTCGTGGATTCATCCCAAACATCTACAACTTGCGGTAGTTTTCCGGCACGCACAATATCTGCAATTTTCTCCACGAGATCGGCCTTGGAGTGACCAAATGGAACCGAGGTAAGGATAATGGCCTGTTTATTCCCCTCCATTTTTTCGGTCGTATATTCACCACGAAGTTCGACAGCTCCTTCGCCAGACTCATAGACTTTGATCAGTTCGTCGTGCGTATTGAGGATCCGTCCAAACGTTGGAAAGTCCGGACCTAAAAACACGTCCATTAGGTCTTTAACCGTTGATTCAGGCTTTTTCGCCAATAAGATCGCAGCGTCTAAGGTTTCACCAAGGTTGTGTGGGGGAATATTGGTGGCCATTCCAACAGCAATTCCGGTAGTTCCATTCACCAAGAGATTGGGAACCTGTGCGGGCAAAACAATCGGCTCAGAAAGTGTTCCGTCGTAATTGGGGCGAAACGGCACGGTTTGCTGCCGGATTTCCTCGATTAGGGCTACGGCCATTGGGCGGAGCTTCGCCTCGGTATAACGCATCGCCGCAGGGCTATCGCCATCAATCGAACCAAAGTTTCCTTGTCCATCCACCAGCATATAGCGCATCGAGAAGTCTTGGGCCATCCGCACCATTGCATCATATACTGCCGTATCGCCATGTGGGTGGAACTTACCAATAACCTCGCCCACCACCTGAGCACTTTTCCGGTGACGCCCTTCTGGCATCAACCGCAAATTGTTATACATCGCATACAAAATTCGGCGATGAACGGGTTTCAAGCCATCCCGCACATCCGGCAAGGCACGGCTCGTAATGACAGAAAGCGCGTAATTCAGGTACTTTTGTCGGGCAGTATCCTGCAATGAAATCACATCTACTATAGGCATCTTATATTCGCTCGGGTCTATTCTGCATGGTTAGGCTTATGCCATATTCGCCACTCTTCACTCAAAAGAATGTGTGTAATATATGTAAAAACTTTTCACTACGCAACGATGTGCAACGTGAACGCGAAAAATAATGGGCCTACAATCCTGCAACAAACGAATCATACGTTTACTACGGCTTTTCACGTGCCAATCACAACTTAACAAAGAGTTTCTTGCGATACATCCAAAGCAGCACCAGCCAAAACCCCAATACATGTGCCAATGCAAACAACAATGAGCCATTGTAGTCGCCCGCCAGAGGCCGAAAAATGGTCTCGAAGAGGTATTCATAGCCACTTACACTTTTGCCATACAAATCGAACTTCACTTTTAGAATGGTCACCACCCAAATGCCGGAAATAAAGAATGCAAAAATGGCATTGGTCCCATACACCACAAAAGGAAAAGTCATTTTCTTCCAGCCTTTTACCTCGGTTATCCAGAGCAAAAACGCCAAGAACCAGATCCCCAATCCTCCGGTAACAAGAACATACGAACTGGTCCAGATTTTTTTATTGATCGGGAAACCCCAGTGCCAGACTAACCCCGCCACTATCAGGACCGCCCCATAGGCCCAAAAACGAGACAGCAACAACCCCCATGATTCCCGTTTACCGATCAGACGCCCCACTTCATATCCAATCAGCAACGTCACCAAGGAAGGGAGGGTACTCAAGACGCCCTCCGGATCGAAAGGCAAGCCTTCCCCTTTATACATATGGTTCTCGCCCAAAATCCAAAGATCCACCTGGCGCTGAAAGTTGGTTTGCAGGCTAAATACATCGTTTCCGGTTCCACCCAGCGCCATGATCAACCAGTATCCGATCAAAATCACCGCCGAAAGCCCCCATATTTTTTTCTGATCCAGATACAATACAGTAAGCGACCCAAAGAAATAACACAAGGCGATGCGAGGCAATACCCCCAATATGCGGAAATGTGAATAATCCCAATTTTGCTTAATCAATGGCCATGTATGCATAATCACGTACAATACATAAATACTGACGGTACGCCAGAAAATTTTCCGGATCAATTCCCAAGAAGGTTTCTGCCCGTACTGACCAAACGAAAACCACATGGAAACCCCACCAATGAACAGAAAAAACGGAAAAACCAGATCCGTGGGTGTTAGGCCGTGCCATGCGGCATGTTCTAAAGGCGGGTACACAAATCCCCAGCTTCCGGGATTATTGACCAAAATCATTCCAGCGATGGTGAGACCGCGAAGGGCATCCAATGCCACCAAACGTTCTTTAAAAGCTACCGACATAGTTTTACGATTTACGGTGTAATCTAAACAGAACTGTATGCTCCGTCATAAGAGAAAGGTACAACATTTGACCCCTTGACAGTAATACTATGACAAGTTTACTCAGACAATAAAACCTAAATAAACAGAACGAGAATAGACAGCTATTTCCCGAAAATTTCTTTACGATGTGTCAAACCCCAATCTCGTAATGTTTCAATAACCGTTTGCAATGTTTTGCCGTGTTCTGTTATGGTGTATTCAATACGAACAGGATAATCATCAATAATAGTTCGTCTTATCAATTTGTTTGCTTCTAAATCCTTTAACTCTTTTGCCAACACTTTGGTGGAAAGTTTCGGAATACTACGTTCTATCTCACGAAAATATTTATTGCCTTCCCAAACAGAGATTAAAATGAGTAGTTTCCATTTTCCACCAATCACATCAAGCGTATCCCTTACAGGAACTAATAGGGACATACAGTCTTTGTGTTCTTTCTTTTCCATTTTTATACCATTTATTGATTACCTTTTGGTAACTGATTACAAATATAAAGCAATTATGTTTATCTTTACACTATTGTTTTCAACAAACGTAAAAAAATGAAGAATCAAGTCGTTTACAAAACCCGAGGACATCGGGCTGACATTGGAACGATAGAAATACACCGCCTAGTGTCGAACAATTACACTATTCACGTAGGACATTTTATATTCTTAGACTACATTTCTCCTTTTATGATACCTACAAGGCAACTCAATGCAGATGCAGCTCATCCTCATCGTGGGATTGTTACTATAACCTATATTCTTAATGGAGAAGCCAAACACTATGACAGTCGTGGACATCAAGGCGTGGATGAAGGCAGGAAATGGAGTTATACACAACGAGGCGATTGGACCTGACACTAAAACAAGTGGTAAACTAATGCACGGTTTTCAGTTTTGGATGAATTTACCTGCTGTGGAAAAGAATAAAAACCCTGAGTATTTGGCGGTTCAAAATGAAGAATTGCCATTAGTTCAACTAGATAATAATGCAGGAACTTTAAAAGTTGTTGTAGGTGAATATGGCGGTCAGAGTTCAAAAATCCCAACATATGCAAAGCAATATTTGTTTCATATCAAATTACAAGCAGGTAAAACTTTTACATTGCCAACAGAAAACGGATTAGAGTATGCAGCATTCCTTCCGCAACAAGACCTAACTATCAGTGAAGTAAAATATCATTTAGGCGATTTAGTTGGTTTTGATGATAAAGATGGCGACATTAAGTTTACCAATCGCCTTGAAACAGAAGCTGAACTTATCATTTTTGGTGGAGAAAAATACACCGAGCCGTTTGTGGCACAAGGTCCTTTTGTGATGAGTACAAGAGAAGAAATCCAACAAGCTCATAACGATTATATGAGTGGCAAGTATGGCGAAATAGTTTATAATTAAATTCAAAAATTAAAATGACAGAACAACAAAAATCAAAAGTACTTCACATTGGTTTGTGGGTAGCACAAGTCTTATTAGCCGTAGCATTTGTTATGGCAGGATTTATGAAAGTAAGTATGCCAATTTCAGATTTGGCGGCAAATGGCATGGGCTTTGTGAACCATACACCAGAAACAATGGTGCGCTTCATTGGTATCGCAGAATTGTTAGGGGCAATTGGTCTAATTCTTCCAGCAGCTTTACGAATAAAACCAATTTTAACACCACTTGCAGCCGTTGGTATTGCAGTCATTATGCTATTAGCAATAAGAGAACATCTATCACAAAATGAATCTATATTTGCTAATGTTGTTTTATTTGCCTTGGCAATATTTGTGGCTTGGGGCAGATTTAATAAAGCCCCGATACAAGCAAAGTAATGTAGGCATCCTTTTTTAACCCGTTGGTATCATTTATTCATATCAACGGGTTTTATGGGTGCATTTCAAAGCCTCCCAAAGCACCTCATGAATGCCTCTTTCACATTTTATGCGGCCTGCTGGATTCTCGTATGATATCGCCCCTAGGGTTCGATTATAATGCCGTTCCTACAGAGCTTTTTCTCAACGATAGGCAAAAATATCACCGAATCTAAGTGCATCGTAATGTCTATTGGCATTACCGTTATCGTGTGGTCACCCTATAAAAAAGAGACTTCAAACAAAAAAGTCCCTTCTAAAAGTGTGCCATGTATTGGCGATGGTGGAGCATTTTAAAAACGTCAGCCCAACTATTGTCAATACGATGTTGTACGTTCGTTTTTATTCTCACCATACCACTTCATCATTTCTTGTCTAATGTTTTGTTCACTTGTAGTGTCGGTAAGAAGTTTTTCATAAGACATTTGTTTGATGTCCATACAATACTGTACCAATGTCCAATAGTCGTAATATTCTCTTGACGAAATTGTACTATCCGAGAATTTCACTTCCCAATTATTTTTGTCGGTTTCAATAAGTCTCGCAATGTTTTTTGAAAGGTCTTTTTGGTCATTGCTTTGTCTGGAGACGTATTCAGCATAGCCCTCCCACTTCCACTTTGGAATATTTGCAAGAGGTTTTGATTTCCAAAGTCCTAACTTGTCAAACTGTAAACAATGTGTCATTTCGTGTGCCAAAAGTTGTGTCAAGTTCCACTTGTAGCCATTTAGTTCTACAAAATTATTTTTATAGTCTGTGCTACCAAATAAAACAACTTTATCATAAAAACCTCTTGCAAACGCTCTGCCTCCGATAGTTTCAACAAGTTTTGTATAGTTAGAGCCATCATTTAAACAAATGTCAAGTTGTAAATTAGAATTATAAAACTCACTCTGTTTTATAATTTTTTGAGCTTGGTCAAGTTGTCCCAAAATTAAATTGTCAATCTGTTGGTTATGATAAACCGTAAAGTTGTTATGAGTTGTCTTGTTGGCATAGGTCAAAAATGGGTTTAACACAATTACAAGTAAAAGTCCTGCAATAAGCAACCCTGTTACGGTTAGCCGAAATGCCCATTTTTTAATTTGTCGTTTCATACGCAATGTCTGTTTAAAGCACGCGCCACGTTGCTCGATGAATTTCTCTCTTTTTTATTAATTTTTAAGCTTTATACTGAGGGGGAGCTTTTTCGTAATTTTTCAATTTCTATTTCCGCCAAACCTGTTGTCTGTGAGACTTGAGTGTTATTTAAGCCTAACTTTATTAATTCGAGGCTAAGTACATGACAAAAAAAACTTTTCCGCCCTGTTGCCTATCTTGTGGGTTCTCACATCTACAAGATTGTGGCAACAAAAGCGAAAAAGCTGGCTCAATATAGTGAGCTACAAGATTCTTTGGTAGCACCATAAATGTAGTGCTGCCATATTTTTATGTTTTTATTTCATCGAACAGGTAATATCCGCCTATTTGCCGCCACTCTTGATATATTCATCCCAGCTTTGTACAACGATATTCCCCTTTTTCATCGTCATTCGCATCACACCACCCATCCGGTCTATTGTGCCTTGAAATACTTCGCCGTTGCCCCGTTTTACAATTTGCCCGGAAAGAATATCAAGCCCCTGAATTTTGATACTCCCATCTTCTACGGTTAGTTCTAACCGACCGTTAAGGTTTTTGGTTGGATCGGTAGTCCGAGCCGGGACTAAAAGGGCGGTACCTTTGTCCAAAATAAATTCCGACTTATTATCATTTGTGCAGGAAGTTTGAAAATAATTCAGATCTCCCTCGTCCACCCTCGCATATACGTCGTGGGCAGCGGAACGAATGGTCACCCAACCCCGCCAAGTTTTGACCGAAACGGGTGCATCCACATCGTAAATCCCGATCTTTCCGGCCATTTGATCAATATTAACGCCATTATAGCGCGGCATTTTAATGGCGGTATTTACGTATTTACCAATAGGGTTAACTGGATCTACTCGAAACAACCGTGTCAGTGCGGAATCTTCGTCCCGAATAAGGAGATCTGCAAGGCGGGCTTGTGCTTGGGCGTCATCTTTCCCGGTTGCCACTTTCTCGAAAGCAACTTCGGCGGCGTCCAATTCGGCATACCCACGAATGTCCACATTGGATTGGTCTGCTGCTAAGGTATTGGCCAGAACCAGGGATTTGTCTCCCAGGGTCACAATTTTGGTTTCGGTACTTTTTGCGATGGCGGCATCATCCACCGGGATTTCATTGGGTGTGGTATCACATCCGGCCAAAGTCCATATCAAAATGAAACAAGCCATTAGGGTGATTTTGCCGGAAAGAAAGAAGTTTTTCATGGCGTTATTAATTCAAGGTTACACTTTTTACAAATTTTCTGATGGCGAACAAAGAGCCCAGCCAACCGAGTACCAGTCCGAACCCCACCAATGCCAGTACCATCACCAATGGATGGCCTCCGGGCCAAGGTTGGTTTTGTAACTGAGGGACAAACCAAAGCAAAAGGGCATTCATCCCGCCCATGAAAGCAGCCCCCACCATACCCCCCAGCAATCCTTGTACCAAACCTTCTACCAAAAAGGGTTTGCGGATAAAAGAATCCGTAGCACCTACCAATTTCATGGTCTTAATGAGCAACCGACGCGCATAAATGGTCAGTCGTATTGTATTGGCTACCAAAAAAACCGCTGCCAACAAGATCACCAACCCCAAAGAAATCCCGACCCATGTAAGGGTGCTCAGGTTTTGTTGCACCGCAGTAAGCGCACGGCTGTTATAGACGACATCATCCACATGAGGTTGGCCGCGCAAGGTTTTAATCATTCGGTTCAGGCTTTCCGGATTGGTTCGCTCTGGCTTTACCTGTACCTTGACCGAAGCCGGCAGAAAATCTCCGCCATCGCTTAAAAAGGTTTCTGCTCCCTCTCCGAACTCCCGCCGGAAAACCCGAATGGCCTCCCTTTTCGAGATATAGGTCGCACTTTCAACACCAGGCAAGTTTACAATGCGGTCTCGGAGGGTTCTACCAGTCGGCTCATCTACATGATGGAGAAAGACATCTATTTGCCCAACCCGTTTCGTGAGCCATTCTGATAGCTGCCTTGCTTGGAACCCAATTAAAATCAAAATACCGATCAAAGCCAATGCGACGGTCATGGCGCTGATCGAGGCAACAAAAGCGAGTTTAGCACGGGCAAAGCCTGAAAGCCCCTCCCGCACGATGTAGGCGAGTGACATCGTTTATATTGGATTAAACTGATGATCAAAGGTTGAATGGCATTGCAGAACACAACGTGTTTCCTCAATGCCTGTACATTTTGGTGGCGGGCGCTATTCAATGGTCTCACCTACCGGATACGACCCCAACACTTTAAGGTAGGCCGTCAGTTCCGATAGATGGTCTAACGCTTTTTGTACCGCCTCATCGGATTCTCGGCCTTGAATATCTAAATAAAATAAGTAAACCCACGGACTTCCTACAAGCGGGCGGCTTTCAATTTTCAAAAGGTCTATGTCTCGGAGGGCAAAAACGGCAAGGCTTTTGAACAACGCTCCGGCCAAGTCTTCTTTGTGAGCAAACACCACCGAAGTCTTCCTCGGTTCGGTTGTGTCCCACAGCGGGATTGACGCGGATTCTGGCTGAAGTACCAGAAAGCGGGTATAGTTTTGATGGTCACTTTCAATACGTTTTGCCAAGATTTCAAGTCCATAGTATTCGGCAGCTCGAACCGAAGCGATGACGGCACTACGGTGTGGCTGTGGATATCCATGCTCGGCCAATACCTTGGCAGCACCGGCGGTGTCATAAGCATCAATGTATTGGGCTTTCGGAAGCTTAGTCCGAAGGAAATCCTGGCACTGTCCCAATGCCTGCCAATGCGAATACACATAGCAAATGTCCTCAGATTTTACGCCTGGTAAGGCCATTAAATTGTGTACCACACGCAGTTTAAGCTCGCCTATAATTCGGAAAGGGTGTTTTCGCAACAAGTCATAATTGACGTGTACACTACCGAACAATGAGTTCTCGATGGGAACAACCGCCTTATCCACTTCACCGCTTTCGAGTGCGTCGTACACCTCCTCGAAAGAAGGCTTGGGGACAGTAAGAATATTGTCACCCAGCAGCTTTAGTGCAGCATATTCGCTGAATGCTCCCGGCTCTCCCTGATAGGCTACCCGCATAAGTCCGTTCCCTAAAGTTCAATAATAAATTTATACAATTTAATCTTGGTTAACTTAATGATGATTATACAATAAAAACAACATCTCCCTCCCTCACATCATGCTAAGCCACAACGTTTAGAAGTGCTATTTAAGGCATCTCGCCCCTTGCGTATCACCACATCAGGCTCACATCTTTTCAGGGGTAGAAAGGCCCAGAATACCGAGACCGTTCCGAACCACATACTGAGCAGCACAAGCAAGGTTGTACCGGGCTTGTGCCACGTCTTCGGCCTCGCCAATGATCCGGCAATCGTGGTAAAAGGCATGAAAGGCCTCTGCTACCTCGCGTAGATAATTAATCAGGCGTTGGGGTTGAAGGCTTTTGGCTGTTCCTATGATTTCGTCTGGGAATTGCAACAAAGCCTTAATCAGTGTTATTTCACGATCGTGCGTAAGTACAGAAAGATCGCCCTCCGCTTTAAGCGACAACCCTACTTCTGCGGCTTTTGTAATAATCTGGTGGATCCGCGCATGTGCATATTGCAAATAAAACGCAGGGTTTTTTTCGGCCTCGGCCTTCGCCAAATCCAGATCAAAATTGATGTGGGTATTCGGGGAAACTGCCAGAAAGAAATAGCGTGTCACATCCTCGCCCACTTCGTCCATCAGGTCATCTAAGGTCACAAAATTCGCTTTTCGGGTGGACATTTTCACGGCCTCACCGCCTTTCATTAATGTCACGAACTGATAAATCACCACTTGGATTTTCTGTGCATCGTAGCCCAAGACCTTCAGCCCATTCAAGACATCGGGGTAGGTGTCTATATGATCAGCGCCAAACAGGTCTATACATAAATCGTAGCCCCGATTCAGTTTTTCTACGTGATACGCCATATCGGGCAAGCGATAGGTAGGTTCACCAGAGGACTTCACCAATACGGTTTCTTTCTCCTTCCCAAAGGTACTGGTTTTGAACCAAACCGCACCATCGGCATCAAACACCAAACCTGTTTTGCGCAAGGCAGCCAAAGTAGCCTCTACATTCCCGTTGGTATAAAGGGTATGTTCATTAAAGAATGTATCCATTTTGACGCCCATACGACGCATGGTTTGGTCTATATCTTTAAAAATCAGGGTGATGGCTTTCTCCTTAAACGGTACAAGTTCGGCCTCCGGAACCTCATCGGCCTGCCATTCCCTGTTTTCAATTAAGTCATCGCCTTTTTCCTCTCGCAGTGTTGCTGCAATTTCTATGATATAAGTACCTTGATAACCGCCATTCGGGAACGCCTCTGGAACCCAAATGCCTTCTTCGCCTTCGCCGATTTTTTTCATCGGGCAATCCGGCCAAATCAGTTCCAAATATCGCGCCCGAACGGATTGCGCCAAGACGCGCATTTGTCGTCCGGCATCATTAAAATAATATTCTCGCGTTACATCATAACCCACCCAATCGAGCACATTGGCCATCGTATCGCCCAAAACCGCATTCCGGCCATGTCCTACGGTAAGCGGCCCAGTAGGGTTTGCACTTACATACTCCACCATTGCTTTTTTTCCGGCTCCTTGTGTGGAACGACCATAAGCAACTCCTTTCATCAATATCTCGACAACACCATTCCAAAGGTAGTTCTTTGAGAATCGAAAATTGATAAACCCCGGCCCTGCAACTTCTACACCCGCAATCAAATCCGGATCAAATTCGATTGTGGACAAAACCCGTTCAGCAAAGGCGCGTGGGTTAGTTCCTACCTTTTTCGCCAATTGCATGGCAAAATTGGACGCCAAGTCGCCCTGATCGGCCCGTGCAGGTACCTGAAATTGCACCTCAAAATCGGACGGAACACCTTCTATGGTAGCGAGTACCGCTTGAATTTGGTTGGCTAAATATGCTTTCATGTTCATTTTAAAGATCAAACCCACTTAAAAAGGGATGTAAGGAATGGTCTGGGTTGTTGAATGTCGTAAATTAGCAATGGCCGTACACGTGGCTACCGATTATCTTGTGAAAACTGAAACCAAACCCCAAAAACCATGTGGGATGCCGCATACCAAGAGGAAGCATACATTTTCGGAACTGCACCAAACGATTTTTTGGCAGGAGCCTATGACCACTTTCCAAAAGGCGATTTGTTATCGCTTGGAGAGGGCGAGGGCCGGAATGCCGTTTTTCTGGCAACCCATGGCTACCAGGTTGTAGCGGTGGATGCCGCCGCCTCCGGATTCGTCAAAGGGCAAAAACTCGCCGAAGCGCATCAGGTTGCGGTAAATTGGCAACATGCAGACCTTAATGACTATTCTCTGGGAAAGCAACGATGGGATGGTATCCTCTCCATTTTTTGTCATTTACCTCCAGAACTCAGGAAAAAGGTTCACTTAGGCGCAGTACATGCCCTCCGTCCTAATGGAGTCTTTTTATTGGAGGCATATGCCCCAGCGCAACTCCGGTACGGAACAGGTGGCCCGCAATCCCTCGCGATGTTACCCACGCTTTCAGAACTATTACAGGACTTCCCTGGCCTGAAAGTCCTGCACGCCCAAACCATAGAACGCAACGTAACGGAAGGAACCCGGCATACCGGACTTGCGATGGTGAACCAACTTGTACTAAAAAAAGAGGTAGTGTCAATCGATGTGTGAAT
>DDTM01000022.1 GCA_002344075.1 Bacteroidetes bacterium UBA2364
GCGCACATGCCGGGCGCACCAAAAAAAACCCGTCAACCAAAAGGTTAACGGGGTACAAAATGATGTTGGTAAAAATCAACCCCGATCGGAGATGGGCGTAAACTTCAGGTCTGTAACCCCCGTGTACACCGACTTCGGGCGCATGAGCGCATTATCTGCATATTGCTCCATGATGCTGGCGGTCCATCCGGTAATCCGCGACATGGCAAAAATGGGGGTAAACAAATCAATCTCGATGCCCATCAGGTAATAAAGCGGTGCAGAATAGAAGTCCACATTGGCGTTTAAGCCCTTCGCGTCCTTGACCAATTGTTGCATTTTGGTTTCCATCTCATACCACTTCATTTCGCCTTTTTCTTCTGAAACCTTAATCAGCATTTCGCGCAGAGAGACCGCTCGTGGGTCTAAAGTTTTATACACCCGATGGCCAAAACCCATAATTTTTTCTTTTTTAGCAAATTTTTCGGCCACAAACGCTTCTACGGTCATGCCCCGTGCCTCAATATCTTTTAACATGCGCATCACGGCGATATTGGCTCCGCCATGCAACGGACCTTTTAAAGCCCCAATGGCCGAAACAACCGATGAATGCAAGTCTGAAAGCGTCGAGGCGGCAGCACGTCCGGTAAACGTCGAGGCATTAGAGCCGTGATCGGCTTGAAGCACCAAACAAGTATCCAGTGTATGTTCGGTAGCTGCACCCGGTACTTCACCATTGATCATATAAAGAAATTCTGCGGCAATTGAGCCTTCTTTTCGCGGTTTGATCACCGGAAGTCCTTTACGTACCCGATCAAATGCGGCCAACACGGTGGGCATTTGCGCCGTCAAACGAATAGACTTTCGGTAATTTGCCTCCGGAGACATGTCTTCTGCTTCGGGATCAAAATTTCCCAACAGGGACACCGCCGTTCGTAAAGCCGCCATCGGTTCGATGTTTTTAGGCAACTTGGCCAATGTATCAACAATGACATCATCCACTTCACGATTGGCCCGTAGTTCAGCATTTAATGTGTCCAATTCGGTTTGATTTGGCAAATGACCTTTCCAAAGCAGGTGTGCCACTTCTTCGAAACTGGCCTTTCCTGCCAATTCATGAATATTATACCCCCGATAAACGAGAATTCCCGCTTCTCCGTCAATAAACGAGAGGGCAGATTCGAGTGCATATACACCGGCAAGACCTCTTGCTACGACCGGCTTTTCGGTTGCTGTGTCTGGCATAAATGTTTCTTTTTTTGGTTTAAGTAGTGCACAGTATAGGGCAGGGGCACTTGGCGCGGATGTCGAAATTTACGGGATTCTCTGACGGGATGTGCCAAAATCGAATCAAAGAGTATCCGTTTTTGGGCTTTCAGAACAACCGCACCATTCGACAATGGTTCTGGTGAAGGGGTTAATCAATTTATGAAGACAAAGGGGAAGTACCGTGACCTTTTGGCGAAAGAAGCGTGTGTTTTACTTGCACTGATCATGAATTTTAGCACCCAAACACCCTTCGAGAACACAATGATTGTTTTTCTCTGTTCTAAAGACGTTTCAAGGCATTTCCAAAATAAACTTAGACCCTTATTCTTGAAAGCACCCGATTTGTTTTCGTAACTTGTTTCAATATAAAGTTTAAAATGTAATCGTTGTTGGAAAGCGCTTTTTTATTTAAAAGCCTTCCGGTTACAGAGATACGCCGTAAACAAAAACTGTTCTGTCTTGCATTGCCACTAAGACGAATCCGTCACAACACGTGAAACCACCTAAGCCTGATTGGGTGTGCATGTTTCACTCTCCGCCCGCAAAAGCAGAACCATAAGAAGACCTTTTACGGTGCATCACGCTCATGATCGCGATTCTTTTTTGCTTTATGATAGACGCTCCAGCTCCTGTCATGTACAGATGAATTGCGGATGCGTCGTTTTGCTCTAATGGAGCCCACGATTTTTACGTTTTAACCACGCCGCAACCGAACCATTTGCACTTGTAATAGGTGCAGCCAAGTAGTGCCGAGACACGCCGTTCCAATAGCCCTTTCATATCCCTTTGCAGGGCTTTTTGGAAATGGATTATGCTGCGCGATTACCACCGACCGCGCCTCCGCCTGTGTCCGCCTCTAATGTTCGATGCGTCATACAGTTTTTATGTCAAAAGAAATAGTAATCAATTCTCAGAAGGAGCAGACGCAAATCGCCCTTCTGGAAGATGGGGAATTAGTAGAACTCTACATCGAAACTTCCGACAACGCCCGTACCTTGGGTAACATCTACCTCGGACGAATCCGCAAAATAATGCCTAATATTCAAGCATGTTTTGTAGATATTGGCCAAAAACAAGACGCATTCCTGCACTTTTCGGATATTTCTGATACAACGCCTGAAATGCTGCGCTACCTGGGCGAAACAGTCGAAATGCCGTCTTCTGCCATTGAAGTAAAGGAAGAGTCCTTGGCAAAATCCATCAGTGATCGGTATGACTTGGGGGATGAGGACGAGCCTCCCTCCGAAGATGAGGAATTAGAATATGAACCCGTTCTACGGAACGATCGTCCAGATGAGGCACAGCGTAAAAATCGGAGAAAAAAACGTCCCACCTCCGAGAACAATCAACGGGAACGCGCAAATGGTAATACGCATGAGGCCAGCGGCCCAGCCAAATCCGAAACCAGTGGTGTAGTAAAAGAAACCCATAAAGCCGCTGCTACAAATACCGAAACGGACTCACAGCCTAACCGCAACCGGAGCCGTTCTCAGAAAAACCCACATACGCGGCCTCAAAAAGAGCGTTCAGAAGCACCATCAACCGAAGACGCCCCTCTTCAGGCAGCAACCGATGCCGTAAACGACCCTGCTTCCCCCATAGAAAAACCTGCCAGAGAACATCGGAACCGGCGGTCGGGACCACCTCAGCACCATCGTTCTGAACACCAGAATCCCGCTGCCCACAAACAAAGTGACCCATTGCTCACCTCCGAAAAATCGGATGAAGGGCCTACAACCAATGACGAGGAAAATCTGGGGGACGACACAAAAAATCCAGAAACCAGCAAGCCCCGCTCACGCAGAAGAGGCGGACAACGGCGGCGTCCTTCCTCCAGTGACACCTTAGACATGCCTTCCGTTCCGGGTGAATCTACCGATTCGGGATCTGACAGCAACCCTATTGCGCTTGCCGCTATCGCCGAAAGCGTGCCCTCTCAGACTTTAAAACCCGCCATTTCTGTTCACCCTGCCAAGTATCTAAGAGAAGGTCACCGGATCTTGGTCAAGATCAGCAAAGAGCCTATTTCCAATAAAGGCAGTCGGGTTACAACCGATGTATCGCTTGCCGGAAGGTTCTTGGTCTTGGTTCCAATGGCCAATTATGTGGCAGTTTCCAAAAAAATTGCATCTCAAAAAGAACGAAAACGCCTGCGGGTACTGGCCTCAAGTCTATTACCTCAAGGCTTTGGCCTCATTGTCCGAACCGTCGCCCAAGACCGTGATGCAAAATCGCTCTATACAGATCTGAAATTATTAATAGACAAGTGGAAGCGCATTGAAGAAAACATTCAAAAGAAAGGCAATCCACCTGCGGTAATCTATCAGGACGTAAGTATGGCCTCGTCTGTGATTCGGGATTTATTTACGGAAGACTTCGACCGGATTTTGATTGACGATGCGCGTGCACACAAAAACATCAAAAGCTATGTTCAGGCAATAGCACCCCAAATGACCTCAGCCGTCCAGCTTTATACAGATACGCCACCCATCTTCAAGGCAACCAAAATTGAAAAGCAAATAGAGGAGGCCTATTCCAGCCGAGTGGACATGCCCTCCGGTGGCTATTTATTCATTGAACATACCGAAGCCATGCATGTGGTGGATGTAAACTCCGGACGTGCTGGCCATGGCCTAACTCAGGAAGAGAATTCGCTGAATGTAAACCTCGAAGCCGTCCGATATATTGCCAAACACCTCCGGCTGCGCGATTTGGGAGGCATTATCGTTATAGATTTTATTGATCTACGTCTGGATAGTCACCGCCGAAAGGTTTTACAGGCTTTAAGACGGGAATTCAGAAAAGACCGGGCCGTTACAAAAGTCCTTCCGATGAGTGATTTTGGTTTGGTAGAAATCACCCGTCAACGACTGCGCCCCAGTTATACCACTTCCATCGCCCGTCAGCCAGCGCCCAATCGCGTACTGATTAATCCGAGTGTAGAAACTGTTCTCAAGCGCATTGAGGCATGGTTAGAAATTTATAAAGCCCAAACAGGTAAAACATCGGTCACGCTGCAAGTACATCCTTTTTTAATGTCGTATCTTAAGCACCTACGGGATGGACTTGTACCACGTACCATACGGTGGCGTTTTGGCATGAAAGTACGGGTTCATTTGGTGGCCGATGAAGTCATTGATCCGGTTCACTTCCGCTTCGTGGACAGCGACTCCGGCGAGGACTTGACCGAAAAATTCCGCTTTCTATAAAAACAAACCTCCTGATTCGGAGCCTTTATGGCAGACTACAGAGGGCATATCAATGGTGCAGCCCTTGGTTCGATTGCTTATACCAGCATCGTAGCCTATGGCGTTTCACTTTCAGGAGTCGCGAATTCGTTGTCTGTACCGGATTGGTTGGGGTATACGCTGGTAACTTCCGGAATTGGAATGCTGTTTGGCCTTTGGCCAGATGTGGACATCAATTCTCATGCACAAAAAATCTTCTATCGCCTATTTTTGGTGATAGACTTGGTATTGATCGTTCTCCGAAACTTTGAAGCGGCGGCGTATCTGGGCCTTTTTGCAATTCTCCCTGCTTTGGGGAAGCATCGGGGCTGGACACATACCCATTGGGCCATGTTCCTCACCCCGCTTCCGTTTTTGATCCTGCCCTACATCACCAATATTCATTTGCTTTATAGCCCTATGGTCGGTTGGTTGTTTTATGGCGCAGCCGTAACCGGGTATGCTAGCCATTTGTGGATGGATGGTCTTCTGTTCTCCCGCAACAAAAAGCGGTATAAAAAAAATCTGGATGACGCACCTCTCCGCCTGAGCCAATCATTCACCGAAGACGTATCACGCAGTCCCCTCAAAGCAGGGGAACGTTTGGGAAGTTTAATCTGGGAAGTTATTGGCCTTTCTGCACGGGCAGCCCTATATTTCTTTTTCAGACCATTCCTCCGAAAGTAATCCCTCACCATTATTCTCCATGAGCCGCATTCAAAAACTTCTCAAAGATACTGCTGTCTATGGCATTTCCTCCATTCTTGGACGTGCATTAAACGTGCTTATTGTTCCGTTTTATGCGCATTATCTACCCGTGAATGATAATGGGGTAATTGGGGTGGTTTTTGCCGCATTTGTGTTCCTTAATATTCTATACACCTACGGATTAGAGGCAGCCTACTTTAAGTTTACGTCAGGAAAAGAAGGCCGTATAAAAGCGAATAAGACATTTAGTACGACTACATTGATGCTCCTCATAAGCGGCATCACTTTTTCGCTAACCATGTCTGCCTTCCCTGCCGTTACCAGCAACCTCATTACCCTCAATCCGGAATGGCAACAATTGGTCTTTTATATGGCCGCCATCGTCTTATTAGATACCATGGCCGCAATACCTTTAGCAGAATTACGCCTTTCCAACCGTCCTTACCGATTTGCTGCCGTAAAACTCTCTAACATTACGCTCAACCTGGTATTAAATGTAATTTTTATTGCGTTCTTCCACTGGGGAATTGTAGGGGTCTTTTTGGCAAATGTTCTGGCATCTGGGTTTCAGGTCTTGGTTCTTCTGCCCGTTTATTTCGAGCGTTTCCGTTTTATGTACGATGGCCAAACCGCAAAGTCTTTGCTAAAGTATGGCCTTCCACTTCTGCCTAATGGTCTTGCTTTTGCCGCAACCGAAACGCTAAGCCGATTTTTCCTCAACATGATGGAGAAGGGGCAGATTTTAGCGTTATATGGGAACGTGATTCCGGCTGCCGAACGAGCCAAATTGCTCACGCCTGAAGACTATGGCGATTATGTAACCGGCGTTTTTAACAATATCTATAAGATTGGTGTCTTTATGATGTTGTTTACCCAAATGTTTCGCTTTGCTTGGCAACCATTTTATTTTAACCACGCAGGGGATCCAGATGCAAAACCCCTTTTTGCAAGAGTCTTTTTGCTTTTTACCGCAATTGGGCTTACGGCTTGGTTATGTATCACCTTTTTTGCCCGAGAAATTGTCGCATTCCCCTTACCCGAAGGCCGTACCCTATTGCCTGCTCAGTATTGGTTTGCCCTCCCGATTGTCCCGATTGTGCTGGGGGCCTACTTTCTTCAGGGTTGGGAAAGTATTTTCTCTGCCGGGATTTACATCCAAAAACAAACTTCACGGCTCATTCCCATTACCTTACTTGGTGCATTCGTCACCTTTTTGCTAAACTTCTTATTCGTCCCCCATTATGGCTTGCTTGCTGCGGCATGGGGAACCTTTGGGGCCTATTTTGTAATGTCATTAGGAGTCTATTTTTCGGCCCAGAAGATTTACCCAATCCCTCATAACTGGACGCAAATTGCCATTTTGGTGGCGGGCGCACTGGGTATTTTTGCCTTGTGGCAATTTTTGCCCATACTTCAGCACTGGTACTTCGAACTTCTACTGCTGGGTGGCTTTATTGCTTTGATGTTTGGAACGGGCATTTTGTCTTACGACCTGATTCAAACCTTACGGAAACGCCAAGGAGAATGAGTACCTTGCAAAGGTATGGCAAGTGGATAGTGGGTGGAAATTGGCAAGACATAAAAAAAGCGCACCTCAGAAAAGGCCCGCTCTACCAAACAATCAGGTACTGCTCCGTTGTTATTTCCTTTTGCTTCCGAAAGTATGGTATGGCACTACCAAAACCAGCCAGATAAAGTACCAAACACATATCGTTGAACTTACCAGGAACAACGGTGCCCACACTGGCAGAAGCATTAAAGGCGATTCGGGCTTACATACAAAGAACATTATCGAATCCAACGGAGCAGCACCGAAAGCCGAACTGAAAATCCGAAATTCATTGATGTAAAACGCCCATTTATAAGACGAAAACCCCAATTCCGGCGACAATGTCCGATATATTGGCTTCTATGTCTGATTTGCACCAGGAAGCTCTTGATGAACAGTTTTAATGTATTGTGAAGGCTGTACCCCATATTGCTCTTTAAAGACCTTTGCAAAATAATCAGGAGTATTGAACCCAACCGCATAAGCCACTTCCGAGATACTGCCCGCGCCTTGTTCCAATAAATGTTTGGCGCGTTCTAATCGGTAGTTGCGGAGAAATAATACAGGTGACACACCCGTGAGTGATTGAATCTTCCGCTGTAATTGACGCGGGCTAATGTTAAGTGCTTGGGCTAACTCAGCTACATTTAGTCGTGGATCGTCTATCCGTCGTTCGATCAAATTTTGCATCTGCTTTAGAAACTGTACATCCGCAGATACCACTTCTATGGGGCGTGGAATCACTGTCGGAGCGATTTCTTCTGGTAGTACTGTCTTAATTGGTTTCGTTTCGGTGACAGGCAAAGATGTCTTTCGGTGCTCAACCGAGTCGGTATCTGGAGGGAAAGACATTTTAGTAGGCTTGAGCCTGCGTAAAAGGCGGATTAATAATTGCCAAAGCAACCAAGCGGTCAATACCCCTCCCAAAACACCTCCCACCAGCAACCAAGGGGAGAACGCCATTGCTTTCTGGATTCTATCCCACCAAGTGGCTTGGCCTACCAGTTTAACATCGGTCCAATTTATAGCGGCATCTTGGTTCTCTACTCCGCACCAAGCAGACTTAATAATGTCTAAGCCTTCGCCGTCATTATCATTGTTTCCTGCCAACAAACGGATGTGTATCCAGGACTTTGCTTCCAAAAGTCCCAAGGAAGCCCACGGAATCATCATCTCCACTACATAACCATCGTCCTCGTCGTCATTCATGTTCGCACTGCCCGATGCAATACTTTTCACATAATACACCACATCTTGATCTACGACTTTAGGCAATTGTGCTTCTAAGGCCGAAACAGGATTTCCACGCAAAACGACCGTTCTTCCCAATAAATCTGTCACCAAATGGTAGTCTGATGACGAAAAGGTGGACGTTGGTTCCCCTTTTGTATGTACATAAAGTTCTACAGAGTCGTTTAGGTAAAGATAAGCCAAAGTATCTATCGGAATGGTACGCCCGGTTGTATCAATGGGAACAGGCTTGACCAAACCTTCGATGGGTAATTTATCCTTGGGTAGTGCAATGAGGTGTCGGTCTCGCACGGTAAAATAAGCGTATAAGGCATATCCATCCCATGCAAGTGCAATTTGCGTAACGTTCCGCCTATTCTTGCCTTTTGAAGGGGTGGAAAACGTTTTATAAGGTACGTCCGCCCATTCGTCCGCTTTTCCATCCACCTCAACAAGTCCGTGCATGTACGGAATCTCAATTTTGCCGCACTGCGCATAAAGCCAGGCAGGACCCAATAATAAAACCATTACCCCCAAGCGTATTCTATGGAAAATACGGGGCACAGATTTGCCGTTTGGGTAAGTCACTTTTAGAGTCATGCAAAGAGGAGGCAAAATAGCTCTGGAATTCAGGTCGGTCTAAGTTAATCATCAAGACGGCATTCCCGGCCGAATCGTTCCGGATATTTTTATATGGATGCCTTTTTTTGATGAAACGTCAAATTGAACATGTAAAAAACAAACCCAAAGGCTTATATAAACCTGAAAAGACCTTGCTTATGAGATGTGGTTAAGTTTCACCAGGTCAACACGCTTAG
The DNA here is from genome assembly GCA_002344075.1 of Bacteroidetes bacterium UBA2364. GTDB lineage: Bacteria > Bacteroidota > Rhodothermia > Rhodothermales > UBA2364 > UBA2364. Next base: position 8,781 of record DDTM01000022.1, read on the forward strand.
GTGTTGCCTTTAGAATGGTCACTGCATATTGATCGAAAATATAGTGACCATGTACTTCGGGCACCTTACCTGTTTTATGTAAAATATACCCCCCCATCGTGTCATAGTTTCCTTCTGGAATAGTGAACCCATATTGTTCCCTCAATACATGTATTTCGGCATCTCCACGAACCGACCAAGTATTTGGCCCTATTACCCGAACGGGTGTATTATCTGGATCAAACTCATCCTCTATTTCACCAATTAGTTCTTCGAGTAAATCTTCCATCGTGACCAATCCAGATACACCACCATGCTCGTCCACCACCAATGCAATGGAGGTTTTTTCTTTCAGTAGTGCCTGAAGTAATTTATTGGTAGGCTGTGCTTCAGGTACAAATTTAATTGGACGTACAATATTTTCTAATGTAGCCGGATGATGGAATAGGTCGTGTACCAATACATACCCCACCATATTGTCGAGATGTTGTACATAAACTGGAATTTTCGAATAACCCGTTTCAGTAAAAACCCGCCGTACATCAGAAAGAGGTGTATCTATGCGAAGGGCCGTAATTTGAGTCCGGCTAACCATTACTTCTCGGACACGGGTTTCACGAAGTTCTAATACATTGGAAACGAGCTCGCGTTCATCTTCGTCAATCTTGGGATCCGGTTCTGGCGTCTCATTAAATCGCTCACTTAACAAACTTTCCAAATCTGGTATCAGGTAGGGGCTTACAATGCGGTCTTGAATACGCAACACGTGGGCAATGGCCTGCGACAACCACACTGTGGGTTGAATAATTGGAAAAAGAAACCAATAAGACCACATAAGAGGGCGAGCAAGCAGGAAAATCCATTCATTGGGCTGCTTTTGTACCAAATGCTTGGGTAAGATTTCTCCAAGGAGCAAAACCGTCAGAAATCCAAACAAAATTTGTATGGGCAGTAGAAGGGCCGATGACCATTGAAGGGGGCGCAATACCTCGGATAAAAGAAAAGCAAGGGCGGTGGCGTATAAAACCAAACCTAAAACGGTTCCTACAAGTGTGGTGGTAAACAAACGAATGGGATTGTGGAGAAAAACCTCAACCGCTTTGCCATTTTGGCCACGGGAAGCACACTCAATTTCGGCTTTATAACGGTTGGCCGTTACAAATGCGGACTCGGCCGCTGCAAAAAAAGCCAGAAGCAACAACAATATGACCGCAATTAGGAAGAGCATGGTTTTTATTCACCAGTGAAATGTGGAGTTCGTTTTTCAAGAAATGCTCCTACACCTTCCGAAAAGTCTTTGCTCGACACAATCTGACCAAATAACGTCGCTTCCAATTGAAGGCCATGAGCGAGTGGTAATTCCGACGCTTGTAGCGCTTCCAATGCCATCCGGATACCAAGAGGCGCGCGTGCGGTAACGGTACGCAGCATTTTCTTGGCGGCAGACAACAAGTCTTTTTGTGGAACCACCTGACTCACCATTCCCAACCCATAGGCCCGTTGTGCATCAATAGGTTTTCCTGTTAAGATCATTTCGGTCGCAATTCCAAGGCCCACAATCCGGGGCAATCGTTGCGTGCCGCCATATCCGGGGATCAAACCCAAGTTCAACTCTGGCTGGCCAAAAACAGCCTGCTCCGAAGCAATTCTCAGATGACATGCCAAGGCCAATTCGCACCCGCCACCCAAAGCAAATCCATTTACGGCGGCCAATACGGGCTTGGGCATTTGTGCCACCTGATTTAAAACCCCTTGCCCTTTGGTGGCCAACGTTTGGGCCTGCAACGGCGTTAGTTGCCTAAATTCTGCAATATCCGCCCCGGCTACAAAACTGCGCTGTCCCATCCCAGTAATAATAACCCCTTTTATGTCTTCGTCGTAACGTGCCATCGAAAGGGCAGCGCTTAGTTCGCGCAAGACCACTTCATTGAGGGCATTATGCTTATCAGGTCGGTTGATGGTGATCAACGCAAGCGCATCTCCGGTAACCGTGTAGCCTTTGCTGTCTGTAGCTTCCCGATCAATCGCATAGTTCAGGGTCTCAAAAATTGTTTCGGTCGTTAAAGACATTATTTTGGGGATTAATGAACCGGATATACCGGAAAAAAGAAACCGTAAAGTGGGTTTGGTACTTAACCTGCCCCCTTTACGGCCCTATTTCAATAGTTAATTTTTGACACGTGTTCCGGTGGAAGTGGCCTCTGAGGGTGTATATGCCTCTATACCATCTAAAATACTTCCCGAGCTATTAAACACATCTTCCAGCTCCGAAACTGAGGCTTGGGTCTCCTCGACCTCGTTCAAAAGCGTATCCAATTGGAACGTGATGCCTTCCGGATCTTTCATAGAAAGAGATTGTTCATGAATGAACCGGATAACATCCTCGATCGTGGCCATCTGTGCATCCAGAATTTCTTTATTTTCTTTCAGTCGTTTACGTTCCTCTAAACTTTTTTCCAGAATAGTGAGGCGTCGCTGTTTCACAGAACGAACTTTGGGTGGGTCATCCTCCATATCCAGTCGCAAATCTTCGATGGCACGTGCAATTTCCAACTCACGATTATCCGATTGAAGCATGTTGTAGCGTTCCTTCGTATGAAGCATCGTCAGGTAAGAGTCCATTAGGCCTTCAATCTTGCGCACATGGCTATCCAAGAGCGATTGAGATGCCGTACTTAGTTTTTTGTAGTTACTGGCAATGTCGTCGCGATATTTTTTAAGCCGTACATACCGTTCCAAACTGCTTCTACTAAGTTGCTTTAGCCGTTCCGTTGGCGTATTGGCTTGTTTAGACATCTCGGCATTTATCCGCGAACGCACCGCCCGCTGGAATCTCTTATCCTTGGGCATTATCCCCAAATACATCAGTTCGGCACCAAAAGTGGAAAGCAAAATCATGTTACGCAAGAATTCTCCTGCTTCCCCTGGTGCAATAATCATCGTTCCCAGCACCATCGCCATCGCCGAGATGAGGAAAGTGAGGTTCCAGGGCATTAAAAATGCTTCTTTCTGAAAGTTAATATGCGAATCGTTACTCATTGTACCTCGGTACATGTGGTTCGTGAGACAAAAGTTATGTGCCTCGTGTTATGATAGTGAATCGGCACTAAATCCCGCGTTTACGCCCAACACTCCGTGCTTCCTCTGGACGCTCATCCACTTCCAACTCCTTTTCGGTTGATCTGGGTCTTCCTATGGATTTATCCCCTTCTAAAGGGGTGTCCGAAGCGGCATGAGGCTGCGCGTCTAAGGGCATACCTCCCATTTCAAGTTTCATTTGCCGGATCAAATCGGCTGCACGTGCTTTTTGTGCATCCTCCTCATTTATTTGAGGGGCAGGCGTTGGTACGTCCAAGCCAGCACTTTCTAACGCCATTTCCATCTTCACTTCCGTCCGTATGGATTCTCGGTTGAGCCGTTCCACCATTTCTTCATGGGTTGCCGCCACACTGTCTGGCAAAGCAGTCCCCTGCACAGCGCCCAGTATGTTTTTTTTACGCTCGGCCTCGGCTAATTTTTGCTTCAACGCCCTGAGTTGCAACAAATGCTGCTTCTCCTCGGCCTTGATGCGTTCATATTCTTTGGGATCCATCCTGATTTAGGGTCTAAGCGTCAAAAAAATATGGCTTTTATACGCCCTCGCGTGTACGGTTTGCGGATGACCCGCCCGAAGAACCTGTTTCATCTGGAATATCCAGCAAGCTCTTGCGTTGCCCAGCCGACGCACCACCGCCAACACCCATTTCCAATTTAAATTGGTTCACAATTTCGGAAGCACGGATGCTTTGGGCATCTTCTTCGATCTTCATGGCTTGTGTATCAATGGAGTCTAATGCAATTTCCATGCGGGCTTCCGACTTCGCGGTTTGCTCATTGATCTTTTGGATCATTTCATCGTGTGTCGCAGAAATCCCACCTACTTCAAATTGTTCGAGGGTATCGGCCACTTTTGCTTGCCATTGGGCACGTTCGTGGGCACGTAGGGCTTCTTTGGCCTCCTGAATTTTGCGGTCTTTTTCCCGCATAAAGGCCTTTTTTACCTGAAGCGCTTTGTCATAGGCGGCGGCTGCAAATTGCAATTGCTCTTTGGCAGATCCGAGAGACGCCTTTACCTGTTCGTACCGGATGGCGTATTGCTGTGCGATGTCTTCGCGATTGGCCTGAATGCCCGCCTTGATCTTAGAGGTTAGATCGGCCAGTTCGGCTTCATATTTGGCCACTTCTTTTTGGAGCAACATCACATTCGCCTTTACCGTGGCAATATTTTCATTCATCTTCGGAACCTGATCGTTCAGTTCCCGAATATTTTCTTCAAGGATTAGTTTTGGATCTTCGATGGTAGAGACCAATCCGCCAAAGAGGGACTTAATTGCACGGACAAATCGTTTCCAGATGGACATAATAGATTTCGGTTTAGAGGTTTTGATCGTAAAGCGATCCTACGCACTTGTTAGGGCTTGGATACGCAAAACGCTTATGAAGTTTCAAATAAAGTATAAGATAAACATTCAGGTCACCATTCCCCAACGATTATTCCCCCCTAAATGCCAAATTTATACGGTGTTTACCCAAGGTCCGTTATCCAGACTGCTTTCCCGTTACCCGTTGTATAAGTAAAGGGGCCGGAGCAGGTCTTTCTTCACCAAAACGATAGGCAGAGATCACGGCATGTTGTAGTGTTGGCACATCGTCTGTTTTATGGGTGTATAAGGTTGCCAACCGCATTCCGGGATGCACTTCGCTGCCGGGTTTACAATGTAGATAAATACCCGCGCCAGGATCCACCGGATCCTCTTTTTTCATTCTCCCAGCCCCCGTTAATACAGCCGTTTTCCCAATGGTTAGGGCATCTACCTCTTGCACATAGCCCATAGCGGTATCCGAAGCGTATATATCGTAGGCTGGTGCAAGGTTCGGATACGCATTTGTATCCTCTAATGCACGGGGATCACCACCTTGGGCCTGAACAATCTTTAAGAATTTATCAAACGCCTTGCCATTTGCCACCACTTCTTGGGCCATTTCGCAGCCCGCTTCCGGGGTTTCGGCCACGCCGCCCAAACACAACATTTCGCCCGCCAAAACATACGTCAGTTCCATGACCTCTGGCACATTTTCCCCTTTCAGACACCGAACGGACTCCTCCACCTCCAACCAGTTTCCTACTGCTCGCCCCAGTGGCACGTTCATATTGGTGATCCACCCAACGGTTGGCTTGCCAAACGCTTCCCCGATTTCCACCAATGTCTGGGCCAGTTTCTTGGCCTCCGGCTCGGTTTGCATAAAAGCGCCACGCCCACATTTCACATCCAATACCAATGCATCAATCCCTTCTGCCAGTTTTTTAGACATAATAGAAGAGGCAATAAAAGGAATAAAGGGAACCGTGGCCGTTACATCCCGAAGAGCGTATAGTTTACGGTCTGCGGGTGCAATTTCCGGCGTTTGCCCGATCAATACCAAGCCGTTTTGTTGCAACTGCCAGCGATATTCCGAGATACTCAGGTTTACATTAAAGCCGGGAATGGATTCTAATTTATCTAAGGTTCCGCCTGAATGTCCTAAGCCACGGCCAGAAATCATGGGTACTGGCACACCACACGCCGCCACAATGGGCGCAAGCGGTAGCGAGATTTTGTCTCCTACCCCACCCGTAGAATGCTTATCCACCTTGATGCCGGGCAAGTCGCTTAAATCAAGCACTTCACCGGAATACAACATGGCCCGCGTGAGGGTTTGGGTTTCGGCCTCACTCATACCCCGAATAAAAGCCGCCATCAGAAAAGCGCTCATCTGATAATCCGTAACGTCTCCACTGGTATATGCCGCCACCAACCATCGGATGGCTTCATCGCTCAGGGCATCCCCGTCACGTTTTGCGGTCAGAATGTCAATAATATTGAGGTTCATGCTGAAAAAGTTAAGGTTTGTCGTCAACGTAAACTGCTTAAAAGAGCGAATAGATAAAAGGCGCCAAGGCCGAGCCATTCGCAAGAACGATTAGTAGGCTCAACAAAACCAGTACGACAACTATGGGAACCAGCCAGTATTTTTTTCGGACCTTCAAAAAGTCCCAAAAGGCGAGAAGTATGCTTGTTTTGGCCATAAACAAAAATAGTGGGCTTGTTTAAATGTGGTAAGTTACGAAAAATTATGACCGCTATTTAGTCTGAATGTGTTTTGTGGCGTAACTTCGCCAATCAGCAGGCGTATTTTTAAAATTATGCTTCCATATCACCCAATCTGAATCATATGCGTTTCATCAATGAAGTGTGGGAAGGTCTTCGGATTGCTTTCTTGGCCATTCAGAATAATAAGTTACGTTCTGGCCTCACCACATTGGGCATTATTATCGGGATTGTGATGGTCACCTCCATGTTTACAGTGATCAATGGTATAGAACGATCTTTCGACAACAGTGTTTCTATGCTTGGCAACGATGTATTGCGGGTTCAACGGTTTCCGTGGGGTTCCCAGCCTGGCGATTGGTGGAAGTACATCAACCGCCCGAACATAGAGCCGGAACTTGCCGAGACCATTAACAACCGTTCTTCCTATGCAAAAGCCGTTGCCCCGGTATCCTTTTATGTGTCGGATGTAAAATATAAAAGCAACCAGATCAAAGGGGTTTTTATGCAGGCTTCCACTCCGGCATACAGCGAGATTAACCAAATAAAATTAGACACTGGGCGCTTTTATACCGAAGAAGACAACCGGACCGCACGCAATGTCTGCGTATTGGGTGTGGATGTTTTGGAGGCGCTTTTCCCTAACGAGCAACCTTTGGGCAAGAAAATAAAGCTACTGTCACAGTCTTTCCAACAAACTGGGCCGGGTGGCATGGGCGTACAAATGAAAGAAAGCCAACAGCATTGCGAGGTAATTGGTGTACTTGCAAAACAAGGGAAGTTCTTGGGTCTTTTTTCGTTCGATACCCAAATTCAGATGCCTTATAACACGATGAAGAAAATATTTGGCATCAATAAACAGGGACTCCAAATACAGGTTAGGGTAGATTTGGCCGAGATGGATGCGGCACAGGACGAATTAACGGGCATCATTCGTGCATCCCGTAAAGTTAAACCGGGGGATACTGATAATTTTGCCATAAACCGCCAAGAAGCCTTCCGGCAACAATTTGATGGTATAAAAACAGTCATTTATTCTGTCGGTATTTTTCTCACGGCTTTGTCCCTGCTTGTTGGTGGAATTGGGGTAATGAACATCATGTTTGTCTCCGTAAAAGAACGTACCAAGGAAATTGGGATCCGCAAGGCCATTGGTGCACCCAAACGGGCCATTTTGGGCCAATTTTTGTTCGAAGCAGTGGTTATTTGTGTATTTGGCGGGCTTATTGGAATCGTCCTCTCTTTTGGAGTAACCGCTTTTATCAATACGTTGTTCACAGCGGTAATGTCTCTTGGCACGGTTAGTTTGGCTTTTACCATTTGTGTTTTGGTGGGCATTATTTTTGGTTTTATTCCGGCATGGTCTGCTGCTAACGCCAACCCCATCGAAGCATTACGTTACGAGTAATTCTTTTTCCACACAGTTATGAATCTTGAATTTATCAAAATGGCATGGGGAGCCATCATCGCGAACAAATTGCGATCTGCCCTCACGTTATTAGGCATGGTGATCGGTGTCTTCTCGGTTATTGCTTCGGTTACGGCGGTCTCGGCAATAGACTCCAGTTTTAATACCACGATAGATTTCTTAGGGTCATCCACATTTACCCTTCAGAAGTTTCCCGGCGTCCAGTTTGGACCGAGTGATGAGCGCGTGCGAAATCGGAAAAACCTGACCTACGACCAAATGCTACAACTACGCCGTCGCAGTACGTTGGCCACCTCGGTAAGCGCAGTGGGTTCTTTTCCGACCATCCAGATACGCTATAAAGACCGCAAAACCAATCCGAACGTGCAATTACAAGGCTCGGATGAGCACTGGGCGGTAAACAACAGCTATGAACTTGGTTCTGGTCGTTTTCTTACCGATGGTGATGTACAATATGGCCGTCCTGTAGTGGTATTGGGAACCGAAGTAGTAAGCAAGCTCTTCGAAACAGAAACCCCGATTGGTAAAGACATTTTGGTAGGTGGACATCGGATGACGGTGGTAGGGGTGCTCAAACAAAAAGGACAGAGTTTCGGCCAAAGTCAGGACAACTTAGTGGTGGCCCCTATTACCACCCTTTTTGTGCAATACGGCGATCCAGACCAGAATATAGACATTCTTGTTCGGGCCAGAAATGTAGAAATTCTGGCTGAAAGCATTGACGAAAGTATTGGTATTTTTCGAGCTGTTCGTCGCTTAGATGCCAAAGAAGAAAATGACTTTGAAGTGATTACCAATGACTCGGTGGTAGAAACGTTTACGGGTTTTACGGCTTATCTGACAATTGGTGGCGCGGGTATTGGTTTTATTGCCCTTTTGGCCGCAGGCATTGGTATTATGAATATCATGTTGGTATCCGTTACGGAGCGTACACGGGAAATTGGTATTCGGAAATCCATCGGAGCTAAAAAAGGCGATATTTTGCGTCAGTTTTTGTATGAAGCGATTTTCTTGTGTCAGATTGGGGGTGTTTTAGGAATTCTAATGGGCGTCGGAACGGGCAATATTTTATCGTTAATGTGGGAGACACCGCTGGTGGTGCCCTGGGGATGGGCTTTTGGCTCAGTGGCAGGCGTTACGATCATCGCCTTGATTTTTGGCGTTTATCCTGCATGGAAGGCCGCTAACTTAAGGCCTATAGATGCTTTACGCTACGAATAAATGGCGACATTTTATTGAATTACACAAAAAAACATGATTTCCCCTAAACAACGGGCAGGCGAAGCCGCTGCCACTTTGATAGAAGATGGCATGAACGTGGGGCTTGGGACAGGCTCTACTACCGCTTTCGCCATTGAAGCTCTTGGGCGGCGCATACGTAAAGAAGGCCTCCACGTACAAGGCGTTCCCACCTCATTCTTTGCAGAACGCCTCGCTCGGCAATCGGGTATCCCCCTTATCAGCTTAGACGAAGTCGCGACCTTAGACCTGGCCTTCGACGGAGCGGACGAGGTGGATCCTTACTTTAACCTCATCAAAGGACGCGGCGCGGCGCATACCCGCGAAAAAGTGGTGGCCGCACAAGCCAAGCGCTTTGTAGTCTTGGTGGATGATTCCAAAATGGTCGAGAAACTGGGCCTCAAGATGCCGCTACCCATAGAGGTGCTGCCAATGGCGCTTGGCCCCGTAACGAGGGTATTAGAAAACATGGGAGCGCTTCCTGCATTGCGGATGGGGCTCCGGAAAGATGGTCCAGTGGTGAGTGATCAAGGATTTTGGATTGTGGATGCAACGTTTTCGGAAGGACTACCAGAATTGGATATGCTCAACCAAACCGTACTCCAAATTCCAGGTATTTTGGAGCACGGTCTTTTCCTACGAATGGCTACCGATGTGCTGATCGGCCACGAAAATGGCCAACTTTCGCATCTCCAGCGCCCAGCATAGCCCTCTGTACGCTATTTAAGTGGGTTCTTGTAGATAGTTTAGGGTATAGTTGTCATTCCCATGGGGTGTATTTCAACACTTCCCGACACCTGATGCTCGTTCACCGAGACCTTAGATTTAGCATTTTTGAAATGCACCTTTTCGATGAGCCTAAAAAAATTAGCCTCAAAGCGATTAATCCAACCGAGTTGTACGTGATACAACAGTTTTTCAACTTTCCTTATCATCTGTTTATGGCTACGAACAGGCATTTTTCCGCTAATGACAGGTGATAAGCCGGATTTTACTAAATGAGCCGCTCACGAAGGGCTTTTGCAACGGCGCTCCCGCGGTTATTAACATGTAATTTGGCGTACACATTTCGGATATGTCGATCTATTGTATGTGGGCTCAAGTAGAACCGGGTAGCAAGTTCATTCTTCGTGAGGCCATCCACCAAGCCTTGTAAGATTTCTCGCTCCCGTTCAGAAAGATCGTAGTCGTACCTCGGAGCATTTCGGTTGGCGAACATATCCAGCACCCGCCGTGCCACTTGCGCATCCATTGCCGCACCGCCTTGCAAGACATGTCTAATAGAGGCAACAATTTCATGTGGTTCAGCACTTTTAAGTAGATACCCCGAAGCGCCGAGTGTGATGGCCTGAAATATTTTTTCGTTGTCCTGATGAATGGTGAGCATAATGATAGGTAATTGTGGCGCATATTGTCGAAAGTGACCAATACCTTCCAAACCGCTCATCTGAGGCAGACCAATGTCCAAGAGCATTACATCCGGTATTTCACCCGCTTGCATGGCGGCTAACACGGAGGGGCAATCGCCAAATGCCCGAATGGCTTCTGGCTCGATCTCGGTTTCCAAGATTTCCGTTACGACCTCTCGGTACAACCGGTTATCTTCTACGATCCACACAGTAATTTTGTGCTCGGTGTGATATGGACTCATGGTGGGTTGGGTTATTTATGAATTTTCCAAAAGCGTAAAGTATTAAATAACAATAAAGTACGTTGTGGCCAGTTCGGAAGTAAATGCCGTATATGCGTTAATCTACACTGCCAAGCCACACGTGTGCCCCGATGATGCGTAATCTCCAATAGGGCCTGTATCTCCTTTGCCCGTTCGCGCATATTTCGCAAGCCATGCCCTTCTCGAATGTTTGCTTCTTCAAAGCCCTTGCCATTGTCTTCAACCGAACAATGAAGGATCCCATGCTCCATCAATAGTTTTATGTGGACTTCGGTGGCACTGGCATGTCGGACAATATTATGCAAGGATTCTTTGAAAATGAGATAATTGTGCCGCCGCATATTCATGTCTAATGGCCACTCATCCGGTAAATCCCCATGAGTCTCAAAGGTATAAGGCGTACCCGCAAGCAATAAAGATGCGGCATCTTTCATCCGGTTAATCAAATGGCCAAGTGTATCGGCTTGGGCATCTATAGACCAAACAATATCCCGCATCGTACCCACCATTTGGCGGGCAACCGTGCTAATTCGAGTCAGTTTTGGCGCTATCTGGGCATCCGCTCCCATTTTCACCATATCAGTCATGATCGCAATGGAACTCAGTTGAGCGCCAATTTCATCGTGCAGATCGCTGGCAATACGTAACCGTAGCCGTTCTATGCGTAGGGCACGTTCTAATTTTTTTCGGTACATGCCATATAAAACTCCGACGACCAGAAGGGTACAAACAAGCTGTACAAATGGGCTATTATTAATAAAAGGAACAACAAAAATTGGAAAATCGGTACTTTTTTGCGTCCATTTTCCATCATTATTTTGTCCTTTTATTTGTAAGACATAATGCCCGGCATTCATGGCCTTGAGTGTAATATGGCGATTGTTTCCCAAAGACTGCCATTGTTTCTGATGCCCCAGAATGCGGTAGATATAGCTATTGGCGTTGTTATTGGTATAGTTCAGTCCGGCAAATTCGACACCAAATGTCCACTCTAAAGGATACATAACGATTTCCTTCATATCTGAAAAGGAAAATTGCTGTTCCCCTTTCCGACTGATTCGGGTGTATCGGGTTAGTACTATTCGGGGTGGGATCGGATTGTCCCTGATGTTAGCTGGTTCAAAAACAGTTAGCCCACGAATCCCGCCTAAGGCGAGGTGGCCACTGGCTAATGCGACAATTGCTTTTCGGTTAAATTCGGTATTCATGACCCCGTCTTCCAAGCTGAAATTGCGAATATTGCCTGTTTGCACCTCTAATCGGGCCAATCCTAAACTGGAGCCAATCCAGACCTGTTGATCGGATGTTTCCAAAAAGGAAAATACAATCGAGGCGTTAAGCCCTTGTTTTCGTCCAAAACACCGGAGTGCATCAGAGTTGGGGTGAAAGTGGCATAGTCCGGCATCGGTGGCCAACCATAAACCGCCAGCTCTTGCCGGACGGATCATCCAAATTTGATGAAACGGGCTATTGCTTAGTGATGGCGTTCGAGAGAAAGATTTTTTTGTTGGGTCGAAGCGGAACAAACCATGAAACTCGGTGCCCACCCAAATCCGTTCTTGATCGTCCACGAGAACGGATTGTACGAAAGGCACTTGCCCACCCGTTGCAAAAGCGGGGTCATACCGTTCAAAAAAACCCGACCTGGGGTCATAAACACCCAATCCTTTATCGTACAAGGCCAACCAGAGCGCCCCAGATGACGAGAAAGCGCCATCAATCACTTGCCAATCCGGAATCTTAACTTCAAACCGATTAGAAGAGGCTTTTTTCATGCTAAGACCTTTGGCAGTCCCAACCCAAAGGTCACCATTTTCCCGGCTGTTTAGCCACCATATTAGGTTGTCGGGCAGGCCGTAGTCATCCTTTTTGAGGTGTTTCCGTGCAGCAAATTGAGGTGATACGTGGTACAATCCATTGCCTAATGTTCCAATCCAGATACTGCTATCGGGCATTGGGGCGAGGCTCATCACAAAGTCGGAGCCATTGGTTTGACCAAACATCATTTTGGGACGGATGTGCAAAAATGGTTTCCGATAGGGATCGAAGTGCAAAACACCATCCAAGGGTGTGGGCACCCACAGGCCACCCTCTCGGTCTACACTCATTTGTACTGCAGCTTTGGTTGTGATCTGAAGAGAATATCGAAAAAGTCTTTGTTTTAGGGTATAAGAGTCGAGGTTAATGAGTACCTGTTCGTCTGTATTGATCCATAATTGCATCTCCCGAAGGGCGATATGTCTGGGATTTCCGACAATCGGAATAAGTTCCCAATGATGGCTTTCTGGTGTAAACCGATATAATTTTGTCTCTTTCTTTGTACCAACCGTAATCCAGACCATTCCCAAGTGGTCGGAAGCCAAGGCAATCGGAATAAAGTTTGGGTCTGGCAGGGCATACTGAGCCATGCGCCCCTGTTTGTCCACAAACATAAAGGCACCGCGCCATGCAAACCATGCACCTTTGCGCGTTGCAAGGCTGGTGCGAATGAGATTGGGAGGCGTATGGATTTTTGTGTGCTTTTTCGAGGCGTGGTCATACCGAAACAAGGTATTTCCTTTTACCCAGAACAGTATCTGGGCCGATACAGGTTCTAAGTGATTGGTTTGGAAAAAAACAGGCGAGAAAGATTCCGACATCCGGCGGAAATTACACCAACCTGCTGCGGTACGTATCCATAACATCCCGTTAGGGTCTTCACGAAATTTCAAGACTTCGTTATGAGGAAGGCCATTTGGGTTTATCGGATCATGCCTGAAGTGTGTAAAAGTGGCACCATCGTATCTGTTTAACCCTTCCCGCGAGCCAATCCATATGAACCCATAATGATCCTGAAAAACCGCTTCGGCCCAGTTTTGGATCAATCCGTTTTCCGAGTTTAAAAAGGTAATATAGGGCGTCTGGTCTTGCCCCCAAACCCAGCCACACCAGAAGATAGACCATAGACATACAAATCGAAAAAAATGGACCTGTTGCATAAAGTTATTGTGTTTTCCCAGAAATAAAGAATACCTCTCCAATCTTTCTTTGCCCGCTTTGATCCAGTGCGATTGCAAAATGACGCATATACGTCATCCCGAATGCCGTTGGAACGTCATGAAGGGTCTCTTTATACCGACTTATTTTTTCGCCAAGAAGTTCTAAACGAGATACTGGTCAATTTTAAAACAAACAAACCTTCTAAAATGATGACCCAAATCCATTTTTTGAAACGCTGGGGCTTGGTGGTGATATTAGGGCTGATAACGGTTTTTTCTGGCTAGGCCCAAACCATTACCCGTTCCGCCGAAGTATTTCTGATGCTCCAGAATAGCCTTGGTTCCGCCTTAAGTTTGCCGATTTTGGCAGAAACCACCACACAGAACACGACTGTACCATGTGCCACCTTGACATCGCTCACCCGCGCCACTGCGGAAAAACCAGCGCCGCAAAATAAACGTGAATGGCTCATTACCTTCGATCCAAATTGTAAAGGCCCTAATGGCTACTCCCGAAGTGGCTCCATTCGCGTAGTAGCTGTATTCGCGGCCAGCAAAGGCACACATACCGAAGTGACCATTACTTTCCAGCAATTTGGTAACACCCGCGATCTCGTCATCAATGGCAGTGTAATCGGAAAACGGGTTGAAGTATCCACTTGGAGTTTGGTGGCCGATGCGCTGAAAATGACCTACACTAAAACGGGTGAACTGGGGATAATGACCCTTTCCGAAAAGTTGGTGGTTAACGTCGGCAAAACCCCCAGCCCGGTTGACGATGTATATCTATTCTTCGGCTCCACTGAGATAGACTTTACAACCTCGACAGATGTAAAAGTGCTCATTACAACACCTTTAAGATATCTGACTGCTTGTCAGAATGGTTATCCGGTGGCTGGAATTGCAGATATCACGAACCCTAAGCCCGGTATCCAAATTGATTTCTCGCCAGATCAGGAGGCCTGCGACACCAAAATAACGTGTAAAATTGGGAGTGCCAAACCTGTCATATGCAGCATAGATAGCCTACCTAAATCATGATAAAACAATTGTTTACTTATACATTTTTTCCATTTTCCTCTCATCAACCATAAGACCAATATGTTTACTCCATTTCGTTTTTTGTTTGCTCTGTTCATGGGCTTCCTCGTTTCTTCCGGATTGGCTTCTGCGCAAACAGCCCCAGACTCCACCCAAAACACCGCAGGTACTCCGTCTGAACTTCCCACCGTATTACCAGATCTATCAATGTTAGACAAAGCGGTTTCGCTGTTTTATGTCAGGGGTTTTTTGGCCGAAGACCGCATTCCCAATGACAAGCGGGCCATGTGGGAAGCCAAACTAAATGCTTTAGAAGCCCGTACTGCCAAAATGATGGTAGGCCAACTCAAAAAAGAACAGCAACTATTTTTACGCAGCAAATTGTTACAAGACCGCATTTCGGATCTTCCTGCCGATATAGCGACCACAGAAAACCGAGCCGGCTTGCCTAAGCCAAAAGCAAATGCACTACCCAAAACCGCACCGCCACAAGTAAAAGGGGCTGCAAAAGTGCTCAAAGGGGCTGCACATGCTGCGGGCGGGGCGATGTGTAACAATTTGTCTAATCCGGAATACTGGGAGTGGCTGGGCATTTGCGATTAGGCCAACCGTTTTCATACACCAACCCATAGAAGTATTTCGGGTGTTTTTTTGTGTGTCGGCACCACTTTTAACCCATCTGCGCAACACTGAAAAGGATCCGTTTAGTCATTGTAGTTTATATAAAACGTGAAACCCGGTCAGTAAAAACCAACCGGGCATACCAAACACAAATAAGCTGATCCTTATTTCAGCACGGGAATGGCCCCCAAAACCTCTTCTTTGGTCAATACTTTGATGGGGCCAAGGTTGAGGGCTTCCACGCCCACACGAATCTTGGAAAGGTCTCCAACCATCACAACCACCATATTCGCGGGGTCCACATATTGTTCTGCTGCACGCTCTATCTGAGCCTTGGTTAACGCCAGAATATTGGGAACATAGGTGTTAAAATAGTTATCTGGCAAATTGTGGGTAATTTTTTCCGATACATTAGCGGCGAGTGCATTCACCGTCCCAAAGTTTTCCGGATAACCGAGTGCTTCGTAATTGCGGGCACGGGTCACTTCATCGTCCGAGATATTGCGGATATTGGTGAGTTCCTTCATGAATTCATTCACGGCTTTGTCGGTGACATCCGTTTGTACGGCAGAGGATGCAATAAAGTGCCCCACTGAGCGTGGGAATGAAAATCCGGAATTGGCTCCATAGGCATAACCATGTGTTTCGCGAATATTTTGGTTGAGTCGCGAGGAAAACGACCCTCCCAAAATGGTATTCATGATGGTGATGGCAAAGTAGTCCGGCGTATTGCGACGAACACCCGCACTACCAAATCGTAGCTCCGTTTGTACCGCACCGGGTTTGTCCACTAAATAGAGGGTTCGTCCGGTCGTTTTTGATGGATCAGAAATGGTCACCTTCTTTACGGTTCCTCCTTTCCACAAACCAAAACGTGCTTCAAGTTTGGCCTTGATGGTTTCCTTAGAGACATCTCCAACCACTAAAAAACTGGAATTTGCTGCTGTAATGGTTTGGCGGTAAAACCCTTGAATATCAGCAATCGAGATGTTCTTGAGCGTAGATTCACTGGCCCGACGTGCAAATGGATGTGATTTTCCATAGATCAATTGGTTGAAGGCCGTGCTAGCGATTACCCGAGCTTCGTCGTGTGCCTGTGCCAATGCTACCAAACTCTCGCGCTGTCGGCGTTGCCACTCAGTAGCCTCGAAACGGGGTTTAAGCACCACATCACGCATCAAGTCTAAGGACGCATCCAACCGAGATACTGGGGTAAAAAGCCCAACAGACATTTCGTCGGTACTGGCATAACTCTGAAGGATGATACCGAGGTAATCAATCTCATCAGAGAGTTCGAGTGCATTGCGGTTTCCCGCCCCATCGTTCATTAGCATTGCCGTTGCCGTTGCCAGCCCGATTTTGGCTTCTGGGTCGTTGGCCGTGCCGCCATTAGACCGGACCGTAATGGAGACATGTGGTACACCTGTCTTCTGAAGGTAATACACTTTTACACCATTTTTCAAGGTAAATTGCTCCACTTTTGGAACGATGAGGCCTCGTGGCGCTTCCGAAACAGGAGGCTTTGTGCGGTCGGCTTTTTGTGCCACCAACGAATGAGCGGTGAGCAATAGCCCCATAAAAAAAGCAAAAACAGCTTTCATAAAAGTTTATTTTTTAATCGGTTTTGTAATAATCAAAAAGTATTGGCAGAGGCTTTCCAAATATGCCTTATGCTATTGGACGGCCAAGTCTGCCTTGCCCTTAGGTACGATGCTCAGCACCACGCGCTTTTTCGGATTCAGGTATTGACGAGCGGAGGCCGAAATATCGGAAGGCTGAAGGGCTTTGTAGCGGCTAAAGTCTTCGTTCAACCAATCAGGATTTCCGGCAAAGCGATAATACGATTGCAACATGTCGGCCTTGTTCATGGAAGACTCCATTTGACGGAGGATTCTGGATTCATTTTGGTTGACAACCCGTTGTACTTCACGCTCTGTAGGTGGTGTGATCGTTAGTTTTCCAATTTCCTCATCTATGATGGACTGTAGTTGTGTCAGTTTGATACCCGGACGTGCAGTGGCCATCACCATAAACATACCACCTAAAGCATTGCCATTCTGATAAGCACTGACATTCTGTGCGATTTGTAATTCATAGACCAATCGTTTGTAGAGGCGCGAATTTTTACCTTTGGCCAGTACATCCGCAGCTACATCCATTTCGGCATCTCCGGGTGTATAAAGCGCAGGGGTTTGATAGGCCAAGTAAAGACGTGGTAGCTGCACATTGTCCTCGACGGTCAATTTCTTTTCGCCAATCAACTCGAAGGCGGGTGCTGTTGGGCGTGTCACCACTTCGCCCCGTGGAATTTCATTGAACCAGTGTTTCACTTTTTCTATGGTCTTGGTTGGCTCAATATCACCCGCGATCACGAGAACAGCATTATTCGGGGCATAATATTTTTTAAAAAACTCTACCACATCTTCGTAGGAAGCCGCCGTCAGGTCATCCATATACCCAATGACAGGCCAATTATAGGGATGTCCTTTAGGATAGAAGTTCTCCAAAATTGTTTGAGTGGCTATTCCATACGGACGGTTTTCAGTGTTCTGACGGCGTTCATTTTTCACTACATCCCGCTGACCATCTACTTTTCCCGGAGACATGGCTTCCAGCAGATAACCCATTCGGTCACTTTCTAAGAAAAGGGCCAAATCCAAAGCGTTGGCAGGCAACGTTTCGTAATAGTCGGTGCGGTCTTGGGTGGTAGAACCATTGTTATTACCCCCAACAGCCTCCAATAGGTTGTCAAAATCACCTTCTTTTACATTACCTGATCCTTCAAACATGATATGCTCGAAAAGGTGCGCAAATCCGGTACGTTTAGGTTTTTCATAAGAAGATCCCACATGATACCAGACATTAACGGTCACCATAGGCACTGTACGGTCTTCATGAAGGATGACGGTTAATCCATTGTCTAAAGTATAAACGGTATGAGGAATGCTCAATGCTTTTTCCTGCGCCCGTATGCCGGATATGGCAACGAACATCAGGAACAACAAAGTAAAGAATGGCTTCATATAAGTTAGATTTAAATGGAATGAGACAAAAAAAAGACGTACTCCTTTCAAGAGAAGTTACAGCATCATCCTGCTATAAAGCACCAGTACGGACCAATTGATCGGGTATTCTTCTGGATTTTACAACTCAAAAATGTCATAGATATTACGACGCGCTTAGGCTAGGTCGTATGCGAAAGACATTTTTACCTACTGTTGAAGAAAGACACAAAAAAAGTCCTGTAGGGGCGACATCATACCAGAACCTATACGGCCATAAAGAGGTATTCACACGGTGCATTGGGAAATTTTGAAATGCACCCGTATGTACCTGTGTAGTTAGTTTGATTTGTTGGAGAATTTTAGATTAACAAAAATTATATTGTATCTTCGGCTAAATCCCAAAAAAAATCGTCCTCTTATGAAACCGTTATTTTTTTCCTTTATGCTCCTCTGGGGCATGGTCTTTGCCCAAAACAACCCTTCGTCTCTGGTCATTTTGTCGCCAGAGAAACCCCTTCAAACGACGCCAGTGGAGATTACCTATAACCCCACCTCACCAAAAGCAAAATTGCAACATGTCAGTCAAATGGAACTGGTAGAAATGCATAACGGACAACCCTTCGAAATCTATCCGATGACGCTTCAAAATGGAAGATGGCAAGCAACACTTCCGAGCTTTGAAGGCCAAGTTTATGTCGTATTTGGGTTCCGGAGTGGTGATAAAACCGATGACAATGAAGGTCATTGGTGGGATTTTTTACTTTACGAACCGTCCGGCAGGCCACTGCGAAATGCACAGTATATGCGGGCATTTTCCTACTCGGAGCGTAATTATGATACAGCTACTACAAACATGCTAAAAAACAAAGACCTACAGGCAGAACTAGCAGACCACCCGGAAAACTTGATCGCTCAGACTATCCTACTGAAGGAATCTATGGCTTCTAAAGGCCAAGAAAAGATTCTGGCAGAAGCCCGTAGGCTCGCGGAAAACATGTGGGGAACCACAAAAAACCAAATTGAAACCTTTGGTGGGCTATCCTTTCTTTGGCGACAACTCGGCAAACCGGAAGAGCTTACAGCATTACAAAACAAAATCTTACAGGAAAACCCCACAGGAGAGTTGGGCATCCGGCTGAGGTTATATGAACTATTGGAAAGCAGGGAAACTTCATGCGATAGGCTAAATGCTTTTTTGCAAAAACACGGCGAACAAGTGATCCCAAACGACCATCGGCTATACAGTGTCTTTAATCGGTACAAAATTTGTAAAGATCCCCAAAATATGCTGTATTGGGGTACAAAATATGCGAGACTAAGTCCGGAGGTGGCTTCTTATACCAATAGAACCTTAGCGAATGCGTTTTTAGAAAGTGGCTTTTTCTCAGAAGCCGAATCCTTTATACAAAAAGCCATTGCAGCAGAAAATACCGAGCTTTTTCGTTCCTACATGAAACGGGATGCCAACGGCAAATGGCAACCAACCTCCATCAATCGGGATAAATTGGCGCTTGCACGTGCCGATTTGACGGCCAACAACCTGAAATTGGCAGGGAAAATATACCTTGCACTTTCCAATAAAGAAGCTGCTTACGAAGCACTGAAAACAACCGGAAAGATTTTACCGGACGATAAAGAAGTCGCGATGGCTTTTGCCCAGACTGCCGAAGCCCTTGGCCTGCACCAAGAAGCCTTCGACACCTATTTGGCATGGGCTAAAAAAGACCGTAGCGATCAAGAAGCCCTTCAGGGGCTTGCACGAACCCATGCAAAACTCAATAACTATTTTTCCGATTGGAAAACCATACAAGCACAATTGGAGGACATCTGGAGCAAAAAACCGGAACCTCGGTTTACCGTTGCCGACTATGACCCCAAACGGGATCCCGCAAAAGATTTGCAGGCGACATTGGCACAAGCCGGCACCGAAGAAAAACAAGTGATGCTTTTTGTTGGCGGTCAATGGTGTACGTGGTGCCACGCCCTAACTCGCTACTTTAAACAGAACGAACAGGTGGCACAAATGCTCCAAGAGCGATACCTCATTATGAAGGTAAACTTTAGTGAGGAAAATGAAAATACCGACTTCCTCTCCAAGTATCCACCCATTTCTGGATATCCACACCTATTCTTTCTTTCTGCGGATGGAACCTTGTTGCATTCCCAAAATACGAGCGAAATAGAAACAGGGGTTGGGATGGCCTATGACGATCAAAAAGTGATGGAAATGCTAAAGAAATGGTCAGGCAAATAGCCACCTTGCACAAGGTGCATTTCAAAAATGCCAATAGATACTACGACGCATTTAGATTAGGTGACATATAAAAGAGGTGTTCGCCTTTCACATTGGGAAATTTTGAAATGCACCCTTCTTGAGGTATCTCCGCAATGTTTTATCATCACCATCTCATACGTTTTGTAAAAACATATAATAGTATGCTAAACCACATGTTATCTTTTTCGATAATCAACAATTAAGAATACAGGACTAACTAAAGCGAATAGCACAACTAAAATCCAGTTTTCCGACCTGATTGCTCCTAATGTTCCTATTCCAAATAAAAGAATAAAAAATACAAAATTTGAACTCAATCTAATCATGTTTATTCATAATATATTATTTTAAAACCTCTTTATATCCTGAAACATGAGATGCATATGCCTTCCATTGCCCATTCCTTTTTATCAAAAAATTACTAGATTGATAGGTGGAAGCAATTTGGTTATTATTGACATACCCTGTTCCACAAATTATTGCAGTCCCATTTTCAAGAATTTCTAATCTTTTGATTTTAAAATAAAAAGAATCTACTTTCCAAGGGTTATTTTTGACCATAAAAGAAAATGGATTGTTTACTTTTTGCGCATATGTAGAACCGAGACCAAACACCGCCAATATAATGGCTAAAATTCATTTTGTCATCATGTTACTTGTTTGATGCAAAATTACATTAACCTGAAATATGATTTTGTGTAAAAATGCGTCTAATTTGGAAAGTGGTGTTTTATTTGAATTCTTTAATTTATCTTTAAACAGGCCTTCAATACATATTCAAGGATTGAAACGAATGCCAAAATAGATGGAACCTGGATTGACTTCTTTCTCCATTCGTTTTAGCTGAACACCTAAGCACCTTATCCCATTAAAGTGGGGATAGTTTACAAAGACAATTGATACTTTGTTTTCAGGCATGACTTCAAACAAAAAAGTTTTGCCGTTATTATAGTCTTTAGGAATTTCAAACATCCAATACGAATGAATGATCTCTTTTAGATTTTCTGAAGGTGCTATTTCGGTATATATCATTATTTTATCTACCAATCATTTTACGAATTACAGGTCTAAACTCCCAATTTACACAACTCTATCAGGGGTACTCCTGCATCTAAGGGTATTAAATGGTACACTTCAAAACTCCCCAAAAAGTGGAGATAAGACATATTATTCACATTCCATTTAATCTATTTGAATAATATGAGTATCGGCATTTTTGAAATGTACCCGATGTTAAACGACAATTGTCTCTATAACCCTTTCCTTTTCGGAAACCGGAAATTGTTCGTGTAACCACTCCAAGAGCGCTTCATTAAAGAGAGTGGGTTGTTCCATCATTGGTGCATGACCACACTCTGGGATAAAACGCAATGTTGAATTGGGCAAGTGCGCGTGCAACTCCTCGGCCACATCGGGCTGCGTCAGACGGTCTTGTTCGCCCCAAAGCAATAGGGTGGGCATCTGAAGGTGCGCCAAAAATGGACAAACGGTATCACTTTTGGAAGAACGGCCCATGGCAATGAGGCGCAAGGCTTGTTCGCGGTTAGAGATAATTCCCTTCATTTCCTCCATCAACTCCGGCGTTACGTGTTTTTCGGCATTATGAAAAGTAAATCCTG
Organism: Bacteroidetes bacterium UBA2364; assembly: GCA_002344075.1. Taxonomy (GTDB): domain Bacteria; phylum Bacteroidota; class Rhodothermia; order Rhodothermales; family UBA2364; genus UBA2364. The sequence goes on from DDTM01000022.1 coordinate 30,767, forward strand.
CGTGCGTCCGCAAAAACTCGTCGTCATTTCGCCGGAAAAACTCGCTTTTCATCGCCAGTTCCCGGATACCCGCAGAACCAGACAATACCATCCCAGAAACGTCACGTGGGTAACTCCGGCTATAAAACATGGACACCTGACCACCCAGCGAATTCCCAACCAATATCAATTTTTTAGGCAAACCAATGGCATCCAAGAAGCCATGTACCCACTCCACCAATCCTTTAATATGGGTTTGACGGAGTGGTAAGTGGTAACAAGGTAAAATGGGCGCAATGACCCGATAGCCTGATTCGGTAAAGGGTAGCACATTGTCTTGCCAATTCCGAATGTCTCCCAACATACCATGAAGAAAAAGAAGGGCTGTTGCATTGTCCGACCCTTCATCCCAATACCCGTATGATTCTTTTTGTCTTACGATAAAACGATAAGGTTGCATAAATATACTTTTAATCATTTATTAAACGTCTTTTAACCTATGAACTATCTTTTAAACAAAGATTAAAAGACCTTTCAGTGAAAAACCTTGTTTACCTACCACCGAAGATGTTAAAACCTAATCGCACGTTGGGATTGCGAAAATACTGTTCACTTGCAAATCTGTGTAGGGATTTTTAATACAACATGTAAGGAGTGACCACCGAGGAGGCTATTGGCCATAGCTTGTGTTATTTTAAATCAAGCGTATTCAATCAAAGTGGACAGAAAGAAAGTTGGATGAAGTGGGTTCATGTAGTATATTTAGATGGCCATTTTAAGCAATAACCTTCCATATCACCCCTTTTCAGGAGCAAGACCATGTCCCTTTGGAGCCGCATCTCAGGCGAATTTATTGACATTATTGAGTGGATGGACGATACACGAGACACGATGGTGTTCCGGTTTGAACGGCATCAAAACGAAATAAAATACGGTGCAAAATTAATTGTTCGCGAAGGTCAAGCAGCCGTTTTGATCAATGAAGGGAAACTTGCCGATGTATTCAATCCCGGAACCTACACATTAGAGACCAAAAATCTGCCCATTCTTTCAACATTACAAGGTTGGAAATATGGCTTTGAAAGCCCATTCAAGGCCGAGGTATATTTTGTGACTACCCGCCAATTCACCGAGTTAAAGTGGGGTACACAAAACCCAGTGATGGTACGTGACCCCGAATTTGGCCCCGTGCGGCTAAGGGCCTTCGGCACCTATGCCATGCGAATCCAAAATGCATCCCAATTTCTAACCGAGGTGGTCGGAACAGATTCAAACTTCGGAACCGAAGAGATCACCCAACAACTGCGCAATATTGTGGTCTCGCGTTTTACGAACCTAATTGGTACAGCAAAAATTCCGGTATTGGATATGGCGGGAAATTATGACCAATTGGGGGAATTTCTCACCAAGCGGCTTGCCCCAGAATTTGAGCAATATGGACTTTTACTTACCAAGATGTTGGTGGAAAATATTTCACTCCCACCGGAAGTGGAAGAAGTGCTGGATAAACGAACCAGTATGGGGGTCGTGGGTAATTTAAATGCCTATATGCAATTTCAAACGGCCAATAGCATTCCAGACATGGCGCAACAACCCGGCGGATTGGCTGGCGGGGCTTTTGGTGCTGGCGTGGGCTGGCAAATGGCAAACCAAATGGGACAAGCATTCCAGCAACCCACTCCTGCTATGTCGCCGCCCCCAGTTCCGAATGTGTCTTTTCATGTGGCGGTGAATGGTCAATCTACTGGCCCCTACGATCTCCAAACCTTGCAGCAACAAGTGCTTTCGGGACACCTTAAAACCTTTTCGTTGGTTTGGAGACAGGGTATGACTGGCTGGGAACCCGCCGAAAACGTGGCGGAGCTGGCAGCGCTGTTTGCTCAGTTACCCCCACCCGTCCCGCCACCTGCCCCCTGAAGCATGGGTGAATGTACGGACATCAGAAACAACACCTATGAAAGAAAGGAGATGCTTTTTTTGGTGAACACCTTTTAGAATTAGTAATGAACGGCTATTATGTTTTTACCATGTTGCTGAGAATGACAGAATATGCAATGTACTAATAGAATAAATCATCTTCATCTACTAATGTAGAGATTTGAAATCTAACAACTTAGTCAAGATAATTTTACAAACTAACTTTGCCCTTGTATGGAAATAGACAAAACTTTCCATACCATTTTAAATACTTTTTCAAAATCTAAAACGATCATTCCGTTCATTTCCATCATTGCCTCCATCGCCCTTTGTGATTATTCAGCAGCGGCGAAGGTTCTAACAATTATTTTACCTTCATGTTGTAACCCATACCCCGAACTTCCGTAGCGATTTGACTTAAACCCTCGATACTTATCATGGAACACTTAACAGAATTGTTTATCATCTTGGGCACAGCCGTTGTCATGCCCATCACCATCGTCACCATGTCACTCCGACACAAACGGTATAAATTAGAATTAGAACACCGTGAACGCATGGAGCTAAAAACCGGTATGTCGGATAATTCCCTTACCTCTGCTGAATTAAAAGACATCATTCGTCAAACGGTGGAAGAAGCAACCCTGCCCTTGCAAAATAAAGTGGCCGACTTGGAAGGCGAACTCCGACTTCTTAAATCCACTACAGCCATAGCGTCATCGGCTACGGAAAGCGACATGGAAAAATCCGTAGGGAAGGCCAAAGTTCAGGCATAACCCAAGACCTTTATTATTATTATGGTGCATCCCAGCCTTATCGTTTTCTTAATGGCCATTGCCGCTGTACCGATCACAATTGTTGGTATGGTGTTCCGATTTAAGCGGCTTAAGTTAGAGATGGAATATCGTCGGCAATCTGGCCTATCTAACGATGCGGGTTTCTCTGCCAACGAATTAAAACACCTCATCGAAGAAGCTGTAGAAAAAGGCAATGCTCCTCTTCGTGAACGTATTGCACAATTGGAAAACGCCCAACAGCAGTTTCTTAATCTCCAAATTCTTCACGCAGAAACGGAGCGTTCTATCGGAAAAACCCCAACCCAAATAAAACAAACCTGATACTATGGATCCGAACTTAATTCCTGTTGTGGCCATTATAATGGGAGCCGTTATAGCGATTTCCTCGATAGTTGCCAAAACCAGACGACACAAGTGGGACTTAGATGCCAAAATGCTGATGCAAAAAGACGACCGTTCCATGTCTTCCTCGGAACTTAAAGGCATGATTCAAGAGGCTGTCTCGGAGGCTACCGCCCCACTGCAACAGCGTTTGGAAGCCTTGGAAATAGAAAACAAATGGCTAAAATCGGCTATGCCACCGTTATCTGCCGAACTTGAATCGGACGACAAATCACTTGGCCGTAACAAGATCAAAACAGATTAGCCTGTTTGGCGTATGCACCCTCCACAAGAGTCCCTTCAAGTCAGGTCTGGGTTTGATAAAGGCAAAATCGTCTTAGTGGCGTTTTTGACCATGGTTCCGATTGCATTAACCATTTTTCAAGATTATTTAGAAGCCCATTTCCGGCAGTATCGTTTTTATTTTTCCGAGTCTTTTTTATTCAGCCTTATCTGGTGGTTGTTTATACCGCTACTACTGATTCAGTATGTGTTCCTCAAAACCGGAAAAATTACCGGGTGGTGGCAAATTCCGGCGTTTATTGTCTTGCCTGTTTTACTCCATTTACTTTTGTATCCGGCATTGGTCTGGGGGATCTCGGCAATGTGGTATGGGCACACCTTTCCCTTTGAGAGAACTTTGCAATATGCCTTGGCAGAGTACCCATTAATAGTTCTGATCGTCTATGGCGGGAACTGGCTTGTTTCTTTACGGCCTGCAACATGGTCCAAAACAACCGTTTCTGAAACAATCTCCATATACCAAGAAGTAGAAGAAAGTACGGTTATGCACCTCCAACACCTTGATGTTACCGAAAATGGCATACAAATCAAGGTTCCTACCTCCCACCTGATTTACTTATCAGCCCAGACGCCATACGTATGTTTGCACACCGCCTCCAAAAAGCACCTGGTCCACAGTTCGCTCCGGCGTTTGGAGCAAAAACTAAACCCGTATCACTTTGTACGGATTCATAAAACAACGATGGTCAATATGGATTATGTGACCGCCTTGAAATCGCGATTAAACGGCGACTATGACCTGACCGTGCAAGACGGGACCCTGCTCCGACTTAGCCGCAACTATGCACCGGCGTTTAAACAAGCATTAAAGAACCGAGGTGCTATAGTCTCTCTGCCACCAACTCTGCAAGATCCTTAACAATTACGTCGTCTTGTTTTTCTTTGAATTTGATCCCATCTTGTAGCATGGTGATACAAAACGGGCAATTCGCGGCAATCATATGGGCATTGGTTGAGAGCACCTCTTCAGTTCTCTCGATATTAATCCGCTTATCACCCGGCTCGTCTTCTTTAAACATTTGTGCCCCGCCGGCTCCACAACACAATCCATTCGATTTAGACCGCTTCATTTCGACCAACTCAGCGTCCAATTCGGCGAGTATCGCTCGTGGAATTTCATAAACCCCATTCACACGTCCCAAATAGCACGAGTCGTGATATGTAATGCGCTTGCCTTTAAAGGAACCTCCTTCCTTTAACCTAAGACGGCCCTGTAAAAATAATTGCTGTATTAATTGGGTATGGTGCAAGACCTCATAATGTCCGCCCAATGCCGGATAATCATTTTTGAGGGTATTAAAGCAATGGGGGCAAGCAGTTACAATTTTTTTAATGTCATAGCCTTCCAAGACCTGGATATTTTGTAGGGCAGCCATTTGGAAAACAAATTCGTTTCCGGCACGGCGTGCTGCCTCTCCCGTACAATGTTCTTCGTTGCCCAAAATCGCATACGAGATACCCGCCTCGTGCAGGATTTTACAAAAGGCACGGGTTACTTTTTGGGCACGGTTGTCAAAGCTTCCGGCACAACCCACCCAGAACAAGATTTCCGGACTCTTTCCTTCTGCCACAAGTTCAGCTAAAACAGGGATTTGCATATTTTTAATTCTTTAGACCGGAGAACAAGTCACACTTCTTGCGTCCACGCATCGCGGGCAACAGGCATTTGCCAGACGGCCCCGCTGTTTTCCACACTCGTAAACATAGGAACCCACTCGTGTGGGCCAGCCGCTTCGGTGAGGATTTCGTACCGCCGCAATTCTAAGATCGGAACCACCGGATTAATCATCACCGGACAGGCTTCTACGCAGGCATTACACGTGGTACAAGCATGAATTTCTTCGCGGCTGATGTAGTCGAACAGGCTCTTGCCATCGGCATAATTTTCTGCCGTTAAAGTGTCACCGCCTTTTTCGGGGTTGATGAATGGTGTATGATTTACCTCGATGCGTTGTCCGATTTCCTCTGCTCGGTCCCTAATATCCATCATAATCTTTCTCGGCGAAAGTTTTTTACCGGTGATATTTGCCGGACAAGCTTCTGTACAGCGGCCACATTCGGTACAGGTATAGGCTTCCAAAATGGTTTTCCAACTTAAGTCAAATACATCTTTGGCCCCAAATTCCGGCATTTCGGCCCCATCGGTTGTGTTCTCGGACTCCTCTACAAGTCCCATCATGCTTTTCACCTCGTTCATAATTACAGGCATATTGTCCATTTCTCCACGAGGTTTTAAACGGGATAAATAGACATTAGGGAATGCCAGCATGATGTGTAGGTGCTTGGAATAGGGCAAATAATTCACAAACGCCAACACCGTCAATAAGTGCAACCACCATCCAAATCGTTCTATTGCCACCAAGGTGCCTTCCGAAAGCCCACCGAACAAGAATGGCCCCAGCCAACCACTGATCGCCAAGAATCCGGTATCGGGATAATGATCTGGCTGGATTTTTTGCAAGACCACATCCGCACCGTTCATACAAAAGATACCTACAATGAGGATTATTTCCCCAAACAAGATGAGGTTGGCATCCAATCGTGGCCAACCATCCAACTCTGGCTTAATAAATCGGGGAATCTTGAGCAAGTTACGGCGTGCCAAAAAAGTAATGGTTGCTACCAACGCCAACACCGACAACACCTCGATAAAGCCAATGATCACCGTATAAATTCCACCAAGGTAGGACGCCAATACCCGATGATTCCCCGTAATACCATCAATGAAAATTCCCCCCAATTCAATTTGCGTAATGACAAATGCGACATAAATAAAAAGGTGGAGGACTGCTGGCAACCACTGCTTAAACATTTTTTTCTGCCCAAAAGCCACCAACAAGACGTTTTTGAGACGTGTCGTAACGTCTCCGACAATAGCCTCCGGCTTACCTAAGTGGATGTTTCGGTAAATCCGGCGAAAAGAGCGGAAAGCCGTCAAACTGGCCACCGCCACTATCACCATAAAAAGCAGAGGTTGCAACATGGTATTTTGATCATTAGCTGTTCTTAAAACGCTTAACGGCCTCGGCGAGCCGAGGTAACACTTCAAAGGCATCTCCCACAACGCCATAATCAGCGGCTTTGAAGAACGGTGCTTCCGGATCTTTATTGATCACGACAATCACTTTGCTGGAATTTACGCCAGCCAAGTGCTGAATGGCCCCTGAAATGCCCGCTGCAATGTAAAGGTTCGGTCGAATGGCCACGCCCGTTTGTCCAACATGCTCGTGATGAGGACGCCAACCAATATCCGCCACCGGACGCGAGCAAGCCGTTGTTGCTCCCAAAGCATCCGCCAATTCTTCTACAATGCCCCAATTTTCCGGGCCTTTGAGTCCACGACCTGCCGAGACCACCAATTCGGCCTCCGGTAACGGTGCTTTTCCACCGGATACGGTTTTTCGTTCTAATACCTTAACCCGCGAAGGCGGAACAGCAACGTCTAAGGACTGTACGGAAGCAATGTGGCCATCTGCCTTGATCGGAATACTATTGCCCATCACCGAAACCACCTTTACGGCACTTTGAATAGCATATTGCGCGGTGGCCTTGCCCGAAAACACGCCTTTTTCCACCACAAAACCATTTGCGGTATCTGGAACGGCTTTGGCCCCCGCCACCGATCCGGCATGGAGTTTTACGGCCAAGCGGCCGAGCAGGGATTTTCCGGTTGAGGTATGACTCACCACCACCACTTGTGCCCCCAGTTTTTGTGCCGCCGAGGCAATCACCGCCGTGTAAACCTGGCTATCAAAATCGGAAAAGTGGTCATTTTGCACCTGATAAACGGTAGAGGCTCCATAAAGGCCCAATTGTCCGGCATCAGCGGTATCGCCCAGCACCAGCGCAACACAGGAAGTACCCAGCGCCAGAGCCGTTAGATGACCATACGCGACGGCTTCGAATGCCGCTTTTTTAAATTGCCCATTTGGGCTTTCTGCATATACAAGCACCATGATCGTAGGGAATTATTGCGTTACGGATTAAATGACTTTGGCTTCTTCGTGAAGGAGGCGGACCAGTTCGTCCATATCTTCCGGTGAAACCATCTTTACGCCCTGTTTGGCTGGAGGGAGGCTGTATTGTACCACAGAAACAGGGTTCTCTACTGTGATCGGCTCCACCACTTTTAAAGGCTTGTTCTTTGCCATCATAATCCCACGCATATTAGGAATGCGTTGCTCGGCCATGCCTTTTGCAGCACTCACCACAAAGGGCGCAACCACCTCTACGACCTCACTTCCGCCTTCCACATCGCGGGTGATGGTTGCCGTTTGACCATTGACCTCCATATGGGTGGCATACGAAATAAACGGAACCTCCAAGCATTCCGCCACCATAGCACCCACTTCCGAGGCGTTATAATCTATGGTTTCTTTACCACAAAAAACCACTTCATAGCCACCACTTTGGGCCACTTCGGCAATTTGTTTGGCCGTAAAAAAGGCACTCTTCGGATCTGCATTAACACGGATCGCATCGTCGCCACCAATGGCAAGGGCTTTCCGAATGATCTGGTCGTTCTCGGCCAAGCCGACATGGAGGACGGTTACGGTTCCACCCTGTTTTTCTTTGAGTTCCACTGCACGCACTAATGCATACCATTCGTCGTAGGGATTTAAAATGTATTGTACACCGGCGCTGTTAAAAGTTGTCCCATCTGAAGAGAAACTGATCGGTGCGGTGGTGTCGGGGGTTTTGCTGATGCAAACAAGTCGTTTCATGCCATTTTATCGTCTGAGTTCAGAAGTAATATTCGATTGATTATACCGTTTGGGATGTGGAAATCAGGTGTTTTTCCGGCCCTTCAAGTTCTTGAATCCGTCGTACCCAATTGGGCTGTAGGTCTGTTTTCCGGTGTTTGAGATAGTCATAAGCCACAATTTTACTCTCGGCAAGGGCCACCACCTGATCTCGTTCGCGGCTCACCATCTTACATTCCATCCAAAAGCGATCTGATTCAATCTTGGTAATACGGATCCCAATGAGCGCCGTTTCCAAATAAAAAAGCGGTGCGGTGTATTTACAGGCTTGCCAAGCGAGAATAATCCCTACAGGATCGCCAGAATCCCCCGGTAGCGCTGCTAAGCCCAATTTCTCAAAATAATATACCCGTGCATCCTCGAACCACTGCACATAGGTCACGTTATTTACATGCCGAGCTGCATCCACATGTTGCCACAAAACCTTTTGTTCATAGACCACCGGATACTCCCGTTGCAATGTTTCAACTACCGACATGGGTTTATCACCTCAATCTTAATGATGGAATACACCGTTAGAAAACCTGATTATTATCGTTGTATGTAGTAACAGCCGCACTTTTTCACGCTGATTCCAGCGTATTGACGTACATTAGCCTTTGTAGGCAGGTTGGTACTGGTTGCCATCTATGACAATCTTGGCGATGATCTCCCGCATAATCTCGGATGTTCCGGCATAAATCGGGATCACGCGGACATCTTTGTACATTCGCCCAATTTCATATTCCTCCATAAAGCCATATCCGCCAAACATCTGAAGGCATTCGTCCACTACTTTTTTGAGTAGCTCCGATGTCCGCAATTTAAGCATGGAACATTCCTTTACCACTTGTTCCCCTTGACCAAAAAGCCAAGAAGTATGGTTAATAAACTGCTTATAAGCCTCCACTTCCGACGCGATGTCTGCCATGCGGTGGCGTAGCGCCTGAAATTTATTGATAGACTGACCAAATGCCTGACGTTCACTCATGTATTGCAAGGTAATGTCTAAGGCACGTTCCATCAAGCCTACGTTACAATGCGAAAGCGTAAGCCGCTCGGTCTGGAGGCTTTCCATCATATAGTAAAAACCTTTTCCTTCTACACCCAAAAGGTTTTCTGCCGGAACCCGCACATTGTCGAAAGCTATCTCGGCAGTATCAGAAGACAGCATCCCAATTTTTTGCAACTTGGACGTGGTAACACCCGGTGTATTACGGTCTATTACCAGCATCGAAATCCCTTTTTCCATCCTCACCGCCGTGACAAAGTAATCGCAATAGTGCCCGTTGGTGATAAACGTTTTGGAGCCATTCACAACATACTGATCGTCTTCTAACACCGCCGTAGAACGAAGCGCCTTCAGGTCCGATCCCGCAAAAGGTTCCGTCATGGCCAATGCACCCAATAGTTCTCCTCGGACACTCGGAGCCAGATATTTTTCTTTTAGATGAGGCCCTGCGCCTTTGATCAGATAATTCATTGCCAGATAGGCATGGGTGGTAACCGCAGTTGCAAATCCTGTATTCCCTGCCTTTCCCAATTCATGCAACAAGATGGCGGTGTACATAAAGTCAGTTCCAAGCCCGCCATATTCTTCGGGTGCATCTAAGGCAAAAAAGCCCATTTCACCCATTTTTTGAAAAATTTCGCGGTCAATATGCCCCGCCTCATCCCATTTTTTGAAATACGGAATGGCTTCTTGTACCAAAAAGTCTTGAATGCTACTACGAAATAATTCGTGTTCTTCGATAAAATAAGGAGATTTCATAGGTTTTTTTAAAATGGTTGCAAATTTACGGGAATGGAATTACCTTAGCAGTGTCGCCGGGTGGTGACAATATAAAAAGCGTTACCAAATAAGCCAACTTAACAGTGTTAATTAAAGAGAATTTAACCGAAGCACCCAAAGCTTCTCGATTGGATCTCGCCCAATTTCTTTTATCCATTTCCCAAAACGTCCAAGTAATGACCACAACGAAAAACAGAAGTGAAACAGAAAACCGGATTTATCGGGCATTTACCAACATTTTGGAGACAGAGGGTTTTGCTAAATTGGGCATCAATGCCATTGCCAAACAAGCAGGAGTGGATAAAAACTTGGTTTATCGCTACTTTGATGGGCTACAGGGACTCTTTCTTCGGTATGTTGAGGAAGGAGATTTTTTTCCATATTTAGACCAACCCGACACCATGCCCTCTCTTGAGCGCATAGCCGAGAAGGTAACCGCCTATGCCCGTGAACTCCGGGCCAAGCCAGGCACACAGGAAATTCTCCGTTCACAGGTAACCCAGCCGCATACAGATGCCACCCGCCCACTCTTTAGATATGCCAATAACCGCCTGATTGCCTCATTCGAAGACCTCCCTGTAGATATAGTAGATAAAACGTCTTTTATACATGTTATTACACTTATTATTGCTGGGATTGTATATCTCTCCCTAATGAGCAAGCATCATCGCTATTTTATGAATTTCCATCTCCAAGACGAGGCAAATTGGACTGAATTGGAGGCCCTGATCCCACTGTTATTGAAAGGCTTAACGCCAGAGAACACCCAGCCGCCGAGCTGATTTTGCAACAAAAGGCCGTCGAAATTCATCAACAAAGGGAGCGGAAAAAACTTAGCTTGCCTGCCCCAAACGTGATGTTTCCTGATGCCTGAAGTCTCCTTAAAACCCACGCACCAACCGGTGCGTCAATACTTGGCCTCCCTCCAGAAACAAGCGCCTTCCGAAGAAGAGCGTCTATTTGGCATACGTACCGCCTTTCGCCAGATTTTGGAACGTTGCTGTCGGGAGCTGGGGTACAGTTGGTTGGTGGGGATGGACGATGTGCAGCAACACTTGGCCGTCTTAAATCGCTTCCGGTTGCCTGTAGGAATGGTGTATGTCTGCGACAGCGAGTCAGGGCTTCACCGCATTGTAATGGATGTTTTATCACGAGGCGAGGTACAGAATACGCTTTTTCAAAGCCCGGAACACGCAATTTTGGTTCAAGATAGCCGAGTAGTGGCTCAAGAAGACCTGCGCGAAGCATCGGGCCTACATGCGATTGTTGTCGCATTTTTCAGGCTGACGCCACCACTTGCCGAAAGTTGGGACGATTTTGTGCTGGCTTTTGCCCCCAAAATACAGAAAGCGACTCGACACTTTGCCACCATTATGCGGGTACAGCGGAGCCAAAGCCCTGCCTTTGTGTTGCGTTATAAGCAATTGATCCAAATTTGCAAGGAAGTGCTTTATGCCGGCTTTTCGTACAAAGATGTGGACTTACTGCTTGTGCAACACCTCTTATCAGCCCCCTTGTTTAATCGTTTGTTCGGGACCGAGCGCTTTGCAGAACGGAATGCAGTGGCTCAAGAGATGGAAGAAGTGTTACACCTTATTCCATCTTTTGCCCTCCAGCGCGAAAAATGGAACTTAGAATTAGAGGCTTTTTACCAAGCCATCGTTGGTACCTATCGTGCGTTGTCTCGCAAATGGGGACATGGTTTTTTGGAAAGCGTTTATCGGAATTTCCTTTCTGGCCGTACCGATGAAACGCCTCAGCCAGCAGACACCCCCGACACCCTACAAGCCTTTGTGATTCGGAGTACCGATGAACTACTCCAAACATATTTTGGCCATACCCTCAGTACGCCCGGCGTTCAGGTTCTGAATCCATTTATGCGAACAGGCGCCTATATGGTACAACTGATCCGTCACCTATCCCCCGAAGTCTTAGAATACAAGTTTCGCGAAGACCTTCATGGAAATGAGCGGCGATTATTGCCCTATTACTTAGCAGCTTTAAACATTGAGCAAGAGTATCAGGAGTTAGCCAAAGAGGCAGCCGCATTCCCCGGCATGTGTTTGGTAGATACATTTGGACTGGGGACGAATCGCCAAATGGCGCTGTTTAATCCAGAAAACATTGAGCGTACCCAATTACAAAGGTCTCGGCCAATGCATGTAATTTTGGGTACTCCACCGGGAGTCGTGAAATTCGAAGAAAATGCACGGGGTCATGCGGCATTAAAGGGTTTGCTGGCACGGATCGAACAAACCTATGCACTTCCAGAAGAAGCAGCAGAGGGCTGGGTACGGGCTTTACGCTGGGCCTCGGACCGTTTGGATGATCAAGGGGTGATGGCCTTTTTCATGCCTGTTGCATTCTTCCACCGGAGTTCTTATGCCGCTTTGCGCCGTAAACTTATGGAGGAATTTACGGCAATCTACATCTTTGAAATTGGCGATATGGGCTGGGAAGGAGACCAAGAAATGTGTATGGCTTTTTTTGTGATGGATCGCACCAAGAAGGAAGGCACACCTGCACACTTGTATTACAAAGGCTCTCCAGAACATTGGGATCAAGGGACGACCCTACGATATCTGGAAGAATTACCTCATTTCCGGGCAGTGGATTGGGAGGAAATCCGGCCCAGTTCGCCGGAAGTATGGCCTACAAAAGGAATTCGTCCAGAGTATGAACTCTTTATCCCGCTGGTCTATGAAGATGTGGACGAATGCGGTATTTTCCGGCAACGTACCATGGCGCTTTCAGCAAAACGTCGTGCCCTTATCTCCGGCCTCGAAGCGTCGGAGGTGAGGACTGCCGTCCATGATAACCGCTTACCCGATTCAGGGTACGACGGTATTCGGCGCTATTTTCCCCGCCCTTTTGCCGCAGCGTATTGCTGGATAGGGGCACATGCCACCTACGACGTACTTCGGGCCTTTCCGAATGTACACTCCGAAACCGCGAACCGTGCATTGGTCATCAGTAGCGGCCTTGAAGAACCCTTCACGGTTTGGCAAACCCGAAAGTTGATTGGTACTTGGGGCGAAGGGCAATATTTATTGCCATTTTATGTATATGATGAAGTGGGTACACAGGAGGAAAATATTACCGATGAAGCACTGACCTTCTTTCAGATTTTTTATAACGATCCAGACATTCATAAGTGGGCCATTTTTCACTATGCGTATGCCGTACTCTTTCATCCGGAGTACCGGAGTCATTATGCTGTTAATTTACAGTGGGATGTTCCACGTATTCCTTTCCTCCCCGATTTTTGGGGAATGGTGGACTTGGGAAAAACATTATCTGGTCTGCATCAGTTTTACAAAAACATACAACCCCATCGCCTTAATTTGAGCGACTCCTTCGAGCCTATCGAGTCTGTTCGTCGCAACCGATCCGGAAAAACCTTGATGGTCAATAAAAACCTGCGCATAGAACCTATCCCAGATGCGGCTTATCAATTTAAAATCGGGCGCCACTCGGCCATCACCTGGGCCGTAGAAGCGTTTAATGAGCGTATTAGTGCACCAGGATACCACGATTTGGCTATTGAAATCCAAAAAACTCACTTCGAAGAATTCCTAAGCACCTTGGGCCAGATCATCAATATGGCTGTAGAAAGCCTCCGTTTGACCGATAAATTACCGCCTTTAGAACTGACTTCATTTACAGAGTTTGTTCAAGGCGGATAACCTCATTTGCCACACTTTTAATACACCAATGCTTCCAGTAATGGCTGGGAGCGTCGTATATTGGATCCTCATTGCGCCTCTTTAACCCAAACACCATGCAAGCGACTACAATAGATTTGGAAAGCCGATTGTCTGAACGTGGCAGAAGCATTCCTCCCAGTGGCATCCGGCGGTTCTTCGAGATCGCGGCCACCATGAAAGACGTCATCTCTTTGGGTATCGGTGAACCCGATTTTGTTTCACCCAAGCCTGTGATTGATGCCGCCGTAGATTCCTTGGTCAACAAAGGCATGACCAGCTATACCGCCAATTCCGGCATTATGGAACTACGCGAACTACTGGCGGCCCAGCTGAAAGACCTCTATAAGGTACAATACGACCCCACCTCCGAAATCATCATGACGGTCGGCGGTAGTGAAGCGATGGTATTGGCAATGATGGCCCTCCTCGATCTGGGCGACGAAGTACTGATTCCAGAGCCCTGCTTTGTGTCCTATGGCCCTTCTGCCGTTTTTGCAGGTGCCAAAGTGGTGTATGTCCCCACTTCGGTGGAACATCAATTTCAGGTGACAGCCGCCGATTTGGAGGCGAAGCTTACCCCAAAAACCAAGGCGGTATTCTTAGGTTATCCAAACAATCCGACGGGCGCAGTCCTTACGCAACAAAACGTGAACGAAATAGCCGAGTTTATCATCCGAAATGACTTGATGCTCATTTCAGATGAAATTTATAGCCGTCTGATTTATGGCGAAACAGCCAAAACAGGTCATATTTGTATGGCTGCACAGCCCGGACTTTGGGAAAGAACAATTCTACTCGGTGGCTTTTCTAAGAATTATGCCATGACGGGTTGGCGCTTGGGATACGTTTGTGCCCCAAAAACCATCTCGAACGCCATGTACAAAATCCACCAATACATGATTATGAGTGCTCCTACTATGGCCCAAGTAGGAGCCGTTGCCGCACTTAAATACTGCGATGATGACGTAGCACGGATGCGCACCGCCTATGATCACCGACGTAGGCATATTGTGGATGGTCTTCGAGCTGCCGGGTTGCCGACTTTTGAGCCAGAAGGAGCCTTTTATTGTTTTCCAAACATCACCTCCACTGGACTTAGCTCTGAGGACTTTGTGCAGAAATTGCTTATGGAAGAACAAGTGGCTTGTGTGCCAGGCGATGCGTTCGGCCCAAGCGGAGCAGGATTTGTACGGTGTTCTTATGCCACCTCAATGGAAAAAATACAAGAAGCAGTGAAACGTATTGCCCGATTTGCCCAGAAATACCAACAAGTATAACCTTTATCTCCATGAAACTTGTCACCATTGCCCTTGTCTCCTTGGTTGTTCACTTGTCTTTGGGCTGGATGTATGCCCCGCTTGTCTCATTGGTAGGCGGATACTGGCAAGGGCGTGGCGGTGGCCGGTTGGGCGCTGTAGCGCTGGCCCTTAGTTGGCTTGGGTTGATGATTTGGAATTATATGATGGCACCAAGTGCCATGCAAAAAATGTTTTCGATGATGTCTGGTATTTTAGGAAACCTGCCGTCGTTCGGATTTCCGGTGATCACGTTGCTATTTGCACTACTCTTGGGAGCACTGAGTGGTTATATCGGCGCACAAGGGGCGCTTGTGTTGAAAAAAAAGCCGCGCCAGTAATCTCTTTTGTTTCTTGAAGCCATATTCCATGCGTTTATTCATTTTTGCGCTGATTCTGTCCGTACCTTTCATAGGGCATGCCCAGCCGGATACGACCCATAAAGGCGCTATTCCGACAACTTGGCTCAACGCTTTATCGAACCGTGCTACTACGGATTCTACAGTACAAGAGGTGCCCACTCCAATGATTCCCGACTTACGAGCAGCACTTTTGTATGAGAAGGTGTCATTGACCGAGGCGCAACCATGGCCTGCCGATAAAACCTCACTGTGGCAGAATGCTGCTTTTAGACGGCGGGTGGCTCTTACAATAGGAGCAGATATTGGGGTACTGGCCTTACTTTGGCAGCTATGGTATGCAGATTACCCGCTCACAGAATTTCATTGGCACAACGATTGGGGAAACTGGGCACATATGGACAAACTGGGCCATTTTCTCACCTCAAAGTCCATCGCAACCATTACTGGAACCTATCTTGTAGAAGATATGAACCTTCCACGACGAAAAGCCGGATGGGTGGCAGCCTTGGCTGGAGGAATGGGAAATAGCCAATTAGAGCTTTTAGACGGAATATCGCAAGAATGGGGGGCGTCGCCTTGGGACTTGGTGTTCAACTTTGCAGGCGGGGCAGTAGGCGGGCTTAAAATAGCTGAACCTGACAAAACCAAAGGGTTTGACTTCAAAATTTCTTACCATCCTTCACCACAATATGATCCGAAGCTGAGCAATTTTTTCATTCTTCGCTATGCCGGAAATTTTCTCAAAGACTATGAGGGCGAAACGCAATGGGTGATTATAAGGCCCCAATATTGGGTTAAACATGGCCCTGTTTCTAAGTTGCCGCGCTGGTTTGGGCTGGCCGTGGGATATGGGGCAGAAAACATCCCAAAAGCAAGAAAGGAAAACCTGAACCAGCATATCCCAGAATGGTATTTAGCCTTGGATGTGGATGTACTTCATCTGATTCCCTTGAAAACAAAGTTTGCCAAACGTTTTGCTGATATTGCTTTTGTTCTCAAACTACCCGCCCCTACCGTAAGATTAGCCCCGCATCCAAGATTTTACTGGCTTTACCAATAAGGATTTAGGATACAAATTAGTCATTCAAGGTGATGCACTTTCGGAAGGGTGCATTTGAAAACTTCCCCAATTATCACGTAAACACATCTTTCACATTTTTTATGCCGACCAGATGGGTTCTCGTATGATGTTGCCCCTATCCTAATGGTTCTATTATGATGCCGCTCCTACGGAACTTTTCTCAACGGTAGGCAAAGATTGTCTTCCACATACTGTTTGATTGAAGTGCGTCTTATGTTTATTGGCATTTTTTGAAATGCCCCCCTTTCGGAATCCACTGCTTAACAATATTTCGACTTTATGATTACTTATTTTTCGTCTTTTTTAAGAAAAGTTGACGTTTAGCAACTTTATTTACAATACCCCCAACTGATCGTCTAACAAAGAGTCGGTTACGGGTTGTTGGACTGGATCTACCCTAACAGAAGACACGGTATTTCCCATTCCATACAATTCCTCGCATAATTTGGAAAGTTTTGTACATCCACTTATTCCGATTGCATTCATCACTTCAAGCTCGATCAAAGCAATGCCTTCTTCCAGCAAGTCCAATACATTCAATGACTTCTCGGTAGCATAAGCCAGCGAAACCCGCCGATCCTCCGAGGCAGTTTTGCGTTGCACCAAGCCATCAGCTTCTAAGCGGTCTAAGATACGTGTAACATCTGCCGCTGGCTCCAACATCCGATCCATGATCTCGTTTCGGGCATAGCCATTGGGGTATTGCCCCCGCAGGATGCGTAAAATATTGTACTGGCGGAATGTAATGCCAAACTTTCCACACTGCTGATCGAATCGTCGCCGTAAATGAGAGGCGGTAACAAAGATATTTATGATAGATTCATGTGCAGGAGTACGAAAATGGCGCTGTTTAATGCGGCGGGCTAAAATTTCACTCATAAGACAGAGACAGGATTCAGGCGGTTGGCCCATACGCCCAATGCGATTACTTGCTTTTCGATCAACGAACGGGTTTGCTCATTAATCAAGCGGCCTTCCGTGTTAAAATGTTGTTTGGCAAATGGAAGTTGGATGACCGGGCGAGGTAGCGGATACGCACCCACATGGACCAGTATTTGGTTAAGGTGGGCTTGTGCTCGTGCCGTTCCTGCAAATCCGCCGGATGTACCCATCACGGCTACTGCCTTTCCATCCAAATTATTGCCCTTTCGGGTGGCCCATTCTATGGCATTTTTTAGAGCCGCCGAAATGCTATGGTTGTATTCGGGGGTTGCGATCAGTAACGCATCCGCCCGCTTGAACTGGGCCTTATACCGTTGTACCGACTCCGGAAGCGCTGTGGCTTCCAAATCTTCACTATAAAGAGGTAGAGCACCAAGATCGCACCAGTCTATGGACCAACCCTGATGCAACACCACTTCCTCGGCACACCGGAGCAATAAACGGTTAAAACTGTGGGCGCGAAGGCTACCACAAATAGCTAAAAAGTGCATATTTTATTTAATTTTGGGGCGTTAGACAGACGAAGGGGCCTATTCATCCAACAAAACGCGCACGGTGGGGGGAATAAAGTCGTTGTCGGAGGGTGTATCCAGCATCCAACCGTATATTTTTTCACAAAGTCCTGAAAACTGAAGACATTCTTCCTTTGTGAGCAATTGTGCAATATATTGATCCGTCGCATCCATCAACGGATCCAATTCTGCAAGCAGTTTTAACCCAGCAGTGGTGATTACGGCAAGTGAGAAACGCTTATCGCCATTAGAGGATTTTCGTCGGACCAATCCTGCTTTCACCAATCGGTCTATCAAACGGGTCACATCCGGGGCTGGTTCCAACATCCGCTCAATGATGTCGCATCGAGGATACCCATTTGGATGGGCACCACGTAAAATCCGCAACACATTATATTGACCATGGGTCAAGCCATAGCGGGCATATATTTTGTCTAACAATGCCCGTAGATGCCCAGAAGCCACCAAGAGATTCAGCAGCACCTCTTGTTCGGGCGAACTGAATTTTTGTTGTTTTATCCGTTTGGCTAAAATATCACCCATGTTTTTTTTCTTACCTTAGCATCCAAAAAGAAACGTCTTTATCACGCCTTAGATAATCCTGTGTTGCAACACATAATAATATTTCACGTGATCATCCGACGGCTCCTTCACCCAAAAAAAATAAATATCTTTTTCAGTTTCCATGAACGAACACAAAATTATCGGTATCCTTGGTGGACTTGGGCCTGCTGCCGGAGCAGATTTGTTCAATAAGATCATCGAAGAAACGGTTGCAACCTGCGACCAAGACCACCCCTCCGTGGCTTTGCTCTCGTACTCAGACCAGATCCCCGACCGCGCCACCTACATCCGGGATCAAACCATGCCCAATCCGGTACAGCCTATGTGGGATGTTTTGATGCACCTGCAAGCAGTGGGCGCCTCTGTGGCGGCTATTCCTTGTATTACCGCACACGTTCCGGTAATTTTTGGGGTATTGAGAAACCGGCTCTCCGAAGAGGGGCATTCTATGCACCTTCTGAGCATCATAGAAGAGACGATCCGCTTTATTCAAGTCCAGTTTCCGAACATTCAATACGTTGGGGCCATTTCCACTTGGACCACCAAGCGCAACAAACTTTTTGAACAAGCACTAACCGCAGCTGGGCTTACCTTCATTCCGCCAGATGATTTTATTCAGGATGGTGTGGAAGCAGCAATTTATGATCCACAGTTTGGCATCAAGGCGGTTTCTAATCCGGTTCATCCTCAAGCACGAGAAAATTTAGTGGTTTCCCTCCGTCATTTGCAGCAAAAAGGGGCTGAAGCCGTTATTCTCGGTTGCACGGAACTGCCTATTGGTATTCCGGAGGCGGAACTCGAAGGCGTAAAAACCATAGACCCCACCCGCGCACTGGGGCGTGCCTTGGTGGCTGCTGTGGCGCCAGATAAACTTCGTCCTTTGTCCTAAACAATCCTTTTAATCTCAATACCATGCCAACCTACGAAGATGCCCTTGCACTATTTCATACCTGGACCACGGGCGAGAGCCTCCGCAAACATGCCTATGCCGTAGAGGCCGCAGTGGGATATTATGCCCGTCTGTTTGGAGAAGACGAAAGCCTGTGGCGCATCACAGCACTCCTCCACGATATGGATTATGAGCGCCATAAGTCTCCGGAAGAACACCCATTTGTGGGAGTAAAAATATTGGAACAATCGGGCTATCCCATTGAAGTTCGCGAGGCCATTCTGGGTCATGCCACCTATTCGGGCGTTCCGCGCACGTCGCGCTTGGCCAAAACCCTCTTTGCCTGCGACGAGTTGGCCGGGTTCATTACAGCAGTGGCCTACATGCGTCCGGATAAACTGAAGGGAATGGAAATCAAATCTGTCAAAAAAAAGCTAAAAGATAAGGCTTTTGCCGCCGCCGTTAGCCGTGAAGACATTCTGTTGGGTGCATTGGAACTAGGAATTGAACTGGAACCACACATTGCCAATGTCATTGCGGGTATGCAGGCTGAAGCGGGAAGACTGGGGTTTTGATCAATAAAGAAACCGGATGCATGATAGCCCAATCATACATCCGGTTTATCAGGAGGAGGTTAATTTCGTTACTTCACCACAAAGTTTATGCTTTTTTAGGCGTCGCTTCGTGTGCAAAAAAGTAGTAGGCCAACGCACCTACCACAGGCAAGAACCAAAGCACCACAAACCAAAGAATTTTGGATCCCATACTCCGGTTGCTCTCAAAGATTTTGACCATAAAATAAATGTTTATCACCAAAACCAAGATTGCAAGCGGGCTAAAAGACTTGGCATTGTGCCAAACATCTCCTAAATTTCCACCAATAGCACATCCGGTGAGGGTAAACATGGTAAATGCCGCCAAAAACGGAGTGGCTAAGGATTGCCACGTAAAAGAACGAGTTTTCATGACGATGAGGTTTAAACGGTTAGATGAATCAACTTATTGTAGATGTTTAACTGTGTTGTGCCACTTTTTTGCGGCCCCAGATCCAGTACACCAAAACGCCAACAACCGGAACCACAACCAAGGCCGTCATCGCAATTTTAAAGCCTGTCAACAGATAGCTTTTCCAAATGGTGATGGTGGCAATCATTGCCAGAATGCCGTTTATAATGGCGAGAATACCCATTAAGACTTCTTTAGCAAGCCCAAAAAGGCTTTGTCCGTCTGCCAAAAGAACCAAAATTTCCATTTTAATCGGGGTTTAAGATCAGCAATTTGCATGTGAAACACACTTACGCAGACGCCAGTGGGACGGTTGCAATGGTGTTAAAATAATTTACGGAACCGAACGGCATATAAATCCGTTAGGGCAACAAAAAAACACGCATGAAAATAGGAAACATAGACTTAGGCGAACGCCCAATTGTGCTTGCACCGATGGAAGATGTGAGCGATCCGCCTTTTCGGGTCATTTGTAAACGATATGGGGCAGATCTGGTATATACCGAGTTCATTTCTTCCGGAGGATTGGTCCATGATGCCAAAAGTTCCGTTCAGAAATTGGAGTTTCACGAACAAGAGAGACCTGTAGGAATCCAACTTTTCGGAGGGAATCCAGAACAAGTTCGCGAAGCTGCAAAAATTGTGGATGATGCCGCACCCGATTTGATTGACATTAACTACGGCTGCCCTGTTAAAAAAGTGGTGTGCCACGACGGTGGAGCGGGTATTCTGCGGAACATCCCAAAAATGCGGGAGATTACAGAGCAGGTTTTGGCTACTGCTACCCGACCCGTAACGGTGAAGACACGTCTGGGCTGGAACGACGACAGCATCAACGTCTTGGAAGTAGTACGGATGTTGGAAGACTTGGGGGTGCAAGCCATTGCCATCCATGCGCGTACACGTGCCCAACTCTACACAGGAACCGCCCGGTGGGAATGGTTAAAGCGCATCAAAGAAGAAAGTGGGATTCGGATTCCCCTCATTGGGAATGGCGATGCCACAACGCCCGAACGCATCCGCCAGATGTTTGAGGAAACAGGTGTAGATGGTGTGATGGTAGGGCGCGGCGCGATTGGGAACCCATGGATTTTCCGGGATGCCAAGCATTATCTATCTACAGGAACCCTGCCGCCCCCACCTTCTTGGGACGAACGAATTTCGGTGATTCAAGAGCACTTACAACTAAAGGCGGCGTGGTTGGGTGAACCAAAAGGCGTATTAGAAATGCGCAGAATGTACGGCGGTTATTTTAAAGGCTTTCGTAATGCAAGCTTTTGCAGACAGCGCATGATGCAGGAGAAAATGTTAGCAGGCGCATTGGAAGCATTAGAGTCTTTCCGTGGCCTTGATCCCGACGAACCAGCCGAATCGAAAGGACTCGTGGCTGTTTCCGACCTATCAGATATCTTTGAGACACCCATGATGATAGATTGAGATACGTGGTTTTGCCAAAAATTGCCCTCAACCACACCTCCAGATGCCTTCCATGTCTTTTTCCGTTGTCGTTGAGTTTGTTATTTTTATGTTATCCGCTATAAATGTCGTGGGATAGCCTCGGAGAAAGTCGTCCTAAGAGGCTCTCGTAATGATTCCTGTTTAATTTGCTTACATCACCCATTGTCCTCTGCTGTGCATTACGTTTGCGTTAAGCGTGCCCAATATTCGGATAGAATGGGCATCTTTTTGTGTCGAATGGCGTAGGAGGTAAATCTTATAACGAATCTTTTTGAACAAAAACACATGCCAGCAATATTACGGATCGGGATTCTTGTGGGCCTTCTGATACTGTTAGATGGGTACGCTTACCGAGGTTTGAGAACACTTACGGATGGACTTGCACCCCACTTACGGAAAACAGCAGTGATCCTTTGGTGGTCCATTCACCTTATTTTTTGGATTGGTCTGCTCGCAGCCACTCTATTATTCTGGAGTGGAAACAGGCCTTCACCCGACTTCATGCGCTTTATTGGGATTGGTCTGATCTTGCTTTATGCCCCCAAAATCGTATTTATGATCCCCCTCTTACTCGAAGACGGCTACCGACTGATACGCGGGGGCGGGGTTTGGACACTTAAACAAATTGGACAAATCGCACCTGAAACGCCCGTGATAGAAGGACGGCGACGGTTTGTGAGTATGATTGCCCTTGGGCTTGCCAGCATTCCGTTTGCGGGCATTGTACATGGAGTAACCTTTGGGAAATACAACTTTACGGTTCGCAGAAAGACACTAGCGTTTGAAGATCTGCCAGAAGCCCTTGACGGCTTTACGATCACCCAAATATCGGATTTACATGTGGGGAGTTTTGACGATCCAGAAGCGGTAGCGCGTGGCGTGCAACTTATTAATCAACAAGGCAGCGATATCATTGTTTTCACAGGCGATATGGTCAATAACAAGGCCGAAGAAATGGACATGTGGCAAACGGTTTTTGCAAAAATGAAAGCACCACATGGTCTTTATTCTGTTTTGGGCAATCACGATTATGGCGATTATGTTACTTGGCCATCTGCCGAGGCTAAGCAACAAAACTTGGATAGATTGGTACGGCATCACGAAAAAATTGGCTTCCGGCTTTTGCGCAATCAGCACCATATCATCGAAAGGGATGGGGCCCAATTGGCGGTTGTTGGCGTGGAAAACTGGGGCTTACCACCGTTCCCACAACACGGCGATCTGGACAAGGCACTGGCACAGGTACCACAAAATGCATTTAAAATCTTGCTCAGCCACGACCCTACGCACTGGGAACAAGAAGTATTGTCGCACGAGACCCGTTTGCCCCTCACGCTTTCCGGGCATACGCATGGTATGCAATTTGGGATTGAAATTCCGGGTTTTCGCTGGAGTCCGGTTAAATTTAGGTATAGTCGTTGGGCAGACCTCTATGAAGAGACGAACAAATTTCTGTATGTGAACCGTGGTTTTGGCTTTCTCGGCTTTCCGGGGCGGGTTGGAATCTGGCCAGAAATTACGGTGCTGAGGTTACAGAAAGCAAAGCCTATGCCCCAAGCATAATCAGAACCATTTCCGTTTTTTAAAGTAGGAAATTTGCAAAACCATGAGAAGGATCATCACCCCCCAAAGGATGTAATATGCGCGTGGATCGTGTAGTTCTGGCATAATATCGAAGTTCATTCCATAAACGCCTGCCAAAAAGGTGACGGGAATAAAAACCGTAGAAATAATTGCCAAGACCTTCATTACCTCGTTCATCCGATTTGAAACACTGGAGAGGTACAAATCCATCAGCCCCGACAATAAATCACGGTAGGTTTCTACCGTATCAATTACCAGAACAATATGGTCTTTGAGGTCGCGAAGGTATAAATGGGTATTATCGGTAATTTGCGGATTTTCGGAACGTTCTATATTGTTGATCAATTCTCTTAATGGCCAGACCGATTTTCGGAGCATAATCATTTGCCGTTTCAGGTCGTGCAGTCGGTGCATTATTTCTTGCTTGGGTTCTTCGATGAGGGCCTCTTCCAATTCTTCCACCAAATCACCAATACGTTCCAATGCTTCAAAATAATAGTCCACAACGGCATCCATTAGGGCATAGCACAGGTAATCTGCGCCCGACTTTCGAATCCGCCCTTTGGAAACGTTGATTCGGTGGCGCACATGATCGAACGCATCTTCACCATCCTTTTCCTGAAATGTGATGACTATTTGGTCTTTCAGGATAATCACCAGTTGTTCTATAACCACCTTTCTTGTTTCGCGGTCAAAACGGATCATTTTTAAAATGACGACCAGATAACCGTCGTAGTCCTCGAATTTAGGGCGGGTTTGGGTATTCATCACGTCTTCCAAAGTAAGTGGATGAATACCAAAGCGTTCGCCAATGGATCCGACCAGTTCGGTATCATGTAGCCCTTCGATGTTGATCCAATGAGTAAAACCGGGAATGGTTTTCTCGAAACAAGACGCAAAGTTACTGTAGATATGTTCCGAGTGTGATTTATCGTTGTAACTTGTAAGCGAAAAGGTTGCTTTTTCGGTGCGTGGTGCGCCGGTATAGAGCAGTGCTCCGGGTGGTTGCCCCAGTTTATGCTTCCGGCTGATGGTGTCACGGTTTGGCATTCTAATTGGTTTATCGCACAGAATCGTTGTAATTTATTATCTTTGTCTTCTTATCTAATAGCAACATGCAGCCACAACTTCTTTTCATTGCCCTTGGTGGGGCATTGGGTGCTCTGATGCGTTATGCCACTGCCATAGGCATTTCCTACCTCTGGCGGGGTGCTTTTCCAATGGGTACGGCCATCGCCAATATACTGGGATGTTTTATAATTGGTTTGGTACTGCCCTATTTTGCGAAAACCGAAATCTCAGAGGGGTTTCGCCTCTTTTTTGTAACGGGTTTTTTGGGTGCTTACACCACTTTTTCCACCTTCAGCCTCGAAACACTGGCGTTATTACAACGAAGCGATTATGCCAGCGCTTCACTGAATGTTATGGCCTCGGTCGGCTTGGGTTTGGGTGCGACTGCTTTGGGTATCTGGGCAGGGAAAACCCTCTGGGCGGGTTGGTAAATCAACGTTTTACAAACTTTTCGTACAACGAAATCCATTCTTGGGGGGACATCCGACTCGCTAATTCACCGATCAAGTCATACGGGATATGCGCTGGATTTTTAAACCGGATACAACTTTTGCCCATATCCAACTTAGTTTTCACTCGCTCGGCATACGCCTCTTTGAACCACTGCACCAGGTTTGGGTCGGCATAAATTCCCATATGATACACTGCCACATGCTGTTTTTGAGAGGCAATATTTAGGAACGGTAGCGGCATTTGGGTATCGCAATGATATCCCGCTGGGTAGATGGATTTGGGAACCACATATCCAATCATCCCATAGTTCATTTCCTCCTTGAAACCATCAGGTAAGTTTTCCAAGATAACCTCTCGTAGTTTTTCGATCACAGGCTTCCGGTCTTCGGGTAAAGACTCAATGTAAGCGTCTGGGGTTGGGGCAGTAGATTGCATCGTTTTTTTGGATAAGTATAAACATTCAAAATGATCCTTCCCAGAATTTGCGAAACGCACATTGAAAAGGTCGGGGCATAATTTAATACCTAAAAAGCGTTTTGCATATTGTTTTTGTTTGATTTATTTCTTGCATTAATACATGTAATAACAACTTGTATCTTGTATTTGCTTGTGTCAAACATCTAACCCCTAAACCCTACCCTTATGCGTCATCATCAGGTTTTGATTATCGGCGGCGGAAATGCCGGTATCTCGATTGCTTCACAGCTATATCGGAAAAATCGGAATTTAGATATTGCGATTGTGGATCCGGCAGACAAGCACTACTACCAACCGGCTTGGACACTCGTTGGCGGCGGCGCCTTTGATGTCGCGAAGACTGTCCGTCGGCAACAAGAAGTCATGCCATCGCATGTGAAGTGGATACAGGCAGGCTGTACCGGATTTTTACCAGACGAAAACAAGGTAACCCTCTCGGATGGTGATCAGGTGACCTACGATCAATTGGTGGTTTGTCCCGGCATCCAGCTAAACTGGGACAACGTTAAAGGACTGCGATCTGCTATTGAAAACCGTCAAGGAGTTTCGAGCAATTACCGCTTCGAGTGGGCGCCTCAAACGTGGGACTTGATTAAAAACTTTAGCGGGAAGGGAAAAGCGCTTTTCACGGCTCCCAATACACCCATCAAATGCGGGGGTGCGCCTCAAAAAATTATGTACTTGGCTGCCGATTATTTTCGGAAAAACGGTCTTTTGAAGCACGATAGCGTCCATTTTTATTCGGGTGGAACTGTTATCTTTGGCGTTCCGGAATTTGCCAAGACTTTAAACGAAGTCATTAAACGGTACGATATCGAAACCCACTTTGGTCACAATTTGATAGAAGTACGGGGTCAAGAAAAAATTGCGGTATTCGAGACCGAAGTATTTGACCATCATGCCCATCAGGCCAAATTGGAGCGCATGGGTTGTGTGGTCGTGGATACCAGTCACGACGGACGAATGGTACAGGTGGGGGTTCCTTTTGAGATCATGCACGCTACCCCACCGCAAAGCGCCCCTGACTTTATTCGTGACAGCCCGTTATCCGTTCCGGGAAATGCCTTGGGGTGGTTAGACATTAACAAACATACATTGCAACACAACCGCTATGCCAATATTTGGGGTGCGGGAGATGCCACCAGTACCCCAAATGCCAAAACCGGAGCGGCCATACGTAAACAAGCACCCGTTTTGGTAGAAAACCTTTTGGCGACAATGGAGAGCAAACAAGGAAAGGGGCATTATACAGGCTATGGCTCTTGTCCACTCGTGACCGGATACCATAAATTGGTCCTCGCGGAATTTGATTACGACAACAAGCCCATGACCTCGTTTCCGTTTGACCAGACCAGAGAACGTTACTCTATGTGGCTGTTAAAAAAGAATTTACTCCCATATTTATATTGGAATAAAATCCTGAAAGGAACGGCCTAAGATTGGCGTAAAAAAAGTATTACCCATCAAGACAGGTTGTATCCGAAAAGGCTGCAACCTTTTTTTGCGTCCTCCCTTACGGCAAGCGAACCAAATAGGATACAGGGCGTTGGCTTATCAACAACAACGCGCAACAACATGGAAAACCCCTCCAGAAAACAACGGGAATGGCTCGAACGAGAGGCCAATATTTTAGATGCCGCCTTGCAGATTGCAAAAACAGATGGTTGGAATGGGCTTACCATACGAAAGATTGCCCAGCGCATTGAATACAGTACTCCTATGATTTATGCACATTTTTCCGGAAAGGAAGATTTGCTGTGTCGTTTGATGCTGATGGGTTATCAACGGCTGAAACAAGCGATTTCATCGGAACAGTGTACCAGATCGCCAGAAGTTCTGGCAAAAAAATATGCCCAATTTGCCTTAGAACACACCACTCTCTACCAACTCATGTTTGGTTTACAGGGGAGTGTACTAAATGCAGCCAGCCTTTCCCGTACAGCACAAGTCCACGACAAACTAACGGAGCGCTTTGTATCGGTTTGGAAGGATACAGCAGATGGTTTGGCATTTCTGGCTGCATTGCATGGCCATGTTTCTTGGTACCTAACGGGAAAAGAACCTCAAAAAATGGAATTTCTCAAGCAAGTAGAAACACTTTTGGCGCGGTTCTTGGCCTTTAGAGAAAAAAGAACCAACACATCCAACAGATAACAAATGAACTTCATTCCTACGCCCCATTCAATATGCGCTTTCACGACTATTTTCTATACCCCTGTATTAACCCTAATTACCCTTTCTGGCCCCAAAAAAGAAAGGCCATGGTGTTAAACACGGCCCAAAACGAAATCGGATACAAAAAATATTTGTTCAAAACCTGGCATTCCCAAAAGCGCTTGCCCGGATCACACATCTATCATTAAAAAAACACCGAAATCCCTGCTTGAATATTACGTGGATTGCCTGGCGTAAAATGCAATTCCGAAACTGGTACAGATTCGTTTTTTAGGCGAGAAGTCGTATCAAACTGCGCTTCATTCCATTCCGTGTTCAATAAATTCTCGATACTAAAAGAGACTTCTGCACGCCGGAAGCGATATGAAGCCCCAGCATTGAACAAGGTGTGGCCCAATGCCCGAACCGAGTTGTCCTCGTTTGCAGGACGAGTACCAATGTGCCTTCCCTGAAAATGTGCAGAAAAACCGCGCACATTCCGCCATGTAAGACTGCCCTGGGTGGTTAATCGGGGCGCAAGAGGAATGTGGTTTTCGCCCGATGGCGCACCCACGATTTTTCCATCCGACAAGATAAAATCCGCAGATGCAAAAAGGCTCCGTGTTAATTGTGCTTGCGCCTCCACATCTATGCCATAGCGTCGTGTAGGATCCGAGAGTTCCGTGAAACCACCATCACCTACATATACAAACTCCCGCTCCAAGTCTAAGCGCCAAAAGGCCAATGCAAGGGTCGTCTTTTGGTCGTTCGAGAACCAACGCGCTCCTATTTCTGCGCCAATTGCACGGGGCAAGGTTTTGGTTTCGGCTTGTTCAGGTTCAATAAAACGGGTACGGAATGCCTCTGCAATTTGTGCTTGGGTTTTGCCTTCTTTTTGAAGGGTTGCAGCCAGATCGTGTGCATACTGCCCTAAAACTGCATTTCGGGCATCGTTGGAATGAAAACCGCTTCCAAGATTGACGAATAGCGCCCAATTTGAAGTAGGACGATAAGCCAGATTTAGTTTGGGGCTAAGGATTTGCTGATGGGCATTCCCATCTGCACGAGGCAGGTCGGAAGTTGCGTGGTTTTTGACCTTAAAACGAAAATCATCAGCACGCAGTCCTACCTGTAGTTCTAAAGCTGGCATAAGGGGTACAATATGCTCGAACCAAAGGGCCGCATTCGTCTCTTTGATGTCTGCATTCACCCATTCTTCTGTACGAATCCGCTCTGGGCTTTTGATCAGTCCAACATTTGCATTGTCGTGCCGCACTTGCAATCCTATTTTGGTACGTCGTCCAAGACGCATCTCGGTATTCAGTCCTCCCAAAAAGCGTTTGTCGAATTGCTCGATCATGTCTCCTTCTAAGGCATCATCTAAGAAAAAAGTAAAGTTAGAGAAGAGGCCAAACTGATACCGACTCGCCCAAAGTTGGGCTGTAAAAGGAAAAACCGACCCCGTATCCTCGAACGTGAGTGAAAGGTTTTGACGGCTGGTTTCGCCGCCCTCGCCCGCATCTATGGCCCCCCATCGGGTAATCAGTCCTGAATCAATGGCCCGTTGAGGGATTTGGCCGGAGGCATCCCATTTCGCGCCAAACACTCCAGCGGCAACGGTTAAGGATTTGGTAAGGGTACGTTGCTTGCGGTATTTCGTAAAAACATTGTATCGGTCAAAGTTTTGTTTTTCAATAAAAGGCCCATCCGAATGATGGATTTGGGCCGCAACATAGAGGTTTTGTCCGTTTTGGGTGATGGGTTGTAAAAGTGCAGTGCCACGAACCGTGCCAAATTGTCCGCCTTCCATTTTTACCATCTGTTCTATGAGCTTTTCCTTGGTCCGAAAAGCAACCGCACCAGCAGTTGCCAAATTCCCAAGGGATGCAAAATAGGGGCCTTTAGAGACAGACATTTGTTCTACTGTTTCCGCAATCACAAAATGGAGATCCGCATACCCTTGCCCATGCCCATGCGAAACCATGTTAACAGGCAGGCCATCCACCGAAATCGCTACATCGGTTCCATGATCGGCATCAAAGTTCCGGAGGTAAATCTGTTCTGCTTTTCCTCCGCCCGCATGTTGGGCAATGATCAGTCCCGGAGTACGCTGTAGCAGGTCTTGTGTTGTCCGTGCTGGGCGGATAGTTAAGTCCAACTGTCGGATTTCCTGCCCCCCAACCGCCGAGAATGGCCGGTCGGCTTCGATGGTCGCAGACGGAACAACTCTTACAAACAAGTCTTCTTCTGCATTTTCAGGAACCAAGCTAATATTTAACTCTTTAGTCTCGTCCGCCTGAATCTCAACTTGAACTTCGTATGGTTTATATCCCACAAACGATACCAATAACAAATACTTCCCTGCCAAAAGCCCGGTAAGGGCAAAGCGCCCATCCGGATCGGTTATGACGCCTTTTTGCAAGGGCTTCAGAAAAAGGGTAGCACCAGGCATCGGACGATCACTTTCTCGCACCGTCCCCACAATTTTTGCCGTTTGTGCTTGTGCTATCGAAGAGCCACAATAAAGACACAAAAAGAATAAAATCAGATACTTGGCTTTCATAAGATATATTTTAGTGTGAGGTGTTTTTAAAAAGACTGAAGAAGATGGATTTGGTTTCTGACCGAAAGGGACAGGTCATTCACTATATATGAAATCTTCTCAATCTGCGATCACTGGGTAATAACCAGTAAAAAAACAAGGCCTCAAAAGCAATTACTTTCGATCTGTAACAAAATCGGCATGGCTTTTGAAACACCCCTATAATATACCCTATCAAGATACGTTCCGCCATGTTTAAAAAAAGTCTCGCTTGTTGTATTGGCCTTTTAGGCTATGCATACCTTGTTTTTGCACAAGAAACCCTATTAAGCCCTCTCCATTCAACCACCGATTATGCCCATCCTCCGCTCATCTCGGTGATAGATGAGATTCGTCCGGCTGCTTCACCATCCCCTCAATCCATTAGGAAATGGGAGATCCGGAAAAAGCCGCTGCGCGAAGAGGTGCGGGTATTCATTGATCCTATTTCACCCATTGAACCGGATCTCGCCGCAGCACCCACACCGCGCCTTATGCGAGACGAGACCAATCCTGTACCTGACGAGACGCTCCTCGAACAGCCAGTATGGGTGGTCGGACGCCAACTCACACTTTCCGAAACAAAGAAAGAGGCAACATTTACCCGAAGCGTTACGATGATGGGTGGAAAGGGAGGCGCACTTTGTAGTTGTGTCCTATTCGCCCGCACACTGGTGCCAGCGCTGCCCTATGGACTCCATAATTATCAGGATAAATTAGAAATCATCAATAGCCATACACCAGAAGTAGGGCATGTGGTCATTATGAAAAGCCCTTCGGGTCTTGGACAC
Organism: Bacteroidetes bacterium UBA2364; assembly: GCA_002344075.1. Classification (GTDB taxonomy): domain Bacteria; phylum Bacteroidota; class Rhodothermia; order Rhodothermales; family UBA2364; genus UBA2364. The sequence continues at coordinate 61,604 of DDTM01000022.1, forward strand.
GTTGCGGTGATAAAATCTTTAAATGATGATGGCTCAATTACCATCGAGGAAGGAAACTTTCGACGGTGTAAACGCAATATCCGCACTGATATGCCAGACAGAATGAACATTAAAGGATATTTTGACCCTAAAAAGTAAACAGTTTTTAGTAGTACTAAGCTAACTTATCATTTTAATATATTGCTTAATTGCTCACCAAAGATGGGTTATCATAACAATCGTTTTAGAAGCCTCTAAAAATTCCACCAGGCCCAACACTTTTTGCAAATTCATAAAAGTCCATATTAGCAATTGATAGATTATTTTCTACTCCCCATATTTCTGCCGGAATAACTCTAAAATATTTTCCGACTTGTTCGCTTAAATCAAGGCACATTATGGGATGTTCTTGGTTTGAAATAGTTATGTCATCTGTAACAAAGATCATACTACTGGACATTTTCAA
>DDTM01000121.1 GCA_002344075.1 Bacteroidetes bacterium UBA2364
ATTAAGACGGTGCGTTTCATAAAGAAGGAAATGAAATATGTTATGAAATTCGGGGGTATTGGGGTGTGAAGGGTGTATTGCAAAACTTCCCCAATTCTATTATGATGTCGCTCCTACGGCGCTTGTTTGTATAGGGTTGTTTTGTTTTGGTTTTCTCCCCTACGGGTTCTATTATAATGTCGCTCCTACGGCGCTTGCCTCAACGATAGGCAAAGATGGCACCGGATCTAAGTTGCGTCGTATGTCTGATTGGCATTTTTGAAATGCGCTCTCTCGTATTCCTAATATTTTTTGTAGGTTAGAGAGATTTAAACTCTTATTTTTATACGTAATAATCTAACTTTAATTGCAATGAAACACATTTTAGGCTTCTTTTTATTGGGGATGATTCTTTCGACAATGTTTCTAAATGCCCAGCCCCAATCTATCATGATAACAGGTAAACTCAATAAGAAAACTTGGTCTAAAACCTTGGAAAGTTATTGTGCGCAGGGTAGCGACTATTATGTTTTGACACGCCGAAAGAAAAAGAATATTGTCTTGTCTTTGGATGCAGAAGCAGACGCAACCAAGTTTGATGGTTGGATTAACCGAAAAGTGCAGGTTCAAGGCGAATGGATCAGCCGCACCATCTCTTCGGATCCGCAAAGCCAACACCCCATATCGCCCACTTTTCCAGGTGGCCGCAGCAAAAACGAAACGGCATGTAAGATTTTTCAGGTGAACACCATCCGCTTAATAGCCTCCAAATGAAACACTTCCTCTGTTTCTTCCTCATGGCATGGTCGTTGGCATCTATATCCGTTGCACAAATACGGACAGTAGAAGGGCGGTTGGTCGAATTTGCCGCTGCTTATGCCGATGCCCAACCCGGCAAAGGGAGTGAAGGCTTCCTGGCTCCTATACCATCCGAAAAATCTGCATGGCAGCGGATGATGCGTGCCTTTCTTGTTATGAATTGGGCAGAGGTGGATAGCGAACGGAGCATGTATTTTCCATTTTTAGAACGCGTTCTATTCGTGGAAGAAGGGAGATTGGACCGCGTTTTTATGGTTTTATTGGAACAAAACCACCTACGGCGTGGCTGGGGCATGTATGTTCGGAATCTCTCAAATAATACTATGCCTTGGACGATTGAAATACCCCATCCCAAATATGATGCATTGACCGAAACACAGGGCGCCTCTTTGTTTTTGCAGGTAAACGGCTATTTTCTAATGATGGCTGGGGCGCACCGATGTGCAAACGCAGCATATTCCGGTTGTAGTGGGACCACAACGGCTTGTTTGGGTGCATCCGCTCCCTATCCTGTAAGTGATGTCGCGCATTCAATAGATTCGCCTTTTCACTGGACACACGAAGTCTTGCATGATCCCCTTTTAATGCCCAATAATAGATTTATCAACCTACACGGTCACTCGGATGGGGCGTGTGAAGATATTTTTTTGAGTAGTACCGTTTCAAATGTTGCTGACGACTTGATAAGGGACTTGCACAAAGCATTAATACACCCCGCTTGGACGGTTGGCTTTGCGGCAGATGGCATAACAACTTGTACCCTTACAGGCAGCACCAATGTTCAAGGACGGTTTACAAATGAGAGCCTGACTCCTTGCACAAAACCCGCCATCAAAAGTAAAGGCCGCTTTATCCATATCGAGCAAAGTTTACGTGTACGGCAATCAGCGCAGTTGACCAGTCGTCTGGGGGAAGCCTTGCAAAAACTGGTTGTATCCAACGAAAAAGAAACGCCCCAGAAGTTCAAGACTGGCTTTACTCTTGCCCCGAACCCCGCACAAAACAAGGTCTTTCTACATATACAAACCAATCAAGCATCAGAAGGACGAATACGAGTTTATGACCTTATGGGGCGCAGTATCTATCAAGCAAATGTTTTGGTGGGAGAAGGTACACCAACACTACCGGTACTAAATGTGCAGCAATGGCCTAATGGAAGGTATGTGGTAGAAGTATCCGTGCATGAATCGGTATTTCGAGAGATAATGATGGTTTTGCACTGATGGTAATGTCCAACAACCGCTAATTAGGTGCATTTCAGAACTACCCAATTCTATTATGATGTCGCTCCTACGGCGCTTGTTTGTACAGGGTTGTTTTGCTTGGTTTTCTATTATGATGTCGCTCCTACGGCGCTGTTCTCAACGATAGATAAAGATGTCACCGAATCTAAGCTGCGTCGTATGTCTATTGGCATTTTTGAAATGCGCCCCGCATCGCCTGTCCCATGTATTTTGCGGGTTGACGGAAGAAGAAATAAAAATTGTGGCAAACGCCTAAAAGCGCTATCATTTCATGCTTATGTTGCTTCTGCGGAGCGATATTCCGCCATAAACGATGCTCGTCAAGCCCAAAGGCTCCCTTTCCGCAAAGCCTAATATCGGGTTTTATCGTCTGTAGAGAGGCGTTTTTCCAACTCCATCCCTTGATTTTTTAGGGCGGCCTCCAATGGATGGAGGACGTCATGTATGACGTGTCGCTCCATATATGGGATTTTTCCTTTGTGACCGGAAATCAAATACTTGCGATAGGCATGTATATACACGCGCACAAAACGTGATTGGAAGGTTGTGGCCTCGAGTTTTACCAAAATTTTATAGGCTTTAAAGTCCCGGATTTGCCGCTCCTGAGTGGCAATGACTCCAGTTGCTACTCCATCTTTTACCTCCCAGCCTGCCGCCTTGAAGGCTGTTTTGGCTTTGTCCAACGCGGATTCTCTGGGTGTAGCGCGATAATCGCGGTAAGGAGGGGTGAGGCTGGGCGTACAAGCGCCGAAAAACAAAATGGGCAAAAAGAAAACGAAGAGTTGGGCAAGCGGTTTCATTAGGTCTTGGGTTTTGGGAAATAGCCGCAAGATATAGGGCATCCGTTACAAAAAAAACGGGTGGTCCACTCACCCATTGGAACCACCCGTTCGGCGCTCGGTTGTCTTTGCGCCTGCATTGCACCCTCTTTTGAGCGTGTGACAGGAGGTTTAGCCATCCGCTCGAATAAAGGAAGTATCAAAATCGTGCCAAACACCCAAATCGTTATTTTGTTCTATTTTTTGAGGTTTAGGCGGAATGGGTTGTATGTTTTAGTGGACGCTGGTGTACGAAAAGGCACACGTTCAGGCGGTAATAGGGCAAACGCGCCCGAGCCAGTCCATCAGCAAGGCATTAAACTGTTCCGGATGTTCCATCATTGGGGCATGGCCACATTCTTGCAAGAAGTGTAACTCCGAGTTTGGTAGCCCATTTTTGAATTCTTGGGCCACATCAGGCGGTGTAAGCTGATCATTTGCGCCCCAAATAATGAGGTTGGGCATATCCAATTCATGCAGAAAGCCCCCTACTACATCATGCGCCGAGGATCTTGCCATAGCGATGAGTTTTAGGGCATATTCGCGGTTGTTCACAATCTTGCTCACCTCTTCCAAAAAGTGGTCGTTGAAGTGTTTTTCGGCATCATAGAAGGTGAGTCGGGCACGGGAACGGATAAAATCCAAGTCTTTCCGGCGGAAGAATTCACCCCGCATCGCCAGTTCGCGGATACCAGAAGAACCTGCCAGTACTTGCGCAAAAACATCCTCTTTGTGATCTCTGATATAGTGAAGCCCCACTTGGCCACCGAGAGAATTGCCAATGACAATCATTTTTTCGGGCTTGCCGATGGCGGCTACGAATTGTGCCACATACTTTGCCAAGCCGGGTACGTGGGTCTGGCGTAAGGGCATTTTGTAGCACGGCAAAAGCGGCACAATCACCCGATAACCGGCCTCGGTAAATGGCGTAATGTTGTTTTGCCAGTTTTCTACATCACCCAAGATACCATGTAGGTACAAGAGGGTAGGAGCATTTACGGGGCCTTCGTCCCAAAACGTAAATTCGTCTTTTTGCTTAAAAGGGAAGGAATAGGTGGACATAAATAACGTTGGTTGTGTTACAATCGGGTTTGGGTAAGATGCCGTTCGAGTGCTGTTTTATAATTTACAACGGCTTGTGGGGCAAACCGAAAATACAAGGATGGCTCGATCAGTTCCAATTCCATGACCATAAATTGATTTTTCTCAGGACTTTGCCGTACCCAATCTACCCTTGCCTGAAACGGAAGTTCGGGCAATTGAGACATGAGGTGGATGCTTTGTTCTAGAAGCTCCTGAGGTGGATCGCACGCCGAAATATGGCCACCGTGCTCTTCCTGTACCCTAAAGTCTCCCGATTGAGGCTTTTTTAGTATGGCATGGCTGTATTTACCTCCAAAGAAAAAGAGTGAAAATTCCCCCTCTTCAAGAATTTGTGGGATAAACGGCTGGATCATAAACGGGCGGTTCCGGTATGCTTCTGCCAAGACAGGATACAAAGGCTTCACATCTTCCACAGCCAATCGGTAGGTATGGTCGGCATTGGCCGAGATAATGGGTTTTAGGATTAATTCCGCTGTATTGAACACGCTAAAGGCTTGTAATAGTTGTGCTTCTTCCAAGGAAGAATTACCCCAAATAGTGGGAACGATGTCAATGCCTGCGTTTTCGATATCCTGCAAATAGGTTTTTTCAAGATTCCATTCAACGAGGGCAAGGCTGTTCAGCAAGGGGACGCCTGTCTTTTCGATCTCTTTAAGCGTCGCGAAAAACGCCTTGGGCGCGGATTGATAATCCCATGTCGAGCGCACCACAACCAAATCAAACGCAAACCAATTCACCTCTCTCTTTCTCCAAGGAATGGTCTCTATTTCCCAGTCATGTTCTTGTAGGTATTGTATTACCAACTCGTCGTCACATACATACTTCGAGAGGTCTTCTATGGAGAGAAAAGCGCATCGTGGCATGGGGTTTGGTCTATTTGTGTTTATAAGCAATATGGTCACTTAAAATAAGGCATCAGTGCTCGTCATGTAGTTGGGGAAAGTTTTTTGGAGAAATGTTCGTTAGGTGGGGTAACGTCTATCCATAAAAGCGAGAAAGCCCATTTCATCGTTGAATGGGCTTTCTCGCCAAATTGTATTCAGCCGTAACAGCATATGGGTGAGAAAGGAGTTTTTGGCATCCTTTCACTATGGCGTGTTTGCAACGGCAGCCAATTCATCCATAAAACGTTGGGCAAGTGCTCGCGCCCCATTCGGTGTACGTGCCTCAGCATAAATTCGAATAATTGGCTCGGTATTGGATTTACGTAGGTGAACCCATTCATCAGGAAAGTCAATCTTTACGCCATCTATGGTTGAGATACGCTCCTCGTGGTAGCGTTGTGCTATTTTTCGCAATACCGTATCGGCATCCACTGTGTCTAAGGTGATTTTGTTTTTGGAGATACTATACGCCGGGTATCCGGCTTTAAGTTGGGAGAGTGATTTTCCGGTATTCACCATGTGCTGCAATACGATGGCCGTGCCCACCAGCGCGTCTCGTCCGTGGTGGAGGTCTGGTAGGATAACCCCGCCATTCCCTTCACCGCCCACTACAGCGCCCACTTCCTTCATCAACATCACCACATTGATTTCACCGACGGCAGCGCGGTAGGATGTTTGGCCATAGGTTGCCACTACGTCATCTGCGGCACGGCTCGAAGATAGGTTGGTTGCAAAGGGGCCTGGTTTATGGGAGAGCATAAAATCTGCTGCGGTTACTTGTGTAAGTTCCTCTCCATAGAACTGACCATCTTCTGCCACAAATGCGAGTCGGTCGGCGTCAGGATCAACAACAATGCCCAAATTCGCGTTCGTAGATTTTACCATTTCCATGATTTCGGAAAGGTGCTCTGGCAGCGGTTCGGGGTTGTGCGCAAATAGGCCCGTAGGTGTGCAGTGAAGACGGATGATGTTTTCTTCACGAATGCCCAACGCCTTTAACAAAGCAGGAATGGCCACGCCGCCCACCGAGTTCACCCCATCCACCACTACCTTAAAGTCTTGTGCGGCAATTTGCTTTGGATGGATGTAAGGAAGCGCTATGATTTTTTGTATATGATAGGGCAAATAATCTTGTGCCGAATAACCACCGATTTGGGTATAAGGCACAGCCGTAACCGTACCTGCTGCTGCAAGGTTTATAACGGCTTTTCCTTGTTCGGGAGTGAGAAATTCCCCGTTTTCATTTAGTAGTTTAAGCGCATTCCATTCGGCTGGATTGTGTGAGGCAGACAAAATAATGCCGCCCGTTGCTTGTGCGCCCAGTACGGCCATTTCTACGGTAGGCGTGGTGGCCAAGCCTACATCCAAGATGTCGCAGCCTACCGAACGTAGGGTTTCCATAACAATGGTTTGACAGAGTTCTCCGGTAACACGGGCATCGCGTCCTACTGCGACTAAAGGCTTAGTACCGATTTCGCTTGCACGGTTGCGTACCCAAACACCAAATGCAGAAGCGTATTTAACCAAAACCATCGCATCTAGGCCGTCCCCAAAGACGCCTCGAATTCCGGAGATTGAGACCATTAAAGGCATGATAAATATTGATTTAAGGTGATTAGCAAAGAAGAATCTATGTGCCGAGATATGCCGATCGGTCACAAGCGTTCACATGTTTTGTTTGAAAATAGGACGAACAAAGGCTAAAGTTATATGTGTTAAGTTGGATTTTTAGACCATTCTACAAGAATTAACCTTGCACTCAAATCTTCCAACCTGCTTCGTGGCGTATCTTTAAAGACTTCCATTTTGATCACTTTTATTAAACCCTCGTGGATCAGTACGCCGGATGAGCACGCTCGAAGCCCCCCAAAAAGTTTATCAACGTTTGGCCGTTATTGGAACCATCACGCTGGTGCTTGTATATTTGGTAATTTTGGCGGGATCTGTGGTGCGTGCCAGTGGAGCTGGCATGGGATGTCCCGATTGGCCGAAGTGTTTTGGCAAGTTAATTCCACCTACTGATGTCTCGGAGTTGCCAGCGAATTACCGAGAGGTCTATGCAGAAGAACACAATGCGGTTGAAGAATTTAATGCCACCAAAACTTGGACCGAATACATTAACCGTCTGTTTGGGGCTGCTTTAGGTTTTTCCATTTTAATCCAGCTAATACTTGCCTTGCCGCTCTACAAAACCGATAAATGGTTTCTTGTACTGTCGTTTTTAAACTTTATCGGGATTGGATTCCAGGCGTGGTTGGGGGCTGTGGTGGTGAGTTCGGCACTTTCGCCTGCCAAAATTACTACTCATATGGTGATGGCTTTGGTGATCTTGGCAATTGGAGCGACCTTGCTTTTCCGAATACAAAATCGGCATTTACATGCATTTTCTGGCTATCCAACGGCCATCCGGACAACGGTAGGTGCGGCGTTATTGCTCACGGTGATCCAAGTTTTGGTGGGTACACAGGTTCGTGAAGAAGTAGATGTGTTGCTGGATCAGGTGGCGCGTTCTGAAATTATAGCAGGACTGGGCATTTCTTTTGGGATCCATCGTCTATTGGCTTTGATTACGTTCTTTTTAAATGGCTGGCTAATGCACCTGATTTTCACGGAGAAGGCTTCGCCAAATCTCATGAAACGATGGATGTTGGTGGTGATGGGGAGTATTCTGGTTTCGGTGGCTTCTGGTTTGGTGTTGGCTGGTAATAGCCTACCAGCAGTTGCACAACCGATACATTTATTATTGGCTTGTATCATGTTTGGAGGACAGTTTACCCTTTTACTTTATGCGTTCAAACTTACCCCTCGAAAAGACGGTGCGCGTTAAGGCCATGCCGTATCCTGAAAACCCTAAACGACCAGAACCCCATCCCGCAGAAAACCCCGATGAGGAAGAAAGCCGTGTCATGATTCGGCGGGATAAGCAAAAAGAACCAACGCTTTGGACAGATCTTTGGGAGTTAACCAAGCCGGAGATTTCGTTTTTGGTTGCTATCTCGGCGGTGGCCGGATTTTTATTGGGGAGCACAAATGGTTTGGACTGGCTCAAGCTCCTTCATACGGTTTTGGGTGTCTGTGTGACATCGGCTGGGGGAGCAATTCTGAACCATTACATAGAACGGGATTACGATGCGCTCATGCATCGGACTGCTCGCCGGCCATTGCCCGCAGGAAGGGTGTCGCCACTACCTGTTTTGATTTTAGGGTGTACCTTAGCCATCGTGGGGGTAGGCTATACCTTTTTATGGGTAAATGTTGTCACTACGCTATTGGCTGCTCTTACTGTTATTTTGTATGTGGCTGTTTATACACCACTTAAACGAATTACCCATTACAATACCCTCGTTGGAACCATTCCCGGTGCCTTGCCAGCATTGGGTGGCTGGACGGCGGCTACCGGAAGTTTTGACTTGGGTGGTTGGTTGATGTTTGGGATACTGCTAACATGGCAAATGCCACACTTTTTGGCGGTCTCATGGATGTATCGTAAAGACTACGAACGTGGTGGATTTAAAATGCTGAGTGTAACAGAGCCTAGTGGCCGGGCGATTGTTGTTCAAACCGTATTGTTTACTGCACTTACGGTTGGATTAAGCCTATCTCTACTTCAAACCGGGCTTGTTGGCGGGCTGTATATTTCTGGTGCGATTTTGTTGGGGAGTTACTTTCTGGTAACATCTATTCGATTCTATATGGAAATGACCCACCGACACGCCCGCAAGGTACTCTTGGCGTCGGTGTTATATATTCCGGCGCTCTTGTTTTGCCTCGCGTTGGATCGCCTTCTTTGATTTGTGCCTATGTTGGATATTCTGGCCACGAAAGACCTTAATTTTCGTTATGGGAGCCAAACGGCATTGGATGGGCTGGAGGTAGAGGTCCCTGAATGCTCCTTATTCGGCCTGTTGGGGCCTAATGGTTCGGGAAAGACGACGTTTTTTAAAATAATATCTACGCTCTTACAGCCAAGCTCAGGTACTTGTCATGTGGCGGGTGTGGAAGTTTCGAAAAATCCGGCAAGGGTACGGCAGCAATTGGGTGTGGTCTTTCAACAACCTGCTTTGGACCTGGCCCTTTCGGTGCGTGATAACTTGCGGCTTCATGGCGCTCTATATGGCCTAAAAGGTCACCTTTTGGATGATCGGATAACGCAGAGCCTCCAACAACTTGGTCTTTTGGAACGTGCAACTGATCGGTGTAGAAGCCTAAGTGGTGGCTTGTTAAGGCGTGCCGATTTGGCAAGAAGCATCTTGCATCGCCCCAAATTATTGCTCTTGGATGAGCCAACCAATGGATTAGATCCCGTTGCACGACATGCCTTCTGGGGGTTCATTCACGAACTGCGGCAACGATACCAGATAACGGTTTTGGTGGCCACTCACTTAATGGAAGAAGCCGAAAAATGTGACGAATTGGCCATTCTGAACCAAGGTAAAGTGGTGTGTCGTGGTACGCCTGAAGGGCTTAAATCCACGCTTGGGAGTGACACCCTCTGGATTACGGCCTCCGATCCGGAAACGCTCGCTACGCTTCTACAGGAAAAAATGGGATGGAGGGTAAAGCAATTTGGAAAGGCGCTGTGTGTATGGCATCATGCGCCTGACTCCTTGCTCACTCCTCTGTATCGTGATTTTGGCGCAAGCATTCTTTCGGCATCCATTCGTAAACCGACGCTGGAAGATGTCTTCTTGACGCATACCGGAAACCTTTTTGACCCTAACCCTTCCATTGGCGTATGACTGCTTTTTGGGCACTTTGGAAACGAGAAGTGGTAAAATTCTTCTTCGATCGTGGTCGGATGGGTGGTGCTTTGGCACAGCCTCTTCTTTTTTGGCTACTTTTGGGGTTAGGTTTTCAAGGAAGTTTCCGGCTTAGGGAGGATGCAGGTATTTCGTTTCTGACGTTCCTTTTCCCCGGAATGGTGTTGTTGGTGGTGGTTTTTACAGCCATTTTTTCGACGGTTTCGATTGTGGAAGAAAAGCGTAGTGGCTTTTTTCAAGCGGCACTGATTGCACCTGTCTCGCGGTGGTGGTTGGTTTTTGGGAATGTGGCCGGAGGTACTACACTCGGAATACTACAAGCGGCACTTTTTTTACTCTTCACGCCCTTGATGGGCATTCCGGCAACCTTTTTAGGCATGGTATCTGCATTGCTTATTTGTGGTTTAATGGGTACGGCGTTTGGTAGTCTGGGTTTTGTTATGGCATGGAAGGTAAAGTCCACTCGTGGTTTTCTGGCCCTGATGAATTTTTTTCTGATGCCGCTTTGGATGCTTTCCGGGGCATTCTTCCCAATTTCTGGTATTCCCGAAACCATACAATGGGTGGCTTGGCTCAACCCGGTCACCTATGGTTTAGATGCTTTGCGGATTGCCATGTATGGCTTTGGGAATCTTCCCATACACACAATTTTGGGCTTTTGGCCCTCTGTGGGTATCTTTTTAAGTTTCACCCTGCTGACCCTGTTTGGAGCACAATACGCCATACATAAACCCTTTACAGATTAAGTTTAACCAATTGGATACCAAACGAAAGACCAATGACCTACCAAGACCTACCTGCACTCAATGCCATTCTAAATTTGATTTCGACGTTGTTGTTATTGAGGGGATTTTTATTGATCCGCCAAAAAGATGTTGCCCGTCACCGCCAGATGATGATTGCGGCAATGGTTTCTTCTGCGGTTTTTTTAACGTCCTATCTAACCTACCATACGTTGCGGCAAATGGATAGTGGAATCGGGCATACGGTTTTTCCAGAATATGCGCCGGATGTATTGCGGTATATCTATTATGGGATTTTGATTCCTCATGTGGTTTTGGCCGCCTTGGTACTGCCTTTTGTGCTAATTACCTTCTACCGAGGACTAAAAACCCAACAAAAAGGCGGAAGCCCCTATGTTGCCCGCCACCGAAGAATTGCACGTTTTACATTTCCGGTATGGCTTTTTGTTTCTGTGACTGGTGTGGTGGTGTATCTGTTGCTCTATCAAATAGCCCCTCTTTTTAAAAGTTAACTTCTCTCGGGTCATGCGGAAAAGAATACGTATGGGTTACTACTGTTTCAGAATCAACCAAATAAATGACGGCAACTTTCATTTGATTCAACTCTCAAGGATTTATGACATCCCTGACTTTTAAAACCTGCACCGGAAGCGAGATGCTGCCCTATTTAGACGATTTGGCGGCATTGCGCATTGCTGTTTTTCGGGAATTTCCTTATTTGTATGATGGTGATCTGGCATATGAAAAGCGTTATTTGGCTACATTTGCAGAGGCCGACAAGGCTGTGTTGGTATTGGCTTTCGATGGGGTGAACATTGTTGGCGCTTCTACCGGAATGCCTTTAGACAAGGAAACCGAGAATATTCAGAAACCTTTTTTGGATCGCGACATTCCTGTGGAAACGGTTTATTACTTCAGCGAATCTGTCTTGCACCCTTCTTATCGTGGCTTGGGTGCAGGAGTACATTTTATGACCGAACGGGAAAGGTGGGCATTGGGGCTGGGTAGTTTTTTATGGCTGGCTTTTTGTGGTGTTGTGCGTCCCGGCGACCATCCGCGACGGCCTGATGACTATTTACCATTAGACAGTTTCTGGATGAATCGTGGTTTCCAAAAAGCCTTGGGCATGACTTGTACCATAAATTGGCAAGATCTGGATGAAGAAAGCGAGTCCCCAAAAATATTGCAATTCTGGATGAAGCCGTTATTTTAGGGTGTATTTCAAAATTTCCCCAATTCTATTATGATGCCGCTTCTACGGAGCTTTTCTCAACGATAGGCAAAGATGTCACCAAATCTAAGATGCGTCGTATGGCCTGATTGGTATTTTTGAAATGCACCCGTTCTTTTAGGTGTTTTGGAAAGGGGTGTGTACTGGCTTGCTTGTGGGTGATGTAAGCACGGTACACGCCCCTTGTATTGGGGATGTAGGTGTTTCTAAGAGGACATAAGGCTTTGTTGGTTACTTTTCCGCTAAGTGGCTTAGTCATTCCTTGAGCGACTTAATCCAATCGTATTTTGAGCGAAATATCCATTGCAGTAACCGAATGCGTGAGTGATCCTGAAGAAATGAAATCTACACCTGTTGCGGCAATTTGCGGAATCGTTTCGAGGGTCACATTACCGGAAGCCTCTGTTTTGAACTTTCCAGCAATGAGTTGAACCGCCTCGCTTAATATGGTTACATCTAAAGATCCATCAGATTTTTTCTTGGTCATATTATCCAGCATAATCCGGTCTGCCCCACCTGCTGTCAGCACTTCGCGGACCTCATCCAGCGTTCTGGTTTCGATTTCGATCTCCACACCAAGCTCCTTGTTTTTAATGTATTCACGTGCTGCATCTAAAGCCTTGCGGATCCCTCCGGCAGCGGCAATGTGATTGTCCTTAATCATCATCATGTCATAAAGCCCGATCCTGTGATTTTTCCCGCCTCCAATCAATACTGCCCATTTGTCCAATTCCCGAAGGCCAGGGACTGTTTTGCGCGTATCCAAAATTTTCGCCCGATAAGGTCTGGCTGCGTCAACCATGCGCCGCGTGGCCGTTGCAATGCCAGACATTCGCTGCATAAAATTTAGTGCCAAGCGCTCTGCCGTCAAAACGGAGCGTGCCGGGCCTTCTACTGCTCCAAACCAAACACCTTTTTCCACCCAGTCGCCCTCGTGTGCTGTCCAAGATACATTTATGGCGGGATCTACCTGCTTAAACACCCGTTCGGCAACCCAAATACCAGCCAGAACGCCATCTGCTTTGGCCAAAAACCGCGCCGTTGCCTGTTTATTGGGAGCAATGGTGGCAAGTGTAGAAATATCGCCCGTGCCCACATCTTCCGAGAGGGCTGCTTGGATGGTTTGGTCTATACGGGCAACCGAGAGGTAGGAAGGGAACATGAGGTAAATGCTTGTTTATGGTGTGTATCTATTAGAGAATATAGGAAACCTGATTGGAGGCCGCGTTCCGAAATTAAAAATCCATTTACACCTCATCTTGGCACAATGGATGAGAAGACGGTCTATACAGTACATTGACTCAAAAGCCCCAAATCGGACAAATCATCTTCGTCATAAATATTGAATTATATTATACTTATCGGCAATTTTCGCTAACCACTTTCCCATTCACAAAAACGATGCAAACATGGGTGGTGTATTCAAACGGGTCTCCATCAAACAAGACGACATCTGCGTCTTTTCCGGCTTCCAACGATCCGATACGTTGGTCTAAGCCCAAGATTCTGGCTGGATGTATCGTGATTGCCGCAAGGGCTTTTTCGAAAGGTAATCCATAAGCTGCGGCCACGCCTGCTTCAAAAAGTACCACACGAGTTTTGGGGACATAGCCCTCGAAACCACTTTGGAGTGAAAATGGAATGTCCGCTTCGTTTAGAATTTTGGCGGTCTCGAACGTTAGGTTTTCGCTTTCTCCGGCGGCACGCTTCATGGTTGGGTGGAGGATCACCTCCGCTCCGCTAGATTTTATCTCGTCTATGACCAGATAAGCCTCGGAAACGCTGTCTAACACCAACTTAAGGTTAAATTCCTTCGCCAGACGTATGGCTGCCTGAATGTCGTGGGCGCGATCTACGGTGATGAGTGCTTTCATTTCTCCACGGAGCAATTGGGCCAATGCCTCCATTCTTAAATCTCGCTCTGGACGTTTTGATAATTCGGCTTGCTCCATTTTGCGAAGGTATGTTTGTGCCTTGAGCAATTCCTGACGCAATAAAGCGATTGCTTTGGAGCGCGTACCAGGCGTCTTGAAACCGCTGTTTATTCCCGCGCCCAACGTGATGGCGAGCATGGCAGCAGCATCTATCACCGCTTCCTGAACATTGCTACCAGCCGTTTTGGCCACCAGCGTTTGACCAGAAATGAGCGCACCCGGACCATGACCTGTATGGATTGTGGTAACACCCATCATCCGAAGGTATTCCACAAGTACTTCTCGTGGGTTGTAGGCATCTAAAGCACTAAGTTCTGGTGCCAGAGCAGATCCGGAAGTTTCCAACTGGTCTTGGTCATGTGGTTGATTGAGTGCGCCAGCCAAACCCACCACCGAATGTCCATCTATCAAACCGGGGGTGATGACCTTAGCACTATATATTTTGTACCCTTTGGGTATGGTTTTTTCTTTTACCGGGCCTACCCACTCGATCTTGCCTTCTTTTACCAATATCAACCCATTGGAAATAGATGGCCCGGCGGCAGTATGTACCACATCGGCTTTAAGGGCGTAGGTTTGTGCCATTAGGCTTGCCGGAAAAGACAGCACGGCCAAGCACAACGTAAAAAAATTGCTCATAAGGGATTGTTTTAGAAAGGAGATGAAATAATAGATGGTCTTAGCGGTGGTCATCGTCTTCCCCATCATGATGGGTGTGAACCACATCCCCGACCAATACGCCATAGGCTCCGTTAGCAAATTTGCGGTCTTCCGGATTGCTTAGGTCAAATACCATTTGGCCTTCAATCCAAGTTTGTTCAATTCTGGTATAAACACTCATCGGATCTCCACTAAGGACAATAAAGTCTGCATCTTTCCCCACTTCGAGTGTCCCAATTCGATGATCAAGCCCCAGCATTTTGGCCCCAGCAAGCGTTAGGCTCTCCAGCGCTTTCTCCCGACCCAGCCCAGCCCGCACGCCCAAGGCCGCCGAGCGTAAAAAAAGGCGCGAATCGGTGATGTAATCATCCGTATGATACCCCATAAGCACACCTTCTTTGACCAAAGTAGCACCTGTTTCGAGACGCATCTCCATGGCCTCTAATTTGCCACCTGGCGAATCTATGACAATGACCGAAGCCGGAAATCCCGAAGCCGCAATTTCTTTGGCCACCTTCCAGCCCTCGCTCACGTGTTGCAGAACAGGTTTAAAACCGAATTCCTGCCCAATCCGGATGGCCGTGAGGATGTCATCTGCCCTGTGGGTATGGAAGTGGACCGTCCGTTTTCCTTCGAGTACCTGTACGAGCGCCTCCATCTGCAAGTCGCGGTCGGGCATTTTACTGGCGTCGCCAGCCGCGTCTTGTACTTTTCGTTGGTAATGCTGTGCTTTCAGAAATAATTGACGCGCCATTGCAGCAGATCGGGCTCTGGTTCCAGGGAAGGTTCCATTGTCGCGCATAGGGTTGGTTCCATTGGCCATTTTCATGCCGCCACAAACTTCGTTGAGCAGGTCTTTACATAATAAGAGTTCCTGAATGGTTTTTCCTTTACGCAATTTTAGATAAGCAGTTTGGCCAGAGAGCAAATGCCCCGATCCTGGCATCACATTTACGGTGGTGATGCCGCCTGCTCTGGCGCGTGTTAAAGACGGACTGAGGACGTTTAAGGCATCCAATACCCGTACATCTGGTTGGAGGGCAGCCGAACCGTCTGCGCCTGCTGCTTCACCTACATGCGAGTGGGTGTCTATCAGGCCGGGCATTAGGGTTTTTCCTGAAAGATCCACACGCTGGGCATTAAGAGGAATGCGCACCGCCGAAGCCTTTCCAATGGCCAAAATTTTTCCCTGCTGAACCACCAAAACGCCTTGTTCGATGGGAGTGCCAGAAATAGGAAGCAAGGTTGCACCAGTAAAAGCAATTGGTATTTCTTGTGCGGCCACCTGCCCAAAGCCCACTAACAGGCAAATAAGCATCCATTGTTTCATCATTGTGTTTTGATTTTAGAAGAAGGGGAAGAAATAGTAAAGTAGGGAGTGAGGGAGTGGATGTCAATATGAACCAATAATGCGGCGGGTTTTTGATACCAATGCTACAAAAAAATAAACGAGTGTGGCATAACCTTATATATAAAAGTTGCATCCAATCACCCAAGGAGGTATTGGGTAACGAATGGAAAAGCGATTTTGCATGTAAGGGCTTACAAGGCTGATTTGTTGCAAAATAGACCGTAATGATGGACAAAAATTCCCAATTTTTGTTTGAAACTGGCCGATTGGGGTCGTAACTTGCAATCCGGATTCAGTTCATCAAGCTGACAGAAAAGCCGCTTTCAACTTCCCTAATGCTTTTCGAATTTCCGTTATTCTAATACACAAAAAGGCTATGTCTCAAACCGTGTTGCAGCGAACACCACTATATGATATTCACAAAGCACTTGGGGCGAAGATTGTTCCATTTGCGGGTTTCGAGATGCCTGTCGTCTATAAAGGCATCATTGAAGAGCATATGGCTGTCCGTGGGGCAGCAGGTCTTTTTGATGTAAGCCATATGGGCGAGGTGAGGGTTTCTGGACCACAGGCATTGGCATTTGTTCAAAACTTGGTTTCCAATGATGCGGTAAAACTTTATGATGGTAGGGTCATGTATGCGGTGATGTGTAATCCGGAAGGCGGTATTGTGGATGATCTGTTGGTTTATCGGCTGGGAAGTGCCGATTTTTTGCTGGTGATCAATGCTTCCAACATAGAAAAGGATTTTCATTGGATGCAGGCCAATAATGCTATGGGTGCTGTGTTGGAGAATGTATCCGATCAGATGGCATTAATGGCACTACAAGGGCCAAAAGCCTTGGAAATTGTTTCCCGTCTTACATCCATCTCCATACAAACATTACCCTATTATCACGCGATCCGTCCAGAACCTGGCACATTTTTTGGATGTACACAGGCTTTGATCTCGCATACGGGTTATACGGGCGAATCGGGCGTTGAAATCTATTGTGAAAATGAAAAGGCGGCTGAGATTTGGGAAGCCCTGATGCATGTCGGCGCAGCATACGGCCTCGAACCATGTGGTTTAGGCGCCCGCGACACCCTCCGCATGGAAGCCGGATATTGTCTGTATGGCAATGACATAGACCACACCACTAATCCGCTTGAAGCTGGCTTAGGATGGGTGACGAAAATGCAAAAAGACGATTTTATTGGGAAACAGACCTTGGAAAGCATTAAACAAAAGGGTGTTGAACGCAAACTTGTGGCTTTTGTCTTGGAGGAACGAGGAATCCCTAGGGCTGGTTATCCATTGTTAGACGCAAATGGGCAAACCATTGGTGAGGTTACCAGCGGAACACAATCTCCGGTACTAAGCAAAGGGATCGGCATGGGATATGTCACTGTAGCATCAGGTTTAGCCGCTCCAGAATCGGTCATATGGATTGATGTTCGGGGCCGGAAACTGGCTGCACGGGTTAAAAAAGCGCCGTTGCATAAAATATCCTAATCATTACAGACCAACCACCACTTATTGGCAGACTTATATAAAATTATGTATTTAGACGTTCTATTTAATCCGGCAGGATTAACCGAAGCCGATGTACGGGATAAAGCCGTCATCGTTCTGGAAGTGCTTAGAACCAGTACTTCTATGGTTACAGCTTTGCACAATGGAGCCAAAACCATTGTACCTGCTCCAACATTGGGGGATGCTGCCCGCATGGCGGCTAACCTCGATCCTAAGGTGTTTGTATTGGGAGGCGAAAAAAATGGTCAACCTATTAGCGGATACCAACTCGGAAATTCTCCCTTGGAGTACACCCCGGAAGCCGTTGCAAACCGAACGGTGATTATGCATACCTCTAACCTAACGAATGCCATTTCCATTGCCCGTAGCGCTCCGGTTCTGGTTGTGGGATGCTTCTTGAACATGACACGGCTCATCAATTTTGTCGCACAATCCAAACACGATATTTTGGTTGTTTGTGGTGGACACAAAGGAACGGCTGCCTTGGGCGATGTTCTTTGCGTGGGACAAATGGTGGAGCTCTTGACGAATGTTCATAAGGTTGATGCGGGTTTGTCGGATGCAGCGATGATTGCCCATAGCACCTATCTGTACAACAAAAACCATGTTGTGGATAAGCTGAAGGCCGGTGTTCAGGGTAAGGCACTCGAAGCAGTCGGGCTATTGGGAGATGTGCCGTATAGCTGCCAGATAGATTTTTCGGGGATTCTTCCAGTATTTAACCCCAGTAATCTTTCCATTAACGCATCTTGACGGTCTTTTTTAGGTATAAGAGCAGCCATCGTAACGGTCTGATTGACGCCGGAAGCGATGGCTGTTTTCAATTTTCCCTTTTTCGGAAATTTTGCGTATTTTCCAAGCATGGCAGCACCAAAAAAAGTCCCTCCGCGTAGCGCGTCAAAAAGCAAAAAGCGCACCTCTACCCCGTTGGTTCCACCCATTTCCGATGAACGTAAGAAGGAAATTTTGGGTTTGGTGCTGATGGTGGTCGCTTTGTTGTGCTCGCTTGCGGTTTTAACCTTTAGTGTGAAGGACGAAACGCTGATCGAGCGTGCATTTAATCCGAGCGCAATGGGCGTGGGCGAAATCCCTACGTCAGAAAATGCTTTGGGCCGTATTGGTGCTTTGATTGCCTACTGGCTCGTTCCTTCGTTTTTAGGATATTTTACCTTGGTATTTCCGCTTGCTTTCTTGATTTTGTGGGGGTACTACACTTTTCGGAACAAGCCCCATCAGCCCTTGATTCGGACGGGCCTGAGGATGGGATCCATTGCATTGATGCTGTCAACAATTACTGGCTGGATGAATATCGTATTTTCGGATACAAAAGATCCCGTGGTACCACATCTCTCCGGTTGCATAGGCATTGAGCTGGCAAATATTTTGATAGGTATTTTTGGTAGTTTCGGCTCTGTTTTGATCCTGTTTGTGTTGGTTGTGATTGGGTTAATGCTGACGATGGACCGTGATGTACAGACCTCGGTGGACCGTGCGGAGGACTTCTTTTTCGAGTTGCGCGAACGGTTATCACGCTGGATCAGTGAGCGGGAAAGTCAAAAAGAGCAGGTCATAACCGAAAAGCCCCTCCCCTTTACAACACCAAAAGAAGGTATTTTTTCACGTTCAACCGGAGAAATAACGCCAGTTCCGCAGCCGGAAGCACAACCTTTGGTTACCAGATCTTTTCCGGCTCTGGTGATCTCTACCCCACAAGCATCCTTTGAACCAACTGCCACACCGCCGCCGTCTTTCATAAAACCAGAACCCCCTATTGTGGATGATAAAGGGCAAACTGCATTACCGCTTACCATTCGTCCTACAATAGAAGAACCTGCTTCTCAGTTGGGTATGTCGCGGGCTTTGCCTCGAATTAGTTTTGCTGCCGACTTTTCGATACCGTCACTTGAATTGTTAACGGATGGCGAAAATGAGGCGCGGAAAGTAGCCGAGGCAGAAGCTGGTCATATTGAGCAGTTTCTGCGGGAGGTCTTGCAACGCCGTGCCATTATCTATGATGCGATAGAGACGCAGCGCGAGACGACACATGCGCATTTTAAAATTCGTATTACCAACACGCCGGATGTCCAAACCCTGAAGGTGTTGGAAGAAGAATTGGTACATCAGTTTGCACATGCCCGTATCACCATACCCCTCTGGAGTAGCACCACCCTTGCTGTGGAAGTAAGTCAGCGGGCGCGTACCCAAAGCGAAGAGGCCTACGATGAATTGATCGAAGCCATTACCAATGCAAACCTGCAAATCTCGGCCTTAAATCAAACCAAGACGCAAGCGGGCTTGCTATATGAGCTTGTACCTTCACAAGATGTAGATGTAAACCAATTACATGCCCTTGCTTCCGGGCTTGCGCACCTGCCCAATACCCGTTGTACCATCATCCCACGAGAGGACGCCCCCTCCCTCACCATCCGTGTCCCAACCAAAACGGGATTAGAGTTGGAGCATAAAAAAGAACTTCTGGTCGAGAAACTCCGGACTTACAATATTGAATTGCGTGGAGTGGAAGCGGTTGTTGGCCCAACGGTAACACTTTTTGAATTGACCCCCGCGCCAGGTGTTAAAATCAGTAAAATCAAGTCATTGGAAGACGATCTTGCCATGGCCTTGGCGGCTAAAGGTATCCGCATTATCGCACCTATTCCGGGAAAAGCAGCCATTGGTATAGAAATTCCGAACAAGCATCGGGAATTTGTTCGGGTTCGGAGCATTCTGGCGGCGGATAAATTCCGACATGCCGATCATGCCCTCCCGGTAGCGATGGGAAAAACCATCGAGGGTGAAGTATATATCGAAGACTTGACCAAAATGCCTCACTTGCTCATTGCGGGAGCTACGGGGTCCGGTAAGTCGGTGGGTGTTAACTGTCTGATTACAGGATTGCTCTACCATTGCCATCCTAACGATCTGAAGTTTGTCATGATAGACCCCAAAAAAATCGAATTGCTGCAATATGGGGCCATTGCCAATCATTACATTGCCATGCCAGAATCGGCTGAATCGCCTATTATCACCGATTATAGCCAAGCCTTTGGCATCCTCAAAAGTTGTGAGAAGGAAATGGAGATGCGCTATGACTTGCTTTCGGATCTGACCGTGCGTGGTATTCGGGACTATAATCGTAAACTCCATAAAAACAAGCTCGAAGGTACGGCTCTTAAAGAACATGCCCATCTTGTTCATCGCCATCTACCCTACATCGTGGTGATTGTGGATGAGTTGGCTGATTTGATGATGACTGCCGGAAAGGAAATTGAGGGGCCAATAGCCCGTCTGGCCCAAATGGCGCGTGCTGTTGGTATTCACCTGGTTCTTGCCACCCAGCGCCCTTCGGTGGATGTCATTACGGGATTGATCAAAGCGAACTTTCCGGCACGGATGGCCTATCAGGTAGCCTCTCGGATTGATTCCCGGACGATTCTGGATCAAATGGGCGCCGAACAATTGGTGGGAAATGGGGATTTGCTGTATATGAGTGGCAGTCGGATGATTCGTCTGCAAGGGCCGTTTATTTCGGTGGATGAAGTAGAAGAAGTAACACAATTCATTGCCAATCAGCGTGGTCCTGGGCCTTACTTATTGCCATCAGTGGATGAAGGTGGAGAGGCGGTAGAACCTGCTTCCATGAACGGAGGCGGGAGTGCGGATCGCAAAGACCCTCTTTTTGACGACTGCGCACGGGTAATTGTGCGTGCCCAACAAGGCTCCGTTTCTTTATTACAACGAAAGTTTTCTATTGGCTATACCCGTGCCGCCCGAATCGTTGATCAACTGGAACGTGCAGGAGTGGTGGGTGCTTTTGAAGGCTCGAAAGCACGTGCTGTACTGATTCATGATGAACAATTTCTGGAAGAATTCCTGAAAGAGGTGCAGCTATAGCCCTGAACGTATTTCGTTTAGATAGGTTTCGTAGTCTGTGGCTTCCAGAACCTGATATTTTTGCTCCACACCGCGTTCAAGGTTTTTCTTGAATTGAATCATGCGGTCCCTGAGTTCTGGAAGTTGTAACGAGAGAATTTGCGCTGCCAGAATGCCCGCATTTTGGGCGCCATTGAGGGCAACAGTGGCTACGGGTACGCCTGAGGGCATTTGCAGGATAGACAGAACCGAATCCCAGCCATCTATCGAATTGGAAGACCTGATGGGTACACCAATGACAGGCAGGGGACTGAGTGCGGCTACCATGCCTGGTAGATGGGCTGCACCACCTGCTCCGGCAATGATCACTGAAATGCCGCGTTCATGTGCTGTTCGGGCAAAATCGTACAAACGTTCTGGAGTTCGATGGGCCGAGACGATGGTCACTTCCACGCCCACATCCAACGTTTTAAGGAAATCTGCGGCAGCACGCATTACCGGAAGGTCCGAGTCGCTGCCCATAATAATGCTCACAAGGGGTTTACCATACATGTGGATTCTCCTAATCAGTCCATTCCTTTGCTTAAGACCATGCGGCCATTAAAGAAAAAAAATATGCCATTGATGTGGATGGCCTTTTGCTTTGTTCCCGCCTTTGCACAAACCTCAAATCAGCAACATTTTGCCAACTTATCCCGTGAATGTGTGACCATGGTGCCCACTTTGCCAGAAGGTGTCTTATGGATGCCGGAAAACCTGAATTTTCCTTATGCACAACAAGCTTTCCTGCAAGCCTTGACAGATCGAGGGACGGCGGTTTATTTACCAGAGGTCAACACAAATTCTGGTAAGCCACAATTCCGACTAAAACCCGAAGCACTTGTCGTTCGGTATGAGCAGGGAGCCAATACTGGAATGGTACGGCGGGTTCTAACTGTTCAACTGGGAATGCAAGTCCTCGCGCCAGATGGACGAATACACTTTACCGAGACGTGTGTAAAAAGGCTTGAGGACCAAGTGGCCCGGAAAAATCTGGAACATATACAAGACAATCGTTTTCCCGAAACCGTCGGAACACCTCCGATACCCCGAAGTCCGGTCTGGATTCGTACAGCCGTCCTTTCGGCAGCAATTGGGATTACGACCTACCTTCTCTTTACGGTACGTTCCGCTTCAGGCGAAAATTAGGCATAAACGCCTCCGGCCAACCATTGGTCTAAATTCTCTTTTTGTCGAAGATGATGGCGGAAGTGCATCTCGATAAGGTGATACCATTCGGAGGCATTCAGGAAACCAAAGCGCATATGGGCCATTCTGCCCTTCGACTCGGAGTCATAGACCTGTTCGCCCAAGGCCAAAAGATCCGCACTAAGTGCAGTGAGTTGCTCACGCACTTGGGCCACGCCTTCTGGTTGTGGCGGGGTATATTGTGGAGAAGGTGCAATTCTGATTTTGACGGGTGGGAACTCGCCACTGGTCAGAACTTTAAGCCCGTCGTCGGTTGGAAGTTTGTCTGTATATTGTGGGTTGTTCAGGCAAGAAGCAATGTTGCGCATGTGATAAACACGAGTACCCAATACCAAATGTTGATACACCTGACCGATACTCCAGTCTTCATCATTGGGTTTGCGCACGAATGTCTCTTCTGAATATTGGTCTAAGGCTGCGAGCCAAAGGTCTAATACCTCGGTCATGGCGGCCAGCATAGCAGATTTTGTCATGGGTTTTGGTCTCGAAAAAAAGGATTGATTATAATTGTATTGACGGAAGATAGGTAAAAAGTTGATTCTTTTAAATAGTTGGTGCAGGATTGAATGAGATGTTGGGGCTACATTCCTTTTCGGTCTGGTGGGGCTGCGTTTCCTCCTAAGATTTTAGGGCCTCGCCTCTTTATGCTGTGGTGGTGGAATAACGTTTTTGCATGGCTAGGTTTAGAAGGCGCTTAACCTTGCGATAACGATGGCTGAATTCGTCCTAAAAGCATGCACCTGACCAAAGAAAACGCTTTACCTTAAATAAATTTACACCCTGAATTCAACAAAACCAGAAGGCAGTTGGGCCTAATATGATAGGTATGTTGCTTTTTAAAAGGGAACGGTTAAGAAGTTATCTGGTAAAGGCTTAAACAATAAACAAATTTGTGGCCTTCGTAGCGGAGTTATAGGAAAAACGTAGAATGTCCATAATATTGAACACTGCGTGCAACCGATTTCGGACACGTGGCATCCATAAAGAGTGTAAAAAGTGTCCATTAAGTAGTTTTTGAAGTGTGGATCGGTTTTTGTAAGGGTGTAAAGTACTCGCCCCGCAACCATGAAGAGTCCTATGAAAACAAACAAACGAATTGGGTTATTGTTATTTAGCCTGTTGTGTCAGATGTGGTTGCCAAATGGGCTTATGGCACAAGATGATGGCTCGGAGGTTCTCCGCAAGATAGAGTCCGGTTTGGCATCCAATGACCTGCGGGCGGTTTTACAGTTTGCCTCCGACCCCATATTTGTCCGCACGCCGGAAGACAATGCCTCTTATAGCCCTGTTCAGGCGCGGTATGTATTAGAAAGTTTTTTTCGTTCGCAACCTGCTCGTGGATTTCGGTTTAATGACCTCTCTCCGGGCAAAAATGCGGCGTTTGCGACGGGTGATTTTCGCTCCCGGAATGGGCAACCGCTCCGTATTTATGTTCGATTGCGAAAAAACGGTTCTACTTGGGAACTTAAGGAAGTTCGGATTACGGCCTCCTAACTTTCCGATAAATTTGTACATTAGGGCAGGGTAAACATCCGGCCCTTTTTTGTGTTCTGTATTTATGCTCCTGTACATGGGTTTCATCAAAAGAATTTCTGCGTGGTGGGTTATCACCATTTTCTTGGGTGTGGTTTGGGCAATATCAGCTTTTTTGCGTCCTGCCTCTGTGGCTGTAAAACAACCAACGTTACAAGAGGCACTTGTAGTGATTCAGCAAGATTTTGAGGAACGCATCTTGTATATGAAAGCTGAAA
The DNA here is from genome assembly GCA_002344075.1 of Bacteroidetes bacterium UBA2364. GTDB lineage: Bacteria > Bacteroidota > Rhodothermia > Rhodothermales > UBA2364 > UBA2364. Next base: position 23,916 of record DDTM01000121.1, read on the forward strand.
GTCAGCGGGCTGCTATTCAGCCGTTTGTATTGCGTTGTCTGGAGCAAGTAACAGCTGGAGATCATATTGAACACCTTTCTCCTGCCCAGAAAGAAGCCATTGCATGGTTCAGTAAGCGAAAGCATTTCGATGAAAAACAAATGGCCATCGAGCTATACGACGTGGAATATGGGCTTCTGGCTTGGAATGGTGTCAGTTTGCCGATTCAGGAATCGCGGCGAAAAGAACCTTTTCCGACGCAAGAAACGATAGGGATTTATCATGCCGAACAAGATGGGTTATTGGCATTGGAACATTGGGCGCCTGTATATCGTCGGTCTGCTGTGGTAGGCGGGATTCGGGTGGTTTATCTGATCAATGTACCCGTTTCTGCGCAAGGGTCAAGTTTGCCGGATTTTCGGTTGGAGGATCTTTGGCAAAAAAAGATTATGCGACCAGTTCGGGTTGATTGGCGCCCCAAGCGTGTGCACGCGGCAAATCCTACGCAAGGTGTGGGGTTATTACGTGCACCAAATGGGGTGGCACTGGGCGAAGTGCAGGTATTTGCACTTTCGGATGCGGAGCGGGGAGACATAGAGATCGTCCGAATTCAGAATGTAGCGTTGTTTTGGGGCATCTTGTTTTTAGGCTGGCTGGTTTTTGGTGTATTGGGCATCACGCCTTATCTGGAAGTACGTTGGGGTACTGGGGCGTGGTTTTGGGCATTGGGATTGGGTCTTTGTTCGATCTGGGTTTTTCGTTTCGTCTTGTTGTATTGGAATATTCCGGAGCGCTTGTTACAGGACCTCACGATAGGCGAACAATTATTTAATCCACGTTTTTTGGCCAGTGATTTAGGATGGGGACTGATGCGTTCCATTGGAGATTTGACCCTAACCACCTTATTTGCGTGGTTTACGGCATTTCTCTGGTCTAAACGCATGTACAAGGTCGCTTTAAAACCGCGAGAATCCGCACCAAAGGATACAGGGTATGGGCAAAAGGTTTCGTTTGTTTTGTGGTGGCTTTTGATAACATTGGTGGTTAAAGTCTTATGGTTAGGGATTTCAGTGGTAGTGGAGCGTGCTGTAAACGACTCCGTTTTGGATTATCTGGCTTGGACAGGGTTAATGCCGCCCACTACCATTATGTTGGTCTATTGCAGTTTATTGTTGCTTGCCTTGACGGCTTTGCTTGTGCTAACGGTTCTGATAAGGTTGGTAGATGCGAAAGGGCAAAATTTGTGGCCTAAAAGTGCCTTTTTATGGGGAATAGGGACTTCTTTTCTGGGCCTGGCGCTGTTGGAAAGCAGTATTTATTTATTCGCCTTAGAGGTGGCGCAAACCACTTGGCCCGGAGAATGGATTTTACTCGGTATAGCAGCGTTTGGGTGCTGGTTGTGGAGACATGAGCCAGGACTGCCTTTGCGATTATTACACTTGAGGAGTTTATTACTCTTGCTTTTGGTGGGTGTTTTATTGACGTATCCAGCGTTATACCATGCCTTGCGGATGCAATTGGAGCGGCAAATGGCTTTGGTGGCCGATACCTTTGCACAGGGAGAAGAAGAACGGGTTTTGGGGGCACTTGCCCAGTCTATTTCTGATACGCGGCGGAGCAATCCCATTTTTAATTCATCCGGCAACATTGTGGCCGACTCCAGCTTGGCAGCAGGAATTCTGGCACGTTTTACAGAAGAACTTAACGATTTGGGGCAAGGGGACTTCGAGACCGCTATTGGTTTTTTTGATCTTGAAGACACCCCGTTACTGCTCTTGGGCCGAGGGGCCGTTTGGGATGCGCAACGCTCTCGGTTATTGCAATCTGGCTTATCGGACTTTTTGGCGCTTAAGGATACGTATCTTTCGAGTGGAGAAACGGACCAATTGGTGCAGCCCGTAACCAGACAACAACAAAACGAACAATTCCAGTATGAAGGCTTGGCTCCGTTGCGCGAACGGGGCCAAGCGGTGGGGTGGTTGATGCTTCGCGCCGAGCAGCGTATTCGGTATGCTGGCGAGAATTCGTTTGTCAGAACCTCGGTAGATGTCATTCAACCAGATGGATGGCGGCGCAAACTTTCGGTGGCCGAGTACCAAAATGGCATTTTACTTCGGGGGCAAGGCGGGCCTTTTACCAAAACCCGTCTTACGGATGATATTATGCGTCAATTTGACCAGAAAGACCGCTATTGGGGACAGGAAGCGGTATATGATCAGATATATAATACGTTTTACCAAAATCCATACATACCAGGCTCGCGTGTATTTTCCAATAAAGTGATTGCCGTTCGTGCACCTGCCACGAATCCATATGACCATCTTTATTATTTACTCCGAATCATTATTTCCGGATTGTGGCTCTTGTTCCCTGTCTTTGTCATCGGGTTGATTTATCGTTTCCGGAAAGGGTTCTTGCCTTTACCTCGTCGGCAATTCCGCGACAAAGTGCTCAATGCTTTTCTGGTTGTGGGTGTGGTTTCGGTGGTCACCATGGGGGTTTTAGGGCAACAAGTGGTTACTCGTGAGAACCGCGAAGCCTTGCGCGAAAACTTGGAACGACGATTAGACCGAACAGCCGAGGCAATTCGGGTACAACATACGCGCAATTTACCAGCTTGGGAAATTTTGACGGGTATTTTGGGGCGTAATAAGTTGGACTCGCTCGCCACCATCCTCAGTTTAGACATTAATGTGTATCGTGGTTCTGAATTGGTGGCTACGACTCGTCCGGATTTGGTGCGAGAACGCTTGGTGCCAATTCGATTACCCATTGAGGCGTATGAACAGCTTTACTTGCAGACACTCCGGAATGCTTATGTGGAAAGTAAGGGCAAAGCCGATAGTTATACCATTGGTTATCGGGCGTTGGCAGACGAGAACGGAGTGCCGCGCTATTCATTTTCGGTGCTGATGCTATCGGAGCAGGAGCAGGTCTTAGAAGAACGTGCTCGAACCACTGCTTATCTGTTTGGCGCTTTGTTGCTCTTGTTGCTGGTCGTTATGGTTACGGTAACCGTACTGGCGAATGCCCTGACCCGCCCATTGAGCGGACTGCGACAAGGGTTGCAGGCGGTTGCCAGTGGCAGATTCGATGCCAAAATCCCCGTTACTTCTCCTGATGAAGTGGGTGAATTGGTGGAAACTTTCAACGACATGCAGCAACAGTTGGCCGAAAGCCGACAGAAACTGGGGCTACAAGAAAGACAATTGGCGTGGAGCGAGATGGCACGCCAAGTGGCTCACGAGATTAAGAACCCACTAACCCCCATGAAACTTTCGCTCCAACACCTCAAACGCGCCCAAAAGACGATCAATATGGATGATGCCGAAGAGCGTATTCGGTTTGAAGGCATGTTTACCCGTATTACGGCAACGTTAGATGAGCAAATTGACTCGCTGACCAATATCGCAAATTCGTTTTCGACCTTTGCTCGGTTGCCAAAGCGGGTATTGGAGCGATTGGAACTGAATGCAGCGGTGGAGGAATGTATCTCGCTGATGGAGCGAAGTGAAGGGTTCTTGTTGGTCTTTGAACCTGCATCGGACGATATTTGGGTAATGGCAGACCGTGAGGAATTGCGTAGGATCTTTTTAAATCTTATCAAGAATGCACTTCAGGCCATGTCAGAAGGCGGGACCGTCACGCTGAACGTGGGTAGATGCATCAAAACACAAGAGAGACCAATGGCTTTTTGTGAAGTACATGATACAGGAACGGGGATTCCAGAAGAACTCCGCGACAAAATCTTTCAGCCAAATTTCTCCACAAAAACAAGTGGCATGGGCTTGGGGCTTGCGATTGTCCGGAAGAGTATCGAAGACCTTGGTGGCCAGATCAATTTCACGACCATGCTTGGGGTAGGAACCACCTTCCGTGTGGAATTGCCCTTGGCGAGTGCATAAAAAACCGATCTACTTGCCTCTCGATATTTGGTTGAGGGGAAATAAACCGGTTTGATACGCAATCGAATGGCCGCGATCGGCTATTTCTCTTTCTTCAACCCATACCACAATTGTCCCCAGAACGTTTTGGGGAAATGCTCCAGATCGTCAAAACCCAATGGAATATCGCGACCACTGGAAGGAATGTAGTTGGTTTTAAAGAGGTAATCCCAAATGCTTAAAGTAAGTCCAAAGTTTACGCCATAAGGATGTTCTCCCGGCATGGCTTTGGCATGGTGCCAAATATGCATTTGCGGATTATTGAGCAGGTACTTTAGTGGGCCAAGGGGAATATTGATATTGGCATGGTTGTAATGCCCCACCACCAACGTAGCCAAATACACTACAAAGAAATCCGAAATTCCAAAACCAATCATGGCGAGTGGGAGGTACTGGATAACGCTATAAACAATGTTCTCCATCCAATGATACCGAAGGTGTGCCGCAAAACCCATTTGTTCCACCGAATGGTGCACCTTGTGGAAATTCCAAAGAAACGGAACCCGGTGTAATAAAATATGGGTATTCCACTGGATAAAGTCCCGAATGATGAATAGGGTTAGCAATTGTGCCCAAACTGGCCAACTACGGATTTCCAAAGCCACTAAATTCCGAATGCCAATTTGTGCCAAGAGGTCGTTAAAGGCCACCACCACCACATCCGAGATGGCGGCATAGCCCACCAGAGAGAATAAGAAAAAGTTGAAGAACATATAGAAAAAGTCCAACCAAAAATCTTGGCGGAACTTCGGCTGATCCTTGCGCCAAGGAGCTAACCATTCCAAAATTAGAAAAAAGGCAGAGACGGTTAGTAACCAGTAAAAAATGTTGTCCCACGACGGATGCAGGATGGTATCTAATAAGTATTGGGCATATGTACGATACCCATCTGTTAAAATTTGCAGATAACGTTCCATAGTATTGAATTTGGTTTTGTTTTTATCTTGTTATTACAAGTTACAACAAATGGTCGAAAGATTGAAAACGTTAATCTGCGATTCAAAACTATACAAAAGGTGAGAGAGGGTCTTGTGTTTTTCCGTTTATCGTCGTTTGATGGTGCCTTGGGTTTCCATGTGACCAATGCGCCCAAAACGCTTGTCCAATTCTTCAAGCGATATGCGGATTAGGGTGGGGCGTCCATGTGGGCAGGCATAGGGCATTGTGCAGGCCATCAACTGTGCATGTAACGACCTGATTTCGACATCGGTGAGTTTTTTTCCAGTTTTGATAGCAGCACGACAAGCCAAACTTTTGGCTAAGTTATCGCGTCCTTTAAGGTTCAGCTCGTCGCGGTACGACTTATACTGCTCTAACACCTCTTCCAGCATGGCTTCTTCGCGCCCTGGTGGAATATCTGCAGGCACTCCGGTCAACATCACAGAGCGTCCGGAAAGGGTTTCAAACCCAAACCCCAGATTTAATAGATCGGGCTGGAGTTCCAAAATCAAGGCAAAATCCCCCGGTTGGAAGGAGATGGTTTGTGGAAAAAGTAAATGTTGGGAAGGTGCTTGGCCAGCGGTCATGTGCTTCAAGAAACGTTCGTAGAGAATGCGTTCATGAGCGGCATGTTGATCTAAAATCGCCATCCCATGATCGGTTTGTGAAAGGATGTACTTGTCGTGCAATTGCCAGACACGGTCGCTGAATTCGGAAGTTGGAGATGCTGTGGCAGGGGGTGGTATTGTTTCTGGTGGCTGCTCTGAGGAGGAGATACCTTTGTAGAGGGCTTCATTTGCCTTCTGAAAGTCGCCGAGGAAGAGGTCGTCTGACCGTTTTGGGGGTACATACTGGCTTGTCTGGCGCGGCGCAGTCCATCCGGAGTTGGTATTGGGCTGCAAAACAGGTTTCTCTGATAATTCCTGATAGCCGAAGGTGCGGGCATTTGGGCGGGTTGTTGCGGGTTTCTCCATCCATTTACCCGCTTCATACGTCATATCTGGGCTGATGTCGAGTTCACCCAATGCATGCTTGACGGCCCCGCGAAGGAGGCCAAACAAACCGCTTTCGTCGTCGAATTGCACCTCTGTTTTGGTAGGATGTACATTTACATCCACATGCGCCGGATCCAACTCAATAAAAAGTGCAAAAAATGGGTAAGCTCCCCTTGGCAACAAATCACCATACCCCAATTGAATCGCTTGTTCTAATCGGTGGTTTTTAATGAATCGCCGATTTACGAATAAAAATTGTTCGCCCCGTGTTTTTCGGGTAAAATCCGGCTTAGAAATATAGCCCTTTACGCGAACATGGGCGATTTCTTCTTGTAGGGGGATGAGGGTTTGAACAGGGACGGAGAACAGATCGGCAATGCGTTCCTGTAATCCAGATGGGGTTTCACGTGCGGGGAGTTCATAGATTTCACGGTCGTCGTGGTGTAGGCTAAAAGCGATATCGGGTTGTGAGAGGGCAAGAAATTGAAAAACTTCGGTGATGCGTTTAAACTCGGTAGCTGGGGATTTTAGGAAATTACGGCGTGCAGGTACATTATAAAACAGGTTTCGGATAGAAAACAAGGTTCCATTGGGTGTTGCAATGGGCACGGTGGGACTAAATACGGAACCTTCTATTCGCACCAATGTGCCTGTTTCGTCTTGCATTCGTTTGGTTCGGAGTTCTACTTGGGCCACGGCTGCAACAGAAGCCAGCGCCTCGCCCCGAAAACCCATCGTTCGGATGCGATCTAAGTCTTCTATAGATTTGATCTTGCTGGTGGCATGGCGCAAGAAGCACGAAACAGCATCTTCGGGAGACATTCCACACCCATTGTCCTGGACTTGAATTAGCTCGCTTCCCGCCTTTTTAATCCGGAGGGTAATATGGGAGGCCCCAGCGTCAAGGCTGTTTTCCATTAATTCTTTGACGGCACTTGCTGGACGTTGTACCACCTCGCCTGCTGCAATTTTATTGGCCAAATGGGCTGGCATCACCTGAATAATGGCTGCGTCGGACGTTATGTCTGGGTTCATTGTAGGTTGTTTACGGCGTGAAAATGCTTTAGACAATATTAAAACACCCGATCTTGCACAAAAAGTTCCAAAAGCAGGAAAGCCGCCTCTACAAGTTATGACTGTCTCCTTGTTCAATTCATGCCATGTACTGATCAAAGGAAGCTATTTTCAAATCCTGCGACGGCTCGCCTTAGCCCTTTATTCAGCGAAAAGTATTTGCTTATCCTTAAAAGAAAATAAAAACTTGCTATGGTCAACCATTTGAGATACGCGATTGTTCTGTATGGATTATTATGCTGGCCTGTGCAGGCACAAAAAAACGTGACAACCCAGTCGGTAGTATGGGAAGTTATTAATCTTTCGGCTTCGGTGAAAGGGTATCCGATACAAGTGGATATTCAGGAGCGCCATTTTGTGGCACCTGTTACACAACACCAGTTTTTGTTTAGGGCGCAGGTAGGAAAAGACATCGGTGCCAATTGGAAAGTTTTTGGCGGAGGGTGTTATTTTTTACAAAGCCCCAACGATCCACATGCCGAAAACCGACTTACTGTTCCGGAATTTCGGCCACATCTTGAGGCGGGTTATCAACAAAAATACTCCTCTTGGCATATTAGCCATAGGTATCGTGCCGAAGCCCGATTTTATCACCAACAAACCATAGATAAAAAAGCGCTGGCAGAAGGCTATCAATTCAGCCATATGAGGTTTCGGTATCGTCTGCAAGCAGTCATTCCGATTGGTCGTATCTTGGCTAAACAGGTGGCGATTAATCTTAACGAAGAAGTCTTGTTAAATGCAGGGAGGAAAATTAAATATAATGTCTTTGATCAAAACCGTATTTATGCTGGTATTGCGATAGGTCAGAAGAAAAATCAGGTTGAAGCGGGTTATTTAAATTGGTTTCAACAACAAAGTTCTGGCGTAGATTTTTATAATAGACATATTCTACGAGTAGGATTTAATTATAAATTATAGGAAAGCTTATTGGCAGGATGTAGTTTAAGATTGCTTAAAATACAGCGCGGGCATTTCTTTCACATGCTATTTGATCTGTGCGTGTAGTGTGGGTGTTGGTGTTTTTAAAATACGTCCCATGTGCATAGCATTAATGTCTAAAACTATTTCTTAATAAAGGCTCCTAAATTAGGGTTTTATATTACTTCCTCGATACCCACCAAAGGCGTAAAGACATTAAAATAGAAAGCATATATCCGATGAAGCTAATGGTGGGCATTCCAAAAAAAGTATGGGCCAAGGGGGCTAATAAAGCAAGAGATGAACTCAGCAGTAGCGCCGAAGTAATGAGGGCCAATGTTAAATGGTTGGCGCCACGATGCATTTTTTCCAAAATGGGATCGAAGCCATAATGCTCAATTTGCACTTTAAGGCGGCCTTTACGGAGTTGGCGCATAATTTCCCGACCTTCTATGGGTAGAGATTTGAACAACATCCAAAATTCCAGACCATCGTTCCATAATTCCGGGACAATCTTATTCGGCATAAAGCTGTCCGCTACCAAACGTACACCAAATGGTTTAATAAATTCCATTGTTTGGAAATTAGGAGCAATCACTTTTCCGATGCCTTCGAGCATGGCTAAAGCCCTTAAAATCAAGAAGATACTTCCCGGAACCCGCATTCGGTTTTCGTACATGATCTTTTGTAATTGGGTAGCCAATGCAGCCATGTTAGACTCGGAGACTTGTAGAGAGGCATAGTCCTCGATAATCTCGTTTAGGTCATATTCCAACTGCCGCACGTCTTTTATTTCGTCGTCCACTGCCAGTCGTCGTAGGTAAAAAGCCGTAGCGCGTGGGTCTTTTCGGGCCATGCTAATAAAAATGCCAGCAAAGTTCTGCTTATCTGCATCCATCAACGAGCCGACCATCCCAAAATCAATGAGGCAAATGACGCCATCGGGCCGTACCAGAATATTACCGGGGTGTGGGTCGGCGTGGAAGTACCCATGTTCAAAGATTTGTCTGAGGTAAATTCTCATGCCTTCTTCGGCAATTTTTTCCGGATGAATACCCCAATCGTTTAATTTTCCGACATCGGTTATTTTGCACCCTCGTACCCGTTCCAGTACCATCACCCGCCGCGTTGTCAGGTCTCGATAGGCTTTCGGGACATAAAAGGTGGTTTCATTTTTGTAATAAGTGCGGAATTGTTCGTAGTTACGGGCCTCGTTGTTATAGTCCAACTCTTTTTGCATGGTACGCTCGAAAGCGGTAACGAGGTCCATAACATTGGTGATGCCAATGCGCTCCAGAAAGTCCACTGTTTTTTCGGTAAGGAACTTTAGGATTTCGAGATCTGTGTGAATGAGCCTTTCCACATTGGGGCGTTGCACCTTGACCACCACCTCGGCACCATCAGTAAGTCGTGCCAAATGTACTTGTCCAATGGAGGCCGATCCAATGGGGATGTCTTCGAAATACTCGAAAACTTGGGCGATGGGCTTTCCTAATTCGGCTTCAATGATTCGTCGTGCTTCGGCCGTTGGAAACGGTGGGACATGGCTTTGTAGCTTTTCAAACTCGGTGATCAATTCGTCCGGCAGTAAATCCGCACGGTTCGAAAGAACTTGTGCAAACTTAACATATGTTGGCCCAAGTTCTTCAGCCACCATCCGAATGCGCTCCCATCGGCTGTATTCCATAACGGGCCGTTCTTGCCGGGTCCAAAGTGCACGCCGCCGCTCGGAAACCAAGCTTTTGAGGGCGGTTTCGGAAATGACGCCTTCAAATCCATATTTAAACAAGACTTGAAGGATTTCGCGGATGCGGCGAATGTTTTGAAACGTGCGCGTAAGCATAGGAGGTGGTTTTAGGTCCAATAAAAGGAGGCGCAGCTCTATTTAACGGCCATAAGACCGTACATATTCCGGAATTGGGATATGAGACGGTAATAATTCATCGTTGATTGCAGGGCCATAAACTGTCTGAATAGGCAGGATACCAGCCCAATAAGGCAGGCCGAGGTCTTCTGCATCATCTTTCACACCCGCATTTCGGATTTTTGCGGATGCTTGTTCGATGTACACCCGCACAATCATGGTGGCCTTTAGTTCTTTTTCGTTTGGAATTCGGGAGTCGTCCCAACGTTGAGGAATGAGCTTTTCCATAAACAGGGCGGTAAGACGCATTTTTTCTTCAGGCTCTTCCACTTTTTCGCCTGTTCCAAAGAGCATGGCCGAGCGGTAATTGACGGAATGATGGAAGGCAGAACGGGCCAGAATCAGGGCATCGGTATGGGTTACGGTGATACAAACGGGTGCACCTGTTGCCATATGGCGCATCATCCGGCTGGCCTCAGAGCCATGTAGGAGGATATAGTCGCTGTCGCGGGCAATTAAGGTAGGGATGACGATTGGTTGTTCATCCATCACAAATCCAACATGCCCAATCAGGGCTTCATCCACAATTGGGTAAATAATGTTGCGGTCGTAGTGGCCTCTTTCGGGTACGCGAATGACCTTGTTTCTTTTGGTTTTAGGGTTTGGGGTGCTCATTGTAATGGAAAATGGGTTTGAGGATCGCTTTATAAAAATGAGCCTCCACAGCAACGGTTGCGGAGGCTCCTGTGTTTTTTCGCAACGGATTTGGGGGTGCTATCGGTTGGCGAAGGCCTCCATAAAACGAACACTGGCCTCAATGCCTTTGTGGAAGCGATCTATGCCATATTTTTCGTTGGGTGAGTGAATGGCATCCGAGTCTAAGCCAAAACCCATTAAGACCGTATTTAACCCCAAGATATTCTTGAAATCTGCAACAATTGGAATAGAGCCTCCTTCTCGGGTAAAGACGGGTTTGCGGCCATAAACGCCTTCCATGGCTTTGCTGGCAGCTTGCATTGCTGGATGATGGATGTCCACCATGGCGGCATGTCCACCGTGCAACGCGGTAAACCTGAGTTTCATTGTTGATGGCGTGTTTTCCTCGAAATACTTGCGGAGCATTTCGGCCACATCGTCTGGCTGTTGATCGGGCACCAAACGGCAAGAGATTTTAGCTCCGGCTTTGGCTGGCAAGACGGTCTTAGCACCTTCGCCTTGGTAGCCACCCCAGATGCCATTGAGGTCTAAGGTAGGTCTTGCAGTAATGCCTTCGAGGAGAGTATAGCCTGCTTCGGTACGGGTTTCGGCCACATCCACCTCGGCCTTCCAGCCTGCTTCATCAAAGGGAAGCGAGGCAAAGCCGGCCCGCTCCTCGTCCGAGAGATGACGAACCGCGTCGTAGAAGCCGGGGAGGGTGACGCGGTGGTCTGCATCATGTAAATTGGTGATTAAACGGCATAATTCATTGAGCGGATTATGCACGCCCCCGCCATACACGCCAGAGTGGAGGTCGCGGTTGGGTCCGGTTAGTTCCACTTCCACATAGGCCAATCCACGTAAACCATAGGTGATGCTGGGCACGTCTTCAGCAAATAGCGAAGTGTCGGAGATTACCACAATGTCTGCGGCCAATTTCTGTTTATTGGCTTCCAGAAATTGTGAAAGATGTACCGAGCCTACTTCTTCTTCCCCTTCGATGATAAACTTCAGGTTGAGTGGAAGTTGGCCCTCACCTTTGATCCATGCTTCTGCGGCTTTGACGTGCATAAAGGCTTGGCCTTTGTCGTCGCAGGAGCCACGGGCATAGATCAATCCATCTTTGATAACGGGTTCAAAAGGCGGGGAGTCCCACAATTCCAATGGATCAGGAGGTTGCACATCGTAGTGTCCATACACCAAAACGGTAGGAAGTTGGGCATCTCGGATGTGCTCTGCATACACCACTGGATGGCCAGGGGTGGGCATGATTTCGACGTGGGCCATGCCAATATCTCGGAGGTTTTTGGCAAGCCATTCGGCAGCTTTCTTTACATCTCCTGCATGGTTTGAGTCTGCACTCACCGAAGGAATGCGTAGCCATTCGAGCAATTCCGATACCTGTTGGTCGGCATGATCGGCGGCATATGTTAAGGCTTTTTGCATAGCAGTTTGTTTTTTAGGAGCAGATGAGTTATCTAAAGATACAATCAGAATCGGGGGTAAATCTAAATTTTGGAAGCGTTTTCGGTGATTTTAAGCAGGCGGCGTACTTCTTCGATGTTGGTTTCCATCCATGAGCTGGTTACGCCATGAGCGGTGCGTTCTATCGTTTTCCGTAACGAGGCATGAAGCTCCGTTGCACCCGTTTTTCTGACGATGTCAAGTGCATTTTTGGAGGTTACGCCACCGCCGGGCAAAATGGTTATTCGTTCTTGTGCTTCCTGAATCAAGTGGGCGAGAACAGGAATACCATCAAACGCCGTATGGGCCAACCCCGAAGTAAGGATACGTGTAAACCCTAAATGAACAAGGGTTTCTAATGCTTTCATTCCATCAGAAACCACGTCGAAGGCACGATGGAAAACGGTTTCCATGCCCTCGGCGGCCTCCAACATGCGGCAACAAGCGTCTGTATCTATGGTTCCGTCTGGAGCAAGGGCACCAAAAACGACGCCTTCCACACCTTCCGACTTGCAAACATGGATGTCTTCCAACATAGCCGCAAGTTCATCCGGTTGGTAGCAAAAATCACCACCGCGTGGTCGAATCAGTACCATAATGGGGATATTCAACCGGCGTTTAAGGAGGCGAATCATCCCCAAACTGGGGGTGGTTCCGCCCTCCGAGAGGTTTTCGCAAAGTTCTATGCGGTGTGCGCCCCCCTCCATGGCAGCGATGGCAGATTGGAAGTTGGCGGCACAAATTTCCAGTGTCATGAATGGGTTGTTTGGTTCAAGGATTTTTAGGCGTGTTTGGATCTCGTATTCAAAGCCTTAGTTTAGGGTATTATAACCCAAAAAGAAAGGATCTCAGTCATTAATTAAGGATCAAAGTCATTAAGATGCAAAACATAAAAAACCTTTTGGTCACAGGTGGATGTGGTTTTATTGGTTCTGCCTTGGTTCGGTGGTTGATTCAAGAAGAAGCGGTCTGGGTAGTGAATGTGGATGCGTTGACCTATGCCGGAAATCCAGACTCGGTAGCTTCGGTGGCAGGTTCGCCAAATTATACCTTTTTGCAGGCGGATATTTCGGATGCTGCTACCATGCAGCGCGTTTTTGAGACACATCAACCCGATGCGGTGGTACACCTCGCGGCGGAAAGCCATGTGGATCGTTCAATAGATGGGCCTGCAACGTTTATTCAAACCAATATTGTAGGCACATACACACTTTTGGAAGCAGCCCGACAGTATTGGCATACATTGCCTCGTCCCAAAAGAAATAATTTCCGGTTCCTACATGTATCTACCGATGAAGTGTTTGGTACACTGGATGATACTGGATTTTTTCGGGAAGACACGCCATACCGGCCTAATTCGCCTTACTCTGCCAGCAAAGCGGCTTCCGACCATTTGGTGCGTGCGTGGTATCACACCTATGGTTTTCCCGTTTTAACCACCAATTGCTCTAATAATTATGGGCCTTATCAATTTCCCGAAAAACTGATTCCAGTGGTCATTCTTAAAGCCCTTGCGGGCGCAGAAATCCCTGTATATGGGAATGGAGCAAATGTACGCGACTGGTTGTTTGTGGACGACCATGTTCGGGCGTTGTGGCGGGTTTTGCAACAAGGAATACCCGGCGAAACCTATAATATTGGAGGATGGAACGAGCAAACCAATTTGTCTGTGGTCCATACCATCTGTCAGATCTTAGAGGAACTCCGCCCTACGAAAATGCCTTACTCCCGTCAGATTACCTTTGTCACCGACCGCCCTGGCCATGATTTCCGTTATGCTATGGATGCAACCAAAATAGACCGTGAGTTAGGCTGGCGACCACAGGAAACGTTTGATTCTGGTCTCCGTAAAACCGTTAAGTGGTATATAGAAAATCCGAAATGGTGGCAAAATGTTCTTTCTGGTGTATATCGTCTGGAGCGTTTAGGAACCCAAGCCCCGAAGGATGGAGGAAAAAACGGATGAGAGGAATTATTCTGGCGGGTGGGACGGGGTCCCGTCTTTGGCCTGTTACCTATGCAATCAGTAAACAATTATTGCCGGTTTACGATAAGCCGATGATCTATTACCCCCTTTCTACGCTGATGTTGGCCGGTATTCGGGATGTTTTGATTATCACTACCCCGCACGAAACACCATTGTTCCGTCATTTATTGGGAGATGGGGCACAATGGGGGATGAACCTTCAGTATGCTGTACAACCGAAACCTGAAGGATTGGCACAGGCCTTTATCATTGGCCGTACTTTTGTGGCTGGCGAGGCGGTTTGCCTCATCTTAGGGGACAATATTTTTTATGGGGCTGGCTTGCAAGAAAAACTGCACCTTGCTTCGAGCCGCACCAATGGGGGAGTGGTCTTTGGGTATCAGGTACGAGACCCACATCGCTATGGTGTGGTTACGTTTGATGCGAAGGGCAAAGCCACCCACATCGAGGAGAAGCCTCAAAAACCACGTTCTAACTATGCGGTTACGGGGTTATATTTCTATGACCAACACGTGACCGACATTGCCGCCGCATTGAAGCCTTCTGCTCGTGGGGAACTGGAAATCACAGATGTGAACAATGTTTATCTCCAAAAAGGAGCATTGGAGGTTATGCTTCTGGGGCGTGGTTACGCTTGGTTGGATACGGGAACCCACGAGTCTTTGCTACAAGCAGCCAATTTCGTCCAGACCATCGAGGAACGACAAGGACTAAAAATTGCTTGTCCGGAAGAAATTGCTTTTGAAAATGGATGGATTACCAATGAACAACTCTCTGAATGTGCAGAACGGTTCGGAAAAAGCACTTATGGCGCATATCTACGGTCTTTACTGGGCGTGTAATAGCACATATTTATTGATATATCATCTTGTTATTTCAAGGGTTTAAGGGTAATTTGTTTTGCGGGGTCTAAAACGGCCTCATTCCTGATTAAGAGGGCATCGGCGGTTTGTCCAAAATGATCGGTGATGTTGGGATTTGCCCCTGCAACTTTGAGTTTTTCCATGATGGCTTTGTTGTGTTGTTGGGCCGCAAGGTGTAGGGCAGTTCCCCCTTGCCAGCCCTCCACATTTCTACGGTTAGGGTCGGCACCTGCGGTCAATAAAGCATCAACCACTGCCATCTGGTTGGCCCGAACGGCAGCCATCAGTGCGGTATAACCAGTGGCATTTGTGGCATTGGGGTTTGCGCCTTTTTTGAGGAGGAGATTGACCAACGATACATTTCCGAGATAGGATGCAGAAACCAGAGGAGGGGTAGCTTGTTGGTCTCCCACATTTACATTGGCTCCGGCGTCTAAAAGCAAGTTCGTAACAGTCGTGTGGTTTCGTTGGATCGCAAATTGGAGCGCCGTGCGGCGGGTCTGGTCGGTTGCCTCTAATGCTGGATTTCCTTGTAGTAGCTGCTCCACCACATAGGCATTTCCGGATTTGGCCCCCATCATCAGGGGAGAACGCCCCCAAAGATCCTGTACATCTACCTTAGGCTCATATGCCATCATGCGCGTCACAATCCGAGTGCGTCCATATGCAGATGCTTCCACGAGTGGTATAAAGCCATCCGAAAAGACCTGATCTGGCTTGGCGCCATGTAGCATCAATAAATTGGTCGGTTGAAAATAGTTTTTTTGTATCCCGATTCGCCAAGCTGCACCATCGGCAACGTCTGGTTGCATCCCCGCTTCTAAAAACCACTGTACTTCCTGTAAGCGATAGGCCGAGAAAGCCTCCAAAAAAGCCATTTCGGTAAAAGGTATTTTTCTTTCCTGCAACTTGGCGCGGGCCTGTTCTGGTGAGGCTTGCTCTGTACATGTCGCGAAGGAAAAAGTAAGACACAAAAGCAAAAGTCTATGTCGCATACACACTAATTGAACTGTTTTTGAGCGAGTGAACAATTAAAATACAGGATTGTTGGTGTGGTGAAAGGTGGATTCATGTAGAAGACGTTGCTTCTGGCTGATACTACTTGTAACTTTGGCTCGCTGTATCTGGCATTTTAAACACTCGTCGGATTAGAAACGTCTTTAGCGGGTATGCCGTTGATGGGTTTCTGGCCCAGTCAAATTTGTTCAATATCACTTCCATTAGAATTTCCTGTTGTTCTGTGTCCATAAAAGCATTCATCAAGCCCTTAATCGCCATCATCTGGTTACTACTTCTGATATGGTTTATCCGTTGGGATCAGATTATGCAGACCATTCGCACTGCCGATTGGCGTTTCGCTGGTGTGTCTCTCCTCTTGTTGCCCTTAAATATATATCTTCAGGCGGTGATTTGGCAGATGCTGGTTCGTCGGCGCTTTCCCGAAGAGCGGTTTTTTCAATCTCTGGGAGCGATTCTGGTTGGGCAAACCCTTGGTTTGTTTACTCCTGCACGCTTGGGGGATTTTGTAGGGCGGGCCTATTACTTAGACCATCAAAATAAATGGGAGTTGGCAGCCCTTACAGGTGCACAGCAACTTATTGCTTTGGCGTGTTATATAGGTTTTGGAATACCCGCATTGCTTTATTTTCTGATGTGGCACCTCCGGTTACACGCTTTTATTTGGTACCTTGTTCTCGTTGCGGGGATAGGCACTTTGTTGCTTTTGATAACGGTATTCTTACATCCACGAGCAGTTTATCGTTTTATTGCAAACCGATATCCATACCCGCATCTCCTTAAAACATTTGGTTTTTTACGCCATCTCCGGCTTCAGGATGTGTATTGGCTTTTTGGGTTGACATCTTTGCGATACGTTGTTTTCTCGGTGCAGTGCCTGCTGGTTTTGTATGCGTTCGGTGCCCAAATCCATTGGACGAATGCCGTTCTTGCCATTGCCTTGTTTTTTTATGCCAACAGTGTAATCCCGTCACCCGCATTGGCTGGTTTGGGGGTGCGGGAAGGCTCGGCTGTCTTTTTTATGGGATTTTTTGGCGTTCCTGCAGCCATTGCCTTCAGCACTTCCTTGCTACTCTATGTAATCAATATTGTACTTCCGGCCATAATAGGGCTGCCCCTTGTTTTACGCCTTAAACTTGGTACGACCCTTTCTGTGGAACGGGCACTACCCAAAGTGAACCCGCCCTCATGACATTTTTATTAGCTGCCTTTTCGTTTTTTACGGTTTTTTATGCACTACTGTTGATTGCCTTTGCATGGGGGTTCCGTGATGTGGTGCGGTCTTATCAGCCCCGCCATATCCCCGATCCAGAAAAGCCGTTTGTTACGGTTGTTATTGCTGCTCGAAATGAGGCCGATAACATTTTACTCTGCTTACACCGACTTTTGGAAAACCACTATCCGCAAAATCGTTTCGAGGTAATTGTCGTAAATGACGACTCTTCAGACCAAACTGCGGCTATTGTTGACGAGCTTCGTAAAGAATATGCAAACCTCCGGTTGCTGCATATGCCCGAAAATTCCATCCGAACACGTGCCCACAAAAAGAAAGCCATCGAAAAAGGGGTTTTGCAAGCCAAAGGAGAAATTATCCTGACAACAGATGCCGATTGTCTCGTTCCGAAGCATTGGATTGAAACCATGACTGCCAATTTTGAGGCGAACACTGCTTTTGTCTCCGGACCGGTTGCTTTTCGGCATAAATATATATTTTTCAAGGATATACAAGCATTGGAATTTTTGGGATTGGTGGCGGTCGGAGCAGGAGCCATTGGGCTGAATCGCCCGAATTTGGCAAATGGTGCCAATGTGGCATACCGGAAAAGTGTATTCTTGGAAATTAAAGGATTTGATGGAATAGACCACCTTACTTCTGGCGACGACGAGATGTTGATGCAAAAGATTGCCGCCACCGAAACTTGGAAGGTGCGTTTCTGTCCTTCGCCCGACGCTTTGGTCCGCACCGATCCGGTTGCAACGTTTCAGGACTTAATCCAACAACGAAAAAGGTGGGCATCCAAAGGTGCGCTTTACCCGAATAAAGCATATGTCGCGACCATTATCTCGATATATTGGTTCTTTTTGCTTTTTGTGCTTACCTCGGTTGCCTTGTTTTGGTATCCTAATGCCATTTGGTTTCTGGCAGGTGCATTAGGGCTTAAAATTTTGTCGGAAGGTGCGCTATTGTTTCAGGCCGCGCGGCAGTGGCGGCAAAGGAGACTCTTGGCCTATTTTCTGCCAGGCCAATTGCTTCATATTCCGTATATAGTCTATATTGGGTTGGTTTCTCAGGTTGGTGGGTATCAGTGGAAAGGCAGACAGATTCAGCGATGATGGCTTGCGTGATCACCA
Organism: Bacteroidetes bacterium UBA2364; assembly: GCA_002344075.1. GTDB lineage: Bacteria > Bacteroidota > Rhodothermia > Rhodothermales > UBA2364 > UBA2364. The sequence goes on from DDTM01000121.1 coordinate 42,011, forward strand.
TATTGTATGCCCTGAACTTGTTATTCTGGTTGGTGGTTTGGCTTGGATTTAGGAAGGCAAATAAATCCACCACTGCTCGCCTTGGACAACTTAGCGGGGAGGCCACCAATTCACTTTCTGTTGTGGTTTCGCTCAAAAATGAAGCGCACAATGCGGCTGGCCTTATACAAAGCCTGAAGGCGCAGGTTCATCCGCACTTTGAGGTATTGCTGATAGATGACCAATCCCAAGATGAGACCGTTACCATCCTGCGTGAAACCATTGCATCGGATCCGAGGTTTTGCGTTTTGACCCGTCCCACACAGGAACCGCCCGGCAAGAAAAGCGGCTTAACCTATGGAATCGCTCAAGCCAACCATGAACGTTTGGTATTTACGGATGCCGATTGCCGGCCCGGCCCGCATTGGCTGATGATTCATGCCAATTTGCACCGTGCAGACCCCGATGCCGTGTGGGTGGGGTATGGGCCGTTGTTTCCGGAAAAAACATGGCTAAACCAATTTTCCCGATTCGAAACGCAAATTACGGCTTTGTTTACAGGAGCGGCTATTGGCCTTGGATTGCCTTATATGGCCGTTGGTAGAAATATGAGTTATACCCGCACCATGTTTCATCGTGTAAATGGTTTTGTTACACACCAACATCGTCTAAGTGGAGACGACGACTTGTTCATCCAATCCGTTCGTAGCCAAAAAGCCGGAAAGGTACGGTATTTTTTTACTCCGGACAGTGCGGTCTTTAGTACGGCTTCTCAAACGTGGATGCAGTGGTTTAGACAAAAAAAACGACATGTTTCGGCCGGAGTGGGGTATCCTCCCTCAGTCGTAGCCATCCTATCAGGATTCCATCTCACACAACTTGCTACATGGGGGATGCTGGTGGCCTTATTTCCTGCCGGAATTGCGCTCTTTTTGCTGCGATGGGGGCTTATTGGTTGTATCCTGAAAAGTAATAATTTTATTCAACATGAAAAAGAAAGGTTAAGCGCTTCACCTGCCCTCGATTTTTTGTATGTTATTACCAGTGCAGTTTTACCTTTTGTTTCGGTAATACGCCCACAACGACGTTGGTAATCCTTTGATGTTTAATATATTTGCTACACAAACGGTTCGCTTTTTACCCAGATTTTATCCGGATATACTATGGCATAAGCCTGCCCAAGAAAAAGAATTGTATATCACCATAGATGATGGCCCAACCACGCAATGTACGGGGAAACTGGCCGAAATTCTGGAAAAATTCGGTGCAAAGGCTACTTTTTTTCTGATTGGTCAGAACGTGGTGGCTGAGCCAGGCTTGGTGCGTGAACTAAAAAGTGCGGGCCATACATTGGGGCAGCACTCCCATTCCCATCCGAATGCTTGGCAACTGCCGAAAGAACAAATGATGGCCGAAATGAACAAAGCAACCCAAATTCTGGAAGAAGTAGTGGATGAGCCGGTGCGCTGGATGCGTCCGCCGTATGGTCGTTTTACCCCTGCCATGCGGAAGTGGTGTATCGAAAATGAACAAAAATTGGTGATGTGGGACTTACTTCCGGCAGACTATATGGCCACCGTTTCCGAAAAAGACATTAGTCGCCACATTTGCCAATTTGTACGCCCTGGCTCCATTGTGGTCTTACACGATAATCCAAAAGTTTTCCATAAAACACCCGAAGCCCTCTACTCGGTACTCGCTACACTTTCGGCGGTGGGTTGGCAGTTTCGGGCACTTTAAGCCCCTATTCCGCTGGGTTAATCACGTTTTAAACAAAGCTGATATGAAGTCCTTTGTCTGGATCGGTTGCTTCCTATTGGGTTGTACCTTCGTACCCACGTTTGCACAACGTTTTCCGGTTACAGACCGAAGCCTAGATGGTCTGCTACATCGCACCGATCTACAGGCCATTGTTGTAGCACAAGCCGACCGAAATGCCCAGCAGTTGTTTCCTCTTCTCGGTTCCAAAGACCCTGCCATACGCGCACGAACCGCTTTTGCATTGGCGTCTGTACAGGATACCTTGGCGAAACCATTATTACGGGCATTACTCAAAGATCCTTCTGCGGAAGTACGGGCCGATGCCGCGTTTGCACTGGGCCAAGCCGATGACTCAACGGCCAGTTCGGTTATGCTCATGGCCTTTGCGCAGGAAGGAAACACAAATGTGCGCATAAGACTATTAGAAGCATTAGGCAAAAAAGGCAGTCGTGGGTCATTGGCCGAGGTGGCCGCTTTGGTCTTGCCTACAGGATTGCAAACAGCCCAAGCCTTCTCGATGGCCCGTTATGGTTTACGGGGGCATCACCATCCGAAAGCCGTAGATAAATTGGCGGCGGCTTTGTTTGCACCCAATCCGGAATTGCGGAGCGCTGCGGCCTATTATTTTGGACGTGTCCGGTTGACAGCAGCTTGGGCGTTTGCTGCTGATCGGCTCCGCAAGGCTTTTGACGCCTTAAATGGAAATGATCCTGCCTTAATGTATTTGGCAGCAGGACTTGCCCGATTAAATGACCCGCAGGACTTGGTCCGGCTTCGGAAAGCCAGTGTTTCGTCCACAGACTGGCGCATCCGATACAATGCCTTGATGGCGCTTGGTAGTAGAATACAGGAAGAAGCGGTACAACAAGCCATGCTAACTTCCCTACGAGATGGCAATGAGCATGTGCGAATGGCTGCTGCTACGGTGCTCATGCGCACACCAACAATGGCCCCTTCAATGGGGTATGACCGGCGAAAAGGCTATTTTTTTCAGTATCCAGAAGATTTTCGGGTATCAGGTTTGTTTTTACCCCTGTTTGCGGCCACTGAACCCAGCGTTATCCGCGAGTGGCTCATGCATTCTGCCACAACTACCGAGGCCAAGCGTATCGGTTTGGGTGCATTGGGGAGAGCTACTGATCAAGCCTCGTGGGAATTTTTGGCCCAAACCACACTGATAGAAGACCAAGCCGTCGCTACGGCGGCTTTCGAGGCATTGGCGGCACGTTGGCGGCAGTACAAACCAGACTCCACCCGTGCCGAAGCTTATTTCGGGGTGATCCGCCAAGCATTAACCCGCAAAAAACTACCACTAAGCTATGCAGCAGTAGGTTTTTTAGCAGATAAACGATTTAAGCCCTTCGGCAGCCTAACCTTACTTCTCCGTGCATTGCAAGAAGCCCAATTGCCCAACGATCTAGAGGTGGCCACCGAAGCCCTGTCTTCTTTGGGCAAACTGGGGGATCAATCGGCCATTCCCCAAATTCGAGCAGCCGTTTCACATGCACATCCGGCCATTCGCGAGGCCGCTGCCATTGCCCTCCAAAGTTTAACCGGAGAGAAAAAAGCGATTTCTCCACAATCCTCGCCCAATCAACGGCCTTTGGATTGGGCATTCCTCAAAAAAGCGGGGACTACGCCGGTTTTGCGCTTCGAGACCAACCGAGGCGTTTTTCATGCCCACCTACTCACCGAACAAGCCCCGCAAACCGTGCAAACCATCCTGCAATTGGTGGAAGAGGGGCGGTATAACCCCAATACATGGCATCGGGTGGTGGGCAATTTTGTGATTCAGGCCGGAGACATACAGCAGGCGGGTGGATTTGGAGGGCCAGATTTTTCCATCCGGAGCGAGTTTACCCGCATCCCATACCTGCGTGGCACTTTGGGCATGGCCAGTGCCGGAAAAGATACCGAAGGCTCGCAATTCTTTGTCACCCATTCCATGCAGCCCCATTTAGACGGAAACTATACCGCCTTTGGCTATGTGCCGGAACGAGATTGGCCTGTGGTGGATGCCCTCCTCCAAGGCGATACCATCAAGCGGATAACGTGGGCGCGTAGCACGAACTGATACGCGGCTTGTAAGACTGAGGCACGCCGAATGCACAATAAAGAGTGGCCTACCACCGCGATTTGATATTTCACCAAGGTTCTTTTCGATGGAACACGGATTTTATACAAATCGTACCCCCATTGGCAATGCAACACTGATACATAAACCCGAAGTGAGTTTATTACGCATCCCTAACCACGAAACAAAAAAAAGCATCGCCCGCCAAACGAACGATGCCCCTTCCGATTTTAGGGTACTCAATCCATGATATGATAGAGGAACTTAAACGAAAGCTTCCAGTTTTTGTTTTCGTCTTGCTTTATGATGCCT
>DDTM01000042.1 GCA_002344075.1 Bacteroidetes bacterium UBA2364
TTTTTAATTACTGTCTCATAATTATCACAGACAATCGTGTTCTTCATTTCAAGGGGAATAAAAATTTTCTCTTTGGCGTACTCAGCAAATGTTTTACCTGTTATCCGGTGTACAATTTCTGCTAACAGAGTATAATTTGAGTTACTATATCCAAAAGCACTGCCCGGAGTGAAATTAAGCTCTTTTGTACGGGCTAACAATTTGATATTTTGTTCATTAGTGCTAACATCCCCGTATATGTAGCTGCCCGCGATGGATGCCAAGGCTCCATGGTCTTTGAGTCCGCTGGTATGAGCAAGTAAATGCTTGATTCTGACAGGCGTTGCATAGTTAGGTAATTCAGGAAGATACTTTCTCACATTGTCCTCAAAAGAAAGCATTCCTTCATTTTCCATAAGGTAAATAATAAATGCCGTAAATTGTTTTGAAACCGATGCAAGGTTAAAAGAAGTTTGTGTTGTAATAGGAATTTTGTGACTAAGATTGGCCATGCCATAACCTTTTTTGAAGACTACTTTTCCGTCTTTTACGATGGCAACAGCTACACCAGGTGTTTTTGAATTATAAGAAGAGAATATAGCGTTTATTTTTTTGATAGTTGCCTTGTTTGTTTGAGCGCTAGTATAGCAATTCAATGAAAAGAGTAATACAATGAAAATAATTGTTTTTACAGGTGTCATATTCTTGTGGTTAATTGTACAAAAGATTTAAAGGATAGTATTCGGCAGATCTATAAGTATCCGTAGAACACTATCCTCAAGTGTTTATCTGAAGAATAGCTATTTTTGCAGCCTTCCTAAGCCATATTTGTCAGATGAGGTTCGCTACATGAAGTTGGGTTATCAGTTCTTAATAAACATCTCAAAGACCGTGGAAAAATCCTTGACATTATAGGTTTTATGTGCCTGACGAAGCCAGTCGAATGCATATTGATTAATGGCTTTGAACTCGGTCTCAATGCTATTAGGCGCATTTGAACGGCCTACAGCACTTGTCGCGTGATTTAGGCTCGATTGCGCATAAGTTAGCATGACATTATTTTCCTTCTGTATCGTTCCGATTCGAACAAGGGTCTTATAAAGGTCTTTTACTTCCTCCAGATGTTTTTTATGAACGTCAATGGAATAATGTTTGTCGCCCATACTGAACTTAATTTCTACGTCCATATCAATGGTTCCCGCAGTTTCCATAGAGACATGATGTATCTGATTATGGGCGTATTCTTTGCGATAAAGATTGCGTTTTTTGCTCACTGCTGAAGCGCCATCTACATGTATAAAAGCAGTATTGGTAAAACAATATTCGTCTGTTTTAGACTTGATCAGGAAGAAAATGCGTTCTCCTTCTTCGTGCATCACATAATCGTCAGAGTCCACTTTGTTGAAATCTGCCGGAGAAATAACGGAGCCTATATCGCTCAGTCCCAATGCGTCTGCTGCTAATTTTCCAAACATATTTTTGTTAGATTTGGTGAAAGGGATACTGTTTAAAGCCTGTATGCTCAAGAATTCGGTTTGTTCCACTTTTTGTTGCGTTTGGGTTGATATTTTATAAACATTGGTGGTTAGATGACGGCTCACCCATCAATCCCAACCATTCATTGGATAGATGCTTTGAATTGGTTATCCACTGTGATATTTTTCTTTTGTCCACCCATCCTTTAATCAATATCCATATACTTCAACATGAACCACGTTTCTTTTATGTGTTTGTTGTTTTCCATGCTTATTGTTCCATTGCTACATGGCCAAACGACTCCTTCTAATGCAAACCAGCTTTTTCAGGCGCACAAATGGACTGAAGCCGCCGAGGCGTATCGAGGATTAACCCAAGAAAAGCCAGAAAATTTTCTAAATTGGTATCGGCTGGGGTATGCTCAGCAAATGCTCCAGAAGTATCCGGAAGCAATAAAGGCTTATGAAAAAGGACTGTCTCTGAATACCAATGCCCCTTTATTAAAGTTTCAGTTGTCACGAATTTATGCGGCATTGTCTGACCAAGCACAGGCGCTTAAATACTTAGAATATGCTATTTCTGCTGGTTTTTCTCAGGTTGAAAATATTGAACAAGCCCCAGAATTTGCAGCTATGCAACAAAATCAGGTATTTCAAGGCTTGATACTCTCCGCAAAAAAGCAACAAATGCCTTGTATGTTTCAGTCGGAATACCGCAAATTTGACTTTTGGGTTGGAAAATGGGACGTAAAGATAAGTGGGCAATTGGTGGGTACAAATACCATTGAAATTATCTCGCATGGCTGTGCGCTGTTAGAAAATTGGGTAGCAAGTGGCGGTGGTACTGGGAAAAGCATCAATTTTTATGACCCAGTACTTTCAAAATGGAAGCAAACATGGGTTGGGGCGCAAGGTGGGCCAATGGAATTTGTAGAAGTCCGTTCAGACGAAAATGCTATGATATTCGAGGCAAATATCACAAATCCAACGGACAAAAAAACGAAAATTACTCGACTTTCTTTCACCAAGGAAGCGAATGGAGATGTCCGCCAACACTTTGAAGATTCGTTTGACGGGGGCAAAACGTGGCAAAGTACATTTAATGCACTCTATGTTCGGGTATAGCCACTTACAATAAGAAGGGCCGGGCTTCCGCTCCTTCTTTTGTGCGCCCGGCATGTGCGCA
>DDTM01000008.1 GCA_002344075.1 Bacteroidetes bacterium UBA2364
GAACGTATTCCAGAACCTGATTAATGCTTTTGATAGAAAAATTATCGTTTTTCAGGCTGCCTAAGTTTTTACCTCTTTTTTTAATGTTATTAGTGCTTTATTTGCTGCTTAGAAAGACCTCATTTGTATTGGGGCTTGCTGAGTGCTTCCCAAGCCCATAGATTCAATATTGTATATAAAATTCCGTGTGTCACACTAAACCAGTCCCTTGTAAGTCGGGTCTAATCTTTGAAACAAGCAAATCCTGCAAAAGGGAGTTATTTTTCTACAAGAGTTGATATTGTGGTAAACTCCCCCTGTTCTCTGGAGTGTATGATTCTTTAAACCAGAGGGATTATGTGTTATTGGCTTCTCATATCGTTTCTTCTGTTATTGGGGAAGGAGGTATTGCTTGCTCAATCGGTGTCGGATACGCAGTCGGTAAGTAATATCAAAGCGGTTAAAACCTAGACGAACGAGTTGGGGATGAAGTTCTCCCTGATTCCCCAAGGGACTTTTATTATGGGAAGCCCCGATTCGGATATGGATGCCGACGCGAACGAAAGTCCGGCACATGCTATTACCCTCACCAAAGACTTTTACCTGAGCCAGCACGAAGTGACACAAGAACTTTTTCAGCGCTTTGTCAACGAAACCAATTATAAGACGAGTCGTGAGCGTGGGAATCGTTCGGAGACTTGGCGCAACACCTTTACGGGTAACCGAAACCCTGTGGTTTATGTTTCTTGGAACGATGCACAAGCATTTGTTACATGGCTCAATAAACGGGAAAAAGTAAAATGGTATCGCTTACCCACAGAAGCAGAGTGGGAATATGCCGCCCGTGCCGGAACCACAACGCGATATTACTGGGGGGATGATTTGGTGGAAAACCTCGCCAATTGCGATGGTTGTGGAAGTAAGTGGGATAACAAATCTCCTGCCCCAGTTGGTAGTTTTCCACCCAATCCATGGGGATTATACGACATGTTGGGAAATGTGGAAGAATGGGTACAAGATCGCTTAGACGACGAGTTTTATAGCAATTCGCCGAAAGACGACCCGCTCCATGATCCTCCCGATGCAGAATCGCCTTGGGTTTTACGTGGTGGATCTTGGCATTTTCCACCAGCCAAAATTCGGGCAGCAAATCGGGTACATTTTGTAATGTTGCACCGTGGAGCAGTCGGTTTCCGGGTCGCACGTAGTGTAGAATAAAATAAGGCTACTGCTTCTTTTAGTTACGCGGCGAAAGCGGGTTCTGTCCTATATAATTTCCGGGTGGATTGTAGTTGCAAACTACCAATAAGGTATTCCAACCTCCCGTCTGACAAGTAGAAATGCCGCAGCCTAACCGCGTGGAGGTTGCCCAGATGATCTGGGTATAATGTCCTACCTGATCTGGGTAGCTGCTAAAATCTCTAAGTGGACCGGGGGTATAATGCTGTTTTTCATCTGCCCAAGATTGTACGACTTTTTGGTAATTGAACCCTGCCAACGAACCCGTGGTTTGCTGCATAAATAAATTCTCGCCATAGCGTTGTTTCCAAGCTCCTTCACGTGGACGGTGTGCCATCCGACAGCCATTCTGCGCCAATTGGCTGGCCCATTGTTGTGCAAAACCAGCAATGGTGGCATCCCAGCCAGCAATGGGGACGCCTTCGGTGGTGCGTACCCGATTGTGAGCGTCCAATAGGGTGTTGGCTTGTGCAGGGGTGAGTATAGAGCCAGTTTCATCCCCTATACTGGTGACTGTGGAAGGAGTGGCGATCATGGGGGGAGCTTGTGTTTTCCCCAACGTGAACGTATCTGTTTCGCACATGTCTAACCCTTTGGCCTCATAGAGGATCTTGCGGTCTGTCCCACGCGCCTGAATATCTATCCGGCAACCTTCCCAGTCGTAGAGGGTTACCATAAGTTCTTCCTTGGGTGCAAGGCGTTGCGCTCCGGATAAAATACTCTTGCCCCAGTCCGTTTCGTCTGGTAACCGGACATAAAGCCGCGAAATTGTCTTGGTCGTTCCATTGATAAACGAAAGGGTTGTTTCTGTTTGTGCCATAGCGATGTTTGTGCCCAAAAGCATCCAGAAATACCATACAGAAAAAAGTCGAAAAGAAATGTGATTTGTCATGATAAGAGGATTTGTTGAGAAGTTGATTCATTAAAGATACGATATAGGGCAAGCCATTGGGTCTTGGTATCCCGTTTTTTTTGCATATTGCGTGGCTGTGGCCTCTATAGAAAACCGAAATCTTTGCGGATATTCAACAAACATTGACCTGAGAGCGGTTGGAGATTATGAATGGCTTTAGATTTGTTTGTAGTTTAACGATTTGCACCGACCTTCCTTATCTTTGCGATCGAATGCATGTTCACATTTTTAAACAATACAGTTCAGCACGCCGTCATTGACATAGGTCGTTATTGCTTATTGATGTGGCAGGCCATAAAAGCTGTTACCGAAATCCGGACGTACTATCAGAATTTATTCACCCAAATGGTGAAAATCGGGATAGACTCCTTACCCATAGTATTACTAACTGCTGCATTTACGGGCGCCGTAACGACGGTCCAGTCTGCATATCAGTTGGTTTCCCCTTTTATTCCACGCAGTGTAATTGGTGGCGTGGTCTCTCCTTCTATCATCTTGGAACTGGGTGCGGTCTTGCCTGCATTGGTGCTGGCTGGACGTATCGGAGCGCGGATTGCTGCCGAGTTGGGAACCATGCGGGTAACCGAACAGGTGGATGCACTCGAAGCCATGGGGCTAAATTCGGTGGGGTTTCTGGTGGTACCACGTGTTTTGGCAGGGGTTTCGATGTTTCCTTTGCTTTATATTGCAGCTGTTATCATTGGTATTGGTGGGGCAATGGTTGCCGGGGAAACGTCGGCAGATCTGCCCGCACAAGAGTTCCTAAAAGGAGCGAGACAGTTCTTTAATGCCTTTGATCCGGTTTTTGGGATTATCAAAGCGTGTGTATTTGGCTTTTTGATTACCTCTATCTCGTGCTCGAAAGGTTATTACACCTCTGGTGGTGCAGAAGGCGTTGGTAACAGTACGACACAGGCTGCTGTTACGAGTTGTATTTTTGTACTCCTTTTCGATTACCTCCTCGCTGAGTTGCTGCTCTAACCCGCCTAACCCCGTGTAATATGATAGTAGTTGAGAACCTCACCAAACGATTCGATGGCAAGACGGTGTTGAATAATGTGTCGTTGGAGATATACGAAGGCGAGACGTTGGCCATTATAGGGAGATCTGGTTCTGGTAAGAGTGTTTTGATGAAGCACATTATCGGATTGATGAAGCCAGATGAAGGCCATGTGTGGATTGACGACGTGGACATTAATCATGTTTCATATAAAACATTACGCACGGTCCGTCAGAAGTTTGGGGTTCTTTTTCAGGGAGGCGCTTTATTTGACTCTATGAATGCCTTCGATAATGTGGCTTTTCCGTTGCGCATGTTTACACGCATGAAAGAAAACGAAATCTATGAACGGGTAATGGAGTGTCTCTCGGTGGTTTCTTTGCCAGAAGCCGGCAAAAAACGTATCTCCGAACTTTCCGGCGGAATGCAAAAACGGGTGGCGTGTGCCCGAGCCATTGCCCTAAAACCCAAATATGTGTTTTATGACGAACCGAACTCCGGTCTTGACCCGCTCACCTCTGGAACCATCAATGACCTCATTGCCACGTTATCTAAAAAAGAACGTGTGACCGGGATCGTGGTGACGCACGACATGCATTCCGTGCTCAAAATTGCAGATCGGGCAGCCTTTATTCACAAAGGCAACCTCCATTGGCTTGGTACGGTAGAAGACCTACACCGGAGTACTGATGCGGTCTTGCTGGAATTTGTGAAAGCAAGTGAATACAAAATTGGTTATTAATGAATTTTAATGTGCCCTTGTTTGTCTGACGAATCAAGGGCCTTCTCCAAAAAAAATACCTTCTATGAAACACGCCAACGAACTTAAAGTAGGCTTAATGGTCATTGTTTTTTCGGTATTGGGCTTTATTGGCTTCCGGTTTATGCAAAATCTTCCCGCAGTCGGGGGGACGTATGAATTGGTCACCTCTTTTAAGGCCGCCGATGGGATCATTGTTTCTACACCCGTTAAAATTCGCGGCCTGGTGATAGGGAAAGTCTCGGCCTTGGAATTCAAGGATGATAAAAGTGAGGTGGTGGTGCGGATGCAAATAGACAAGGAAGTTACCATTCCCAAAGACTCGAAGGTGGTCTTGGAAGGAATAGATGGTGTCGGAGGTATTCGCTTAGAAGTTTTACCAGGAAATCCACAGGCAGAGATGTTAAAGGATGGTGGATATGTGACGCCTATCCAGAAGCCGGAAATGATCGCCAGCCTTGCAGGAAAAGCGAATGGGATCGTAAGTAAATTGGATAGTGTGATGTTGGCAGCCAACTATCGAATGGATGATGTAGGACGCATGATGAATGATCCGAATGGTGCTGTGAATACAACGGTGGGCAATGCCAATGAAATGATTTTGAGCCTAACCTCGACCATACAAACCCTCAAGGGGATCGTTGCTGCACAGCAAGTGGCCATAGAGAACATCATGCGCAACGCCGAGGTGGCAACCAGAGGGGCCAATTCGGCGGTGAATAATGTGAATAATTTAACCGCTGATGCCCGACGATTTACCAGTACACAAACCGATTCGCTGGCACGTGCCCTTCAAAATATGAATCGGGTGCTCGAAACCACGAAAGAAACAATCGCCGGATTGCAGGTGACCACCCAGAACCTAAACACCATAACAGGCCAAATTGCCACCGGAAACGGCTCTGTTGGTCGGTTGTTGAACGATCAGTCTGAACTGTATAACCGAATAGACTCATTGACCATAAAGTTGAATGACGTTATGTTCGACTTGAAAAAGAACCCGAGAAAATATCTGCGTGGCGTTGTTCGGGTCTTCTGACCTTGTATTCTAATCGTCCTTTTTGTATAATATTCAGGTTAAGGGTTGGGGTGTTGGATTGGTAACGTCGAACCGTCCAGCGCTCCAGCCTTTTTCTTTTTAGGCATTTTACCTATCTTGTCTCCTTTTTCCGCGCAATCTTCAAGTAAACAGTGTTAAGTTTTCGTTTGCAAGCGCTTTCATAGATGGGTATCTTCCCTTATTCGGAAATACACTGCGTAGTTCTTCGTCCTTTATCTTCATACACACCATGGAAGTTGCATTAAAGCCAGAAACCAAATCGGAGGTGCGTCCTCAAAAAAGTCTGTGGACTGCACACATGACAGCACAAACCCTATTAGACCTCTCGCATCGGGTGGTAAGGAGTGGTCGGAATCACGAAACATTCATGGTTCACTCTCCGATCAATCAACAAGAACTGGGACGTTTGCCTTTGTGTGGTAGGGCGGATGTAGAAGAAGCGCTGCATCGGGCAAAATTGGCGCAACGTGGCTGGGAGAACGTTCCGGTGAAGGAACGGGTGGCTGTCCTGAGCCGCTATCACGACCTTGTACTTGCTCACAAAGAAGCCTTGCTGGATGTGATGCAATTGGAAACCGGAAAGGCCCGGATTCATGCCTTCGAGGAAATATTTGATGTGGCCCTCAATGCCCGATATTATGCGAATGTAGCGCCAGACTTGCTCGCGCCGTCTGCCCGTAACGGGGCCATTCCATTTATTACCGAGACGACGGAATACCATCATCCGGTGGGGGTAGTGGGTATCATTGCACCGTGGAATTACCCACTAACGCTTGCGATTTCGGATGCCATCCCCGCGATTGTAGCCGGAAATGCCGTCATTCTAAAACCTGCGGAGCAAACTTCTTTTACGGCTCTTCTGGGATTGGAACTGCTCATTAAAGCAGGGTTACCCACAGATGTATTTCAGGTTGTGACTGGAACCGGTCCAGATATTGGCCCTACCCTCATCTCCGGATCCGATTTTTTGATGTTTACTGGTAGTACCGCCACAGGCCGAAAAGTGGCTGCCCAAGCTGGGGAATATCTGATCAAATGTTCAATGGAACTGGGGGGCAAAAATCCCATGCTGGTTATGGAGGATGCAGACGTGGCCGCCGCCGCTAATGGCGCCGTGAGAGGGAGTTTTGGGAATGCAGGCCAATTGTGCATCTCTTTTGAGCGCATTTATGTGGCACGTTCCATTTACAATGACTTTAAAAAAGCATTTATTCAGAAAACGGAAGCCCTCCGGCTCGGTACTGACTTTAATCACGAAGTGGAAATGGGTTCATTGATTTCGCAAATGCAATTAGGTAAAGTACAGGCCCATATAGAAGATGCAGTACAGAAAGGGGCAACTGTGCTAACAGGGGGAAAAGCCCGCACGGATCTTGGGCCGTATTTTTATGCACCCACTATTTTGGAAGGCGTAACACCAGAAATGCAGCTATTCCGTGAAGAGACATTTGGTCCTGTCGTTGCATTATACCCATTCGATACCGAACAGGAAGCCGTTGATTTGGCAAATGATACCGTTTATGGCCTGAATGCGGCGGTTTGGTCGCGCAATACCAGCCGAGCAGCGGGGATTGCCCGAAGAATAAAAGCTGGGACTGTAAACGTAAATGAAACATATGGCGCGGCTTGGGCTTCGTTAGATGCACCCATGGGCGGCATGAAGTTGTCTGGCATTGGTCGGCGGCATGGGGCCGAGGGCCTTCTAAAATATACCGAAAGTCAAACCGTTGCGATTCAACGGTTGACTCCGATTGCAAAGCCCGACTTTTTGAGTGGCAGTCAATTCGCAGATGTGATGACAATGGCAGCCAAGGTTTTCAAGTGGCTGCCTGGCATTAAATAACTTATATATCCATCTTAAATTCACAAGACCATGCCTACCATTTTTCTCACCGGTTTCCCCGGTTTCCTCGGTTCGGCGTTGGTAGAGCGCCTATTAGACCGTTCCCCGCAAGAAGTGTCTATCACTTGTTTGATTCAACCCCGCTGGCGAGGTCTGGCCGAACAAAAAGCATATGGGTTGGAGCGACAAAAGGCTTCTCGACTGGGGCGCATTCATCTTGTAGAAGGCGATATCACGCGCCCTGGATTGGGGCTGGGAGAAGCATATGCCCAACTTCAATATGATACGCAAGAGGTGTACCACCTTGCGGCGGTCTATGACCTGAGTGTTAAGCGCGAATTTGCCTTTCGGGTGAATGTGGAAGGCTCCCGGAATGTACTGGATTTTGCTGAGGGCTGCAACGCCCTTGCTCGTTTCCAATATGTGAGTACTTGCTACATAAGTGGCCGGTACGAAGGTCTATTTACTGAAAGTGACCTCGAAAAAGGACAAATCTTTAATAACTTTTATGAAGAGACCAAATACTTTGCCGAAGTAGAAGTGCAACGACGAATGAAAGCCGGGCTTCCGGTATCTATCTATCGCCCCGGAATTGTTGTAGGGGACTCAAAGACGGGTCAAACGCAAAAATACGACGGCCCATATGCCATTTTACGATTCCTGATGAATCAACTCTCGGTCGCAGTGATGCCTGTCATCGGAGATACCAGCCGATATACAGTCAACATCGTACCACAAGATTTTGTGATTGAAGCGATTGCTCACCTGAGCGCCCAAAACACTTCCCTGAACAAGGTATATCAACTGGCAAATCCAAATCCTCCGTCGGTGGCTGAACTTATTGACCTCTTTGCCGGGGCTACAAAACGCTGGGTGTTGCCGGTTTCTTTGCCAAAAGTCATTGCGAAGTCTGCATTGGAATATGTCCCTTATGCCCAAGACCTGACAGGTATTACGACGGATGCAGTGGAATATTTTACACACCCCACCACTTATTCCTGCGAAAACACGCTCAGGGATCTGAAGGAGACGAATATCGCCTGCCCGCCGCTGGAAGCGTATGTTGGTACATTGGTGCAATACGTCCAAGCCCATCCGGATATTTCGGCGAAGGCAATGATCTGATGGTAATGCCGTGATGTATTTGTGAAAAGAGGGGTTTTCTGGTTCCTCTTTCTTACCCCAAAAGGAGTACATGCGGCAAAAAAAATGCCTCTCGCCGAGACGAGAGGCATGAATAGCAAAAGCGAGCCGATTATGGAATCCGAATTACTTGACCTACTTTAATAAGGTCTGGATTCGAGATGTCGTTGAACTCAGCGATTTCTTTGTACTTTGAAGAACTGCCCAAATAGGTCTTGGCAATTTTACCGAGCGTGTCGCCGGAAACCACTTCGTGCGAGAGGCTTTCACCAGAAACTTTGATGTCTGCCTGAATATCGCTGGGGGCTTGGCCGCCGATGGCCTTGATTTTATCCCAAAGAGCGTCTTTTTGGCCTTGGGTCTTTACCGTTCCCCAAACCTTGAGCACGCCATTGGCTTCCTCAACTTTTCCGTCGGTTGCTTGAAACGTTTGTCCCAAATCAAGAACTTCTTGGTATTTTGCTTGTACTGACATTTGTGTCCTCCCTTATAAAATAAGTGTGTGTTAGCAGTTTAAACTGGAGAAATTCCAGACTGGAAGATATAAGATATTTTTTACTTTCTCAATACCTTAACAATTTGTTTAAGTCTTTTTTTTTCAAGAACCCATTTAAGCGGGTTTGTGATAGGAGTAGTGATGTAAAGTCCGGTACACAATTGTGGAACAAGGGGTGTTGGTTATTGATCGGGGTGTTACTGGCGCAATGCAAAGGGGTATTGTCTTGGCCCAGTCGTTCGACGGAGGCTGTTCCTTTCGATGAAGTCCTTTTACACGAGATCAACCAACTTCGCAGCAACCCTTCGGCATATGGTAGGAAACTTCAGGCTTGGCTTCCTTATTTTAAAGGGAACATGTTGATATTGGCAGGGCAGCCCCGCCTAATGACGGTGGAGGGGGCCACTGCTGTCCGAGAAGCGGTAGGTGTCTTGCTCACCCAAAAGCCCTTGCCTCTTTTACGCCGTGCTTCGGGCCTCACGAAAGCCGCTGCCCGCCATGTACAAGATCAAGGGGCTTCGGGTGCTACAGGGCATCGGGGGAAAGATGGTAGCCAGGTGTGGAACCGTGCAGAGCGGTTTGGGGTGTGGTCTGGCGAGATTGCGGAAAATATTGCGTATGGCCAGAACGATGCACAAGGCTTTTTGCTTCAATGGCTGGTGGATGACGGGGTAACAAACCGGAGTCATCGAGAAACATTACTGGGGCCTCAGTGGCATTATATGGGGGCTGCATCAGGCGCACATGCAACATATAATCATATGGCCGTATTGGTACTTGCGGTTCAATATGAATCATTTTAAGTGTGAACGTTTTGTTAATCGGTGCGATTTGTTCTTGGGGTGCTTGCGCGGTGATGGGTGAATTTGGTATATTAAAGTCCGCATAAGAATGTTGGTCCGGTAGTTCAGTTGGTTAGAATACATGCCTGTCACGCATGGGGTCGCGAGTTCGAGTCTCGTCCGGACCGCCAACACCAAAAGTCAATCACAGATGTGGTTGACTTTTTCGATTTGTATTGAGGCCTGTGTGGTTACATTGGTTTTTATACACACAAAAAAACCGGAGGCCGCGTCGCAACCCCCGGTTTAGAATAGCCGGAAGACTTCTTAAGGCGCTTATTTCAGCAGCGTAACATTTTGGGTGGCTTTGAAGTTTGCTCCTGTAACGCGCACAATGTACATACCGCTTTGTAGGCCAGACGCATCGAATTGTGCGCTGTGTGGCACATTGGCTTCAAGTGTTCCGCTAAAGAGGGTGCGTACTTTTTGACCCAAGGCATTAAATACTTCTGCTTTTACGGCCTGACGAGAAGCCACTGCAAAAGTGATGGTGGTTGCCGGGTTGAAGGGGTTGGGGTAGGCAGGATATAAGACATATTGGCCGGGAACTTCCACATTTAGCTGTACCGAGGCCGTATAGCGGGCATCCCCGTTTTTATCCACACTTTTCAGGCGAAAACTGTGCTTGCCCACTTGTAACCCTTCTACGGTATAGCTGTAGTTTCGCAGGTCAATGCTGTTGCCGGCGGCTTGTACCGTTCCCACTTTTTTCCATGCACTGCCATTGGCCGAGTGTTCTACATCAAAGTGGTCGCTGTTTAGCTCGCTTACCGTAACCCAGTTGAGGGTGGCTGCATTCTCCGTTGCCGTTCCGGTAAAAGATGCCAACGAAATAGGAAGTCCCGAAATGGTAAAGCCGTAATTTCCCGTACCAAAATCACCAGCCCATTTTAGAACTGAATCAGAGGTGCAATTGGCAGTAAATTCGTAGTATCCGTTTGTTGTTACCGTAACGGTTGCTTCGTATATATCATTATTAGGATTGTCCCCTGAATAAGTTGCAGGAACGGTTGTAGGCGTGGGCCAACTGCCACCAACCACAACCCCACCGCTCCAATGGACGTTACAGGTAATGCCCGCACCTTGCCCGGCGGGATTGGTAACAGTGTCTTTCCATACTTCTAACTTCAAGGTCACATTAAAACTTGATCCACCTGGAGCTGTTGTTGTAGAAGTAGAATGATTACCAATCCAACCGACTTGTGCAAAGGCACCAACTGATGAAAGGCAAATAACGCACAAGGTTGTAAAGAGTTTTTTCATGGTAGTATGTGTTTAGATTTATTAAGTAAATGCGGACTGGTTTATTTAAGCAACGAGACCGCACGGGTTTTTAAAATAGAGGTTCCGGTCATCTTTAGGTAATATACGCCACTTTGCAAGTCGTTGCCATGTAATTTTGCCTCTATTATTTGTCCGGAAAGCGCGGTTCCAGCATAGAGGGTTTTGAGGCGCTGCCCCAAGGCATTGTAGAGCGCTACTTCGACGGGTTGTGTAATCGGCACTGAAAAGCGGGCAGTGGCTTCGGGGTTAAACGGATTGGGATAGACCTCCAGCGCGGCAGTATTGGGTAGTTCATCGCGCTCGGTTGCGGTGGCGGTTCCGCTAAAGAGTGGGGTTTGGATGATACCGGGCGCGATGGCGTATTGCCCCTGCTCGTTGCCATATACTGCATAAAGCTGGAATTGCGCGCCAGCACCCGCACCAATTTTGCTGTATGGAATCGAGAATTCGAACCCACCTGTTGCAGTACTCATGCTGGCGGCTTGTACGTGTGCAAACGTGATCTCTGAATACGTCACTGATGCACCACCATAGGTTACCTCACCCAGATAGACATCCAGATTACTTGGTGTGCCCGTATAATTGATATGGCTCACATATCCTTTTAAATTGGCTGCATCAGCCGTCAGACGCACGCCATAATCTGTCTCGATGGGATTGGTGATGGGGAAGGCGTATTGATGAAAAGGTGAAAGGCCATCGTTTCCGGCGGGGATCTCACCTGCTGTACCTGCGGGGATGCCGGTTTTGTCGCTGGCATTAATAAAGACCAATATGTCGTGATAGTTGGTAGGGTTGACAGCACCTTTCACAAAGACATACAAGGTTTGGTTCTGCGTACAAGCCTGTACTTCTTTCACGCCCCAGTCTCCGAATGTTCCATTACTCCCACTAAAGGAGCCTTGTACCTTATAGCAAGGGTCGCCTCCTTGGCCATCCACGACGGGTTGGGTAAATGCAAAAGTGGGTAAGAAAAAAATGAGCGCAAATAACTTTTTCATGTATTAATCAAGTTCTAAATGGTTACAAGATAAGAGAGCCGGAAGCCCTGTCGTTTTCCTTTCCTTTTTGGCACTTCCGGCTTTAACGCGGAATTATTTCGTTAAAATCAGAGATTGTGCCCGTACCAAACCATCGGCGGTCACTAACCGAGCAATGTAAGTCCCTGAAGGCAAACCACCAACATTCACTTGAATGGTTTGGCGTTCTCCGGATCGGGCGGTTCCTTGGAACAACGTCTGAACACGTTGGCCTAAGGCATTGAACAACTCAACGGTTGCCGATTGGGTGGTGGCCAATCCAAAGGAGAGGGTAGTAGTAGGGTTAAAAGGGTTTGGGTATGCCGGATAAAGCAGGGCTTTTTCTGCCATCAATTTGGCATCAATGGCATCTGGTGCGTCTTTTGTTGTTGCAATACTGGTGGTGAAGCCAGAAATTACGGAAATACCGCCAATACTGTATTGTCCGGATGCATTGTTCACCTTCAATCCAAAAGATTGTGGGCCACGCGAATTGGGGCGCTTGGCTTTAAAGTTAAAGTCGGTTGCATCTGGTAGCCAAGTGATGGATTGGGTCAAAAATTTCTGACCACTGCTTTGTTTACGTATGACCAAGCGGAGGTTGTCTCCGGCTTTTAGGCGTCCATTGTTGTTATTGGCCTCGGCATTTCCTAAAACTTCAATGAGCAAGTCGTGTACGCCATCCCAACGCACGCTTTGGCCGATACGCCCCAATCCTGCGATGCCAGAATTTCCTGACGCGTCTTTTGGGCCAAGAATGGCCACTTCGTCTCCTGCCTGCAAGGTGGTTCCACCTACTTCAAACTGGGCAAGGTCGGAAGCCCGAAGTACCACAAAGTGCAGTTTTCCGCCCTCGGTAGCTGTAACCGTAAAACTGGGTGTGGCTTCATTGTTGGGTAGTGGATAGCGTCCGGTTGGGGCATACCATGCGTAATTACGGGCATTAGCCTTTAGAAACGCACGTTTATCTCCAAAACTGGAGGTTTGTTCAAACATATAGGCATCGGAATAATCTTTTAGTTCCAAATTCGTCCAGGGGGTATCTGCCCAAATAGCACCTTGTTTGTCTGCGCGGTCGTTCAGTGTAAACATCATGTCATCTCGCTTTAGGGCAAACATATTACCACCGTGATTATTACTATCGTAGTTTCCTGTATTAGGGAAATACGGATTAAGTGATGCTACCGGGGTTGCAAAACCTGTGGCCATGGCACGACGTAGGTTCATTAACCAATCAATCTCATCTTTAAAACCATACCACCAATAGTCTTTCCAGAAAACCATCGGACGTGGTGGGAGTGACATCAGAAAGGCATACCCCATGTGTTTGTCGCGAAATACGGGGTCGTGATCTGGTTGGGTAAAATATTGGAGACAGGTATTGCCTGACCACGAGAATCCTGGCCCAGAACAGGTGGGATTATAACCTGGATCTTGTGGCCCCGGTGCCGCTTTATAACCACCTCGGTCAAAGTCATGGTTCTCGATAAAGGTCACCACATTATCCCCATGTACACCGTTAAAGTTGAGTCCAAGTGTATTGAGGTTCCAAGTATTATAACCTCCTGAACCGTCGTTTAGGAGAGATTTTAGGCCAAAATACATGTTGAAGTCGAACATGGCGAGTTTGGCATTTTTGCCTTTGGAGCCATAGGCACTGTTAAAGGTGTTTACCTCGTTCAGATAGCTCTTTAGCGCATCCTTGTCGCCATCATAGAATTCTCCCACAGTAAAAGGTTGTTCGCCGTTTTTGGTTTCGACCAAGAATGGGGCTAAAAATCCCGGTTCGATGTGTTTGACGGCATCAATCCGCATTTCATCAAAACCGATGTTGTTCATCAGCCAACGTCCCCAAGTGATGAGGGAGTCGCCTACGGTTCCGACGTTGTGCGGGCCAAAATACCAGCCACCGGGGGGGGGCGATGTGTCTATATTGGCAAAATACCCGATGTCTTGTCCAAATATGGGATTGTGATATGGGCCATTGACATCGCAATGTGGGTAGGTGGGGTTGAAGTGTTCGGGCTTACCGGGGAAACGTCCGCTGGCAGGGGTGAAAATGGTGTATTGGTCGCTATTCAGTTGTGGATTACAGACATGTGGCGCGGCTGCGTCGCCACCAAAACGGTGGTTCAGTACCACGTCCACCATCACCTTGAGGCCATTGCCTTTTAGGGTGGAGACCATGTTAAGCAACTGGGGCTTGTTCCCAAAGCGCGTTCTAAAAGCGCCAGAGATTTTGTTGCCAAAGTTCCCAAGGTCGTAATAATCGTTGATCCCATAGCCCATATCGGCGGTCCCGCCTGTTCCTTTCGCGGGCGAAGGAATCCAAACGGTCTTAAAACCAGCAGCGGCGAGTTGGGGCGCTACCGTAGAGAGAGAATCCCACCAAACCCCACCACTGTTTTTTTTGGAGAGGTCGCCTGGGTGGGTGTTCCAATAAAATCCTTGAAGGAGCACATCTTGTGCAAAGGATTGAAACGGAAAACTGAGGAGGAAGGCTAAAAAGAATAGGTTACGTTTCATCTATATGGAAAACTAAATATCAATAAAAATGTAAGCGCTTACAGTATAAATTTAACACATTTGTCGGGCTTTAGCAATTGAAAAGATGAATATTTTTTTAAGTTTTTAAAAAGATGAAATTGAGATTAGAGAAGAGGGGCGGATGAATGGTTGCTTGTGAAGGTGTGTAGCGGTGTTGTGGCTTAGCGGATGTGCAACGATGTAAAATAAAATAAGATAATTTTATTGTGGAATGCTTTGATGATCTTCAGATTTACGAAGAAAGTTGTATATTGATTGTGTTGTCTCAATCGCTTCTTAAAGGCGGCTGATATAGCCAATATCCACCTTTTAAGGTTTTAACACCTCAATACACCACCGTCTGTTACTGAAATTACGTCAACAAGCTTATCTTAAATAGGTTTGTGTAATTATTTAATATCTATACTAGTGTTATTTACTAAACTATTTATCAGCTATGTTTTACAAAGGTATTTCTCGCACTGTTTGGCTGTTCTCTTTGATTCTCGCGCTATCTGGGTGCGACCAATACAACCTGTTTTCCGGTAAGATCACCGTAGAAGAAAAGGTTGAACAAATTTTAAAAAGTGAAGATCCGCAAAAACTCTTGGTGGATGGTGTACAGTTGGTGGCGGAGGGTGCTCCTGTTGAGGCACAGAAAGTATTGGAAAAAGCACAATCCTTGGCACCAGATAACGGAGAAATCCGTGTGCAACATGCCAATGCTGTATTGCTCGCGGCCGATATAGACGTTTTTGATTTGCGCAATTTGGCGGATTATCTGAGTACGGGTGATCCGGGTAATGGCACTTCTCGCGGATTGACAATGGCCAAATCACGTATGGCAGAGTTTTGTAGCGATAGGTCCGGAGGTGGCAAGACACCATTTGACTTGAATGGCTACCTGAGTAGTCAAAAACTTTCGCAGGAAGGCGTTTTATATGAAGTAAGTGAGATTTTATCGTTCCTATTTACCAATATCAAACCGCCGAAAGTGGTTGATGATATTACGGTAATTAATGAACTTGAGCGTTTAGGAGTAAAAAATATTCCACAGGCCTTGTTGTTAATTAGTTTTGCTTTTACGGCTGGTGAATTTTATAAAATGAAAAAGTTCGCCGAAGAAAATGGTGCCATTTGGTACAATTTCAGCACCCAAGCCAAGGTCACGTACTTGGGGTATTGCACCAATGATGGTACTGGTCCTGATGCACAGGAGCGTTGTCAGAAGATTTTCACCGAGACCCAAAAATCTATGGGAAATTTGAAATTTGCTGTTTTGCTATTAGAAGCGCGTTCTCGGATGTTAGGTTCTCGGCCGGCAGCTCAACTTTCCGCCCTTGCAGTAGCTGGCTATAATGCGCTGAATAAGGCTTTGCAATCTAATATTGCTTGTCAACCATAGGAGCTGGACGTTTGCTACGATGTGTTGCCGTCATTATGTAGTTAGTGTTCCGGTTCTATAAAAAGTCTTGTGATTTTCTATACCTATCCATTTCTGTAAGTGTGTGAAATGGATGTAAATCTTCTATAATCATGAAAAAAAATTATTTGTTGGTGCTGTTTTATTTATTGGTACCAACCAGAGATTTATTTGCACAAAACTTTACTCAAAATACCCGTTCCTTTGTTGGATCGCCCGTCTATTTGGGAATGGGAGGGGCGGGAGTAGCCCTTCCTAAACGGGAGAGTGCCTTTTTCTATAATCCAGCTGGTGGCCGTGAAGTCTTAGGAAACAAGGCGATGCGTTTCACTATTTTGGGCCTAAAGGCAGGAACGGGAGTTAATACGACAGATATAGCTAACTTCTATAAAGACAGGGTTCAGCCAGCCATTGACGAAGGAATAGAAATGCTTTCGGATCAGAAACAAGAAGCACTTTATGACGATGCTTTGGAACTTTTCCGTCGCAATGATGGCGTGTCCTCAGAATTAAACCTGTACTTGCCTGCCTTTGCCATTCGTTTAGGTGAAAAAGCGGCTTTAAATTTGGGTGTTTTCTCGGATAGCAAAGGGTTGGTTCAGGTTACAGATGGGGGTGCCGGAGTGCCCCAAGTTAACCTATTTGTACATGGGGATCTGATAGGGATTGGCGGAGCAAGTATAGACATCTCGCCCGAGTTTTCCGCAGGGGCCAATGCCAAGTACACCTACCGTAATGTGGTGGTTAAAGATAAACCTTTGGATGGTTTTAGCAGCGATGAATCTATTTATGCCTTATCAACTGGCGGGCTATCGGCAGATGTCGGCTTGTTATATCGCCCTAAGCGCATTCAGGGGCTTAGGGTTGGTGCTACCGTTTATGATGTTGTTTCAGGTGGTTTGGCAGACTTTAGCAGTGCCGATGCCAAACTGGTACAGGGAGACGAAGATGTGGCAGAACTCAACCGCAATATAGCACAGGCCACCTTGCGTCCTTCTGGCCTTTCATACCGCTTAGGTATTGGATATGTCCGGGATTTTTCAAAGGCATTGGGTGTTTCTGCTGCCGTAGATTTGGAAGGGTATCAGTATCCAATGGTGGAACAGTCGTTTGGATCAAAACTGTATTTCGGGGGCGAAGTCCGGCTGCTGGGCTTTCTACAAGTTCGGGGTGGCTTTGGGCAAGGATATGCGTCCTTCGGAGGTGGATTGGACTTGGGTGGCATGACTTTAGACTATGCCTATTATGGCATCGAAACAGGGCGGCTTTCAGGTTTAGCACCGCGTTACAGCCATATGCTTCAGCTTGTGCTGGGTAATTGGTAAACTCCCATAAAGACGTACTCCTTTTTTATGAAGGGTTGCTGATAAGGGTAAAGATTTGCATTACTGATGTTTACCCTTATCCTATTGATATGCAAAGAAGGAAAAATAGAAGCCAAAAGTTCCCCGTGATGAACCAATTAAGGGCTGGTTTTAATTCATTAAAAGAACAGCGTTCACGGGAAAATGCCTGTGATAAAAAACGCCTGTTCAAAAAAGTTTTTCTCTTCAATTTTAGCTTTGGTCTTCATCGGTTGCTAGGTCGTGGTACATTCGATAAATAGTTTGTAGCATATGTAGATCGGCAGGAGACATTCGTTTGTTTCGACGGGCAAAAACCGCTTCAGCCACACGTAAAGCTTTTTCAAGTTTATAAGGCATATACATCTCGGCAGGGCTGCCCCATGAAAAAGAAGAGACATAATTTCGTTGATACCCACCGCCATACAGGTTACAAAACGTGCCAATCACTGTGCCTGTATTAAACATGGTATTGATGCCACACTTGGTATGGTCTCCCATTATGGTTCCAAGAAATTGTTGTCCGGAAAGTTCATACCGTTGTAGGGCGACATTGTATAACCGAATGTTCCCATAGTCGTTTTTGAGGTTAGATGTATTAGAATCTGCACCGATGTTGCACCATTGTCCGATATAACTGTTACCCACATACCCATCGTGCGCCTTGTTGGAATTTGCTTGAAAGGTTGCGGCATGAACTTCTCCGCCAATTTTACAGCCCGGTCCTATTGCGGTGGTGTCTATTCTGGCGGTCATATTAACCCTAGAATGTTGTCCGATATAGCAAGGGCCTTTAACGACCGCGCCTTCACATACCTCTGCTCCCCGGTCTAAGATTATCGGTCCTGTATCTGCTGCAAGGATCGCCCCGGCATGTACTTTGGCTCCTTCGGCAACAAAGATACGGTCTGGTTCCACCAAAATTGCTGCTGGGTGAATCTTACCAAAATTACCCGCTTGTACAAACCCTCTTGCGATAAACTCAGGCAATTCTACCAACATGTGCCACAACCGATTCAGGAAATGTACCCCTTCTACGGCTTCTAAAGGAGCGTCACGAAATGCGGAAGGCGTTAAGGTATTTTGGTCTAAAACCACATCGGAGGGATTGGGCAACCACGCGGCAACCACAAATCCATCCTGCATAAAAATCCGTTTGGCTTCCCCATCCTGGGCTGCTTTTCGGAGGCGCTGGATAACCTCGGCTGGTAAGAACGAAATGCGTCCATTTAGAAACAACGTTCCTGCAAAAAGGGGTTCATTAACTGGTACGCCGGGGTAGGACTCGGTCATGGTGCCCACAAGATAGGACCGCACCTTAAGGGCAGGATGTAGGTCTGGAAATTGGCGGCGCAGGTATTGTGCCAAGGTACTGCTTCCCAAACGAATGTCAAACACGGCACGGGTCTCAGACACCGGGCGAAGATGATCCGAAAAAGCATCTTCAAATAAACAAAGGTACATGATGTGGGTTGCGGTAAGGTCTAATGTGAAGCAGTTGTCGGAGTACGGATGCCGTCCCGACCGGTCCATTTTCCTGGCCATCCGGGCAGAAAAAGTCCGAGAATAAAGGCTAAAATGGAGAAATAAAAGGTCATACGGTAGGCATCACTAAGTCCTTTCAGGTTTTCGGTACAGGCTTGTTTGCGAAGGTCACGCATTTTTTTACCCAATCCAGAGGCGAATGGATTGGCGAAGGGGTCGTCAAAACTCCCCGCAGCAGGCATTTCGGTACAAACACCGCCTTTAAAGGTCTCATTTTGTTGGGCCGAAGGGGTGCCATGCATGAGTTGGTCTTGGATGTTCTTCACCTTTGGAGATACAGCACTGACGAGAATGGTGGCAAGAATCGCTACGGCGATGGCTTGTATGGCATTTCTGGAAGCATTGATCAGTGAAGATGCCCGTGAGACTTTTTCTAAGGGTGCAACCCCAAGTGCGGCGGTAAATGTTGCTTGTACGGTAAGACCAATACCAATGCCTCGTTCGGCAAGGAGCCACATGATATGCTGGATGGTTGTATCGGCCTGAATATGGGATAGATGCCAAGTATTAAGCATAATGATGCCATATCCTACAACAATAAGTGGGCGGGGGCCTATGTAGTCATAGATACGTCCAGAAACGGCGGTTACCAGCCCAGCAGTTAGGGCAAGCGGGAGCAGATAAATCCCGGTATCCAACGCAGAGTATCCGCGTAGGGCCTGTAAATAGATTGGCATTAGAAACTCTGCACCGAAGAGTGCAACGGTTGCTACGTAACCGATAATGGTGGCTCGTAGGAAGATAGGATTTTTAAAGAGGCGTAAATCCAATAAAGGCTCTCTTGCAACTTTGAGTTCGATATATGAGAGTGCTCCAAGCCCTGCAAGGCCCAGTAGAAGCCATGTTAGTACGATAGTGGATGTCCAGCCTTTATCGGCAGCGATGGAAGCAGCATACAAAAGCGCCCCAAAACCGATCGTTGAAGCAATAAGGCTAGGAATACTTAGTTTGGGAGCATTTTCTTGTATGGTTTCTTTTAGCCATCGCGAGGCAATAACCACCCCCAAAATGCCAATAGGCACATTTAGGTAGAATATCCACCGCCACAGGTCGTGCGTTACCAACCAACCGCCTACGATAGGACCTAAAGCAGGCGCCATGGTGAGGGCGATGCCAAACAGGCCAAGGGCCAAGCCTTGTTCATGTGGCGGGAAGGCACGAAAGAGTTGTGCAGACCCCAAGGGTAAGGCCAAACCGCCTCCAATGCCTTGTAAGGCACGTGCGGCAATTAACAGGGGGAGTGAGTCGGAGAGTCCGCAAAGCAATGAACTGACAACAAACAAGGCGATGCCCAAAATGTAGATCCGCTTCATGCCATAACGATCCCCTAAAAAACCGGCCAAGGGTGTACTAATGCCCATTGCCATTACGTAAATACTCAGCACCCATTGTGTGTCTTCTAATGGGGCATTAAACTCATTACGCAATGTAGGGAATGCAACATTGACGACGGTTTGGTCTAAGATTACCAAGAATAGGCCAAAAATCACCGACCAGAGCACCTTCCATTTGTATGCCAGTCCTTTTTCGGGAGTGGAGGTATCGTTTGAAGCAAGCATTCGTATATTGTTTTGGTGAAGCCATTAAGATACAAACGGAATGGGCGTTTATGTTTGAAGTTCAGTTCTGTTCGTTTTACGTTCCGGAACAAACCAGATGATGCCCCGTGAATATTGTAAAAACTCATTTGTAACCTTAATTGTCCTGTGCGTCCCAAAATTTTGTATATATATGATGCCTTATGTGGCTGGTGTTATGGTTTTTCACCTGTAATGCAGGCCTTATTTGCGGCCTATCAGGAACGTGTGGATTTTGACGTTCTTTCTGGCGGTATGATTTTAGAGGACCGTGTGGGTTCAATTAACGAAAAAGCTCCTTTCATCAAAACAGCCTATCGGCATGTGGAGGAAGTGACAGGGGTGTTATTCGGCGAGGCATTTCTGAAGGACATGATGGAAAGTGGAGCTATGCAACTCAATTCATTAAAACCAGGGTTGGCCTTAACAACCCTTAAAGCCATTGATTCTTCTCAAGCCGTTCCGTTTGCACGTGCGCTTCAGCGGGCTGTGTATTTCGACGGCAGGCATCCGGACGGATGGGAAATGTATGCTTCTCTTGCGGAAACCATAGGTTTACGTGGTGATGATTTTGTTAACCAAATGCAAGAAGAAACGGTATTACAACAAACACAGGCCGAGTTTGAAGCAGTAAAAAAAATGAGTATCTATGGGTTTCCCACCGTCCTATGGATTGACGGACAAAGTGGGTATGTACTCACCAGAGGATACAGTCCCCTGAGTGCCTTGAAAAAATCGGTAGAACAATTGTTGTTGGAATATACCTAAATCTTTAAATCCCAAATAAATGCTCACAGACATTAATCAATTAGACCTTTCGCAGCAATACACCTATGCCGATTATTTGAAGTGGGCTTTTCAAGAACGGGTAGAATTATTGCGGGGCTATGTTTATCGCATGTCACCCGCGCCCAACCGAATGCACCAAGATATTTCTTGGCAGCTCCAAAAGATCATCGCCTTCTATATAGACGACAAACCGTGTCGGGCCTATACCGCGCCGTTTGATGTGCGGCTTGTGCTGCGGGCAGATTTTCAGTTGTCTAAGAGGGTTCGGCGTCAGACGGTGAACGACCAGGAGGTAATGACGGTGTTGCAACCGGATTTGTGTGTGATTTGTGATTTAGAAAAATTGGACGATCGGGGTTGTTTGGGTGCGCCTGATCTGGTGATCGAGATTTTATCGCCAGGCAATACCCGCACCGAGATGAAGGAGAAATTTTCGATTTATGAAGAAGTGGGTGTTCGGGAATACTGGGTGGTTCAACCAGAATACCGTAATGTATTGGTGTATGACCGCAACCGGCGAGGTGTTTTTGTGGCCCGGACGGTGTATTCTGAAGAGGATGTGCTTATATCATCGGTTTTTCTGGATATGGCGATTGAACTTAAAGAGGTTTTTAGATAAAGTTTAGGCTATCGTTGTTCCATCCAAAGTTTGCGCAATTGTACAAATAGTCGCTCCAAAAGCCGGAGGTCTTCTGTTATGATTTCCGCAGCCCCAGTCATCTCAGGTTTGTACTGTAACATTTTGTGGGAAGTTGTTACCAATTCCTGTGGTAAGCGGATTTGTACGATGTAGCGCCCAGTTGTTTCTTGGGCAGAACCCGTGCGTGCCAAAGGTGAAACCGTTTGTACCGTCCCCATCAAATATCCATATTCATAGGCCGGGTAGGCATCCATCTGAATACGCACCGATTGTCCGATCTTGATTTTTCCGGTATTGCCTGCTGGAATGAAAGCTCTGCCGATGAGCGTACTGTGCTGGGTGCGGGGCGGGACAACCATCATTACTTCCTCGCCCGCTTGTGTAAATTGTTCACTATTGGTGAATTTGAAAAAGGCGACATCACCAGTTGCAGGGGCTTTCAACAAGTAGTTTAGTTCCCATTCCTCAATACTGCTTTTTAGGAGCCGAAACGCATCCCGCAAACCATTTAGGTATTGCTGTTCTTCCCGTATTTTTTGTTGGTTCAGTTCCAAAATATTCTGCCGGAACTGTTGGGTTTGGGTTGCAAGGGACGAAATCTGGGCTTTTTGGTTTTCCACACTTCGGCGGGCCTGTAATAAGGCCAACTCCTGCTCCTGAAGGGTGAGGCGTGGGATGGCCCCTACGTCGTAAAGTTGTTTGTGGGTATTGTATCGGCTCCGGGCAAGGCCCAGTTCCCGTTCTGCTATGTTTAATTGGCGGGTATAGTCATTCCGGATCAGGGCTTGTTGGTTCATTTGTTGTTCTATCGCGGCAATTCGGGGTTCATACGACCGAGAAGTGCGATAAAACCGTATTTCATTTAGACGCTGTAAGAACGTAGAATAAAAAGGTTGAATAGATCCTAACTGTGGATTTGGATTCAAAAAAGGCATATTTGTTGGATTGGCTTCGTTGACAGCCTCTTCTACCGAGGGCAAAACATTCACCAAATCCAATACATCATTTGTTTTCGCAGGGTTTTGGATGACACCCAAAGGGGTTTCTTTGGCAACGGCCTTTCCCGGTTCCACCCAAAATTGCACTCGTCCACTACTTCGTGCAATAACAGAAAAGGGTGGATCGGCGGTGGTAATCACCAATTGTGCAGGCAAAACATCGGGATATCGGATGTACCAAAGTGCAGCTACAGTGCCCAAAACCAATAAAAACAACACCGTCATGCCCCAGCGAATGATCCAATGGGGCGGTTTGCCGATAATGTCTTGTACGGCCTCGCTACTTCGTTCGGTTTCTAAAAGGGGCATCTGTTCTTACTAATCTCCCAATTCTAATTGATTGCGAACAAGATTGTAATAAATACCGCCGCGAGACACCAACTGCTCATGATTGCCGAGTTCCACCATTTTGCCTTGTTCCAAGACCACAATTTGGTCGGCATTTCGGACGGTACTCAGGCGGTGTGCAATAACCACGACGGTTCGGCCTTTAAAAAAGCGATTCAGATTGTGCATAATAATGGCTTCATTTTCGGCATCAAGGGCGCTGGTCGCTTCGTCAAAAAACAGATACGCAGGATTTTTATACAGTACACGGGCAATCAGCAAGCGCTGCTGCTGGCCTTTTGAAAGCCCGCGTCCGTCATCCCCAATTTTGGTATTAAAACCACTGGGCAAGGTCTCGATGAGAGGCAGAATATTGGCCATCATGGCCGCATAGAGCAGCCTTTCCGGATCCACCGCTTCTTCGCCAAGTGCAATATTCCGCGCAATGGTGTCAGAAAAAATAAATCCATCCTGCATCACTGTCCCGCAATAACGTCGCCAAACACGGTTGTCTAAGGTGTTCAGTCCCACAGAACCTACATACATTTTTCCTTCTGATGGCTCGTAGAGCTTCAGCAACAGTTTAAGTAAAGTGGTTTTGCCACTGCCACTTGTACCGACAATGGCAGTTACTTTGCCTTTTGGAATAACCAGATTTATGTTATCGAGCGTAGGGTCGGTAAATGGCCCACCATAGCGAAAAGTCATATTGTCTAAACGGATATCACCAAAAGCGGGCAATTGGGTCAGTAAGGGTTCTTCCGTAGATTGTTCGTCGGGCATGTCATAAATTTCTGCAATGCGTTCTACGGCCATTTTTGCGTCCTGTGCCGTGTGCATAAATCCTACCAATTGGCCTAATGGCCCCGAAACCTGCCCAATAATGTATTGGATAGCCACCAAGGCTCCCAAAGTAAGGTCGCCGGAAATTACCGCACTGGCCGTCAGGTACGTCACCACGATATTGCTAATCTGGCTCATCGCCATTAATCCGATGGTTTGGTACTGCTCTAAGGCCAGTCCATTGGTACTGAGGCGGAATAAGCGTGCCTGAATACGCTCCCAAGCCCACCGTTTTTGGTGTTCGGCATTGTTTAATTTGAGTTCGGAATATCCCGAAACAATTTGCACCAACTGGTTTTGTGTTCCGGCTTGTTCGGAAAAGGCACGGTAATCCAATTCGCGCCGTTTTTTTAAAAAGAGCGATAACCACACCACCGATACCAGCGAGGTTCCAATGAAAACAAGGAAGATTTGTAGATTATAAAAAGCGAGAACCGTACCAAATACGATTACATTCACCATCGAGAAAATCACCGAAAGGGTGTTGGTAGTGAGGAAAGCCTCAATCCGTTGGTGGTCTCCCATGCGTTGCAAAACATCCCCAATGGTCCGTTGGTCAAAGAATGTAAGGGGAAGTTTTGTGAGTTTGATCAGAAAATCCGTAAGCAAAGCCAGATTCAATCGGACGCCTAAATGTAATAATATCCAGCGTTCAATAAACCCCAGTGTGGTTTGTCCTAAAAACAACGCTACCTGAGCGATAATCATCAATACCACAAAACTAAGATTTTGGCGTTGAATTCCCTGATCCACCACGGCTTGTGCCACAAATGGAGCCAGCAGACTTAGAAAACTTCCCGCCAACATACCAAGGAAAAGTTGCACCAAATAGCTTTTATACGATCTCAGGTAGCCAAACAAAAAATTCCATTTTCGGTTACGTTCTTTTGGAGGGTCCAATTCACCAAAATGTGGTGTAGGCTCCATCAGCAGTAAAATCCCCGCAGCTTCATCCCCGTGCTGACCACTGGCCCATGCTTTTTCAAATTCTGCAAGCGAATAGGAAATGAGGCCGTGAGCGGGATCTGCCACATACACATTCTTGCGGGTCACTTTGTAGATCACCACAAAATGATTGTCGCGCCAGTGGGCTATACATGGGACGGGGATCTCAATTAGGCGAGAGACGGGTAATCGCACAGCCAACGTGCGCATACTTAACCCTTCCGCACAATGTGCCATACCCAAAAGTGAAACCCCTGATTTTTCGATGTAGCACCGTTCACGCAAAAATGGCAATGGATACGACTTTCCATAAAACCGAAATACCATCTTAAGGCAGGTTGGCCCGCAATCCATCTCATCCAATTGTCTATAGAAAGGAAATTTGCCTTTTTTGGTACGTGGTTTCCACTTCGTTTCTTCTTCTATGATGTGTTCCTCGGTGGCTGGCTCCGGTTCCATTTCTGGAAAACTGGGAGGAATAGGCTCGGAAGGGCCAAAAGTAGTAGGGCCTTGGGGTTCGTAAGGTGGTTCGGAAAGGGCTTCAAACAAAGCTTCTAGGTGTTCTGCTTCCACTTCATCGTCTGTATGAACGCTCGCTTCGGGCGTTTCTGAGAGGGTGTTTGACAAAACGGTGGATGGAGCGGGCACAACTTTTTCAGGAGGCGGAAGTTCGTCTCCTGTGGATTCTTTTTTGGGGCCGGATAAAAAGTCGAGTACGTAAACCTTCACAAGTTTCTTAGATTTTAGCTGCCAATTGAGTGTCCTTCCCAATCAGGAAAAATCCTTGCATAAACTATACCAAAACCTGTGGTGATTGGGCAGGTATAGAGTTATGCAGGTTGATACGTGAATGAAATGGACAAAAAAATGCCCTCGTGTCATAGAAAGACTTCGAGGGCTGGCAAGGTGCTGTTAGAGCGGGTTTTGTAACATATGGATGTTACATCGAAGGAAATAGATTAATAGACCCAAGAAATCGCCTTTTAAGAGAACCAAAAGGCTACGTGAGCCATACGAACCGCCGTTTAGCCACCTACTTTGGCATTTTTGATTCGGTAGTACATCCCAAATTTATCATTTTCCAAAACCTCGATGGTTCCAGTGATGGTGATGGGCGTAAACTCGTAGTCAGCGGCAGAGGGCGTGAAGATCTCAATCATTTCCTTGCCACCAGGTGCTTCAAAATAACAGTGCGCCGGACGCGCTGCAATAATGAAGTGTTTGTGT
Organism: Bacteroidetes bacterium UBA2364; assembly: GCA_002344075.1. Taxonomy (GTDB): domain Bacteria; phylum Bacteroidota; class Rhodothermia; order Rhodothermales; family UBA2364; genus UBA2364. The sequence continues at coordinate 25,762 of DDTM01000008.1, forward strand.
TTTTCGCCCATTTCTAAAGGGATCATAAAACCCTGTATTTTAATGCGTTTACCGTTTAATGCCTTGACTTCTGGCTTAAATACGGTTACGTATTTGTTGTTTTGCCATTTAGACTCCACTTTTGCAAGTGTGTCCCACGAAAGGGCCTGCTGGGCGTTTGAAAAAAGGGGTAGGGCGAACATCGCACCCATGAGGAAGAAAAGTTTACGCATGAATCTTTGCGTTTTGAGGTTATTTGGGATTGTGATGCAAAGAGCAATACAGGTGGAAAACAACAGGGCGGGCGAAATGCTTTATGATAAGACGGAGACGAGGGCTTTTGGTTTCCGCCAGATGGGAACCGCCGAACAAGGCTCGCCATACATGATTCTTTTCGCATATCGCTGAAGATATCGGGTGGCAAGTAAATACGCATCCAAAGGCACAATAGGGCTATTACAGCCTTTGAGCACCACCGGAACGCCAGAATAACGAGACCAATCTTCTTGTGACAAGGCCCGTACAAAATGGTCGCGCACCAAGTCCGACTCGTTGCCAAATGCCACCGAAACCGCATGTCCCTCTAAAAAAGAAACCACGAGCATATATGCCCAACGTGGGACAATGGCTGGAGTGCTACATGTAATGGCCACATGTACATCATCATATGTCGCCCAATGGGTTGTGGTCATCGCTTCTCGAAACGGCATCTCGCGCAATACCAAACCTTTGTGAAGATACTTGGCCAAGTCGAAGGCTACCACTGGTTTCCCGTCCCACAAAGATTCTAGATTGTAAACTTCGATTGCACTTTGGGCCACACGGTTGATGATTTCCATACGTTTATCATAAGGTAAGGGGTTGTGAGGGTGGCATTCTCACGCCGAAGCAGGCATTTGGTTTCCTTTGGTGTTCTTGGAACTGCTGGCGGCGCTATATGTGTGTATTACCAATGCAATCGGTTTAGGATCATCAAGGAGCCACTACTGCCGCCCCATGTTTAATCCTTATAGCAGTGCAATTAACCATTTAGCCACCAAAGCAAAGTGCGCCACATGACGGTTAAATCGCTGCTCTTTACATTACCCAGTGTAGCAAAACTGTATAAAAAATTTAAGTAATAATGAATATTAAAGCAAGGAGATCAAATTTTTAAATTAAGTAAACTCTAAAATTTTATGTCTTAAATATCTTAGAGTATTCACCTATATTTATGATAAGATATAAGATTGTATTTTCATTAAATAATACGTATATTAAGAGTACTCTGTTTGTAGTTAAGAAG
>DDTM01000109.1 GCA_002344075.1 Bacteroidetes bacterium UBA2364
GCAAAAATGTCCAGTAGTATGGATAACTACTCACCCCCCACTGTATTTGATTTTGATAAAACATTAACCTATAAAGATACGCTAAAAGACTTTTTTTCCTTGGTTGGGAAAATGCGTTTTTCGGCGACTCGTTTGCGGCTGAAACAAGCCATATACTTCGGCGCTATGGTTGCGACGAAGTTTCGTTTGTTGTCTAATTCCGATTTAAAGCGATGGGGCGTTAGACTGTTTGTTAAGGGGGCAAACCGCCGTCAAATAGCAAACTGGGGGAAGTTTTACGCCGAACTTATCACGCTAAATCGGGTGTTTGAAGTGGACTTTCGGCAGCATCATGGCAATGCTATGATTGTCACCGCTTCTTTTGTGGATTATGTAAAACCGCTCTTCCCAAACAATGTTGTGGTTGGAGCAGAGTTTTTATATGACCGCCAAGATTGTGTCGTGGGTCTGAAAAACAATTGTTATAAAGAACAAAAAGTTGAATGTTTAAATGAATTAGGCGTTCAAACTATTAGCGCTTTGTTTACCGATAGTTTTTCGGATAAACCCTTAATGGATATTGCCCAGAAAGTTTATCTTGTTAAAGGTGACTCGACAACTCAGATTAAATACAATTAATACGCGTGAATATCCTGACATTTGATATTGAAGATTGGTTTCATATTTTGGATCATAAGTCCACCAAGACTGAAAAAGATTGGAGGCGTTATGAGTCCAGAATGCATCTCAATATGGATCGGATATTTAGGTTGTTGGAGGAAACACAGCAAAAAGCGACGTTTTTTTGTTTAGGCTGGGTTGCGCGCCAGTATCCGGATATTATCCAAGAAATTGATGCGCGAGGCTACGAAATTGCAACCCACTCGGATTTGCATCAATTGGCATACGAACAGAATAGGGCGCAGTTTGCGGAGGATTTGAAGCGTTCCATCCAAAGCCTTGAAGACGTAACGGGGAAAAAAATTCGTGCGTATCGAGCGCCTGGATTTTCGATCAAAGAGCAGAACAAGTGGGCTTTAGAATTGTTGTTGGAAAACGGGATAGAGATTGATTGCTCTATTTTTCCTGCATCACGAAGCCATGGCGGTTTTCAGAATTTTGGATTTGCCCGCCCTGGCTGGATTGAGGTAGGCGGAATGCGTTTAAAAGAGTTCCCCATCAATGTCGCCTATCTGGTGGGCAAACCCTTCATTTTTTCCGGAGGCGGATATTTTCGTGCTTTTCCTCTGCCGGTTCTGAATCGCTTGCTTACCCAGTCTGAGTATGTCATGACGTATTTTCACCCACGTGATTTCGATCCTGATCAGCCCGTGTTGCCGGATTTGAGTTTGGCGCGTCGTTTCAAATCGTATTACGGCTTAGGTTCCAGCTATGATAAGTTGCAGCATTGGTTGCAGCGTAATCACTTTTCAGATCTGGAAAGTTCTAATCAGGCCATTAACTGGGACGCTGCGCCTGTTTATTCACTTTAATACAAACGACAGCTCCGCGCGGCAAGTGCCACCATACGGATGGAAAATGTGCGGCAGACCGTTTGATCGTATTATGGCTCATACCAAAATTGGCATTATTGGTGGCGGTATTGTTGGGCTTGCCACGGCTCATCATTTGCTCAATCGCTTCCCAAACGTTCATGTCGCGATCCTAGAAAAAGAAGGAACGGTTGGTGAACATCAAACCGGACACAACTCTGGTGTTTTACATACGGGCATTTATTACAAGCCGGGATCCCTTAAAGCGACGAATTGCCGGTCGGGTAAAAAAGCGATGGAGGCTTTTTGCGCCGAAGAAGGGATTGATTTTGAGTTGTGTGGGAAGGTGATTGTGGCAACTTCGGAGGCTGAGCTTCCCGCGATGCAACGCATTTATGAACGTGGTGTGGCTAATGGCGTTCAATGCAACCTCATCAGCAAAGAGCGTCTGGCTGAACTTGAGCCTTATGCGAATGGCGTGGCGGGTATTCATGTGCCTGAAGCGGGCATTGTGAACTATAAGCAGGTTTGCGAACGATTATCACACCGCATTCAAGCACGTGGCGGCGAGGTGCGGCTGAATACCAAAGTTCTGAAGATCAGACAAGGTTTAAAGACCGTCGTCGAGACGAATCAGGGAGATTTTGAAGCCGATCTGCTGATCAATTGCGCAGGATTGTACTCGGATAAAGTTTCCAAAATGAGCGGGCAGGATCCGCAAGCACAAATTATTCCGTTCCGTGGGGAGTACTACACACTGCGTCCGGAGGCTTCGCATTTATGCCGCAACCTGATTTATCCCGTACCAGATCCGAATTTCCCGTTTCTGGGCGTCCACTTTACACGTATGGTTGAAGGCGGGGTAGAATGCGGCCCGAATGCCGTTTTGGCTTTTGCGCGGGAAGGTTATACACGAACAACGGTCAATCCGTCCGAACTTTGGGAAAGTCTGACGCATCCTGGGTTTCGCAAACTGGCTAAACAGTATTGGAAAACCGGCATGGGGGAAATGTACCGCTCCTTCAGTAAAGCTGCATTCGTGAAAGCCCTACAAAAGTTGGTTCCGGACATTCGGGAAGAACATTTAGAGGCTGCACCAGCTGGCGTCCGGGCACAAGCTGTAATGAATGACGGCAATATAGTGGATGACTTTCTGGTGCTTGAAAAGAAAGGATTTTTGAATGTCTGTAATGCGCCTTCGCCCGCAGCAACGGCTTCCCTGAATGTGGGTTTGTTGATTTCGGATAAAGTAGGACAGCAATTGACGGACTATTTTGGGTGAGCTTGTGTAAGTGAGCCCCTGAAGTCATTTGAAAGTTAGGGGCATGAAAACGGTTTGGGACTGCCCGTTGATGCAAAATCTTCGCGGTACAATGTGATCTTTTGAGATCAGAATCAAAATCTTTTTGTTTACAATGGGATTAGAAAACGATTACACACGATCGGATAAATGAACCCCTCAGAAGCTGTTCATGAATTT
>DDTM01000084.1 GCA_002344075.1 Bacteroidetes bacterium UBA2364
ATTCACACATCGATTGACACTACCCACATATTTTGTTGGAATTTGCCAGTATATCAAAGTCATGAAGATTTTTTATTATTGCTTCTTTTATGGTCATATTTTTCTTTTTTAGTTATTAGAAAGAAAAATAATTGTGAAATGCCATTGTTGTACGAGCCATATGGTGTATTTTTAGCAAAATAGATACATATCAACATAAGCGTCAAGCGATAAATTGTAATTTTTATGTTTTAGGAGTTTCTTCCATGTCTTTTGAGCGGATAATGCTGAAAAATTTATATTCCGTTATTGCAAATTCTTCATTATCTTAATGTCCTTCCTTATCTTGCTTCTGCATCAGCCCATCAAACACCATCATTGTGGCAGTTCCATTTGTTCCCTTAAAACGATTCGGTCAAAATTTTCTAAAGGATCCGAATATAATCCGGAAAATTGTTTCTGTGGTGCAGGCACCACTTGGAGCAAAAGTCGTTGAAATTGGGCCAGGGACAGGAGCACTTACGGCTTTATTGCTGGAACTGTATCCAGACATGGTGGCCATTGAGCTTGATCCACGGGCTGTGACATGGTTACATGAACAATATCCTTCCTTAGAAGTACGCCAACAGGACGTATTAGAGACGGGATGGGAGGCATTGGCCTCTGGATCTCCGCTTTTTGTGGTTGGAAACCTGCCTTATTATATAACGACACCAATTTTATTCTCTCTGATAGATCATGCACCGATGGTAAAGCGGGCCGTGCTGATGATGCAATATGAAGTGGCCCAGCGTTTGGTAGCACTGCCCAACTCCAAGGCATATGGTATTTTGAGTGTTGCGACACAATTGTGTGCCCAGCCTGAGATTTTGTTTAAGGTACCACCAAGCGTGTTCTACCCGAAACCGGATGTAAATAGTGCCGTTATTGCATTGAATTTTTATTCCCCTCCTGAACGCGAAGTTCCTGTTTCAGAAACGTATCTTCGGCAAGTTATTAGGACCGCATTTAATCAAAGACGAAAAACCTTGCGGAACAGTCTGCATTCATTGGGGGAGGTTCCGGAAAAATGGGCCGGATTACGGGCAGAAAACCTTATACCACACGATTTTGTCGAATTAGCTGTTGCACTTTCTTTGAATACATAAGCTTGTTATCCGTATGGCACAGACCAATGAAGACCGCTTTGGGCTTCCTGAAGTAGATCACCAATTGATCGAGGATATCGAAGACCTTGTCTCAAAAAAAGAGATGGGCATGGTCTTGAATATTGTTTTGGATCTGCACTATGCCGATCTGGCCATGCTCATTGAGCGCCTCGAAAAAGAAGAGGCGCAGCAGCTTTTTGATTGGTTACCCCCAAACCAACGAGCAGATGTCTTATTGGAATTGGATTATCCACTACGTACAGTTCTGCTGGATGAAATGGAAACTTCCGAAATTGTGGAGATGGTGGATGAGATGGATACAGATGATGCAGCGGATGTACTATCGGAGCTATCTGATGAATTGACCGAAGAAGTACTGACATCTCTCGAAGATGCCGAAGAAGTTCGCGGCCTTCTGCAATTCGGGGAAGACAGTGCAGGTCGCTTAATGGCTACCGAGCTGGTTTCCGCCCCACAGCACTGGACCGTTGGAGAGGCCACTGAAGAGGTACGACGATTGGCAGAAGAAGTGGAACCTATTTATCTTGTCTATGTGTTAGACGATGAAGGGATATTACAAGGGTTGGTGACCCTAAAACAATTGTTACTAAATCCTGCACAGACCACACTGAAAGCCATTATGGAAACGGAGATCATCTCGGTACAGCCCGAAATGGATCAAGAGGAGGCGGCTAGAATCATGGAGAAATATGACCTCACTGTATTACCAGTTGTGGATGCCAATGGGAAATTAATTGGACGAATTACGATTGACGATGTGGTAGATGTAATTCGTGAAGAAGCAGAAGAAGATTTACAACGTTTAAGCGGGATTTCCTTTGGGGATGAAGAAATTGGAGATTCGGTTCTTGCCGTAAGCCGAGGTCGCTTGCCTTGGTTATTGTTTGGACTTACAGGCTCTCTTATTTCGGCTTTTGTCATTGGTAATTTTACGGCTATTCTCGAACAAGTGGTCATTTTGGCGATGTTCATTCCGGTCATTGGTTCAACGGCTGGTAATGTGGGAGTTCAATGTGCCGCTATTGCAGTTCAAGGGATTGCCTCGGGAGATATTTGGGCGAGTGACATCCTAAAACGACTATTAAAAGAAATTTCGGTTGCGTTTATAAATGCGATAGCCCTAGCGATGGTCATCGGATGCGTTATGCTGGTACTGAAGCTATCCGGTTGGGGGGAAATGGCTGGCGCGGATTTGTTACGCCTTTTTGAAACCGTTGGTATTTCTCTCTTGACGTGCATCCTCATGGCAGCCAGTATCGGCTCGGGAGCACCCCTCTTGTTGCATCGGCATGGAATTGACCCTGCGAAAGCAACAGGTCCTTTTGTGACCACCAGTAACGACATTATTGGCGTTATGATTTATTTTTCCATTGCACAATTTATGTATTTCAGGTAAATTCTATGGTAAAAGAGCTTTTCTCTCCTGATGCCCTTACAGGTAAACACATCCTTATTACGGGCGGGGGAACTGGTTTAGGACGTTCAATGGCTCTCCGTTGTGCCAAATTGGGTGCAAAGGTTACTATCTGTGGCCGCAGGCCAGAACCCCTAATGGAAACAGTGGCTGACATTCAAGCGTTGGGTGCAAACGCGAATGGCATCAGTTGTAACATCCGTGAAGCGGAAAGTGTCGCCGAGATGGTGGCGTCGGCGGAATCACAGTTGGGACCCGTGAATGGCCTTGTTAACAATGCCGCTGGGAATTTCCTAGCTCCCACACACGAAATTTCACCCAATGCTTTCGACTCGGTGGTGAAAACCAATTTGTATGGGGCATTTTTCATCACACAAGCACTAGCAAAAAAGTGGATTGAACGCAATCAATCTGCTTCTGTGGTGTCCATTACCACCTCTTATGCTCAGACGGGTAGCGCATTTGTGATTCCAAGTGCAGTTTCTAAAGCCGGAATTGAGGCGATGACCAAGTCTCTTGCCGTAGAATGGGGAGTCTATAATATTCGGCTTAATGCCATACAACCAGGTCCTTTTCCAACAGAAGGGGCATGGAAGCGTTTGGTACCCAATGAGCAGGTAGCGGAACAAATGCGGTCACGTGTTGCATTAGGCCGCTTTGGTGAACATGATGAGCTAACAGCGCTTGTGGTTTTCTTGTTGTCTGATGCCAGTTCATATATGACTGGGACTGTATTAACCCTCGATGGTGGCGAAGTCTTGAATGCAGGTGGACAGTTTAATGAGTTGACGCGGCTACCACGACCATTTTTGCTGGAAATGTTAAAATCCATGCGTGGTTAATATCTGTTATTGCAATGAAAATAAACAGCCTAAAAGCAGAAATCAAAAAAGGTGGCGGGGCGAAAGCCCTAGCCAGAGAGCATTCACGTGGCAAGTTTTCGGCACGTGAACGAATTCAATTGCTGGCAGATGAAGGTACGTTTGCGGAATGGGGCATATTTGCCGGATACGGACAATATGAAGCCGAGGGTGGATGCCCAGCTGGGGGCGTGATTACTGGAATAGCCCGTATTGCTGGGCGGTTATGCATGGTCGTTGCGAATGACGCGACCGTAAAAGCAGGTGCTTGGTTTCCCATAACAGCCAAAAAAAACCTCCGTGCGCAGGAAATTGCAATAGAAAACCATTTACCGATCATTTATCTTGTGGATTCGGCAGGCGTATTTTTACCAATGCAGGAGGATATTTTCCCAGATAAAGAACATTTTGGACGTGTTTTCAGAAATAATGCCAAAATGTCCTCCCTCGGTATTCCACAAATTGCTGCTATCATGGGAAGTTGTGTAGCGGGCGGGGCATATTTGCCTATAATGAGTGATGAAGCGTTGATTGTTGACGGCACAGGATCCGTTTTTCTGGCTGGACCTTTCCTTGTTAAGGCCGCTATTGGAGAACAGACAGACAACGAGAACTTAGGCGGAGCTACCACCCATTCACAAATTTCCGGTGTTACAGACCATAAAATGCCCGATGAAACAACGTGTTTAAACACCATTAGAAAGATTGTTTCGCATTTTGGGAACAAACCTACCGCCGGATTTGCAAAAACGGAACGTAAAGACCCAAAAGTCTCTTTGACGACATTACCAAACATTCTTCCTCAAAATCCGGTGCAGCCGTATGATATGCAGGCTATTATAGATGGATTGATAGATGAAGATTCTTGGACACCCTATAAGGCAAATTACGGTAAAAGTTTACTTTGTGGATATGCAAGAATCGAAGGTTGGAGTGTGGGTATTGTGGCCAACCAACGCAAAATTACGCGATCTGGCAAAGGCGAAATGCAAGTGGGTGGGGTTATATATTCTGATTCTGCGGACAAAGCGGCTCGATTTATCATGAATTGCAACCAAAAGCGAATTCCGTTGGTTTTTTTACAGGACGTTACCGGATTTATGGTTGGTTCTCGTGCCGAACAAGGCGGTATTATCAAGGATGGTGCAAAAATGGTCAATGCCGTAGCAAATTCTGTTGTCCCCAAATTTACAATCGTCATTGGGAACTCATATGGCGCCGGAAATTATGCAATGTGTGGAAGGGCATATGACCCTAGACTTATGCTTGCTTGGCCCTCTGCAAAAATTGCCGTTATGGGAGGAACACAGGCAGCAAAAACTTTGCTCCAAATTCAAGTAGCAAAAGCAGAAAAAAATGGTATCCTACTTGGGGAAGCAGAGAAACAAGCGCTACTCGACGAAATAACCGCAAAATACGAAGCCAAAGCAGACATTACGTATGCTGCCTCCCGCCTTTGGGTGGATGAAATTATTTTGCCAGAAGAAACCAGAGCATGGCTTGTTTTGGGTATTGACATGGCAAACCACAACCCTCACATTCCCGCATTTAGCCCCGGAATCATCCAAACATAAATTCCGATTGTGTATAGACGTGTATCGCATTATTTTAGGGTTCAACAAGCCTGCTATCAACTTTTCCCACCAACCGTTTTTCAAGATTAGTCTGGCATGTTTGATCCTCATCTGATAAATGAAATATGCTAAATTATAGAATTATTGTGGGTATTCAGGGCGCCATCCTTTTGGTTGTGGGGTTTCTGATGTTAATCCCAATGATGGTGGGATTGGGTTATGGTGATGCCGACTGGTGGTCATTTGGAGGAACTGCCGCTATTTGCATTTCTTTTGGGGTTGCAACCTGGAATATTTATCGTCCGGAGGAGGAACTTCGTGTTCGAGAAGCCTTCGCCATCTTGACCTTGGCTTGGGTCTTGGTTCCGTTGATTGCCGCGTTGCCTTTTGTGTGGTCAAATGTTATCCCGTCTTTTACCGATGCCTATTTTGAAATGATGAGTGGCTTTACCGGAACGGGCGCAACGATCATGGGTGGTGCAGGAAATGTAGCAATCGAAGAATTGCCCTACGCTTTTCAATTCTGGCGTGCTTTTAGTCAGTGGCTGGGGGGGATAAGCATGATTGTTTTAGCTACATCTTTATTGCCCTTGCTTGGTGTAGGTGGAATGCAATTGTTTAAATCAGAAGTGAGTGGCCCGGCAATCAAGCGCCTTTCCTATCGGGTGAGTGAAATTTCTAAGCGTGTATGGGGATTGTATATCCTCTTTACTATTATTCTTGCACTACTCCTACTTCCTGTGATGAGTTTTTTTGATGCCGTTTCTACTGCATTAGCAACAATTTCTACTGGAGGTTTTTCTACTCGAACCGATTCATTGGCTGCTTTTGACTCGGTTTATGTAGAAGTGATTGTAATGCTCTTCATGATAATCGGGGCAATAAATTTCAATTTCTTATATCAGGCTTTGATATTAAGGAACCCTAAAGTTTTTAGTAAGACCGTTTTTAAGGTTTTTATGGCGATTATGGGTGTTTCGATCGTAGTACTTACACTTGCGCTTTGGAGGCCCGTTGCAGAGTATTTCCCTCCGCTACAGCTTACTGCGCCTGAATACATGATGTATCCTTCGTTTCTTGATGCACTCCGATTTGCCTCCTTTCAGGTAGTTTCAGTTTTTACTACAACAGGTTTTACCAATACAGATATCCATAAATGGATGCCATTCACGGCCTTTCTTTTAATTACACTGGCCATGATTGGTGGAATGGCAGGGTCTTCCGCTGGCGGGATTAAAATCCTAAGGCTCGTACTTGTAGCAAAGCAAATCCTTCGCGAGATACAACTCATGATACATCCAAGAGCAATTATCGCTATTCGGTTAGATCATGAGGTAGTGGCCCCAGACATCAGCCGCAATGTCACCAGTTTTGTCTTTATTTATTTTGCAACCTTCATCTGCGCAACAGGGATAATGACTTTTACAGGAGTAGAATTGGTAGATGCGGCTGGTATTGTCATTTCTTGTTTATCTGGGGTTGGGCCTCCCATAGGTGCTTTTGGAACTTCAGAAAGTTATGCGATACTTCCAGATATTGCTAAATGGTTCTTAAGCTTGGTCATGTTATTGGGTCGGTTAGAGATATTTACCGTATTGTTGGTACTGATGCCTTCTTATTGGCGCCGATGACGACGGATGGTTAATTGTGTTGGGATAAAATGTGGGTTTTGCAGCCAATCCATTAGATTTTCGGCCAAATAAGGTGCCATCAAAAGACCTTTAGACCCTAATCCCGTCAAAACCCATAGGTTTCCTTTATCCGATACAGGCCCTATCATTGGGAGCCTAGTTCCCGGTATCGTTATGCGTATTCCCACTTCAGAGGTGCTTTCAATCTCTGAAGGCAATTCTGAAATCATAGACCGAATACCACTCAGGATTAGGTTTCTATCCGTATATGAAGGGTTCAAGTCATTATAATGATGTCTAAAGCTACTGCCACAGATCCATTGGTCTTCAAATATTGCTGTGTACATTCCGCCACTTAGACTGGGTATATCAGAAGATACATGCAATGGATCTACCACCTCAACTTGGCCTTTTACTGGATGTAAATCCAAACCCTTAAAAGGATCAAAATTTAACAAGCCATTCCCAAGACATGATAAACACACCTTGGCAGAAAAAACATCCCCATCTTTTGTCTCTATCCGGACGCCAGTAGTTTCTTCAAGAATGGCAGTTATACCCACACTTTGGTGGTCAACATTTGCTTCTGAGATCAACCATTTAGCCAAATGGTTGATTTTTACGGTACCTCCACTATGTACCCAAATGCCTCCAAAAGGTGCATCAAGGCTAGGAAATTGTGCTTTTAAAACAGTTTCATCATACCAAACGCCCAAGTGAGGTGATGTCTCAGCAGAAAATTTAAACCAATTCGCTTGTTCAGGATTTTGCGCTGGCCGGAATAAACCGTCCATTCTAATTATATTACGGGGAACATGCGCTTCATCAGCAATACGCTTGAAGGCGTCTAACGCAGCTTCCGCTTCCCAGACTCGCCGCCCTTTTTGTGCCATCATTGGATTAATTAATCCACCTGAGACGCCTGTTCCTTTTCCAATAATAGACGGCTGGTCAATTACCAACACCTGAAGGTGCTTTTGAAGTTCCCACGCGGCAAACGCACCAGCCAATCCAGCACCAAGGATTATCACGTCATATTCCGTTTCTGCCATGAACATCACCAATTCCTTCTTGTGAATCCGATCTTAAAAGCGACCTTCTGAAAACGCTAAAGATTACATAACAAGAAATGAGCAACCAAAGTACGCCCCACATGATCGTGGTTCCTCCGTAAGCCTCTGCCAACATTCTTGCATCGGAAACTAAATAGGAACGTGCAATGGTGTCGCTATAAATGTCGTGGGGAACATACATCATACTCGTAAGTCCGACCGCCTTAAGAATGAGTGCATTCCAGTCGTCGGCAAGATAGCGCCCAGCTACAAAAAAAAGTATTCCTGCGATTAGACTAAAACCGAAACCAAACCAATTACGTACAAAAAACAAAGTGATGAGCAGTATAAAAAAGCCTATTCCCATCACCATCCATTTCTGATATCGCTTTGATTCGGATAAAACGTAAAAGAGTACACCAAACCCCAATGAACCAAGATACCCGGCACTGAGGGTAATGAAGGGCCATCCTCCCAATGAGACAACATGTCCTCCTTGCTCTCGGACCAATACCATTTCTTTAACTTGTCCTCCCGTCAAAATGGTAGCAATCGCATGAGAGGCTTCATGAAAGAAAACAACCAGCATTTGTAATGGATACAAAATAGGAGTGTCCCATAAAAACAAAATTGCCAGACAGGCAGCCGCAAGAATGGAGAGTTTTTTTAACATTGTTTCAGAATTAGTTGACGAGAATGCAACAAGCATACGAAACAACAATGGTCTGGATACACCATTAAAAGATAAAAAGGGGTAGAAATTTCCACCCCTTTTTATATCTTCATCAGAATGGCAAATCGTCATCAGGGCCAAAATCATCATCTTGTGGTGGGGGAGTAGTAGCACGCTGTGGAGTTTGGTACGCTCCACTTGATTGATACCCGCCTCCGCCGCCATACGGAGATCCAGTATTGTACGAAGAAGAACCGGATTGAAAATTTCCTGCACCTGCTTCGTTGTTTCCACGATCAAGCATCAGCATTTCAGTTGCTTTGATTTCGGTTGTATATCGTTTAATACCATCTTTATCGTCATATGAGCGTGTTTGGAGTGATCCTTCGATATAGACTTTCTTGCCTTTGACTAAATACTTGGCGCAGATATCAGCCAATTTGTCAAATACAACAATCCGATGTCCTTCTGAGCGCTCTACGATATTTCCGTTAACATCTCGGTAGCTTTCATTCGTCATTACCGTGAAATTGGTAATTGTCACACCGTTTCCAGTTGCGCGTGTCTGCGGATCTGCCGCCAGATTCCCAATGAGCATTACACGATTTAGTGAATTTCGTGCCATGAACTTACCTCCGTTCTAATTATTGTCAAAACCAATTTGGCCAATGAAATGTTTTATCAAATGTACGTCATTCAAATTACAATATTCAAATGTGTCTTCAAACCATCCCTTTAAAAAAGTGTCAATATGCACAAAGGGAATTGGGGCAGACCTTTGGTGCTGCCCCAATTCATTTAAAAGGAGTAATTGCGCTTAGAAAGGTAGATCGGCTGTTGCTTCAAGGATTTCTTCGACAACTGGCTCTGCCACAACCCGGTTTGCTGTGCGTCCATTGGTGTAACGTTTGGTTGCAGTTTGCTGCCCATTACCATTTTGTTGGCCTGTGTGCGGAGAAGTTGCTTCTGGAGACCGATCCAGCATCATCATTTCATGTACACGAATTTCGGTCAAATAGCGTTTGTTACCATCTTTATCTTCGTAAGAACGGGTTTGCAAAGACCCCTCGATATAAACCTTACGACCTTTGGTTAAATACTTTGCACAAATATCGGCCAATTTATCGAAAGCGACGAGACGATGGGATTCTGAACGTTCCACCGTTTGGCCATTACCATCTCGGTATGACTCATTGGTCATTATAACGAAATTGGTAATGGTTATTCCGGATCCGGTTGCACGGACTTGAGGATCTGCGGCTAAAAAGCCGATGAGGGTAACGCGGTTGATAGTATTGTGTGCCATAGGAATACCTCCTGAAATTATTTAATGTTTGTACAAGAACCCTGGTCTGTTCGATGTATGACGTATCTTCTTTCATGAACCCAACCAGGAGATAGTTTGGTTGACACAGCAAGAACCACTTGTTCGTTGCTGATGCCAAACTAAAAACCAATGGTGACAACAGTGTGTCATAAGGTAAAAAGATGAAAATAAAAAAAATTGAGATCCCGCTGGCCTCTCTGGCAGCAGAAAGCAGTGCACAAGCATATGCGGACTTTATTCAGATCGTTCGTCGCCTCAGAAAGGAGTGTCCATGGGACAGAGAACAGACCCACGAGAGTATCCGGCATCTGATTATAGAGGAAGCATACGAAGCAGTGGAAGCCATTGAAAAGGGCGATTGGGAAGAGCTTCGGAAAGAATTAGGAGATCTGTTTTTGCATATTGTATTCCATGGGATATTGGCAGAGGAAAAGTCTCTATTCACTGTGGAAGGTGTCTTGCGTGGGATTTCAGAAAAACTTATTCGGCGCCATCCACATGTTTATGGTGATCTTGCGGCAGAGGATGCGCAATCCGTTTTGGAAAATTGGGAAAAGATTAAGCAACAGGAAAATCCTAATAAAAAATCTGTATTATCTGGTGTTCCCGCCCATTTGCCCGGCCTTTTGCAAGCACATCGTATTCAGGAAAAAGCAGCGGGGGTTGGATTTGATTTTCCGAATTATCAAGAAGCTTTTTTGAAAATAAAAGAAGAGTTAGAGGAATATGAAGAAATAATGTCCGATTCTTCCGTTTCAATGGAAGACAAAGAAATGGAATTAGGTGATTTACTATTTTCTATTACAAACCATGCCAGAATCATCGGCTTAGTTCCAGAAAATGCAATTCGTCGTACCAATAAAAAATTCATTGATCGTTTCTCTTATATTGAGAAAAAGATATCAGATCAAGGTAAAAATATTGCAGACATTAGCCTGGATGAAATGGATCTCTATTGGGATGAAGCCAAAACATTTCATGATTAAATGAGATGTATTACCCAATCATTTATAAGAAATAAATATAAAAGTAACCCAGTTCCAACTATCTGAAAAGTTCTAAATTCCGAAGGTTTCTCTTTTTTAAACCATGACCAAAATCTGGCATAATAAAACATCAAAATAAAGAGAAGAAGTGCGTATATAAGTGCCGGTAAAACCTGCATATTATATCGCATGGAAGGCAATATGCTTTGGTTTAAAGGCGAGCCATATACTATGAAAAGGTGCATCACATATATTGCCAATGTTTCTTGCCCCATCAGTGTAACATAACGTAACAGTGGTAGTCCGTGTGGGTTTTTTGAAATCTTAGGCTGGATATATGCCTGATCAAGCCAGTATAAACAAGAAATAATAAGCAGTATATACCCTAAATTATGTAATACTAAAAAAGAATAAACGCCGTCAGGGTCTTTAAAAGGGTTGATCCAATATTCTATCCCTGGCTTTCCAATTGCAATACATAGAATACCGATTGAAGAGAACCGAATCAGAATTTGTTTCAATGAAAGACTTTCTTGCCATTTCTTAAAAAAATATGCAGAAATAATACCTGCCAATAGATACATACTCCATGGGAAAATTGGGAAATATGAACCGATAGACTTATCCAAGTAGCCTCTTATCCAAAGTGGAAAAGCCTGCAAGTCACTTCCCCAAAGATAGGGCGTTATGAAGAATATTGAAACAAACCAAAAAGACAGAACAGCAATAAATACTTTCTTTTTCTTTAACAAGTAAACTGAAAACTGACAGAATGCAAGGGTTATTCCAATAATTTGAAGGGCATCAATCTGAAAAAAGAATAAAACATTCTTCTCAGACATTTGAGTAAGGATCTTATAAAATGAGAAATAAGCCAAGTGCAGCCAATAACCAATAGCAAGTAGCAAAAGATATCGCCTTATTCTTTTCCAAAGAGCAGGCGACCATTGGATAAAGTGTGTCCATTTTCGGAATGTAGCAACGCCAAATGCCAGACCAGAAGAAAAAAGGAAGATAGGGCTTGTAAAGCCATGAATGAATGTGTGTGCTCCCTGAAACCAATCCATTTTTTTGATTTCTGGAGCAAGATACGCATCAAAGGTGTGCCCTTGTAGCATTAAAACAACGGCAGTAAAACGAAAAATATCTACAAATACCCAACGATTGGCGGCTTTCATGAAAACGATTTTATACAGTTTAGAACACAAATGTAAACACAGAGGGCGTTGCTTCCAAATCTTCGCAAAAAAAGGGTCAGCCAATATAATGAACTGACCCCTTGGTTGCATAGTGGGAGGTCTTAGAGCCTAAACCATGTCATTTTCCCTGTCATTAAACCAGGTAAGAGGGAGAGGAGCAGGAGAAAGAATGTGGATAACAGGTACATGAATAATTTTTTGTGTGCCAACATCCCTGTGTGTGCCTTTTTGCTGGCAATACTACCTATCTGAGCTACGACGACCGCAATAATCATGATAAGAAAGTGCTCAACGGCATAGAAACGAATCTCACTTATTTTCATCAAGGCCATCCCCATGCCCTGCCAAAACGGGATGTAAATAATGGCATAAAGGACTAAGCCAATGAGCAGTTGTAGATGAAGCAGCCCCATTAAAATGACTGATTGTTTTCGCAAAGAAGACGACACTTCTTGATTCGCTTTCCATCCTTGGTAGCTTTTTACCAATACCAGCACCATTAGTATCAAAATGGCCCAACGATTATAGGAATGTAGATAACGAAGAATTTCTGTAAACAGGTACATGTTTTTTATTTATTTGGATGATAAAGAACTTAGAATAGATCTTTCATTTGTTTGCGAATATCGGTTGTTTCCTTTTTTTCTATACGCATGGCTGCATAGAAGTTCTCGTCGTAGCTTCTGGTTTTAAGTACAACGGGCATAGGAACCGCATGTCCCATCACCAATGCTTGTTGTTTCGAATCGAGGCTTGCAAGTACTTGCCGGAGGCCAGAGGCATCGCTGGTTCCAACCAAAGCAGCATTTAGGTCTTTTTCATCATTTAACTGGGCAACAATTTTGGTTCCGATCTGGCTAAGGACCTCGTCATCAATGGCACTTGGTCTTTGGTCCACAATGAGTAAGGAAACAAAATATTTTCTCATCTCGCGTGCAATGACGCCGAAAGGTGTTTCTGAAGCAATGCCAGGTTGTAGAAATTTATGGGCTTCTTCGATCGTGATCATCAATTGTGGTGGTTTGTCTTCATCTTTTCGGGAAGACAAATACGCATTCGTTTTTTGTTCATATGCTGCCCGCAAGCGACGGGTGATAATATTGGCCACAAACATATAGGCTTTTAGGCTGTCGTAACGACCAAATTCCAGGACAACGGAACGGTTTTTTAGGATATTATCCAGTAGTTCTTCTATGACATCGGTTTTTCCGCTTCCAGATTCTCGCTTAAAAAAACCCAGTCCGCAAACCTGTTCTAATTTACGCTTCAGGGCCGCGACCGACTGAAAATTGGCTCCACAATCTTTTGCTAATTCATTTAATTCTTCCTCTGAATCGGATCTTAGCAGGTACATGAGCCAAGATTTGCCAAGTTTATTACGTAAAAGATACGTACTTTCTGCGGCAGTTTGGGTGAGGTTGAGCGTGTTTTGTAAAGGCAAAATATCTTCTGGCTCAACCTGATCGGCATAGAGGAAAACTTCATAATCTGGATTTATGCCATTGTTTCGTTTGCGGGTACTTTCGGGATCCAATGAAAAAATGGCCACTTTACCGGGGAACAGTTCACGTAGCCCTTTAACAAAAGAAGCCGATTTCCCTTCTTGTCTCGCTGACATCCCATACTCCGAGTGCATGTCAAAGATCAGATTCACTGCCTTATCGCTTTTTAGGGTGCCGCAAATTAGTAGGCGTGTCAAGAAGGTTTTTCCGGTTCCTGTTTTTCCAAAAACGGCATTACTCCTTTCAACGAGGCGGTCGAGGTCAATACAAACAGGGATTTCGTCCATATCCAAAGGGGCGCCAATATGAAAAAAACGCTGTTTATGGTTTTCATCTAAATTTGCTTCGTGCCCAAAAATGCGGGCGATATCTTCGGCTTGGGCTTCGCTAACCATTGAAAAGTGACTGGGAATGGTTTTTACCCGCGAGGTATCCAGATTTCCTAAATCTGGATGTCGCCCATTAGGGGTCATTAACAAGGGTTTTAGCGCAACCGTCACATATGTTGCATGTCCCATCATCACCTGACGTAGCAATAAGTCTGATATATCAGGTGGATTCAACAAAATATTGGGATTTGCAGCTTCAAGCGAAACATCAGTGATCATGGTGAAGAAGTCGTATTGAACACCTTCTACCACCATAAATTTGCCCGCTTTCAGTTGTTCAACGGAATGACTCGCATCCAACCTCATGGTGATTCCCTTACCTAAAGAACCTTGGGTAATGACACCAAGTTTAGGACGTTGACTTGTATAGGGGACCGTAAGGGATGTAATTTTATTCATTGCGCCACTGTTTTCTCGGTTTTCCCTGCATTTATCGCCAATTGGCCACACGCTGCATCTATATCTTGTCCTCTACTCCGCCGAACCGTCACTGTTACTTTGTTTGCAACGAGCACACGTATAAAGGCATTTAGTCGCTGTTCATGACTCGCTTCAAAATGCACCCCTTTCACCGGATTAAACATAATCAGATTGACCTTGCTCGGCGCCCATCGAACAATTTTTACAAGGGCTTTTGCATCCTCTTCATTATCATTGAAGTGGTCAAAGATACAATACTCGTAAGTGATTCGGTTTTTGGTTCGTTGATAAAAATATTGTACCGCTTCTTTAAGTGCTTTTAAATCTGTTTTAAGGCTTCGGTTTACCGGCATAATTTCCGACCTTTTTTCGGAAGTGGGGGCATGTAGAGAAATGGCGAGATTAAACTTAACGCCATCATCGGCAAGACGCATTATTCGTCCCGCAAGCCCTACAGTGGAAAGCGTAATCCGTCGCGAGGCAAGGCCCAATCCTTCGGGCGATGTCAAAAGACCAATAGCTTGCAATACTTGTTCATAATTTTGAAGGGGTTCACCCATACCCATAAAGACGACATTTGTAATTTTACGCCCATATTCCTCATTTGCCAGTTGATTCATTTGCCAGACTTGGTCATAAATTTCTCCGGCATGAAGATTTTGCATGAATCCCATTTGCCCCGTCGCACAAAAAGTACATCCCATGGCGCAACCTACCTGACTTGAAACGCAGACCGTGAGTCGGGCTGCATCTCCGTCTTCATCAAAACCAGGGATTAATACGGTTTCGATTGCCTTGCCAGAATGAAGTCGGTAGAGACACTTGATGGTTCCGTCTATCGCAGAAACCTGCGTTTGGATACATTCTAAGGCCTGGAGATCAAAATGGGCTTCAAGTGCATTTCTAAAGGAAGCAGGAAGGTTAGACATTGCATCGAAAGATGTAGCGCCCTTCGCATAAAGCCACTGAAAAAGTTGACGTCCTCTGAAACGTGGTTCGCCCAACGAAAGGGCAAGGGCTTCTAACTGTTCTAAAGATAAAGACTTAATGTTTTTTTTATTCATTCGTTATTTTGATTCTGGCTTAGGGTGATCTCCTTCCCAAAAACGCATAAAAACAGCCAGTCCTCCTAGACAGAGTAGGTTGGTTATCATGAAAAACATGGCTTCTTCAATTGGAAGCCCCAATATATGCCATCCAATTGTGTAGTTGCTTGAAATTTCCCATATACCCAAGCCAATGGCTATCCGATCCGCAACCCAAAGATACACAGTTGGGATACCGAGACTCCAAATGAAGGTACGACGGATGTCCCAAATAGCTGATCCGATGATGTACCACATGCCTGCCAATACGGGCGCTGCCCAAGCCAATATCAATCCCATATAGGTGGTTTTGTCAAATGTGAGCATGTATGCACCGGCACAGGTAACCAATAACCAAAAGGTTACGCCCGTATATCGGACATAAGGATACAAACAACCTGTTGGGCGTTCCGATGTCCGGCGGGTATATAATAGAAAAAAGAACAATCCGGTCAGTATAGGTTGTAATAAGAAGAATAGGTATTCTTCTATGGGGACGTAACCAATGACCCCCAATACCCGTTCGTTACCATATCCCCAAATTCCTCTATAGACCAAATAGTTGTCCCAAGGGGTGGTATAAACAAACGCAATCCCCATGACAGCGAATAGATAGAACCAATGTTTTCCCTGAGTCCCCGCCACTTTTGATGGAAGCATATACCACAAGAGCACAATGACAGGTAGGATAAAAACAAAATGAAATTGTAAATACGTCATTTTACTTTATAATTTATCATTAGATACGTTTTTTGTCTAAGTCTTTTAAAACGACTCTTGCAGCATTTCGGCCTGAAGCACCCATAATACCGCCACCGGGATGTGTACTAGCACCTGTCAGATAAAGCCCTTTTATGTGGGACTTATATTCCGACATTCCAAGCATGGGGCGAAGCATAAACATTTGATCTAACGTCATTTCAAGGTGCATTACATTGGCACGATATAGCCCCAATTCGCGTTCCAGCCAAAGTGGATGCTGGAAAAGTGAGCCTACAACACTGGCTTTGGTTCCAGGTGCATACTCCTCGAAAGTATCCAAAATATCTTCGGCGACCGCAGGTGCAATCTCGTCCCAATGTCCGTGTTGAAGTTCGTATGGAAAATACTGCGCCCATAACCAGAGAACTTCGCCGCCGGGCGGAGCAAGTGTGGCGTCCACCGCACTAAAAGACATCGCAACGATCGGCGGGCGAGGCGTAGGCTCTCCTTTTAGGTAATGGCCGAAAGCCCTGTTCACTTCCTGACGATTTTCACAGAGGAGTTGTAGGGCAATCCGTGATTCAATTCCGGAAAAGGCTTTATATGCAATAGGTTTGTTTAGTGCAAGACGTAAAATGGCACCAAAGCCATTTCCTACCCGCAAAGATTTAGCTTGTTCGGGCTGATGCTCACTTGGTAGCAACTTGGTAAATGTTTCTAAGGCATGGGTTCCCGAAACGACCGCACGTGCAGTATAGTCTATCCCGTTGCAATGAATACCCGTCACCTTTTTTTCTGACATCAAAAACCGGCTTACTGGGCTATTAACAAAGACTTTTCCTCCATGATGTTCTATCTGACGCTGAAGGACTTGCGTTAACATCCCTGAACCTCCTTTGGGTCGTGCAGCGCCACCTTCGTGATATAAAGGGTGCCACAACAAAAACGGGGCATTGAGAGGTTCTGTGGGCGGTGGTCCAGATTGTGCCGCCATCCATACCATCGGCGATTTGATCTTTTCTTCCTTGAAATAGTGATCCACCACTTCGCCATAAGGCTTCAGAATCATGGGTAAGGCTTTTTTCCAGTCGCCTTGTATGGCTTTTCCAAAAACGAACTTTTTTCCCAATTCAAATGGGCTTGGAGTGGACAGAAAAACGTCTTTTACGGTTTTTGCAAACGGAGACCAATCTGCCAAAAAGCGGCGATAGGCTTCTCCTTCACCGGGGAATTTCGACTCAAAATGCTCTATTGTTTTATCAGCACTTCGGTAGAAAAAAACCGCATCGCCATCTTTAAAAGGTGCAAAAAAAACGGGATCAAGTTCGAGGTAGCTTAACCCAAATTTCTCTAATTCCAATTCCTCCACAATGGGAGTCAGTCGGATCAAGATGTGGGCGCTTCCACCTAAATCAAATCGGTATCCGGGCACTATTTCCTCGGTCGAAACGGCACCACCTACCATTGCGCGGCGCTCAAAAACCCCAACTTTATAACCGGCTTTTGCAAGGTACGCAGCAGTAATAAGACCATTATGGCCTGCACCAACGAGGATGACATCAAAATCAGGCATATGATATTTGGCTATTTAAAAAAGGTGAAGGGGCAAGAATGAATGTATATTGTCTAATCCATAAAAACCAAACCGTTTATCGCTATGGGACGCTACTACGACGAACTGGAGACAGGTGAAGTCATCCGTCATTATGTGACGAAAACCATAACAGAGGGCGAGCACTTTTTGTTCTGCTCGATCACGTTAAATACGCAGCCCTTACATATAGATACCGAGTTCGCACGAAAATCTACCTTTGGACGCATATTGGTTGATGGGCTTTTTGTCCTCAGTCTTGCAGTGGGTATTTCGGTAGGGGATCTTACTTCAGGGACCATTGTGGCCAACCTGGGCTACGATTCGGTGCGCCATACCCACCCGGTTTTCCACGGCGATACCATCCGGGTGGAAACAGAAGTAGTCCAAAAAAGGCTTTCTGCTTCGCGTGAAGGTACAGGAATTGTCACTTTTCTACATAAAGCATTTAACCAAAAGGAAGAAATGGTATTAGAGGTAAAGCGAAGCGCTATGATGTTAATAAAACCACCCAAAACGATCTTGGTATGAAAAGCAATCTGGGTATGAGACGAAGCTTTCTTTTTATGCCCGCAACCGACCGGCCTAAAGCGGAAAAGGCTGCAACAATCGAGGTAGATGTGGTGGTTTTGGACTTGGAAGATGGTACGGCCCTATCCAGAAAGGAAGAAGCGCGACAAACGGCTCTTACTATTTTGAAAGAGATTGCTTTTGGAAACCGATTGGTTATGGTGCGGATAAACGACCTGAGAAGCCCTTTCTGGCAAGATGACCTGGCTGCTTTTTCTGAAAAAATGCCGGACGGGATTGTGATTGCGAAAACAGAAGCCTCTTCGGAGGTAGAGATGGTTGCTGCGTATATCGAAGAACAAGAACAAAAACTGGGCATAGAACTGGGCAGAACAAAACTCTTTGCAGTCATTGAATCTTCAAAAGGATTGGTATCAATTCGAGAAATTGCAATGTGTACACAGACATTTCCCAGACTGTCCGGATTGATTTTTGGTGCCGAAGATTATGCGGGAAGTATTGGAGCAACCCGAACAAAAGAAGGTGTTGAGATTTTGTTTGCCAGAAGTCGTGTGGTGATGTTTGCAAAAGCTTTTGGCTTGGATGCCATTGACACGATTTATGGCAATTTTAAAGACTTGGCAGGGCTTGAAGTAGAAACAAATTTGGTGAAAAATCTCGGTTTTACTGGAAAATTAGCCATTCACCCGTGTCAAGTTCCAGTGATTCATCAGGTATTAAGGCCCTCCGAAAAAGAAATAGAGGAAGCAAGGCAATTGATCAATGCCTACAAAGACCACCAAAAAAATGGACACGGCGTATTTTCTTGGAATGGTAGAATGATAGACGCACCAAATATTATTCAAGCAGAAGAGATAATAATTCGTGCAAATTTATTGTAAAGTTGTCATGTTGTAAATAGAAGTTAAAAAAGGTGGCACGTTTTTGTCTGTTAAGATATGTGCTACCTCAGATTGTGTTCCGCCACTTACTTCCTTCTGCTTCTTAACACAAACCATAACATTCATGCCTGAATTTGATACGGTAGCGTACCAAGTGGGCGCTGCATTTCCTGATCTGACTCTTGGTATAGACGATGATTCTGTATGGGCAAGCGTGGAAATGTCTGCTGAAATCTTGGACAAAAATTTATCAGAAGTACAATCTCTATTGAACCATAAAAAAACCCAAGCCCTGTTTGATACCACGCATTTTCGCAGGTCTGCCAGTAGCGAGGGAGAGGAGCAAACGCTTATATCGTTGGATGTGGTCCTTTATCTTGCAACAAAAACACATTCAGAAAAAGGAATGCGATTTTGTATGTGGGCGTCGGAGCAGATCAAAGAACGGCTACACGAGAAAAAATTTTCCACCATGCGGGAACGCCTTGAACTTTCCGAAAAACGACTGGATATCCAGCGTAAGAAGAAAGAAATGGTATTGGATATTACGGACAAAAAAACCGAAATCCGTCGTAAGCGCTTGGAAATGCAAAAAGACTTATTAACGGTTCCGGAGTTAGAAAAAGCTAAAATTGCACTCGAAGAACAACGCCTTTTGTTAGATAAAGCAACGGAACTCTCCAATATCCTTGCCACCATCACGGTAGATGAAAGCAAAACAGTGGTGGGGAGCGAACCAGCCCTTACACCCATCTTAGACGAAGGGGAACGAGATATTGTGAAGATGAAATTGATGGAATTGATTCTGAAATTTTAAACATCTAAATAGTCAGAAGAGCTTTGATTGGGTCTTGCATGGGTATAGCGGCCAGTAGTGGCAACCGATGCATGGCCCAGCGTGGCTTGTACAAGGTGGATAGGGGCACCGGCGTCTAACGCATGGCTTGCATGTGCATGACGCATCCAATGCGGGCTTACCTTTTGCCACAATCCGGCTTTTTCTGCGGCTTTTTTGACAATTCTAAATACCTGCGTCCGGTGAAGTGGGCCACCTTTTTTACTTCTAAAAATGGGATCATCGGGTAGGAGTCCGTTCCGTTGTGCCAGCAA
The DNA here is from genome assembly GCA_002344075.1 of Bacteroidetes bacterium UBA2364. Lineage (GTDB taxonomy): Bacteria > Bacteroidota > Rhodothermia > Rhodothermales > UBA2364 > UBA2364. Next base: position 20,076 of record DDTM01000084.1, read on the forward strand.
TGCCTCAGTAGTTGCTTCCGACACACGTATGGTTCTGGTTTTACCACCTTTACCAAACACCACAATCTGGCTGCCGTTATTGCGAGTAGTCAAATCACGCCAAGTAAGTGCTGTCATTTCTGAAACCCGAATCCCCGTGCTATAAAGCAGCCTTAATAGGGCATTATTTCGGGCATCGTTTTCCAACGCCAACATTTGCAGCAATTCTTGCTCACTTAAAATGCGTTCGGCTAAGGTGTCTTTTAGTGCCGGAATCCGCAAAGGCGCACCAATGTCATACACCAAATAACCAAGTCGGTGGGCAAAAGCAATTAAACTTTTAACCGCATATAGTTTTCTTTTTTTTGAGCCATCTGCGTATTCAACCAACGCATCTGAAAATAATTGCAGATCCGCCAATGTCAATGATTGTATAGGCTTGTCTATAAAATCTAAAAACTGCTGAATGTCACGTGTATAATTTTCGACGGTATTAGCAGGACGACCATGTAGCCAAAGACGAATTAGCTGCTCGTCATCAGTGACTTGTGGTTGGGGGATTTCTGTCTGCGTGGTTTTAACTAATTGAAAGTTGCGTTTGGGAGCAGGCATTGTCATACTGGTTGGTGAATGGCTTATAATACAAAACATGAGTGCTTAATGCAACATAACAATACTTATGTTGCATTAATGTAAGGCAAATAAAAACAAATTCTTATATGAATGAATATCATCTTGTTGTCAAGTAATTATGAGATTTATTCACTTCGTTTTGAAAAACTGAATAGTAGAAATTAGTGGGCACGCCCGTGATTGCTCTATGCTTATTTTAAGTTTGGTGGTTTTGGTGGTTGGAAATTTCAGGATGCGCTTATAGCCAATGGTGGTTCCGGTAATGATGGTTTTCCATTTACCTTCAATTTCAGCTGCCACCGAAAAACGTTCTACACGTTGGCCAAGTGCAATATATTCTTGTATCAATACGGTATTGATCTCGGTCGGATTATTGAATGTGAGTTCCAACCAACCTGTTTTCGCTTCGTTCTTAGTTGTCCAGTACGACTGAAAATTATGGTCTAATACTTTTTGTGCTGAGAATCTACGTCCTTTTTGACTATTGCCAATAACGGCTGCACGTGTCGCAAGGTTCTCGCGGAAGTCCTGATCCAATTGGACACGCAATCCCATTAAGGCTGTAGAATCATTCGGATGAACCAACCCCCTTGTATCTACAGGTATATTGAGCAATAGATTTGCATTCCTTCCAATGGATTCGTAATATATCTGTCGTAATTTTTCAACAGATTTTACTTTTTCATCTTCACTCGAACGATAATACCAGCCAGGTCTTATGGACACATCCACTTCCCCCGGAATCCAGTGGGTGCCGTCGGCGTGGCCTTCTATGAGTTCAGTATATTTGGGATAGCCAGCATAAACTTCGCTTCCTCGCAACAAAGACCAATTGGTTTCTCCTGCATATCCGGCTTCATTTCCAATCCAGCGCACATCAGGTCCACCATCGCTAAACATCACCGCATTGGGCGCATATTTGCGTACTGTTGCATGGAAAGCAGGCCAATCATATACTTGTTTTTTTCCGTTTGGCCCTTCCCCATTTGCGCCATCAAACCAAAATTCAAAAACTTCCCCGTATTGCGTAAGGACTTCCCTGATTTGGTTCATGTAAAGCTCGTTGTATCTTTGCGAGTCACCATATTCCGGTGCATTCCGATCCCACGGAGATAAATAAATTCCAAACTTAAGGCCATATTTTGTGGCAGCCTCCGAGAGTTCGCGTAAGACATCTCCATTACCGTTTCGCCAAGGACTTTTTTTCACTGAGTGTTCGGTATATCCAGACGGCCAAAGGCAAAATCCGTCGTGATGCTTTGCGGTAATAATCACGCCCTTCATTCCGGCGGCTTTAAAAATGCGTACCCATTGTTCGGCGTCAAATTGCGTTGGGTTAAATTTTCCTGGATGTTCGCGGCCATCACCCCACTCCACGCCCGTAAACGTATTCATATTAAAATGAACAAAGGCGTAATACTCCAATTGTTGCCATGCCAATTGCTGCCGGGTGGGGATTGGGCCAAAAGGCTTGGGAGGCTTAATGCTATTACAAGCTGTTAAGAAACAAAGGCTTATAAATATAATTCGCATGACTTTTTGGGGTTAGGTACAAAAAAAGCCACCCCTTACCACGCTTCTACGTTACCGATTAAACACAAGATAGCCTAAGTGAATATAAGGGTGCATTTAAAAAGTTCCCTAATTACCGCATGCACACCTCTTTCACATTTCATAATGATCAAATAGGTTTTTTTATGATGCCGTAAGACGCATTTATGGTTTCGACAGCTCTTCCAAAATTACAATTGCTGCTTGTGCAATGACCGTTCCGGGACCAAAAACAAAAGATGCCCCAGCAGCAAGCAAGGTAGGTTCGTCTTGTGGCGGAATCACTCCGCCCACTGTCACCAAAATATCTGGTCTCCCCAAGTCCTTTAGGGCCTGTACCACCTGCGGAACCAGTGTATTGTGTGCCCCTGCCAAACTCGAAACACCCAATACATGCACATCATTTTCCACGGCCTGACGTGCGGCTTCGGCAGGAGTTTGGAAGAGAGGCCCAATGTCCACATCAAATCCCAGATCGGCAAAGCTGGTGGCAATCACCTTTGCGCCACGATCGTGGCCGTCCTGTCCCAATTTGGCAACCATAATTCGCGGGCGGCGGCCCTCGGCCTCGGCAAACGCATCCGAAAGGGCTTGTGCCTTTTGGAAAGTTTCGTTATGTGCCATTTCTTTTGCAAAAACACCGGATACCGAGCGAATTTGGGGTTTAAAACGCCCGAAGACCACTTCGAGGGCGTCCGAAATTTCGCCAAGTGTGGCGCGTAGGCGAGCGGCTTCGACGGCAAGTGCCAGAAGGTTTCCCTCGCCGGTCTTAGCACATTCAGTCAGTTTTTCCAATGCAATCCTCACGTTTCCGGTGTCGCGGGTAGCCTTTATTTGATTTAAGCGTTCAATTTGAGCAGCACGCACCGAAGTATTGTCCACCACCAGTACTTCCAAATCGTCCGCTTCCTTGTCTTGACGATAGCGGTTTACCCCCACAATCACATCCAACCCTGCATCAATTCGGGCTTGTTTCCTTGCAGCGGCCTCTTCGATTCGTAGTTTGGGAATCCCTGCTTCAATCGCCTTGGTCATCCCACCCAGTTCTTCCACCTCCTGAATTAACGCCCACGCTTTTTTTGCTAATTGATCGGTAAGGTATTCTACATAATAAGAGCCGCCCCAAGGGTCCACTGTTTTACAGATTTCGGTTTCTAATTGCAGAAAAAGCTGCGTATTCCGGGCAATACGAGCGGAAAAGTCAGTAGGTAATGCAATAGCTTCATCTAGGGCATTGGTGTGCAAGGATTGGGTATGCCCCATTGCCGAGGCCATCGCTTCAACGCAAGTACGTGCCACATTATTAAACGGATCCTGAGCAGTAAGGCTCCAGCCGGAGGTTTGTGAATGCGTCCGTAAGGCCAACGATTTTGGGTTTTTAGGGTCAAATGCCTGAACAATTTTTGCCCAGAGCATCCGCCCTGCCCGCATCTTGGCAATTTCCATAAAATGATCCATGCCAATCGCCCAAAAGAACGATAAACGTGGTGCAAAAGCATCAATGTCCAAACCAGACTTAATGCCTGTCCGGAGGTATTCCCAGCCATCGGCAAGGGTATAAGCCAATTCGATGTCGGCAGTTGCTCCAGCCTCCTGCATGTGATATCCAGAAATAGAAATCGAATTAAACTTGGGCATATTTGCTGAGGTATAGCGAAAGATATCCCCAATAATATGGATAGAGGCTTCTGGTGGATAAATAAACGTATTTCGCACCATAAACTCCTTCAAGATGTCGTTCTGAATGGTTCCGCTAAGTTGATCATTCGTAACACCTTGTTCTTCAGCCGCCACAATATAGAAGGCAAGCACGGGTAAAACCGCGCCATTCATCGTCATCGAAACCGAAATTTTATCTAATGGGATTTGATTAAAGAGGATTTTCATGTCCTCTACTGAATCTATGGCCACGCCAGCCTTCCCCACATCGCCTACCACGCGCTCGTGATCCGAGTCGTAGCCACGGTGTGTGGCCAAGTCAAATGCAACAGAAAGTCCCTTTTGTCCGGCGGCGAGGTTCCTTCGGTAAAATGCATTGGATTCTTCTGCCGTAGAAAACCCTGCATACTGGCGAATGGTCCACGGCTGATTTACATACATTGTAGCATAAGGTCCTCGAAGAAACGGTGGTATCCCAGCAGCGTAGTTTAGATGTTGAAGATTTTTGATGTCTTCAGGCCCAAAAGCAGGCTTGATGGAAATATGTTCCGGCGTCTCAGCGGGCGTATTTACTTCAGAAAAAGCAAGTACGGAAGGTTTTAAGGCTATTTTTGAGAAATCTGGTCTCATTTGATTTGGGATTTCAGTTTTAACAAATTTTAGACCAATGGGTTAGAGCATCGGTAAGGTTCAGGCTAAGTGGGCCATTTTTTGCAAAAATTAAGGCTTCGGACAACCCGTTTTTGCCAAGACGCAGGAAATCGACCCCTTGTTCAAGAAGTGCTTGCTCCTGACTGCTTTTTCCGGCAATGATTACCCGTTTTGTTGTTGCTTTCAAATTGTTCAGGTCTTCCATTGTCAATCCATCGTATTGCTCATCTGTGCTACAAAGAACAACAATATCCACTTGTTCCTTTGCCACATACTCAAGTGCTGCTGTTTTATCGTTAAGCAGAGGGCTTTCGGTCACCTCAAAGGGGCCGCAGCCCACCATATTTCCCGCAAAAACACCCCGCGCCGTTGCCATTGCAGAAGAACCAAACCGAACCAAGGTAAATCTGCAACGTATGTCTCTTTCTATTGCTTCTTTTCTTAGCTGGTCTAATGTAGCACTCAAGGCAAAGGAATCAGCAGTTTGAGTGGGCCACTTTTCGATTAGATTTGGAAAGGTATTGGTTCCGAGAAGAACTCTTTTACCAGAAGATGCAGCAGATTTTTCCGACTCGCCTGCTTGCTGAATCCAACCTTCTACCATATTCGTGGACTGGGCTAAACCGCCACCAGATTCTATTTTCTGAAACAATGTCCACGCTTTTTCGGCCAAGGAGTGGGTAAGCCATTCAATATAATAAGAGCCTGCTGCCGGATCCTGAACGCGACTTAGGTGGGATTCATGTCGTAGTATATGTTGGATATTTCGGGAAAGACGTAAAGCCAAGTCGCTTCCTTCTGGATCAAAGAAGTCAAATCGCGGAAGCGAGATGCTGTCTGCACCACCAAAAATAGCCGACATGCACTCCGTCGTGAGGCGGAGGAGGTTGCTGTGCCGGTCTCTGGTTGTTTTGTTACGTTTTAGCGAGAAGGCTGCTATGGGAATGGCATACTCCGAAGTTTGATACGCCTCAAACAGCATGGGAAGAAGCCGCATTAATGCCCGCAACTTGGCCATCTCAGAAAAATAATCCGATCCGATACCTGTGTGTATAAACAGGTTTTCTAGCATAACCTCCGATGCCAAGGCATCACTCAAGCTTCCAAGCAGTATGGCCAGTTCAAGAACAGGCGTAGCCCCACGTTCTCTCGCAAAGAGTCCGTCCAATTTCCCAGTCTTCAGATTGGGGAATTGAAAACCTGCCGAGGTCTTACCCAGCCATGTGCCTTTCAACTGTTCGGGTGTATGCCCCAATTTTTCAAGTGCGGTAAGCAACGGTACAGTTTCTGAAAGCCCGAAATGTAAGGGTAAGGCATCAATCCACACACCTTCAAGTAATTTCACAAGGGCATCGGACGTGGGAGAAGCTGGAAACCATAAGCCAATTTCTTCCACATCTTCTTTTAAAGCAGTCAGCAATTGCGCGTTAGATTTAGCCGGATCCGTGATAAAAAAATCTTGCCGGATTTTCGCCATTTTGGAACGACCTTTGCGATGAACTAAACCAGCGTCCCCATTGTGCATCCAAGAGGGCAAATCTTCCGCCCTATAAAAAGGTTTTCTCCGCAGTCCGTCTGAAGTGGTCGTGATAAGTTTTTTTTCATAATCCGCCCCTTTCAATGCCGTCAAAACTTGGGCTTCCCAAACTGTCGTAGAGACAGGTCCAAAGGAGCCAAAAAGATTTTCGTCGAGGATATTCATAGTGTCGTCGAATAAAGAATACAGGATTGCAGTGAAACAGCCATATTATAAGCGGTTTTTATTTCACCGTACAGGAAAATACCATGTATAAAAAGGGTCTGCATTCGTTGTTTTTGGCACTGCTTGTAGTGATTTCCATTACACGTTCCACTGAATTTGTGTTTGCACAATCGGGAGTAGATCAGCTGCGTTCAGGGGAGGCCTTCCAAGGTGTGTTAAACAACCTTGATAATCGCTTACAAAATGGTAGTTTTGCAGATTATTATCGCTTTAGTGGAGAAGCTGGCGAAGAGATCCAGTTAGACCTTTATTCTGCTGCTTTCGATACCTACCTCACCCTGACATCGCCTTCTGGCAGATTTGTGGATAATGATGATGCGGCAGGTTCGAAAAGCCATTCTCAATTACGCCTTTCTTTACCCGAAACGGGTGAATATAAAATTACGGTTTCGTCGTATCTCCCAAGAAAAACAGGAATCTATTCTATTGTTTTTACAAAAATAATGAATGACCAGACACGGCGGGGAATGTCTGCGCAACAAGAGCGAGATGTAGCATCCAAATCTCCTTCCACAGGGCGCGTTTTTGGGCTATTTATCGGCATAAGTGATTATAATGGTCGTGCACCTAATTTATCCTATACAGCACAAGATGCACAGGTAGTACGCCAAGCGATGTTGACCGGACTTGGCATGTCGCCTTCGCATGGCTTGGTACTTACAGATCGTCAAGCAACGGAATCTAATTTTCAACGTGCGATGTATCAGTTTTCAAAGGAAATGACACCTAACGATGTGTTTATCTTATTTTTTTCTGGTCATGGTTTTCGGGTAAAACGGCATTCCTTTCAAACACAAGACCCGGATGGCTTTGATGAAACATTAGAATTATATGATGGAACGATATTAGATGATGAATTGGATGTTTTATTGGGTATGATTCCATCAAAAACACAAATTATCGTTATTGATGCATGTTTCAGCGGTGGATTTGCAAAGGACATTATATCGCGCCCTAACCGAATGGGACTTTTTTCCTCGGAAGAAGACTTAGAATCGAATGTGGCCTCCCAATTTCGAGCAGGTGGCTATCTCTCCTATTTGTTTGCTGAAGGCGTAAAAGAAGCACGTGCGGATTTAAACCGAGACAACATTATTACGGCTTTGGAACTGAGTCAGTATGTTCAAAATCGGTTTCAGGATGTTTCCGCTCAGATTCCTGCATCTGTATCGGTGTCTGATCCCAACTATATTTCGATGCAACGTTTGGTTGTGGATCGCGGTAGTATTCGCCCGAATGATGTCTTATTCTTCAAATAATGGACACTTAGCGCTTGATATGGTGCTCGGCCAATTGAACCCATTTCTTTATGTCCTTGTCATCAACGGGCTTTAATTGGTCATCTACTTCAACGATAACAAAGAAACCTGCTTTAGCACCTGTTTTTTTAAGCTGCTGAATAAATGGTATCTGATCGCTTTGTTCCAATTTTCCAGTTTCGAGAGACCATCGTTCTGAGGCGGTTAAGCAGCCCAAAGAAGGTGTATTGGGATAAAAAGGCGTGTTGGGATAAAATTCAGGGTTGATAGTGGTTCCATGTGCCCATATTTCAAACCTTCCTGCTTTTCCTGCCCAATAAGCCTCGGTAATGGCTGGGCGATTGCGCCATGAAGCAGGCCAAAGAGATAAATAGTCGTGTAAAGCAAGACTTTGGGTGGTATCAGGTCTAATGGGTAAGAATCGGTTTTCAGCAATTTCAAAAGGCAAATACAAAGGCAGTACTTCGGAAGGGCCAATAAAGGAGTTTTCTGTATGTGAGATGCCTTCCCAGCGCAAAATGCCCTGTGGCGAATTTCCGTTCGTTAGGTAGCCGGGTAGATTTGTGACGGCTCTGGCAAGATGTGGAATACTAAACAATGATTCTAAGCTATCCCGAACAAATGATCCATCTGCTTTACGGATAAAGGTTCTTCCGGGAAAGTCTCGGTTGTGTCGTTGAAAACTAAAAATGATGGTTTCACCCGCTAAGAATGGGTGCGAAAGCAACTTAACCCACTCTTCCTCTGAGGTTGAGACGGGTTTGGTATTTCCCGTCAGTTGATACAACAACATGTTTAAAATGGGATTTTCCGTTGCGTCTTTAAACCTGTTTTTTGTGATTGTAAGGTAGTTCTGACCAAGTTCCGGATTTATCCGGACCAGATAAAGCACGGCCATTGCAAATAATTTGGGGTGTTTGGTTTTTCTCGTCACTTCTTCCATTTCCTTTTCAAACTGAGAATGGAATAAAGTAAAAACCACTTCCATCCAAGCCCGTTGAAAAGAGGGAGTTTGTTCCCAGAAAGCCGAAAAAGCCCGTTTGACAGCCCCAAAGGCAAAGGAGTCTTTCACCTGCATCAACTCCATTGCCCAAAAAGCGGTTTCCCAGTCCGGTGCGGTATCGGAAGTTAATGCGCCTGTCAATGTTTTTCGAATGGCTTCATCCTTCAAAACACGCTCTTGTTCCATACGTTGCGTGCGGGTAGCACCCAGAAATTGTCGTGGTTGCGACGTTGCCCAAGGCATCGTACACATTAAAATCCACAAAAAGATTGTCAATTTCATGTTATTGCTCTTTTGAGAAATTCTTTTATTTGGCGGCATAAACCCTTTTCCCAGCGATCCACGTTTCCAGCACCTTGGCTTTCAAGACTTCTTTGGGAGAGACTGTCATGATGTCACGATCCAGGATCACAAAATCTGCCCATTTACCCACTTCCAAAGACCCCAATACATTTTCCTGAAAAGCCGCATAGGCGGCATCCAAGGTAAACCCTCGCAGGGCTTCCATGCGGCTGAGTTTTTGATCCGGAAACCAGCCTTGTGCGGGGTTGCCCTCGGCATCTTGCCGGGTTATGGCGGCATAAAAACCAAGCATAGGATTCACCCATTCAACGGGAAAATCTGAACCCAATGCAAGTTTTGCATTAGATTTTAAAAGCGCCTGCCAAACATACCCCCCCTTGATCCGTTCTATGCCTACCCGATCTTGTGCCCAAGGCATATCACTGGTAGCATGTGTGGGCTGCATGGAAGCAATGATCCCATTTTTTGAAAAACGCGGAATGTCGGATAAAGCGACAATTTGGGCATGTTCGACGCGATTTCGCCAGTCTTTTCCAGGATATTGTTTTTGGATGGCTTCATACACTTCTAAAACAATGCGATTGGCCCGGTCTCCGATGGCATGGGTGTTTACCTGAATTCCTGCCCGTACTGCTTTCTCGACAACTTCCCGAAAGTAGGTTTCCTGTGTGAGTAGTAGCCCACGATTACCAGCATCGTCACTATAATCGGTTAGCATCGCAGCACCCCTGCTTCCTAATGCGCCATCCATGTACATTTTCACCGAACGCATAGTCAGTTTATGCCCATAATCCAGTACTGCTCCATTTCGGAGGAGAAACTCAAAAGCCGCGAGAGGACCATCGGCCATTGCATATACCCTTATATCAAATTGATTCCGATCAATGGCTTTCTTATACCGATTGAGCGTCTCGACAGAAGTTCCGGCATCATGCACGCCTGTTAGCCCCAGAGAAATACAGTTTTGAATGGCCATTTGCAGGGCGCGGTTCAACATGGCTTCGGTGGGTTGCGGAATGCGCATATCCACTAAACCCATCGCATTGTCAATAAATATGCCATTTGGCCACCCTTTTTGATCACGATATATTTTACCACCCTCCGGCTCAGTCAGCTTGGATGGATCCTCTGCCAAACGCCGCAGTGCCGCTGTATTGGCCCAACCTGCATGGCCATCAATTCGAACCAGCCAAACCGGGCGGTTGGGGAAAGCCTCGTCCAAATCTTGTGCTGTTGGAAATTGTTTTTCCGGCCAGTCGTTTTGATCCCATCCTCTTCCAAGAATCCATTCTCCTTCCGTTTGTTTTGCTGCAAATGCCTTTAGCCGTTCAATGATTTCCGATTTAGATTGTGTGCCAACCAAATTTGCTGCCATCAGGCTTTCGCCAAGTCCCATCAAGTGGGCGTGTGCATCAATAAGACCGGGAATGACGGTTTTTCCTTTTGCATCCACCCGTCTCATTTTGGGAAACCGCCGAATAAGATCTGCCGATCTCCCAACGGCAACCACTTTCCCACCCCGAATCAGCATGGCCTCCGTTTCGGGGTGCTTTGTGTTTACGGTATAGATGTGGGCATTATGCAAGAGAAACGAGCCTGTTTGTTGGGCAAAAAGGTTTGGGTGGATCAAGAAAGCCAGAAATAGCCACAAGAAATGCAATATCTGCTTTTTGGGGTGTTTCATTTTAGACCTCATTTTTATAACAGAAAATCAAATTAGGTATTGGTTTCTTGTAAATACGAATAGTTTTACACAAGAAAAATAAAAAACAAGCAAGCCAAGACATTCAACATCTTGATTTATGACGACGCAATGTCGTACTATCCGCTACCTTGTAATTTAACCATAACCTCCCAAACTCCAAACATTTATGTTAAACCGTATAGGACTCATACTGGTTTGCCTCTTTGCAGGCTTTGCAACCGCTTCTGCACAAGTAAATCTGTCTGGTCAAGTAACCGATGCGGATTCCGGAACCCCTCTACCCGGCGTCAATATTCTGGTTCTTGGAACAACAGGTGGAACCACAACCAGTACTTCAGGCAAGTTCTCCTTAAAGGTTTCTAAACTACCTGTAACCCTGCAATTCCGTTTTGTGGGATACGAGACCAAAGATGTAACCGTTAGCGATGAACAACCCCTGAACATCAGGCTCTCGGAAACGGTAAATCAATCCGACGAGCTTATCATTGTTGGGAGTCGTTTTTTTCCACGGACTCAAACCGACTCACCCGCGCCGATAGACAATATCCGGGCGCAAGACTTGATGAATTCCGGACAGTTACAGTTCGACAAACAATTAATGTACAAGGTTCCCGCCTACAATTCCACCCAACAAACCATTTCGGATGCGACGGCGCACTTTGATCCGGCAGATCTTCGCGGCTTAGGTCCCTCGCGCACCTTGGTCTTGATCAATGGTAAGCGTAAAAACCCTTCTTCCTTGCTATATCTAAACGATACGCCTGGAAAAGGAGAAGTAGGGGTAGATATGAAGAGCATTCCATCTGCCGCGATCAAACGTGTTGAAATACTCCGTGACGGGGCTTCGGCGCAATATGGTTCCGATGCCATCGCCGGGGTGGTTAATATCATTCTAAACGACGAAGTAGAATATACCGACCTCAACTTCTTTTCGGGCATGACCACCGAGGGAGATGGGCTTACTGCTGGCTTTTCTGCCAATACAGGTTTTCGGATTGGAACCAAAGGGTTTGTCAACTTTACGACTGGGTTCTCGGACCAACAGGAAACCAATCGTGCCGGAACTCCCGGAAAAGATGACCTTTTTGGTGTACCAGCCAATGACCCAACATTTGGATCGTGGTTATCGAAACACCCAGATCTTGGAATGCGTGTGGGACAACCGAATATGACCTCTAGCAATATATTTTTTAATGCGACGCTACCCGTTGGGGAAGCAGAGGTCTATGCAATGGGAGGAACCGTTCTCCGCAAAGGTACCAGTTATGCGTTGTATCGCCCGCCCTACTGGAAAAGTGATCCGTTTAATTTATTACATACTGCCGGAACCACTTATGAAGGTTTCCAACCAAGTTTTGAAACAGACATTCTGGATAACACCTTAGTGATGGGAGTTCGGGGCAAAAAAGCAGAATGGAGCTATGATTTAAGTTCCAGTATGGGCAACAACAAAGCGGATTATACGGTCAATAACAGTAAAAACGATGACCTTGGCGCGAGTAGTCCTACGTCCTTTGACACAGGTGGTCATGCGTTTAGTCATATCGTTAATAATTTAGACGTATCCCGCAGCATCGGCAAAATAAACCTTTCTTTTGGTTCGGAATTCCGTTTGGAAAACTTCGTTGCTCGCGAAGGACAATTAGAATCTTACATCGGAGGGGGGACTATTTCTTTCCCTGGTCTTAAGCCTGCTGATGCGGTAAATGCCCGTCGTTATAATATTGGTTTTTATGGTGATGTTACCGCAGATGTGACAAAGGATTTCTTGATTGGTGGTGCACTTCGTTATGAGCATTATACGGATTTTGGCAATACCATCAACTGGAAAGCCCAAGCACGTTATAAATTGCTTGAGGATAAAGTGGTCATTCGTGCCTCAGCCAGTACGGGCTTCCGTGCTCCCTCCTTGCACCAAATCCACACCCGTAACATTCAGACCCTCGTTTCTGGTGGTACTGTTTCCAACCAAGGAACCTTTGCCAATACCAGTCCGGTTCTCCGTGCTTTGGGCGTACCGAAATTGAAGCAAGAAGAAGCATTCAATATTACGGCTGGTGTGGCGTTAAAGCCTGTATCGGGCCTGACCGCTACCTTAGACTACTACAACATTACCGTAAATGACCGTGTCCTATTCTCTGGAGAAATTAACTCAAGTAATCCCAATTCCCCTGTAGGAAAAGTTCTTAAAACGTATGATGTTACATCCATTAAGTTCTTTATCAATGCATTAAATACAAAAACATCGGGAGTAGATGCTGTTGTAAGTTATGCGGGCTTGGGCATAGGCGGTGGATATTTGGATGTCACCCTCTCCGGAAACGTCAACAAAACAGTCTTGGAAGGAGAACCAGAAACCCCAACCGCCATCAAGCAATCTGGGGCCATTTTGTTTAACCGTAAAGAGCAAGCCCGTATTACCTCGGCACGTCCACGCGATAAATTTACACTGGCATTAGACTATACGTTAAACAAAGCCACCATTTCATTAAACAATACTCGCTTTGGCGAGGTAACTTGGCAGCACGATAGTGATCCTAACAAAGACCAAACGTTCAGTGCAAAAGTGATTACAGATCTGGTTGCGCATTACCGTTTCTCCAAAAAAGTGGGTTTGGGTGTGACCATTGCCAACTTGTTGAATGTGTATCCTGATACCATTGACAACAAAGGAGATGTGGTCACAGACCTTGGAGGGCGCTTTAAGTATCCGTGGGAAGTAAACCAGTTCGGGTTTAATGGCACTACTCTACAAGCCAACTTGAACATTCGGTTCTAAGACCCAAGTATTACCAAATTGAAGCCGCTTCCTTAACCACGAGGCGGCTTTTGGTTTTCAATCCAACACTTCACTCCTTCAACCATTTTCTACAAAGAAAGATGCTAAAAAAAACCAATTGGTTCGATCGTATATTTATCCCTATTCAAGATAATGGCCTGCTTCCGGGTATTATCGAACGCTTGGATGGAACCCCTATCCGATTAAACACTAAAGTAAAGCACGTGTCGGATGATGATAAAAGATCTTATGTAGGTGGATGGGGTATCAAGCAAGAAGTGGCGCATTTGATGCTATTAGAAACACTTTGGTTCGCCCGCCTCCAACAAATTGCACACGGAGAAGAATATCTAATCCCAGGGGATTTGACCAATCGAGCAACCCATGAAGCGGACCTTTCTGGAATCACCCTCGCCGAACTAAGTGAGGACTTTGCCCAAAAAAGATACAAAATGACGAACTGGCTTCAAAAATGCACCGCATCAACCCTCGAGAATACCGCACTACACCCCAGACTTCTTACACCCATGCGCATCATTGATTTAGCCTACTTTGTGGCCGAGCACGATGACCACCATTTGGCCCAAATTACATTTCTACGTACACTCCGTTCTACCTAATCATATGAATCATATCCTAACCACGCGACTAAACCTCTTTCCTTGCGATATTGGGATCATAGAGGCCATTCAAGAAGGCAATGCACATTTTGCCCACAAGATAGGTGCGAATGTGCCAGGAAACTGGACTGAATATGGAATAGAACCCATAATCTTTGTCAAAAACAAACTTATAAAACATCCAGAAGAAGCCTTGTGGTGGGGATGGATGGGCGTTCACCGCGCAGAAAAGTCCTTGGTGGTCAATGGTGGGTTCAAAGGCGCTCCCAGTGGAGAAGGCATCGTGGAAATCGGTTATGAAGTGGCTCCGACCTACCGTAATTTGGGGGTGGCAACCGAGTTTGTCAATGCTTTGATTGAACTGGCATTCTCCGACAAGCAGGTAAAAAAAATCACAGCCCATACGCTCGCAGAAGAAAATGCTTCGGTTAGGGTGTTAAAAAAGTGTGGATTTGAATTCATACAGTCGTTACACGATCCAGAAGATGGCGAAATATGGCAATGGGCAAAAAATAGATAACAATCAAAACGTTGCATTTATTTGCGCCCGTACATTGTGTAGTGTTGGCGCATCGCTTGCTGTTCTACCATCATAATAGACCGATGCGCGAAGCAATCGAGACACATTGTATTGTAAATTAGAACCCCAAAGCCAATTGCGGCCGGATCCACGACCGTCCGTCAATTCATAGCCCGCAAGCCCTTCTGCTGAACCATTAAGACGAATGTTAGAAAATTCGACTTGTCCATTCCACTGAATTTTGCCAGCTTTCGCTAAACGAATCGCTATAGGAAAACGTAATATTGATGCATTTTTAGGAATGTTAGAAAACCTATCGGTTTTACCAGCGTTTGTTATCCCTATCGTCAAAATCTGGGTTGGTTGGGGTTGAAACTGCGTCTCTATTTGCCAAATACGGGAGCCAATATCATAATTTCGGCTAATAAAGGTTTTGCTTTCTTGTCTGTTCTGCTCTATCGTTCCTGTAATACGGAGTTTCCAGTTCTTATGAGGGCTATATCGGGCCTCTACATTCCACCGTTCTTGTATCCTGTTTTCTAACCCGGCAGCGAGTCGGGAAAGGCCAGACATCTTCAGGAATTGGAGGGTTCCTCCAAAGTTGGGCTGATTCCTCCAAAAGTGTACATCTTGCGAAAATCGTAATCGGCCATTAATGGTTTTTGCTGGATTACGAAGAACCTCTGGGGCCAAACGATACACTCTACTTAGATTGGTTTCCTCTGTTTTTTCCATTAGATCTACAATGCTTTGGGTCTCTATTGCACGTATAAGCCGATAAAACCAATGATTCTGGGCAGGCAGAATTCGTTGTGGGATAAGGACAAAGCGCAAACGTGCTTCTACATTTGCTACTGGTTTCAATTCATCAGAAGGGACCAATAAGCGGGTATAATTTCCTTCAATCTCCGAGACCGCTGGTAAGAACTCATCAACCTGTCTCAAACCATCTTTATTTACATCCGTCCATACATAAGCCCCTTGTCCAGGTAAAACCTCTCGAAAGATTTCTTGTAGGATAGGAGATTTTTCTGTATTGGCCTCGTAGAATCCTTGTACATCTAATGCACGTTTGAATGGTGAAGCCCGCACATTTCCTTTCAGAAGAAGCGAAGAAGCATTCTGAGGAGATTCCGCAGCCTTGGCCCATTCCGAATATTTTTTTTGACGTAACCCAAGTACCGTTTCACCACTTAACCAACTCAATGGATTAAACTGGGCAGATGCCTTTCCTGTGATCGCCTGATGTTCGGGTAGCATGGAGACCTCAAATACTTTTTTTTCATGACGGATCTCCAGACCGATTGTACCTGATAACCGCTTATTTCCAAATTCAAGCGCGGGCTGGAAGTCATAAAATGAAAAAGACCCTCTTTGTAAAAACGTTTCGGCAACAAGTGTTTTATGCTCGCTTTCAAAGGAAATGGATGGAACCCAGGAGGACTTCTGAAAGGGCATCTTTACGAATCCTTTTTGGCGGAACCATCCTGAATCTACACGCCGGCCATTTTGAAGCAATTGGCTGTTGATCTTTTCGATCATATACTCAAGAGCAGGCAACCCCGGCTGTGTCATGTTTATGCGGCCAGACCGGCGCCCTGCTTGAAATACATCCGAAAAATGAATGGAACCTGCCGAGAGGGCAAGACGGTGGTAGGTCCCATAGTCAATCCCCACTTCCATTTCCTGACTTTTTTCCGAAAAACCTTTAAAACCCGAACCGATGCCGCCCGTAGATTCACCGAGGTTCCAATGTCTGGCAAACTCTACCCGTTGAATGCGGTCAAAGGCTTCAAAGGTTGCTCCAGTATATCGGTATTGGCCTTGGCCCGAAAGGGTCCATTTAGCACGCTTTAATGGCTTGAGACGAATGCCAAGCTGGGTAGCTTGACCGGCATTATCTCCGTCGTTTATTTGTGATAAACGATTTAAGTCTTGTTTTGACTGCGCCCATTCCCCCAGCACAGTCAATCCTGGTAGCACCATCACTTGACTACTAACCGCCACCAATGCTTTTTCCTGAGGCCTGGGCAATAACCGCATCGAGACATAATTTCCTTTTCCCGGACCTACAAACCGATAGGTAAGTCCATTACTAGTTTCTCCTACGCGAATGTAATCCCCCTTTCCTTGCTCCACTGATGTAAACCGCACGCGATAGACCTCGTCAGTCTCTTCTAAGGTTTTAAGTACCCTAAAAAAGGGGAATACAACACCCACTATCACCGTATCACGTTTGACATAAAAGGTATAACCCGCCAGCGGGTCGTAGGGAACCAATGAAGCGCCGGAAACAGCCGCCGCTGCGAGATTATCACCTGCATTTTTAAGTACCTCCAATTCTAATTCCGAAACATTTAGTTCTTCGGTAAAAGAAATGGCATCGGCCTCCCGTAAAGCATGTACACCAATTTTCACACGGCCTGTAGGGGCATGACGGTCTTTCAAAAAGCCGGATTCGGCACCCGCACCAACCAAACTTCTGGAAAACCGATTGGTGGTATATTCAAACTCCACCACCACCCTTTTGACAGATGTCATTAAGACCTTCGAGGTAAACATAATTTCTCCCGCCGCATAATCAATGATGTAGTCTAAGGTTGATCCACGTTCCAATAGTTCGCCATCTAAAAAAACCCGTTCCGATCCTGCAATCACAATGATAAACGACTCGCCTTGCTTTCCATAAAGCCGATACGGTCCCTGGACACCCTCCTGACCATTAAAAGATAAACTGTGGTAAATACCTCTGGACGTGGCGGCAGTAAACTGTAAATATTGTTCGCCCAATACACCGGATGTGGGAGGCGAATAATTTGCGTGAACGGATAAGCCTTGTAACTTCCGGTTTATTCGCGCAAAATCGCTCCGTGTCATAGACAAGTCAAAATCTCCGAGATTCAAAAACCCATAACGGCTCTTCAACGCGATCACTATTCGATCCACATCACTAATACGCTGAGTTGTCCCTTCCGGCTGAATCGGTGTGTTCTCATCCGTCAAGCTAGCATTAAGCTGAATACCAGGCGCAATTTCACCATTCAGTTGCATTTTAAATCCGGACTCAATCGTAACATCACGACGATTTCCAGCCACAATACCCCGCGTGATAGATCCATTCCTTTGTAATGGGCTGCCTTCAAATGGATTGTTGCTTCGCGGAACAGGAGAACGATACGCCGTGATATCCCTGAGTAACGTTGTATCGGGCTTAAATGCTGGGGGCAAATACCGGAAATAGATGGTAGGAATCTCGAATGGAAAGGCACGGTATCGGGCAATTAATGGCTGACCTTGTATTGGAGTCGGAGTTTTTACCAACTTTAACCACCCTGTCTTAAAATTGATTTCGTACCACGTTGAGTCCAATAACGTTTGCCCAAGTGATAGCTGAAAACTTGTTTTTTGTACAAAAGGCTTTAGACGAAACTGTGGGCCTTTCTCCACCCACAAGGTATCGGTAACAGAAACTTGTCCGAAAACGGGCTGAAGTGCAAACAACAGCAATAACCCAAAAAGCCGATTTGTTTTTCCCATTATAGATACAGTTTCCGAAAAAGGCTTCTCCCAACAGAAAGAAGCCTTCCGACATATACGTTCTTATGACCAACTGTATCCCCAACCAATCATTTCTTCAATACGGCTTTAAACGTGTGTCCAAAGTTTTCGCCTGTTAGCCGAATTAAGTAAACACCAGAAGGCAACAAGCCAGAATCTATCGTAAACGATTGGATTTCATTTTCCAACATCTTATCTCGGTATAAGTCCGCCACCTTTCTGCCTAATAGGTCGAAAACAGAAACTTGTACGTTTTGTTCTTTTTGTACAGACATCCGGAAAGTCGCTTGGGTTGTGAAAGGATTGGGATACAAGCCTGTTACGGCAAAAGGCGTTTGGCCCGACAAAACAATTTCGATGGATGGGCTATAAGAATACCCAAATCCAATATCTCGTTGCTTAAGCCGGAACGTATGCAGGCCGGGTAACAGGCCGGTGGTATTAAATTGGTAATTCTTTTGCTCTGTTGTGGTGCCACTCCCTTCTACAAAACCAATGACCTTGAAGGGTGTGTCCGGATTCTTCCCTTCTTTGTGTTCAATATCAAAGCCGTAATTTTGTAGTTCGCTAATGGTTACCCAACTCAATTGTACCTGCTTTTCTTGAATAATCGCATCAAAACTAACCATTGAGATTGGCAAATTGGCGGGTGTCATACAGGTTTCTCCAGACTCTGCTTCAAAATCAGGTGTGCAGATGTCCATCATAGCTTCCCCTCCTTCTATATCTCCAGCATACAATGTCCTTAAGTCTGTATTGTTTAAGATACTATAATACATGATGGAAGTCACCATATTTGGAGTTTGGAGGCGGTTTCCACCCACATCTTGGGGAGACATACTTGGTTGGGCTAAATTAATGACATGATTGAGTTGGTGCGTATGACCTAATTCATGTAAAGCAACCGATTCAAAATCATATTGCGTAGGAGATCCCGGGGTTGCCCCCGGTCCAAAATTCCATGTTATGCCCCCTGTTCCACTTCTTCTAAAAACAATATCCAATTCCAGCACCACCGAAATATCATAGGTATCCCCCGGTCGCGGCAGAAAATCGGAAAACCAAGAGCTTGCTGTTCCCAGAATACCGGATCCAATTAAGTTTGTGTCGTTATCAAATCGGACCAAGCTGACTCCATCATATGCTTTAATATTCAGCGCTGAGCTTCCTCCACTTAAGATATTAAATCCGGTATTGTTTCTCCATGTGTTTGCGGCACGTTCAAAAGCAGATTTTGCTGTATGGGTGTAAAAATTCACGCCATTGCCTTCGATTGCGGTACTATATAAAAAAGTGTATCCCCCTTCCGCATTGTTGTTTATCAGGCGTCGTCGAGTAATATTCCCTGTGTGAGCATGTGTATGGTTGGCATGTGCATAAGGAATATAAACCACTGCCGACGAAGTACCTGTTACAGGGTCATTGTTTCTAACCCGAATGGTTCCGGATCCCGCTTTTGCCGGAACTTTTACCACTATTTGGGTATTGGTCCAAGAAACGATCTGACTGGCGTGCGTCTCAATATAGGTTGCTCCACCATCATCCACATTTTTAAAGTACACCCTCGAATTAGTGGCATTATAAGTCCCAAAGTTAGAGCCAGTGAGGGTCAATTGCTCACCAGCCCCAGCAGCTATGGTAGAAGGGGAAAGGCCCGAAATAATGGGAGTCGCGGCATGTTTATGGAGTACGGGCAATCGAAACGCCGGCAATTCTTTCATCCATTGGGCACGTTCCCCGGTAATGTCACCAATGCCTTTATAGAGTTCTTGCGCCGATCCATACCGATTGAAGGGGTCCGCAGGAACAAGGTCCGTTGGATCATAACGAATTACCTCCATAGGCCCTATATATCCCGTAGGATAGTCGCTTGGCGTAGTCTTTGATAAAACCTCTTGCGGGTTTGCCAGCGCCATATAAATGCCCAAAGTTCCTACTTCCAAACCAGGAGAAGGGTGTACATCCACCCCTATACTGCCTACTTGTCCTCCTTGTGTTACCAAAAGAACTTTTTCCGTTGGGGGCAGCCCTTTAAGGACTTGCCGAACAGCGACCTCATAAACCGTATATATCATTTCTTTCTGGTCATCCCAGAACGAAGTTTTATGAATCACTTCGCCTTCCACAATGAAAGTGGCGCTTCGAATCCGATCTTCGAGTGAAACCCTTTGCAAGAATGCACACTGAGCTGAAACAACAAAGAAACTACCCATGAGCAAGGCGCCCACCATCACGCTTTTCTGAAGCATGTTTTACTCCAAATTTATGTTGAGAGAAATTGGTGGGGGTATAACTTACTTCGGTGGGAGTATGGTACCGACGACATCTCCGAATCCAATTCGAAAAACATCGCCCTGGGCAAAAGCACGCAGTGTTAGTCTATCACCGTCTTGCAACCACGTTCGGACTTCGGCTCCAACGGGTATGGGAAATTTTCCTCCCCAAGACAATTCCAACATACTTCCGTAGGAACCAGAGGATTCACCGCTAATGGTACCACTTGCGAGCAAATCTCCCGGTCTGAGGTTACAGCCGTTAATGGTGTGATGGGCAATCATTTGGTCAAATGTCCAATACAATTCTTTTGTATTGGTTTGACTAATGAGGATAGGATCAGGCTCGTTTTTGGGTTGTAAATACACCTCAAGTGATACATCCCATTTAGGTAATAATTCTTGATCCAAATATCCGGCCAATCCCGCCTGCTTAGGAAAAAAAGCGATAAACGGTTCCAAAGCTTCCATCGGAACTACCCACGGGGAAACGAAGGTAGCAAAGTTTTTCCCCAAAAATGGTCCGAGTGGTTGGTACTCGAAGCGTTGGATGTCCCGCGCACTCCAATCGTTTAGCAAAGTAAATCCGAAAATGTAGTGAGCCGCTTCGTTTACCGAGATCGCCTCTCCTAATTCATTTCCAAATCCGATATAGACTCCCAATTCTAATTCAAAATCCAATTGTACGCAGGGGCCGAATTCAATCGCTCCTGTTACTGGGTTCTGAGATTGTCCTTTGGGGCGATATAGAGGCGTGCCCGATTCTCTAATACTGCTTGTTCGCCCATGATATCCAATAGGCATGTGCTTCCAGTTTAAGAAAAGAGGGTGGTCTTTGTCACGGAATATTTTCCCTACATTACTTGCATGGTGGATGGAGGCATAAAAGTCGGTATAATCGCCAATTCTGACACCTAAATGCAGGTTTACCGCCTGTTGTGGCACAAGAACTTGATCCCTTAAAACAACGTTATCCCTTAAAATAGGCTCATTAATTGATAGTAATTTCATAGTATGTTTTCTCAAGGCAGACCACACAAATGGTGGTTGTCCCATCAGAGGATTTAACCAACCTTCCTGAAAGAGGTGTCCTTCTCCGAATTTGGGCAAAAGACCCAAATTTTCACATTGGGTTAGATCTAATATCCAATCACCAATGGCGACACCTACATGGCGTTCTGCCTCGTTATGGTGCGTAAAAACGCCATAAGGCAGGTTCTGAATGGGAAATGGATGGTCTTTGGGTACATGAATGAAGGATTGCATAAAACGGTGTTTCCCCTACATTATTTTTTAGTGATTGTATGTATTGTTTTTTAAGATTAAAGGTAATCCGGTATAAGTTAAATTTTGGTCGTTGTTCTATCTGCTTTTTATCGTTACCTTCTTTGTCATTCCACAACGGAACGCACGGTACGTTCCCCTTTCCCTATCCTTAAATCATGTTGAAGATGTACTCAAGACTCAACCCATATCTGCTACTTGTATTAATTGTGGCGGGTTTGTTTACCATGGGAGCTGGTTGTTCAAGTGACCCAAATGTCGAAGGCGGAAAACTTAATATGAACAACAAAGACTACGCGACGGCTTTGACCAAGTTTGAAAAGGCAATCGAAACAAATGCCAATAATGCGGAAGCTTGGAAATACAAAGCAATGGCCTTGGCCGAGATTGCAAAAGCATCCAATGATCCAAAATTGCGTGCGTCAAAATATGCCGAAATGGCCACCGCCATCGGAAAAGCACGTGAACTGGATCCTAAGCAAGCGGCGGAACTGCAACGGGTATCTTTGTCTTCTTGGGCTTCCGAAATTAACGATGGGGTTAATGCCTTCAATAGTTCCCAAGCCGGATTGGCTGAAAAAGCAGCCGGACACTTCAAAAATGCAACCACCATTTTACCAGACTCCATCTATGCTTTTGAATTATTAGGCCGGAGCTATTATAAGATGGAAAAATATGAAGAGTCCGCAGCGCCTTATGAACAAGCGATCAAGTCCGGAAAAGCGAAAGAAGATACCTATGTACTCTTAGGAAATGTCTATTTGTATCTCCTGAAAGACCGCGCAAATGATGCGTTGCGTGTACTTGAAGCGGCATCGGCAAAATTCCCTGCCAACGAACAAGTATCAGCCATGTTGACCGATGCCTACCGTAAGTCTGGTCAGGCAGACCGTGCCTTGGCCAGTTATAAAGCACAAGATGGCAAAAACCCCAATGATTTTGACAACCTGCTCCGTTGGGGTAATTTATTGCTTCAATTAGACCGCTTCGATGAAGCAATGCCCATTTTGGAACGTGCTTTGGCATTGAGGTCAGAAGACGAGAATGCGGTGTATAATATTGGGATTGCATATTTCAACAAGGCAGCAGCCGTTAACAAACTGATGGTAGAACTTAAACCGGACGAAACCCAAAAATTCAACAGGTTAAAAGCAGATCGAGATGGATTTTTCAGAAAAGCCATGCCGCTTTTAGAAAAAGTACGTGCTCAGAATACCGCAGCAAAACGTGATAACAAGCAAATCTGTCAGTCTCTCTTTAGCATTTATGCACAAATTTTGGGAACCAAAGATCCTAAAACAACCGAAGCATATACCTGTGCAGGTAACTAAGGCTGGTGACCGAGTTTTGATTATCCACGAGGCTGGGTCTTTTCCGGATCCGGCCTCTTCTTTTTCAAAAATACCCCTTTATTTGACATGCAACAATACCACGTAGAAACTCTTGCGATTCATGCAGGGCAGCACCCAGACCCTTCGACAGGAGCGGTAATGACACCTATTTACCAAACTTCTACCTTTGCGCAAGAGGCTCCGGGAGTTCATAAAGGATATGAATATGCCCGTGTTCACAACCCGACCCGCACCGCACTGGAGGAAAATCTCGCAGCATTAGAAGGGGCTTCAACAGGCATTGCCTTTTCTTCTGGTGTTGCAGCAACTGATGCCATTATGCGCTCCTTGATGCCGGGTGACCATATTATCGCTACGAGCGATTTGTATGGCGGAACCTATCGGCTGTTTACACAAACGTTCGAGCGATTTGGTCTTTCTTTTAGTTTTGTAGATATGCGCGATCTATCGCAAATCGAAGCGGCGCTGACTCCCAAAACACGTATTATATGGGTGGAAACCCCAACAAACCCGCTTATCCGGATTTTAGACATCGAAGCCATTGCATCTATAGGGACTCAAAATGAGATTGCAGTAGTCGTGGATAATACATTTGCGTCACCTTACCTTCAACAACCTTTGACAATGGGTGCAACCATGGTACTCCATTCTACTACCAAGTATCTGGGCGGGCACTCGGATGTAATCGGAGGAGCAATTTGTACCAATGATGCTTCGTGGATAGAGCGCCTTCGGTTTCAAGTTAAAGCTGCCGGTGCTGTTCCAGGGCCGATGGATTGCTTCCTGACACTACGGGGAATCAAGACGTTGCATGTACGAATGGAAAGACATGGTAATAATGCCCTTCAGATTGCCACATTCTTGCACGACCATCCAAGTGTTGGCATGGTTTATTATCCCGGCCTTGCCTCGCATGAAGGGCATGAGTTGGCAAAGAAACAAATGAAAAACTATGGCGGCATGTTAAGCTTTAGGCTTAAAAATGATTCTTTAGAGAATGCTATAAAATTCATGTCTTCAACACAGCTTTTTACACTCGCAGAAAGCTTGGGGGGAGTCGAAAGTTTGGTGAACCATCCTGCAACCATGACCCATGCCTCCATACCAGCAGAAATCCGACATGCAGCAGGTTTGCATGACTCGTTGATTCGGTTATCGGTGGGGATAGAACATGTTGAAGACCTAATTGTAGATCTCGCATCCGCTTTATCTGGGGTGTGAACCTTATTACCGTTATCACAAGATCGTTTGAAGGTGTTTTGGAATAATAATTGCCGGAATTTCGACTAACCTATTACTTCCCAAATATCATCATTAACATGATCAAACAATCTATCTATGCAATGGCCCTCTTCGTTTTCATCAACGAAACGGTCATTGCACAACCGAAAAGTGCAGCCCCTTCTTTTTCAGGTGGTTATACCGAAGAATACCCAGTCCCTCCACAAAATGCCACGCCTGGGGCAATCGCTTCTACACGTGCCCGCCCACCTATTCCGGCAGGGGATGCTTTTGCAGCCGGCTGGGCGACATATTACGCACATGCCTATGCTGGCAGGTTAACTTCAAGCGGAGAAATCTTCGATCCAAATGCTTATACTGCGGCCCACCGCTATTTACCCATAGGAACCATGGTCAGGGTTGTGAATCAGAGTAACCAGAAAGAAGTAACAGTAC
The DNA here is from genome assembly GCA_002344075.1 of Bacteroidetes bacterium UBA2364. Lineage (GTDB taxonomy): Bacteria > Bacteroidota > Rhodothermia > Rhodothermales > UBA2364 > UBA2364. The sequence continues at coordinate 44,644 of DDTM01000084.1, forward strand.
GTATCAATGACCGTGGGCCATTTATGCAAGGATCCAATAATGTTATTGACCTTTCATATAGAGCCGCCGTAGAAATTGGCATGATTAATCAGGGAGTAGTACCCGTTCGTATTTATGTCCTTTCTCCTGTACCCGAATATGTGTCACGTGTTCCAAAAGACTTTGAGGCATGGGCAATCCAGGTTTCTGCTTCAAAAGATCGTGGTTCCGCTGAAAAAGCGGTAGCAAAATTGGGACCTCAAGCCACATTGCGGAGTATCCGGACAGCCCAAGGGGTTATCATGTACCGCGTTCTATATGGGCGTTATAGCCGCAAGGAAGAGGCTATCGCGGCCAAACCGGAGCTATTTGCAAAAGGATTTCCGAATAGTTTTGAAAAATATCTGGTAGATGAACATCCGGACTTGGCTGGTATTAAATAATCCCTTAAACCTGTTATCGCCTATTTTCCATTCCCTTCTTGTTCAGCAGTAATGAGAAGGGATTTTTTTGGTTGATCGGGATCGTTTGTTTCCACGATAATGGGAATCTCCAATCGTACTTGACTCGCCCCCATAGACCGCGTAAGCCGGAAGCGAATGCGTGACAGGTCTTGAGGAAAAATGGCTTGCGTTTCCCATATCCCATTTACCGGAACACCGTTTGAACTGATACCAATAATTTTGATGGGTTTGCTGCCAAAGTTCTGAACCAAAAATGATACTTCCACGCCCTCAAGATCTTTGACTAACCCAAGGTCTATCTTTTCATATTCAAATGCAAAACCACCTTGACGGGGCTTGTCCTGCAACGAAACGGGAAGTACATTACCAGAGATGCCAAAAAACACTTCTTCTCCACCAGAAGTAGTCATTACAACCGATTTGCTAAATGGTCCTGGTCTTCCGGTGGAATCAAAGACCACTTTAATTTGGCCGGAACTGTCCACAGGGATGGCCTTTCTGGTCCATTCGGGGATGGTACAGCCGCAGGAAGCACGCACATCCCGAATGGTGAGTGGTGTTTGTCCTTTATTGATAAAGTAAAACACGTGATGGGCTTTGGTTCCTTCACGAATCTCACCAAAAGAATGGCTGGGGGTTGATACCGATACTGCTTGTCCAAGTAATGTCACAACATCCAGAAAAAGAATCCCGCCAAAAAATAGCAAACGCCATAAGGTTTTTTTCATGACAATCGTGTTTAAAAAGATAGCAGTTCATTTGCAGCAGCTAAAATGTCTGCGTCTTGAGGTAATGATGCACGCTCTAAAATATCGGAGAAGGGCGATGGCGTAAATGTTCCGGCAACCCGTTTTACGGGCGCATCCAGATGACGAAATGCCTTCTGTGTAATCTGTGCCGCTATTTCTGCACCAAAACCCATAAATTCATGGTCTTCGTGCAGCACCATAACCCGATTGGTTTTTTTTACTGATTCGATAACCGTCTCCGAATCAAAAGGGAGGATGGTTCTAATGTCAATAATCTCTGTAGAGACACCTTTTTTCTCCAGTGCCCTCGAGACAGTAAGTGCTTTGTAAACCAACGCACCATATGTTACGATTGTTAGGTCATTCCCTTCTTGAAGCACGTTGGCTTTACCGATCGGAACTAAGTAGTTTTCATCAGGTTCTGGGGTTTTTGCAACTGGTTGGCGGTATAAAAATTTATGTTCCAAAAACAAAATTGGGTCTTTGGAACGAATGGCTGTTTTTAACAGACCTTTTGCGTCGGCGGCGTTGGAGGGCATCACCACTACCAGTCCGGGCATATGTGCAAAGAAGGCTTCAATATTTTGAGAATGACACAAGCCACCGTGAATATAGCCTCCGGTTGGAATTCGGATCACCATAGGGCACTCAAACATATTATTTGACCGCCATCGGAAGGTCGAAACCATATTACGTATGGCCTGAAGACCTGGCCATACGTAATCGGCAAACTGAATTTCCACAACGGGTTTATACCCTAACAGGCTAAAACCAACAGCTGTTCCAATGATCGAATTTTCCGCAAGTGGCGAATTGAAGCACCGATCATGTCCGAAAAGCTTTGATAAATCGCGGGTGGCAGTAAACACGCCTCCCTTTCCATCGGCCACATCTTCGCCATAAACAATGACGTTTTTATCACGATCCATTTCCTCTTTAAGCGCATTGTTAATGGCGTCCACAACCACAATATCAGGCCCCGAAGGTTTGGATTGTTCATATTGTAGCGCCAAATCTCCATCAAACAGCACATGGTCATGAAGGGTGATCGGGTCAGGATCAGCCTGTTTTGCGGCCCAATGCGCTTCGTGATCAATTTCTTTATGGACATGTTTTTTAAGATCGTGTAACTCTTGTTCGGTAGCAAAACCTGCCTCAATCAACTGAAGTTCGAATTGAATCATCGGATCTCGCTTTTTTTCCGCTTCCAGAATTGCTTTGGGCCGATATTTCGCATGATTATCGGAGGAAGAATGAGGGAGCAAGCGGACCGTATGTGCCACAAGCATCACAGGACCATTACCGTCCAAAATATGTTTTCGCGCAGCAGACACCGCAGCATAACTTTTAGCGAGATCCGTGCCATCTACCTCAATACGGGCAAGTCCTTCAAATCCTGCAGCAAGTTTATAAGCTGTTCCACCGGCAGTTTGGTCTTTTACAGGTACAGAGATCGCAATCCCATTGTCTTGAACCACAAAAAGCACTGGTGCCTTATCCCTAGATGCCCAGTTCAGCGCCTCGAAAAAAGCACCCTGCGAAGTGGCGCCATCCCCGCAACCTACATACACCAATCCTTTTTGCTTGCGGTGCTTTAAAGCAAGTGCAAGACCGGCAGCAGGCAAAAACTGAGAACCAACCTCTGCCGAAGGCACCACAATATTTAACGTTTTACTGCAAAAATGCTCAGACATTTGCCTTCCGCCAGAAAAGGGGTCGTCTGCTTTTGCCAAGTGATGTAACAAGATCTCTCGCGGGGTAATGCCCATTGCAAGACTAAGACACAAATCTCTGTAATAGACGTGCGCCCAATCTACACCAATTTCCATTTGCATACCGATTGCCATTTGTATGGCTTCATGCCCAGAACCACCTATATGGAAAAAACCTTTATTCTGCTTGAGTAGCATGAGCATTTTCTCATCCAAGCGACGGGAGGTGTACATCACCTCATAGGCCCGAAGGACTTGTTCCTTCGTAAAATCAGTTATGGAAAAGCGATTGGCAATCAGGTCAACACAATGACCTGTTGTTGAAAGTATGGTTGATTCTTGTAAAGGTGGCAACACATCCGTAGCCAATTGAGGAGGTTGTAGCATGACAAAAAAATCGAGAAACGATGATAAGGGTTGTCTGCGTGCCGAACGCCCCTTTTTTACTCAAATGGCCAAGTGACCTTTGGGTGGGTCCAGTTCAATGCTTAGGGGAACGTATGGGCTGATAGGGGCAATATACAAAAAAACGCCCTTCTTGGAAATTGCTCAAATTGAATTTGCAGACGAAACAGATGCAGAAATAGGTAATTCAAACCAAAAACGCGAGCCTCTACCTTCGGTGCTTTCAACATGGATGTTTTCGCCATGTGCATTTAATATTTGCTTAACAATGCTCAGTCCAAGCCCCGTCCCTCCCATTGCCCTAGACCGAGCGGCATCTACCCGGTAGAACCGTTCAAAAACACGGTCTAAGTGTTCTTCAGCAATACCCCGACCTGTATCCATTACCTCAACCCTCACCTTATTTCCATTCCGCCGATATCGTACCCGTACTGTACCATTGGCATTATCTGTATATTTTAAAGCATTATGGATGAGATTCATCAAGACCTGTCGGATCCGGCTTCTATCTGCAAACACCTGTTGATGCTCATTGTCCACTACCAAGTCTATGTTTTTTTCTTTTGCCAGATAATCTAACTCATCCGCAACCTCCTCTAACAGAGACTTTAGGTCAAATTGATCGGGCTTAATGGTCTCCTCCCGGTATTCCAAACGTGCAATTTCGAGCAAATCCGAGAATAAGCTATTTAGTCGCTGAACATTATTTAATCCTTTCCCCACGTACATTTGACGCATCTTCGGAGTAAGGTTGTCCGAAGCCAACGCTTCTAAATAACCTCCGATAGAAAAAATAGGATTACGGACTTCATGGCTCACATTTCCAATAAACTCATTTTGGAAGCGGGTCAAGCGTTTTAGTTCGAGAATATCTAAACGGAAACGTCGAGACATCAAGTTTAGGCTATCAGCCAAGTCCTGAATCTCCGCTGCCTGTGTGTCAATTCTAATCTCTTCATCAAGATGGCCTGCATTAATCCTCCGTGCAGTCAGGATAATCTTCTGGAGGGGCTGCGTTATTTTATGAGAAGCCAACCAACTTGCCAGCCAAACGAAAGTAATAGAAATAAGAATAGCAAAAAGTAGAATATAATTCCCGTTTCGGTTCACTTCATGGAAAAAGACTGAATGCCCGTAATATACCTTGAGGTTACCTTTAGGATACCCACTTAACTGAGGAAATAATACTTTGTAAGATATGGAGGTCCCTTTTGAGAATTTCTGGGAATTTCGAGAACGAACCACGTTCCCATTCGATAATTCGAGCACGATTTGGATACCAGAAATGCCTGACACCATGTCCAACTGTGTTTGAACATCTGTTAAAGTACGAGCAGTTGGAAGCGCATTTTTTAAGTATTCTGCTTGCCTTTTGATCTCACTGACTTCAAGCTGCCTGAGTCGGGGAGTACTATAGAAATGAATAAAGAGCGCAATTGAAAAAGATATCGCAATCAGGAATAAAAGATTGGTTGCGACCAACCACGATTGTGTACTGGCTCGGCGCAAAAAAGTAAATCTTGCAAGCCAAGCCAGTAACACAGGCTGATCCGGAGTGTCGAAAGAGGTCCCTTTCTGGGGATCATTTCCTTTCGAACGGAGCATCTTCTTCACCTACTTCCTCTTCGACAAAACGATATCCAACACCACGAACGGTTTGAATGTATTTCGAGAAAGTACCCAGTTTTTCGCGTAGATTCTTAATGTGAGCATCTACAGTTCTTTCCGTGACCATCATGGCATCTTTCCAGATAGTATCAAGTAATTGGATACGGGTAAAGGCTTTCCGAGGGTGACGTACTAAATACATCAACAACTCAAATTCAGTGAGGGTAAGACCTAAATCTTTGCCATGATATTCAGCACGGTATTCTTCTTCGAAGATGGTGAGATCCTTCACGGTGAGGGTACGGCTTTCTTCAACACCAGCTCGGCGGATAACCGCCTTGACATTAGCGACCAATACTTGTGGGGATACAGGCTTGGCGAGATAAACATCTGCACCGAGCATTAGGCCGCGTACATGGTCTTCTTCTTCGCCTTTTGCACTTAGGAATATGATAGGAATCATTTCCGTTTCTACTCGCGAACGGAGGCGGCGACATACTTCAAAGCCATCAATTTTAGGTAGCATGATGTCCAAAACAATCAGATCAACTTCACTCGTGGCTTTGGCTATGGCTTCTTCTCCATCAAAAGCATTGATTACATTATAGCCTTCCTGAGATAGAAAAAGGGTTATTACATCATTCACATCTTCTTCGTCATCCACGACCAGAATAGTGAGATGTGATGTATTGGTTGTCTTAACCATAAATGTTTTATTTAGCAGGCTTTAAGGGGCCTGATGAATTAAGGAAACAAAATCGAATTATGAAGACAAGATACAAATATTGTGAAGACGTGCATCCGTCTTCATAAAAACAACACATTCCATTCTTACTGATTCAATATAATAGAGCGTGTCAGTATTTTTTCACCGATGATGGTACGTAGATAATAAAGACCATTGGCTTTGTCGGATATACCAAAATCACGTTGTTCAGTCCCATGGATATGCTTTTTTTCAGAAAGCAATTTACGACCTAAAACATCAAATATTTCAAAAGTAACCAACTCCGGCTTAGAGGTTGCGACTTCGACCCAAAATCGTCCACGTGTGGGGTTTGGAAACACCGAAAGCGAGTTAATTACAGTTGTTACAGGCTCCTGATCAATGGGAACTGTATTCTTGAGGGTAAGTTTGAGAGCATCCGTCACGACATAGATTGGCGCGCCATCACCTTTGGCATTATCAGTCACGACAACAGAATCTGTTGAAGCCAGTTTAAAAGTACCTAATTTATTCCATAATCCGGCGGTAGTAGGAACAGATTGATCCACTTTGACAGTTGTTGGGACTCCTTTTTGGTAGATGGTGAAAGGTGTATCTTTGGCACGATTAAACGAGGGGATCCACCATGCCAATACATCATAATCGCCTTCTTGTGGAATCGTTTGAAGATAGAATGTAGCCTTGTCTCCTCCCGTTCCTGTTTCGTTCAGCCGTGCTTTAGTGGTTCCATGAAAAGGCGTATTGGCGCTTTCGAACCAACCATTGGCCCCCCTTTCTTTATAACAACATGCATCTCCGGTATCAATAAAAGTATCGGCAGAAGGCGCGGGTGGTTTCGGTTTAGGCATGATAGAAAGCACGGTCGGTACTTTTCTTTCCGATCCGTCACTTGGTCTATTAATTACAGTAGAACCGATTGCCAATGTTGAGGAGCCGCCCCCATCAAGGTTCATCGCTTCCACAGCTCCCAAATCCAGCATCAACTTGGCCATTTCGGGTAAGGTGGCCCCTCTGCCAGAGCCGCGTCCATCTACCACCATAAGGATAAGTTTATTGCCAGCGGTATAACCTATTGCAGATCGTGGATCTTGAATATTGGACTCCACACCCGAACCAAAAAAAACCTCTTCTTCCCATGTAACTTTTTGGGCACTTTTTTCTACTAAAACAGGCCCCCCCCCAATTCCTTCAAATACTTTCCAGGTCGCACCTCCCTCCGGAAATACTTCGGTTGGCTGTGCCTGAGGCACGCCTTGTTTATTTGGGGAAGGGCTCGGATACCCATAAACAGTTCCATTTACCTCATAGGTCCAAGCAATATCCGGTTTTTTGTCTGTCATGATGCCAAAAGCTGCCCGTGTTGGGAAGTATGGCGTACCACTGCGGGTAAGTTGTTTGATATTTGGAACAAGCACTTTACCCTTTTGAGCAACCAAGCTAAAAGACGAAGTACCCCCAAAAAACCCACCGTTGATGGTGGCATAAGCCTTATTGGTAGCAGCAAAAGAAGAGACTGTCTCGGTACCACTTGAGGAAATTAGGCTTTTAATTACATAGCTGCTAGTATCTGCAAGGTCAATCTGCACATAATATGCAGGTATGGCTTTGTCTTCAAAAACACGAATGGAGGCCGGAAGGCTGGCATTAAGGTCAGTTCTTGGGCTCCAATTGGCCGAGAACTGAGCTATTGCACAAGGTGAGAAACACCAGATGAGTAAAAAAAAGATTCTTAAACGCATCATGATTGTTAATATGGTTAAATGATTCATAAATATAAGGCTTGAGAGCGTGCTTACCAAGATTATTCATCAAGATATTCTCTTGGAACGCGATGTGAAACCCCTGTCACTAAGGTGTAAGGGATGGTTTGTCCCCAAGAGGCTACTTCTGTAGCGCTTAATGTTTCACTTCCCCACAAAACCACTTCATCCCCATAGGCCACTGTTTGAGTAGGCCCAATTTCTATCATCAACATATCCATGCAAATTTTTCCTATTACTCGATACCGCCTCCCACTTGCTTCCACCCATCCTTTATTGCTCAGGTGACGAATATATCCATCCGCATAACCAACCGCAACTGTAGCCACCCAAGTGTCATAAGGTGCTGTCCAAGTGCGTCCGTATGAGACCGAAGTACCGCGTGAAATGTACTTTACCTGTGCAATTTTACTGACTAACTTCATCACAGGAAGCAATTTTGGTTCCTGCATAGGCTCGCAAGGATCGAATCCCCACAGGCCAATTCCGATCCTTGCCCATGTAGGTATTTGGTTTGAGAGGAATCCGCTTTGGTTTAATATTCCTGCGGTATTTTGTAAATGGGTTTTTTTATTTGCAATAACGGAAAAAAGATCCACTTGTTCTTCCGTGAACCTGTCACCTATTCTATCCGAAACAGCAAAGTGTGTCCAATTACCGACTAACTCCAACTCCGGAATTGTCGCAATTATGCGTTTTGCCTCTTCCCATTGCTCCGGCCATATCCCGAGCCGGGTCATTCCTGTATCTATTTTAACATGGATTCTGATAGGGTGTTTTTCATTTTGGAGCACCTCTAAAAACGACAGGTCATGTAAGGTAAGGTCTAAGTCATATTGTGCGTAGGCCATCAAAAACTCCGGAAATGGCGCTCCCAGCACCAATATTCTCCCTAAAATTCCATTTTCCCTAAGTTTGATGGCCTCGGCAACCGTAGCCACAGCAAACATCTGGACAGATTCTTTTTGTAGGCATTGTGCAATACGTATGGCCCCATGTCCGTATGCATCGGCTTTAACCACGGCCATTATGTCTATTAAACCTAAATGAGTGCGTATTACTGCCAAATTGTGCCTTAAATTATTTAAGTTGATTATGGCTTTAGTCGGTGATAAATTATACATGGATTCCGGTACTTTTTTGCTTAAAGATACAAGAAAGAGAAACCACGAACCGAAAAGGCTTTGCGAAGAGCACGCACAACCCACCTACCCCCCATCGAGGCTTCTACTTCATCATAACCATTTACGAAATGGCACACCTTCCTTGGTACACTAAAACATTTATTTATTTGTTCATCTTCGTATTATTTACAAATTTTGAATGGCTTAAAGGACAAAATGGTTTATTCATTGAGACAACGCCTTTATGGTCTGTGGCGAATCAAGCTAATACCTTCTCATTTGGAACACTTTTTATTGAACAAGACCAACTACAGTTATATGGTGGTAGATTAGGCTTGGGATACCGATGGAAATCCAGTTTCACTGCGGGTCTTTCAGGTGGAACCTTCTTAGAAGACAAGAAATTGCGTTTCGAGTTGTTGCGAGGTGAGGTCCGGCTTTCTCCATTTCGTCTGAAGAGATTGTCCCCTTTCTTTCTCTTGGGGTATGCCCAGTTATTGCCTCAGTATAAAACCTCCACACTCTCTGGCCCCTATGTCGGATGGGGCGTTTCTGTACCCCTTGCTTCTGCCTTTTCCTTAATTGGAGCCGCCCAATATCGTTTCGATTTCGTCCAGAATAAAATTCAAGATCATCCGAAAAACTATGATTATTTACTTGGTTTACAGTATCAATTTAGAAGAAAGACAAATAGTGGAAGCATTAATAATAATCATTCTCCCCATGACATTACTGTATTAGGACGAGAAATCCCGGCAACCCTACAAACCAATCAACCAGCCTAAGGGAAAGAGGTGAGCCTGCTTTTTACCCAAAAAGGATCCCTCAAAGGTACGCTCGAAATCGTACTTGGCCGTAGAAAGAGCATCGAACATTTTACTGTTGAGATTATGGAGCCGATAGATACCTGTGTCCGGCCAATTATTTCGGAAATACAGGTTCCGGGACGTTTCATGGAAGGCGAGGCAATCCGGATTATCCCCCATATCAATGGCAGTTATCCACTACACTATACGTGGCGGTTCCCATCGTCGTTGCAATCTACTGTGCCTCAACCAGAGGTCAGGCTACCAGCAGGTTTTCAAGAAATTGAACTTATCGTGCAGAACGAGTGTGGAAATACCCTTAGAACCACACGGATTTTTGTCACACAAAACCCTATTTGCAAAGTGATTCGGACGATTCCTCCTGTACGTTTTTCGCCCGGAAATGTGGAACTTGACACAAAGGCTCAATTAGCCCTTGAGCAAAGTTTAGACCAGTTGTCTGTTTGCCCTTCTGTGTGTCTTGCGATTCATGCATTTGGTGATAACAGCGAGCCTACGGCCTTGAGGGCCAAACAACGCGCAAACCACACCGCCGGCTTCTTGATTGCGCGTGGTATTCCAGCCACCCGTATCCAAAAAATCACGTCATCAATACAACCGGAAGCCTCTTGTAGTACTTCATCTGCGCCCTATTGCCGAAGAGCGGAGGTCAAAGTTATTCCTTGTGATTAAAAAAAAAGCCCGAATAAACGGGCTTTCAATCCATCGAAAAAGAACTTTATGCAGCCAATGCATGTGTAACTTTTTCCGCAGCCTCTTTCAGGAGGATAGCTGTTTCAATCTTTAGTCCACTATTTTTCAGGATTTCCTGCCCTTCTTCGGCGTTGGTTCCTTGTAAACGGACGATCAAAGGAATATTAATATTCACATTTTTAGCAGCCTCTACAACTCCAAGCGCCACCCTGTCGCAGCGAACAATGCCGCCAAATACGTTAATCAGAATCGCTTTAACATTCGGGTCTTTGAGGATAATCCGGAATCCTGCTTCTACTGTTTGTGGATTCGCAGAACCGCCCACATCCAAGAAGTTTGCAGGCTCGCCTCCTGCAATCTTGATGATGTCCATGGTTCCCATTGCCAAGCCAGCGCCGTTTACCATGCACCCTACATTTCCATCTAATTTAATATAATTAAGATGGAACTCACTTGCTTCCACTTCTAAGGGGTCTTCCTCGTCTGTATCGCGCATTTCAGCGAGGTCTTTATGCCGAAACAGCGCATTGTCATCAAAATTGATTTTGCCATCCAAGGCCATCAATTTGCCATCTTTTGTAGTAACCAACGGATTAATTTCGGCCAAAGAACAATCCGTTTCTTCATAGGCTTTGTAAAGCTTCAGAACAAACCCCACACACTGTTTAAACAAGTCTCCCTGAAAGCCAAGAGCAAAAGCAATTTGTCGGGCCTGATAACCTTGAATACCGATTGTTGGATCAATCCACACTTTATGGATTAGTTCAGGGGTTTCCTCTGCTACTTTTTCAATTTCGACTCCGCCCTCTGTAGAAGCCATGATCACGTTCATGTTGCGGCTGCGGTCGAGCGTAATGCCGAGATAATACTCTTTAACAATGTCCACCCCGTCGGTTATCAAGATTTTCTTAACCTTTTGGCCTTCGGGCCCAGTTTGGTGTGTCTTAAGCATCATGCCCAACATGGCTTCGGATCGCTCACGCACTTCTTCGATGGAGCGGGCTAACTTTACCCCTCCTCCCTTTCCGCGGCCACCCGCATGAATTTGGGCTTTAACCACAAAGAGGCTCGCACCATTGGCTTGTAATTTTTTGGCTCCCGCTACCGCATCTTCTACTGTGGTTGCCACATAACCGCCTTGTGTTGCGACACCAAATTGTGTAAGCACTTCTTTTGCCTGATATTCATGTACTTTCATGGGTTCTCCCGTAAAAATGTATTAAGATTTTCGTTGCCAAACCAAAGCTACGTGCAACAGTCGTTCGTCTTTATGTTTTAAAGTTGAATTTTTTATATGCAATAACGGATATAAATATACCGGAACTACTTCTTGGCTCGCCCGTTCTGATTTCAACGATCGCATTATACCCATGACAACCTTTGACCGCCATATTCTAAGACGACTCCTTGCCACAACATTGGTTCTGATTGGAATGCTCACTTCTTTCTTTATTCTCCTGCACTATTTGGAATATATAGATGATTTTATCGATCGCGGAGCAAGCGAAAGCCTCATCCTATGGTCTTATTATCCCAATGCCCTACCGTTTATTTTCCACCAGATCACGCCCGCTGCCCTTTTTCTAGCATGTATCCATCTTACAGGAAAATTGGCGCAGGAACTTCAACTTACCGCAGTCTATACCGCAGGAGTCTCCTTTTATCGGGTTCTACGGCCCATTCTTTTTTTTGGTCTTTTGGTTTCCATTGGCATGTTCTACATGAGTGGATGGGTTCTGCCCAAGACGGAACAAATTCGCATTGGGATTGAAGCCAAATATCTGAACAAAGGCCGCGAGCAATTAGAATCCACGAACAATTTATTCAGACAACTCGAAGGCAATCGGATTTTGCAAATTGGCTCCTTTTCCACCGATCAAAAAGCTGGGTTTATGGTCTCGGTGCAAACTTATGATGCACAAAAGCATCTAATTTCACGTGCAGACGCAGACCAAATGCAATGGAATGACAAACAGCAGCAATGGACTTTTCAAAATGTAGTGACACACACCTTCCGAGCAGACAGCACCATCCTCAGATCCCAAACCCAACACAACGTGACCGCCCAGTTAGAAATTAAACCGGAGGATCTAAGCAGGTCTGCCAATGATGTTGACTTGCTCAATATTCCGGAAGCAAAGCAATATTTACAAGAACTCCAAAAAAGTGGTATCTCGGAATTGGGCAAGCCAATGGTGGCGTATTATGCAAAATTCACCTATCCCTTTGCCAGTCTTATTGTTGTTTTGCTTGGGTTTTCTCTGGCCAGTACACGACGCAAAGGTGGACAGGCTGCCCAACTTTCTATTGGTATCATGGTTGCGTTTATCTACTTGGCGATGATTAAAACGATCGAGCCTTTTGGGTATTCAGGGGAATTGGAACCAATGGTAGCCACCCTTTTCCCGCATGTTTTTTTCTTGACAATGGCCATCTTGATGATGTTTCTTGCAAAAAAATAATGCATTGATACGGCTGCATTAGACAGAAATACATGACAGCCATTCTTAAAGGTCAGGGATTTGAGCAAGCCTTACAAGCCTTTTTCCCGGAATTACACGGCGCAAGTTCGCAGCCTTGGAGGATAGCGTAGTTAGGCGGATCCAACGCTTTCTGACCCAAAAAATTCTGGGGCAGAAAGAATAAGCACGATTTATCGTTCATCTGCTGGGTATTGAAAGCCGATACTGATGGGCCTACCATCATCTTTTACACAGCATTGACTCACCCATA
>DDTM01000045.1 GCA_002344075.1 Bacteroidetes bacterium UBA2364
TCAACTATAGATTTCCACTACCCACAAATGCTGTTAAATTATTCTTTAATGATGATAACATGAGGGTAAGGATGGTTTGTGTAGCCTACAAAATATTTTTCTGACATACTTTCAATCTTATAATCAAATCCTTTATTGATTAAAATGGGTTTGTTCTCCTTAGTGTTAAGAATGATATTATAAAGAGGGATTGTAGGATTAATAGATTTTTTCAACTTTTCTATAATGTCTGAATTTGATTCTAACACTTGAATGGCAATGTTTTTGTTTTCAAGTATAGATAAGTTTAAGATACGGTCATGACTTTTGTGGGTTTCAAAGCTGATATATGGATGTTTTCCTTTATAACCTGATAATATTTCTCCTTGCTGAAATGGCTCTATTTGATCAATCCAGATTTTTTGCCCGGACTCATTAAAAGCATGGATGTAAGGAAACGAATCTATAGTGCTTAATACTATATCATTGTCAGGGCTGCATTCAATAGAGGCCCTACTTAATTGTAAAGATACGACCCAATTTTTCGATTTATATACCTCCCCAAAGGATATATCTATCTGTCCTTTATTATCAAGTCTATGAATGTAATAGTTGTTTTCTATGACGGACTTATTGGTATGTACACCAGATAGAAATAGATGATTTTTGGTATGACAAAAATCATCTATACCAAAAGGTATTGTATATTGATCTATAAATTTAAATTGTTCTTGCTTATTTTGAAAGTCGAATTTGAAGATCTTGATTCTCCCTCCCATTTCTGCTGTTAGTAGAGAGTCTCCAATAATTTCAATGCCTACAATATTTCGAAATTCGTTTGGTCCATCTCCAACCTGTCCAAAGTCAGAAACAAGGTTCTTATCCATGCTGAAAATTTTTATCTTCGAACTTTGGGAGTCAAGAATCCAAATGTTATTTTTTTTATCTATCTCTATGTCAATTATTTCACCAAATAGATCTGGTTTATTTTTTTCATTAGAGCCAATTGTTATTGCATTGTCTTTTTTAAAAAATTTTGACAAACTATGATCAAATAAATTTGTTTTTTTGATAAATTTAGTAATTGACTTTCTGTCAATAATGTTTTCTTTTGTGGGATGTGATACGTTATTTTTATTCTCTCTTTTACAGCCATTTAAATTGAAAAAGATTAAAATAAAAAATAAATAATATGTAATTCGCATTGTTTTTATTTTGTGAGATTAAATCTTAAAAATATAGTTAGCTCGATATATTTGAGTGGTGATAACCCTTTCCTATCTATGATGTAAATAAGAAAGGACTATGTAAATCAAAATCAATTATCGTTATTTTTAGTTCTTACAACCAAGAGTAGCACACTTATCCTGGCCTGTTGCATTACAGTTCGTTGTATGATCTCCGTTCGGCTGACAACTGCCACAAGTCTGTAACCATAAAAATCCACAAGCATACGTTTCACAATGATCTTTTTCACAATAGGGTCCTGCTTGAACCTTTTGAGATTCATTAAATACATTACCAACGAATCCGCCTATTACAACCATTATGAAAAATAGCAAGGCTTTACTTTTTTGTCTCATGAAAGTACCCTCCTTAGAATTAAAAAAGGAAATAATTTAAATAAGTATATAATGTACCATACATTATAAGGTGAAGATAGATAATCATCTTATAGGTATAAAAGATTTTTGTATAGACTTTATAATAGATAAAAGTCTGCTTCTATGTGTTTTTTTTGGATTGGTGCCTAAGTTGCGACGGTCCAATCCAAAACTTCCGTTTGATTGCCTTGCCGAAGGCATCTTGGTCTTGGAAGCCAAGCGCGAGTGCAATGCCTGCAATACTGCAAGACGTCTCGCACAACAAGAATGCCCCAACAGCCATTGTATGTTCTAAACAGAATTCTTTTGGTTTCATCCCAACCCATTTTGCAAATAAGCGGGAAAAGTTTTGGTCTCGGAAACCACATTCGGCCTTGGCTTCGTTGATTCGGTATCCATTAAAAAGATTTCCTAATAATAAGAGGTAAAATTCTTTAACCTTGGCTGGGCATTCAGTCGGGAGGGTTTGTTGTGCAAGAAGAGCAAGGTAACCATCAATAACAGAACGCAAAAGTTCTTCTTCTTCAAGAATGCTAAGTTTAGATTTGTTTAATCCTTCTTTAATTGTCAAGTTGAGGCTTGAGGCTTGAGGCTTGAGGCTTGAGGCTTGAGGCTTGATATTTTGCATTGATCTATGTATTTTAAAGCACAAGACTAAATGCCAATGTACATATATGTTATACACGCTACTTTAGCTGAAGCATAGTCTTTTCAATGTATTCTTAATTCTGTTTATATCAAATATATTATATATTTACACTTATTTTCTCTTGTAGAATACACTTAAAGCGTAGGATTTGCCATATTAATTATATGCATTCATCAAATATTCACTCGTTAAAATTTCATCTTAGGGCTTTTATAAACGCCTAAACCCAATGAAAGTAGCGTACTTAGAATATGAACATGGTACTTGAACTGTACGGGCAATATTTGTTAAATAGCTAAATCAACTATACCTACACAAATTTAGCCGATCATTTTGCAGGCAATGCAGCGGCAACAAGCACAGCGTCTCATCAAGGGCTGTGGGGTGGTCAGTTGCGTGTACCCCAACTCCAAACGGGTCAATATTCGGTGCTTGACCTTCGGGCTTTTGATCTGGATACCGAGGTAAACTGTTCTGGGTTACGGTCTCTTCCAACCGCACGGAGTTGCTCGTAATCAATGGCCTCGCTGAGTGAACTTGCCGATTGCTTGTCGGTTATCTTCCCTTGCAAATGGTCAATTGAACGCTTCTGTCGTTTGGCTTTTGCGAAAATATTGACTATAAATCAGCAAGGCCGTTTTTTTGATCTGTTAACCATTCTTGATAGCGGTTATATAGATGGTGTGCCGCAGGGTAAATGCTGTTTGGACTCATAAAGTGGGAGAACTCGAAGGTGATTAGTTTTTCTACCCCAGCAGCATGGGCCTGTTCCATTTTATAGCGCAGACGACGGTAGTCCAAAGGTGGAAATTTGATCGGGAAGGTGCGTTCAAAAGATTCCACATTACTCCACGAGGTGATATGGTGACGCTTGGCCAATGCTGCATTTGCTTGTAAATAATCCTTCAGTTCGTGAAAGGGTACCTGGCCATCCTGAAATGCCACGATGTCCACGATCCCTTCGATTCTGGCAAAAACCTGTTCCCACTCTCGGATATGGCGGTCTAAGGAAATGGCTTCTGCCCCAAATTGCAAAACACCTTTTATATAAGGCGAAATGAGGATTGGTTGTTGTTTAAGGCCGCGCAGGTGTGTCGATAGGTCTTCATAAACCTGCATCATGCCATTGTTAAAGGTATTAATCTCATGACAAATATACCAGCCGTTAAAGGCTTTTCGGTGCCCATATCGTTCCATCACCTCATCGCAAAACGCCTTATTAAGGTCTGCCTCTGCTTGATAGTCGCCATTGATCCAATATTTTCCGGAGTCATAGGTGCCAAAATAGAACTGCATATCGCAACGTTCGGCTTCTGTCAGGAAAATGTCCACCAAGTCGGTATAAGTGGGGAGCATCCGCCGTTTTTTCTGCAAGACCACAGAGTCGAAGGTGCAGTGGTGGTCATATCCGGCTCTAATTAGGATTACAGTGTTTATTCCAACGGCCTTCATGGCATCAAAATCCTTGGTCCATTCGCGGTGTCCCCAGTTTTGTGAAGGGATGTCGTGTGTTATCTCGTCTAAAAAAGTTCCGGTAATCTGAATCATGGTGGGTTAGAGGCTTTTCATGGTTAACTTAACTTTCTTAACATACTCCAATTCACCCATTGAAAACATGAAAGAAGTATCAACAAAACAACGTTTCGCTGCATTGGATGCGCTACGGGGCTGGGCAATTCTGGCCATGGTGCTTTCTGGAATTCTTCCCTTTGGGGTTTTGCCGAATTGGATGTACCATGCGCAATTACCCCCACCAGAGCATCGGTTTAATCCTGCGATTTCGGGACTTACGTGGGTGGATTTGGTTTTTCCGTTTTTTCTATTTGCCTTGGGAGCCGCTTTGCCCATTGCACTTCGCCGTATGACCCTCGTAAGCACCCCCACAAAACGACTGTTGCAGCGGTTTGCTTTGTTGGCGTTTTTTGCTTTTGCACTTCAACATATTCGGCCTTATGCCCTCCAGTCTTCACCGAATGTCTTCACTTGGATTACGGCTTGTGTGGGCTTCTTGTTATTGTCAGGAGTGTTTGTCCGATTGCCTGCGTCATGGCCCCTTTCCGAACGACGTTTTTTTCGTGTGTTGGGCTGGGCTGGTCTTCTAACGCTATTGGCGAGCCTGACGTATGCCAATGGTACAGGATTCTCGGTACAACGCAAAGACATCATTTTGTTGTTTTTGGCACATATGGCGTTTTGGGGCGGTTTGGTTTGGTGGTTTACGCGCAATAAACCGCTTTATCGTTTGGCTTTGATTGCTGGATTGGTAGCCCTGCGTTTATCAGCACTTACTTCAGAGGCTACATGGGCAACCATGTTTTGGGCATGGAATCCGGTAAGTTGGTTATTTGAATGGGAATATTTGCGGTATTTGTTGATTGTGTTGCCCGGCACCATGGTGGGAGACTGGTTGATATCTGTGTTGGAAAGGCGTAGTCAGGAAGCGTTGACAGGCATTAGGAAGTCCATGATGTGGTTACCTTGGCTACTAATGTCGGTTCCGGTAGTGGTCTGTATCGGGCTACAGGCGCGGCAACCCGGATTTACCTTGCTTTTTTCACTTGGCTTTGTTGGTATGTTGTGGTGGATGACGCACAGACCCACTTCGCCGGACGAAGATTTTCTGCAGAAGTTGGTACGTTGGGGGAGTTTTTGGCTGGTTCTCGGCCTGCTTATTGAGCCGTTTGAAGGGGGGATCAAAAAAGATGAGCCAACCTATGCTTACTTCTGGGTAACGACGGGGCTGGCCATGCTTGTTTTGGGGGCATTGTTTATTTGGATGGATGTTGAAGGAAAGAAAGGGGGTGTACTTGGCTTGTTTTCAGATAACGGCCAAAATCCTATGTTGGCGTATGTGTTGATGGGAAATGTGATTCTGCCGATTTTGCACCTCGTCGGAGTTTATGGGTGGATCGTAGCGCTTACGTCAATACCTGCTTGGGCCTTGGTGCGTGCGTTGTTGCTTACAATATTGTTGGCATATTTGGTACGATGGGCCACCCGAAAAGGATTTATCTGGCGTTCTTAGAATGGTTATTTGGTTGTAGGCACATTAAAGGGATGACAAACCAAGGTTT
>DDTM01000114.1 GCA_002344075.1 Bacteroidetes bacterium UBA2364
CAAGACCACGAGGGACATCCACCATCCTAAAGGTTGTTTAAAATGTTTCATTAAGTTTCCTCCTTACATTCGTGGGTGGAGTTTTGGACTGAGTAAATAACGTTATAAAAGTAAAGCACTTTTGAACCTACAGGATGGTATCAAGCCATTCTTATCAAGAGGTTCATATTTTATTCATGCACTGGAGCATAAAAAAGCGACCCAGGTCATTGAGGTCGCTTTTAATAGAGAGAATAGGTTATAGGGACCTAAGTCTTAGTTAAAGATATAGCGGATGCCAAACTGAGCATTCCAAACGTCTGTTGGACTGTTCCGGTACTGGAAGGTATTCTGGAGTAATCTGGTGGTACTCACAATCGCACCGTTTGCATCTAAACTGCGGTCTGTTTGGGTATTCAAACGATAGGTCGGCACACCTTGTGCGTTTACACCCGCTGATACCAACGGAGAGATATTGTTCACAAATTGCCCTACACCCCAATCACTGTTCAAAAGGTTCCCCACGTTCTGAACATCGAACCGTAGTTGTAATGTATTGCGTTTTCCGCTCACTTTAAAGTGCATATCATGTACAAGCGAGAGGTCGAACTGATCCAACCACGGTAAAACACCACCATTCCGTTCAGCATACATGCCGCGACGGTTCTTGAGATATGGGTCTTGGTCAATGAATTTGTCAAAGGCTTCGGCTTGCTGGGCCGGTGTATAAGTTACACCTGAATACGTGGCATTGACAAACGTGAGGTCACTGGCTTTGTTGGGGACGAAAAGGAGGTCGTTTCCAGAAACCCCATCGCCGTTCATATCGCCATTAATGGTATAAGAATAACGACTGGCCCCTGTTCCCCCTACATAACCAAGCGAGATTTGGGTGGACGCAATACTTCCCCAGTCTTGACGGTAGCTGAGTGCGCCCACAATCCGGTGAGGAATGTCGAAATCACCAATGGTAAGTGGAAGTTGGTTGTTGCCATTTACACTACGCGCTCCTGTCCAAGAACCGGAAGCAATAGAACCCGCCGTCATAACATCGCGGGATCGGCTATTGGTATAAGCCACCATTGCATAGAAGCCTTTCGTCCATGGTTTTTCCAATTTCAAGGTAAACATATAGTTATCACCTTCGTTGGTATTGGTCATAACAGCCGCCCGCGAAATATTGTCATTTATCCGAACAGCGTTATTGACGTTTGAAGCGCCTGAACCAGGGAAACGTGGACGGTTGTCTGGTCCAGAGAATGTTCCGGTTGCGGGTTCAAGGTTGGCATCAAAGTATAATACCGCATTCAGGAACTTGTTGTACAATACTTCTACCGAACCAATGAGGCCAAGTGGTAGTTTTTGATCTAACGCGAGGTTAGACTTCCAAACTTGTGGGAAGCGATAGTCCGAATCAGTGGCTGCAATATCAAAAGTAGAAGGCAATGTTGGATTAGCCGGACGATAAACAGACGGATCATTCGTAAAGGGGTACTTTGTAGTATTCGCTTCATCAATAAAACCTGTCAGGATGCCGTTATTCCCAATTTGGTTAGAGATCCACACATAAGGTGGACGCCCCGTAAAGATACCAGAACCACCCCGTAGTTGCGTTTTTTTATTGCCTGTTACATCATAGTTGAAACCCAAACGAGGCTCCCAAAGGATTTTGGTTTCGGGCATTTGTCCGGTGTTGATTTTGTAGGCACTTCCAGTAATGTCTTTATAGGTTTGAGCACTAATGGCGGGGTTTTCCAAAGCAGTATCACCAAACATAATTGCAGAACCACGTATTCCAAGAGAAACCTTCAAGTTAGAGTTTACTTGGTATTCATCTTGGCCATATACATCCACTTTGTTCACTTTCAACACTTGTAAGGGCGACTCGCCATTGGGGAGTGCTGAATAACGGTATTGGAAACGACGTGCGGAAACAGTTTGGTCTCCGTTTACTGCTTTCTCGAAATCGGAAAGGGAATTGTAGATCCACACACCATGAGATGCAGGGAAGAACAAGTTATTAGACTTGTAATTCTCGTAGTTTGCACCAAGCGTAAATAAATGCTTGCCTGAGAAGATTGTGAAGTTGTTGGTAATGTGGAATGTACCGTAATTCAATTTATTATCAGGCGTAAAAGGATCAAAACCAACTGAAATATATGTACTATTGTTGTTCAGAATATCCACCGTTGGAAAGATATCACCCGCATAAGCCCGATCCTCAATTTGTTTGTCGTATCCTACCAAAAAGTTATTGGCATATTTCCCGCCAAAAGTTGAGTTCAATTCTGCAACAATTGAACGTGTATTGTCTTGGATGAAATAACCTGAGTTCTGGAAAGACATCGAGTTCGCGGTAATACGGTTACCGTTTCCTGCTGAAGAGCTATTGCTGATGTTTACATAATCTTTAGAATTATGGAAGGTGTACCGAAGGGTCAGCTTGTTGTTCGTATTCAGGTTATAGTCTAAACGTGCGAGGAATTTGTCAGAGTTGGTGGGGTCGTCGTATAACTCGTAAGGCCCTGTTTCGTATCCGTATTTACTCTTAACCAATGCCGATACCTTGTCGAGATCGGTAGTGGTCACACGGGTAGCAGTACCAGCGTTTGAAGAACCCGTTGCCACAAAACTATGGGCAGGCTGTACACGGCGTTGGAATTCACCATTCACAAAGAAAAATAATTTATCCTTCATGATGGGGCCACCCAAGCGGATTCCCGCAACATCTTCATTAAACTTCCCAACTGCAACAGGTAAACCATGTGCGGTCCTACCAACAAATATCTTCGAGTTGTCGCGGAAGTTATAATACAGAGAAGATGAGAAATCGTTGTTACCAGAGCGGGTGACGGCATTCATACCAGCACCCACAAACCCAGATTGGCGAACGTCGAAAGGGGCAACGGCTACTTGAATTTCTTCGATGGCATCCAAAGAAATAGCGGTAGAGTTGGTCCGACTACCTGCAGGTGTACCACTTCCCAATCCGAATCCATTGTTAAACTGCGAACCATCAATGGTAAAGTTATTCAGCCGAGAGTCTTGACCACCAAAAGAGCGTCCATTGCCTTGAGGATTGTACTTGGTGAAGTCTTCAATAGCGCGGCTACCCAGTGTCGGAAGGGCTTGAATCGCCTGCTTGTCAATGGTGGTTGCAGCGCCAGTACGGTCTGCCGAGAAAATGTCATTTCTATTGGCAGATATTTCTACGCCACCGAGATCGGTACTTTGATCTGAAAGTGAAAAACTGACCGTTGAAGAGGTCCCTAAACTTGTACTTACATTTTCCTTGTTCTGACTAACGTATCCAACAAAGGTTGCAGAAACAGTAAATGGCCCCCCTACACGTACTCCCAATAGGGTGTAGCGTCCAGCGGAATTACTTACAGTTCCATACTTTGTACCAGACGGGACGTGTATTGCTACAACAGTTGCGCCCGGTAGCGGCTGTCCCTGACTATCGGTTACTTGGCCTACAATGGTGGCCGTCGTTACTTGTGCTTCTGCGGTGAGGGCAGTTGCGAGCAAGACCACGAGGGACATCCACCACGACCAAGTTTTAAAAGGTGTTCGCATATGCGTTTTCCTCCTTTGGGTTTATGATGTTTGGGTTTTCTATTGGGCTAATGAGGTCTAAAGATTGTGAACCCCCATATGGTTCACTTATTGGCAGAGACCCCATAGCCATGAAGGTAGTGTGTTTTCTCTGGCAGGTATGTCAATTGCGCAAAATCTTGGCATTAAATTAAGGTTACGTCCGGTCTAAACAGGGCATAAACAGATACTTTAAGAAAAAACCATAAAGTCCGAATACGATAAAAACCCTTGTAACCTTTTGGGAATGCCAGCCGTCTTTTCGCCAAATCATATATGCAAGGCCTGCATAGAAGGCAAAAGGCACGGGATGAAATATAGGGTGGATGTCTCGTGCCTTTTGTTGTGTGTAAATTTGATTCTAAAGGTTTTTGATCACATCAATTGTATGGTCTAATTCTTCCAGCGTATTATAATAGGTAGGGGCAAATCTTAACAAGCGGTTACGAACCGAAATTTCAATGTGTTTTTTTTGTAACTGCTCATAAACGATTTCGGGGTCTGGGTGCCGGAACGTGACAATACCAGAGGCATGAGCGGGATCGGGTGAGCCATAACGCTGCAAGCCAATCTTTTCGAGATGCATGGCCAAATAGGCCGCATTGTTTAAAACGTGCTGGTTACACCATTGGCGCCCACATTCTAAATACACCGACAAAGCGGCTTTCATGGTGGCGATTCCAGCATTGTTCATCGTCCCAAGTCGGTAGCGCGTCAGATCGGTATGCCAATTAAAACGATAATCAAAGAAGTTGTCCCAATCCACTACACCAGAAAGCCAACCCGCCATGGGTGGATGTAGTGCTTCCATCAGGCGATGAGACATATAACACCAACCAATGCCTTGATCGGCCATTATCCATTTATGGGCACTTCCTGCGGCAAAGTCCACGCCTTGGGCTTCTACATCTCCAAAATCCAATGCGCCAAAGCCTTGGATGGCATCCACCAGAAACCAGACGCCCCGTTCACGGGTACGTTTGCCAATCTCGGCCAGCGGTGCTCTGAATCCAGAAAGGAATTGCACCCAACTCACCGATAAGAGCCGGGTACGCGGTGTAAGTGCGGCTTCTACGTCTTGTAGTGTAAACACCCCGTCGGTATGCGGAATAAAATCTATTTCCACCCCGCGTTCGCGCAAATGCAGGAAGGGCCAGACATTGGCCGGAAATTCGCAAGCTGGCAGGGCAATCCTATCACCAGGCTTCCAGACAATTCCTTGTGCCACCCAGTTGAGAGCGGTTGAGACATTCGGGCAGACATCCACCGCTTCCAAGGGTGCGGAGAGCATACCTGCAAGTTGACGTCGGACATCCAAAATCGTGTCCATAAATGGTACGTAATTGTCTATCCTTGTTTCCTGTCGTTCGGTCATCCACTTATGTAGGGCATCTGTCACGCGGGTACTCAGAGGCGAGGTTGCGGCATGGTTCAGGTAGATGGTATGCGCGGTATGGGGAAACAGGCTTCGGAGTTTAGGAAGGTTCATATCAAAAAAATTAAGCCTCTCAACGATGAATTGAGAGGCTTGTGTATCAGGATGGTTCGGTATTTTCCGGTTGTTCATCTGCGGCAGCCTCATCTTTGGGGGGTTGCCTTAGTTCAGAGACTTCTTTACGAATATCTTTTATTTTTCGTTTATTTTCCTCGATTCGCTTTTTGATCTCTTCCATTTTATGTTCATAGGTGGCGCGCAATTCGCCGACATTTTTTCCTTTGAACACAAATTCGAGTTTGGTTTCGATGTCTTCGAGGTATTTGCGGTCCATCTCAATGTTATTCTCAATACGCGATATGGCATCTTCCTTCCGCGATATTTTGTCGCTTAGGCGTTGTTTATAGTTTCGGTCGCGGGTTTCGCGGTCTCGGTTTCGGGCCTCACGCTCCAGTTTCATTTTCTCATAAAAAGCACGTGCATTGGTATAAAGGCGGTCTTCGGCTTCTTTAATAGCATTGATGAATGCGCGTTTTTGTTTCATCCGCAACGGCTGAATGTTAAAGACTTCCTGTGTCAGCTCCTTCACCCGTTTTTTTGCGGCCTGATAATCATCGCCCTCAGCCGTATTGTTTACAATCTGAAGCACTTCATCCACCCACGTTTGACACTGGGCCATGTTGGCCTCGGCTTTTTCGTCGTAGTGCGATTTTTCCTCCTCCACTTTCACGCGGATTTGCTCGAACAACTCGTCGAGACGGTCGAAGAAGGCTTTGCGCTTATCGCGGAACAACTTCACCTCCCGAACTTCGCGCTGGAGTTCAATCAGTTGGTCTCGGATCGGACGGAACTCGGTGGCGGTTTCGATAGCAGCCGTAATGGCTTCAAAACGTGGGGCGAGGCTACTATAATTCGCCTCACACTCGGTCTCAAAGGCATTCCAATCAGCTTGCTGCCGTTTACGCAAGACTTTAAAGGCAAGGTCTAACTTGTCTAAAAGGGTATTGCGATGTTCGCGTAACATACGGGCTTCGCGAACCTCTTTTTGGAGAGCGACCAATTCTTCGCGGCTGTTTTTGAATTCCTCCACCGTATCGGCCTTTTCGGTCCAAGCATCTACCTTCGGCTGGAATTGATCGTAGGTAGCCTGCGAGGTCTCGCTTAGTTCAGCTCGCTCGGCGTCTAATTTTACCCGAAGCAGATCACTGGTTTGATTCAGGAGGTCGAATAGCTTATCGCGTTGGTCTTTCTGAACAGTAGCCAGCTTGAGTTTGTCGCGAAGGTCTTTTACATGCCCTACCATATCGCGCAAGTTATCGGTGGCTTCGATTTGCCCTGCAAGCGCTTCGATGGCAGTATGCAGCTCGGTATAAACGTCGCTCATATTGGAAAACACACGTTCCCACTCAATTTTGGGTGATTGTCCGATGCCTTGCACCACCATCTGGCTGTTTTCGTCTTCCGAGACGCCCAAAAGTTGGTAGCGAAGAAATCCACCCTTAGACAGGGCATAAGCGGCTGCATGGCGGATCGCCTCGGTCTCCTGCAACCACCTTAAGCCGGCTTCAGGGTCGGGCTGTGGATCGGTGGCATCTCCATGACTTTCGGCGAGTACCACAAAGTACCCATCCATGCCCGAAATGGCCATCCATACATGGTGATCGTCCGCAGCGTGTGTCTCAATCACTTTGGCGTTCGCAGTCTGTGTGGTCAGAAAGTTGACACAAACTTGCGTAAGTTCTTCCCGATTCTGATACATCTGTATTACGTAAATTGATTGACGGTTCATCCGTCAGGTCCGATAAAACATCTTGCCCGCCATTTGTCGAACAAGGCCTTTGAATTCTAAATTAAGCAAATACACCAATGCTGCCGAGGCATCCACATGGGCTTGCACGCACAGTTTGTCTATGTGTGTAGGCTCGGCAGAAAGGTTTTCCAACAAGATACGCTCCAGCGCATTGAGTTCCGCCCATGTTTCTTCGGAATTTACAGCAGAAACCATGGTGGTTCCAAAACCCTCCAGTTCTTCTAATAATTCATCTACGGTGGTCACCAACCTCGCAATGTTTTTTCGTACAAGTTCATGATTGCCTTTACCATGCGTGCTAAAAATGGAGCAGGGAACCGTAAAAACTTCCCGATTCTGCTCCATCGCCATGTGGGCAGTAATGAGGGCCCCCCCTTTTGCAGCCGCCTCGGCGACCAAAACACCCCGCGATAAGCCGCTGATAATGCGGTTTCGGCGCGGAAAGTTGATAGCATCAGGCTTGGTTCCCATCGGAAGTTCAGAAAAAATGGCACCATTTTCCAAAATTTGTGCCACCAATCGGGTATTGGCTGCCGGATAAATCACGTCCACCCCTGATCCCAAGACTGCTACGGTTCTCCCGCCAACATCCACTGCACCTTGATGTGCAGCCGTGTCTATACCATAGGCGAGGCCACTCACAATCGTCCAACCGTTACGCGCCAATTCCTGTGCAAAGGTGTACGCCACCCGTTTGCCATAATCAGAGGCTTTTCGGGTGCCAACAATGGCAAGTGCCTTTTCGTCGGAAGGCAGGTGCACCCCCCGATGCCACAACAATACTGGCGGATCATAAAGTTCCCGCAGTAAGGCAGGGAAAGTGGATTCCCAAGACAACAAAGGAATGGCCTTGCATATTGAAGCCCTTTTTTCCTGTTCTGCTAAAAGCGCTTCAACATCGCAACGTGTGATGGCCTCGGCGGTTTGTTGACCAATGCCCGAAACTCGCATCAGGACGGGTATCGGTGCCCGCAAGGTTTGCGACGCCGACCCAAAGTGTGCGATGAGGGCACGCAACCTCCCTGGCCCGATACCCGGAACCAAGGCCAAGGCCATCACCGCCCGCCGCTCAGTGGCTTCGTCTGCCGGCTGATCAAATAGGTGTACCTGAGTAGGTTCGATATCATTGAAGGGAAACACAGGTTTGGATGATCTTGTTTTTACAGAAATTATTGGGCTAAGTCTTTAGAATTTAGGACAATGACGGAATGGTAATACATTTGGTTTGCCCATCGAAAACACCTTCGTTAAAGGTACATCATTTCAGATTCAAAAGCCACCATTTTCTTTCTTTTACACGCCTTTCGCCGTTTGTATCGCCCTCCAAAGTGCATCTTTTAGGGTGTCTAATCCCTGATGGGCTACCGCGCTGATCGGGAATACAGGGAGTTCTGAGGGGAGTTCCTGGATCCGTAGTGCCAATGCTGCACGTTCCTCTGTCGAAAGCAAGTCAATTTTTGTAAGGGCCAGCATACGTGGTTTTTCCAAAAGTTCACTATTAAAGGCCGCTATCTC
Source organism: Bacteroidetes bacterium UBA2364 (assembly GCA_002344075.1). GTDB lineage: Bacteria > Bacteroidota > Rhodothermia > Rhodothermales > UBA2364 > UBA2364. Next base: position 8,337 of record DDTM01000114.1, read on the forward strand.
ATCCAAAAGTATGGTGTAGGCATGTGCAAGGTCTTCTGTATCCACAGGAATCATAAAAAGGAGGACGGCATTTCGTTCGATGTGTTTAAGAAAACGAAGCCCTAAGCCACGTCCTTCATGTGCACCTTCGATGATTCCCGGAATATCTGCCATGACAAAGGACATGTATTCGCGATAGGCCACCACGCCAAGATTTGGTTCGAGCGTGGTGAAGGGGTAATCCGCAATTTTGGGTCGTGCTGCCGAGAGGGCCGCAATGAGGGTACTTTTTCCGGCATTCGGAAAGCCCACCAAGCCGACATCGGCCAAGACCTTTAGTTCTAAAGTTACGTTGCGCTCCTCGCCTTCTTCGCCCGGCTGGGCATAGCGTGGCGTGCGGTTGGTGGCGGTTTTAAAGTGGTCGTTTCCTTTGCCACCACGCCCACCCCTTGCCAAGACCAAGCGGTCGCTGGGATGCATCACCTCGCCCAATTCCTCACCTGTATCGGTGTCTTTGGCAACGGTGCCACAAGGGACCCGCAAAATCATATCTTGCCCATCTTTTCCGGTTTTCAGATTACTGCTACCATTCTGGCCCTTATCGGCAAAGTGGTGCCGATTGTAGCGCAAATCTAATAAGGTGTAAAGGTGGTGATCGGCCTCCAAAATTACCGAGCCTCCCTTTCCTCCGTTCCCGCCATTAGGCCCACCTTGTGGCACATGCGGCTCTCGTCGAAAAGAAACTGCTCCCGCTCCACCCTTCCCACTTCGGACAGTAATTGTCACATAATCTACAAACTTCATATCTTAATGTTTTTGTACAAGGTACGTCAAGAATAGACCTATAGGTTTTAGGATTAAAGGAATTTCGGAAGTGCCCGCAATTTTAGCACCCCTCAACCACGTTGATAGCATGTATAAACAGATCCCATTTGTACAACATTGCCTACAAGGTTGTGTATGACCGTTTGATAATTGCGTAAACAATCCTTTATACCACGTACCTGATGTATAGCACAGATAATGGCTAAGTACAATTGCTATAAGGGAACGTCCAATATTTTTTGGACAACGCGCTACAAGTTGGTTTGTATTCTACTTTGTATGCGTATCTTGATAAAACCTATTTACTTGCTACTCATCATCAAATTTTGGATCGCAATGCGTTACCTCAAACTCATCCCGCTTTTAGCCTTACTCTTTGTTGTTGCTTGTAAAGACGACACGGCAATCTTAAATGGCGGATGGTTCAAGTCGGCTAAGGACATAGCCCTCGACACAGGCAATCGCCTGCAATTTACTCCCTCTGTAAATGGTCCGCTGAGCATGATTGCAGCGGTTCCTTACGGCACCATGCAACAAATGGAGGGCATTCAGGCCATATCGGTCTCCTTTAGCAAACCAATGGTGGCACTGGGGACATCTGCGGAGAACATCCCTGCCAATCAATTGCAAGTCTCGCCCTCTGTATCGGGGAAACTACGTTGGGAAGGAACCCAAACCCTTGTATTTCAACCAGACAAGCCACTGCCAAATGCCACTGCATACCGTGTAGTGCTTCGGAAAGGTCTCAAAGCGCTGAATGGCGAGTCGTTGAATGAAGATTTTGAATGGACATTCGAGACACCACGCCCCAATGTTGTGTACTCGGATCCTACAGATGGGACAGATCAGGTGAGCAATAAACCGACCATCTTTGTACGGTTCAACCAAGAAATGGCCGCAGGAAGTGCAAATAATTATGTCTCACTAAAGATGAAGGACGGGGGCGCGGTGGGAGTAAGTGTGGAGAAAAAAGGAGACTCCACATTGGTCATTCGTCCCAGCGAAACGCTATCGAAGGGCCGCACTTATCAACTCACCTTGTCGAAAGGTTTGCGTGGCAAAGAAGGGGGGCTTGGTATGGAAGCTGATCATACGGTCTCGTTTACGACCTTTCCCGATCTGGCGGTTCTGGGAGTTTCTCAAAATTACTATGCTGTAGAAGGGTCTGACACGGTATTTGATCCGGCACGGGGCATAACAATGAACTTCTCAACGCCCGTAAAATTTGGCGCATTGCGCAAAGCCCTGTCTTTCAACCCTGCTGTTCGTTGGCCTGCTGGCATCGAAGCCCGAGACAATACAGAGGCCACGTCCCACAATTTACCCATGCAATGGTTGCCAGAAACCAACTATACAGCCACCGTGCGCGGCTTGTCTGATATTCACGGGCAAACGTTAGGCAATGCCGAGGTTCGCTTTCGCACCAAAGCCTTTACTCCGTTTGCCGACATGAAAAGCGGCCTGATGGTGATCGAGTCCAATCAACGGACATTCATCCCCATTCGTAGTGTCAATATGCAAAGTGTAAAAATAGGGATGCAACGCATTCGGGCAGACCAAGTGGTGCCCCTCATTCCGGTTTATGACGAATGGCGGTATTATGATGTGGATGAAACGCAAAAACCCAAACCGATCGAGGCCACCAATGAATTCAAACTCAACTTGCCTCGTAACCAAATTGGGGCAACGCCACTAGATTTATCTTCGGTGTTATCGAACAAAAAAGGAGTTGTGGCCGTAGCCATGAAAGTTAGAGTGGGCCCAAAGCCCGAAGATGAGCGCACAGCAACGGCATTGGCGCAGGTAAGTAATATGGCGGTTACTGGAAAGTTTAGCCCGCACCAAAACCTGATTATGGTAACGGAACTACAAACCGCCAAACCCGTGCCTAATGCCAAAGTGACCATTCGGGATGCACAAAACAATGCCCGATGGAATGGTACAACTGATGCACAAGGCCGGGTACTAAGCCCTGGCTGGGCACGCCTGGGCATCCAACAAAAAGAAATCTATGACGAGCCAATCCAATACGCGATTGTAGAAAAAGACGGCGATCTGGCGTTTACGGCCAGTAATATGGACGACGGGATTGAGCCTTATCGTTTCGATATTTCCTACGGCTATGCATCTAAAAAACAAAGTTTTGCAGGCTCCATATTCTCGGATCGGGGCTTATACCGTGCTGGGGAAAAAGTACATCTGAAAGGGGTTTTCCGGAAACGGTTAGACAAAGATTGGCAACTTATTAAAGAACCCCTCCGCATCTTGATTTATGGCCCGAAAAACGACCTGGTGTATGACCAACGGCACAATCCTTCCGATTTTGGCTCGCTGGATTTCGATTGGATGTCCTCGCCTGGCGCCGACCAAGGGGAATACTCCATGCGGGCGATTTTAGCTTCCGATACCACAAATGTGACCAATTATTATGGATATGAGCAGAACGACGTAGGGCGCGGGACATTCCGAATTGATTCCTTCCGACGTGCAACGTTTGCTGTAACTGCCCGCCCAAATGCAAAGGGTTATATCGCCGGGGATTTTTATGATGCCACCATCTCAGGACGCTACCTCTTTGGTGCAGCAATGGTGGGGCAACCCGTGAAATACCGCGTAGATCAGGAACCAACGGAGTTTACGCCGCCCGGATACGAAGACTATCGGTTTGGTGTGGCACGCTATGGCCTCTATGATGAGGATTATGGCAATGACCCGATGAACAGTCTTTATACGACTTTGGCGCAGGTGGATTCTTCGCTCACATTGGGAACAGATGGGATGGCCAAGTTCCGAATCCCATTGAAAGGAAATGGCCTTGGTACCCCCGTTAAACTTACCTTAGAAGCCACTGTAACCGACCCTGCACGTCAAGAAAGCATGGGCGGATCGCGGGTGATTGTACATCCCGGACTTTTTTATGTGGGACTAAAGCCACAAACCACCTTCCTTGAATTGGGCAAAAGTTCCGCATTTGCGGTGGATGTTATTACCGTAGATCCCAATGGATTTCCGGTGACAGGTGAAGTGAACGTACAACTCATTAAGCAAGAATATAATAGCGTCCGTGAAGTGGGCGTGGATGGCGCGATGCGCTGGCGAACCAATATGCGCGAAGACACCAAAGGAACCGCAAAGGTCAATACCGAGGCTGGAAAAGCCAAACGCCTTAACTTGGACGTACCCGAAGCCGGGTTCTATGTGGTGCGCGCTACAGGAAGGGATGTACGAGGAAACCTAATTCGGTCTGAATCCTATTTCTATGCTACCGGTGGAGGCGGGTATGTGGGCTGGGAGCGCCGAGACGACAACCGGATTGAAGTGGTGGCCGATCATAAAACCTATGCACCAGGGCAAACCGCCCGTCTGATGATTGCATCGCCCTACGAAACCTGTACCGCACTCATCACCGTAGAGCGCGAAGGCATTATATCCAGCCGCGTAGAAACCCTCACAGGCTCTGCCCCCATGATAGAAATCCCACTCAACGAAGACCATCTTCCGAATGCCTTTGTAAGTGTGATGCTCTTCTCCGGACGAACAGCCGCACCAACAAACCGAAACGACGTGGGCGCACCGAGTTTTAAAATTGGCTATATACAACTAAATGTGGATCCTGGACTTCGACACCTGAAAGTGGAGGTCCAGCCCACCGCAAAAACGTTTAAGCCTGGAGAGGAAGTAACCGTAAACCTAAAAGTGACCGATGCAAATGGGTCTGGCGTACCGGGCGAAATTGCTTTTTCGGCAGCAGATGCGGGTGTGTTGAACCTGCTCGATTATAAGTTACCAGATCCGTTTGAGAATTTTTATGGCGCACGAGACCTACAAGTCCGCACCTCCGATACCCGTAGCATTCTATTGCTCCAGCGCGATTATGGCGACAAAGAGGAAGATGTGGGTGGTGGTGGCGGAAATGGGGGTGATGTACGGCGCGACTTTCGGCCACAAGCCTACTGGAATCCCAAAATCCGGACAGATGGCTCCGGACGGGCCACCATTAAGTTTAAGCTCCCGGAAAGCCTCACCACCTTCAGGCTTATGGCTGTTGCACTTACCCAAAACCACCGGTTTGGAATGGGTTCGGAGGACGTAGTTGTCAGCAAGCCATTAGTCTTGGTCCCAGCCCTGCCACGTTTTGCCCGTCTGAACGACCAGTTCGAGGCAGGTGTCCTCGTAACCAATACCACCGGAAAAGATGGAAATGCCACCGTAACGGCCTTTGGTGAAAGTGGCTTACAACTCACAGGCTCCTCCACCCAATCGGTCTATCTGAAAAATGGAGAAACCAAAGAAGTGCGTTTTGCCTGGAAGACCACTCAAACCGGAAACGGAAAACTGACCTTCCGCGCTTCACTGGGCAATGAAAAAGATGCCTTCCAAAGCCAGCTCAGCCTCCAGCAGCCATCCGTTAAACTGGCTTTTGGAACGTTTGCCTCCACCGACGGAGCCGCGCAGGAGGCCTTTCAAACGCCCGCCGCCTTTAGTTCTGGAACCATACGCACCCGCCTCTCCAGTACCGCTTTGGTAGGCTTAGATGGTGCAACACAATACCTCTTCGAGTACCCATACGGCTGCTTGGAACAACGTACTTCGCGCATTCGTCCGCTCCTACTGGGGAAAGACGTATTGGCCGCCTTCGACCTAAAGGCCCTAAAAGGAAATGACGCCCAAACAGTTACCACGCAATGGGTGAATAACCTGCGCGATTACTGGGTGGGTGATGGCTTCTCGCTCTGGGCCGGAGACCGCGAACTCAATCCGTATGTAACGGCATATGCCCTACTCGCCATGAAAGAAGCACAAGAAGCGGGCTATGCCGTGCAACCAGACATGGTGAATGGCGCAACAACCACCCTCTCGGAGTACGTCCGAAACAGCGAGCGCAAGCCGGAATACTACCCCACTTCCATCTGGCCCGACACCCGTGCCATGATGCTCTATGCCCTTGCGCGTAATGGTAAAGTCCTTTCCGGCGAACTTTACACATTGGCAGAGCAAGCAAATACCGGAAAATCGGGGCTTTCGGCAGATGGGATGAGCCATCTCGTTCGTGCGCTTCACCTTTCGCAAGATAGCGGCCTGAATAAATACAAATGGGCCTTGCTCAACAAGGTTCGAGGCAATATCCGCATGGAAGCCACTTCGGCTTATATCACCGCACCTACCGATAATGCGTGGGGATGGCTCTTTGCGAGTAATGCCCGCTCTACCGCGCTCGGTCTTATCACACTGATTGAGATGGATCCATCGGACGGAACTCGGCAAGTGGCCGAGAAGATGATTCGCTATCTGATGCAAAACCGCAAACAAGGATGGTGGGCTTCTACGCAAGACAATGTGGCTGTTGTAGAAGCATTGGCCAAATACTTTAAGGCATTCGAGAAGGATGCACCCAACTTCTCGGCAGAGGTTAAATTGGCAGGCCAATCGCTGATCCGTCAAACATTTAGCGGCCGTACCCTAAATGTGGCCGAGCAATCCCGTGCATTGGGCGGCTTTGGCAGCAACCAAACAGTTCCGGTTCAGGTGAACAAATCCGGCTCTGGACGCTTGTTCTACTCCCTATTGATGGAAGCCTATACCACCCAACCGCTTCCGGCGGCCTCGAATGGCCTGACCGTTAACCGAACCATAGAGCGGCTAAACGACCGAGGACAGCCCGTAGGCGTAGTTGCCCCAGATGCAAACGGGAATATCAGACTGAAGCCGGGCGAGTTGGTGAAAGTGACCCTCCGCATCCAGTCCAATGCTACGCGAAATTATGTGGTTGTAGATGACGCTTTGCCCGCTGGTCTCGAAGCCCTAAATGCGGCCTTTGTCACGACTTCGGCGGCTGCAACTACAACCACCGGACAAGACCGATGGTGGGGATCGTTTAACCATACCGAGATCCGAGACGACCGTGTCTTGCTCTTTGCCGATTATTTGGGCGGTGGTGAACACACATATTCGTATGCGGCGCGTGCTACTTCGCTCGGTACTTTTACGTACCCGCCAGCCTCCGCAGAAGCCATGTACCAACCCGAAGTGAATGGGCGTACCCGCACCATACGCTTGACGGTGGCTTATTAACCCTTTTCCTTTGTAGAGAAGCCCTTGGTCATACCAGACAAGGGCTTCTGCTGTTTTTCAAATCACTCAAACCATATGAGGCCTGTTTTTGCACGACAATCCTCAGGGTTGTCCTTGGTGGACGGGTAATTACCCCTTCCATGCTCACGCGATGGGGTACATAATCTGTTTTCTACATTACAGTCATCATTTCCTTTTCACCTATGCAGTACCTCATTCTGGTGGGGTTAAACATGAAAGTACTTATTGCTCCCGACAAATTCAAAGGCGCTCTTACAGCACCCGAAGTAGCAAACGCCATCCAAATTGGGGTGAAAAGGGCGCTTCCTGATGCAGAAACCCTTGTTTTTTCTATGGCGGATGGCGGCGAAGGAACACTGGATTTATTGTTAAAACAAACACGAGGAGTACGGAAAAAGGTTCGTGTTCCAGATCCTTTGATGCGTGAGGTCATTGCCACCTATGGGCTTTTAGAACCGGAAGGTACGGCATATATCGAGATGGCGCAGGCTTCTGGCTTGTTGCTCCTCGCACCCAAAGAACAAAATCCATTACATACTTCCACTTTGGGGACGGGCTTGCTGATTCGGCATGCCATTGAAGCAGGAGCTAAACGACTGGTGGTGGGCATCGGCGGAAGCGCTACCTGCGACGGAGGAATGGGGGTTGCGGTTGCCTTGGGATGGGAATTCCGCGACAAGTCCGGAAACCTACTCGCGCCCTCTGGTGCTGCACTCCCTCATATTGCCCAAGTGAGCGCGGTAAATGTACCTCCAACCCTGCGTATAATAGATATGGTGGTGGCCTGCGATGTCTCCAATCCGCTTTTTGGAAAAAATGGTGCCGCACAGGAATATGCGCCTCAAAAAGGGGCCTCGCCGGAAGCCGTAATACAACTTGATTCGGGGTTACGCAACCTTGCAAACAGGCTCGTACAGTTTGGTTTTGGAAGCGATAAAACGGCTTTCCTACCCGGAAGTGGAGCTGCAGGAGGACTTGGCTTTGGATTGCAGGTCTTTTGTGGTGCGCGGTTACAGTCCGGAACAGAACTACTAATGCAGCACTCCGGTATAACAGGTCACTTCTCTCACATAGACTTACTTATAACAGGTGAAGGCAAATTAGATACCCAATCTGCTACCGGCAAGGTTGTAGGACGTTTGGCAGAAGAAGCACAAAAACACGGTGTTCCGGCAATTGCATTATGCGGAACCTTGGCCCTGTTGCCAGAAGAAACGCAGGCCCTTGGTCTAACGTATGCCGCTTCTGTCTTATCGCATCCTATGCAACTGGAGGAAGCACTGAACCAAACGGCGAAACTACTCACCGAGCATACCACACACCTAATTCAGCTTTTTAACGCTACAAAATATGGGCGGTAATCGCCCACAAAATCACCTTCCAATTACGGGTACAAAAGGTTCTTTTCTCAACATGAAAAGTTTTTCCGCAACATCGAAAGAGGTCTAACCCTAACATCTAAACAATCCTGTGGGATAAATTGAGTATGGCAATGCAGCATAAGCCCCTTTGTATGATTGGCCACACGAAAAGCCATGCGCACTACGAGGGATCATCGGGTTACCGTCAACCGTTTGGTATAAATGGTTTGGTTATTGTTTTGAACGCGGATCCAGTAAGGCCCCGCCGCTAATTTTTGCACCGAAACAGGGAGTTCGATCACTTGTTGTGCGGTCATAAACCCACTGAATAGGATTTTCACTTCTTGTCCCAAAAGGTTGTACAGTACCACTTGTATGTTCTCTGATGCATTGGCCGTAAACCGAATGCGGGTTTGGGTTTGGGCCGGATTGGGGAATAAGAGCATTTCGTTGGCCGTTGGTGGCTTAGGTGGTCCCTGTAGGGGCGTAGCGGTGATAGGTGCCGCCAAATAGGGCCTTAATAAGTCCATTTTCCAATTGTGTACCGAGACCCAATCGTCTTTAAGGATCCCCCCTGTATCACCGGAATTGGGGTTCCACGTCCAGTAGGTCCACGACTGGGTTCCGCCCATATAGGCCAAGACCGCTTTGATCCATTGCAAGGCTTTCCCGCCATAGGCATTTTCTTCTTTGATCCCAAACTCGCCAAGTAAAATGGGTGCACGGTTTTCTTTGAACAAAAAGCCCCAACGTTGATCCCAGATGGCCGTCATATTTTGGGGGAAGGTTGCTTCATTAAACCAGGTTTGTGCATAAACCTCTGGCCCATAGTCGTGCGGAGAATACACCAATTTGGCGGCATTTATATTGAGCGGGAAATTTTTTGCACCTTCGAGGTTTCCTCCCCACCAATAGGATCCATTATGGTTCTGAACCCCTTCTACGATCATTAACAAGTCTGGGTGAACAGCCAAGATGGCGGCAGCGGCCCGCTCGGCGGCCTTGTTCCAATCGGTTGCGGGATTGCTATTGCCCCAAGTGGCGCTACCATGTGGCTCGTTGTCTAAGTCGAAGCCAACCACGGTTGTGTTGTTCCGATAGCGGTTCGCCAGCGCCACCCAATCCGCAATCCATTGCGCCTCCGAAAAATCCGAAAGATACCAAAGGTCTTCGTTCATGAAGTTATCTGCTTTTCGGGAATGGTTGTCTAAGATCACCCTGAGTCCTTGTCTTCCAGCTTCTTCGATGATTAAATCCAAAATTTGTAGAGGGGACTTGCCTTGTAGCGGTGCATTCATCGGAGACGTGCCATCATAGGCATCGGCTCCAGAAAACGTGATGCCACTCGCTGATGCGTCTGCTTTAAGAATGTGGTTTCCCCACGGCAAACGCAAGGTATTGAAGCCCAAACTCTTGATTTGCTTAAGCATACTCCGATAGTCTCGCGACCAAAGGCCATGTGGGGCGGAATTGCTTGTCTCGAAGCCAAACCAATTGATGCCCGTCAGTCGGACGATTTGGTTATTGGCATCTATAATATCTTTACCGGAAACGCTTAAAAAACCAGCGGTTACAGGGGGTGGGTCTGTTACTTGGTTGCGAACGGTTACATTTATTTCGGAGGCAGAGACCGTGCCATTAGTTGTTCGAGAATTCGCCTTTAGGGCATATATACCGTCCGACACCATCGTGGTATTCCACTGTACCTCGTATGGGGCAGAAGTGTCCTCTGGCCCGATGGCGGTATTATTTGCGAAAAACGTAACACCTTGTGCACCCTCACCCGTAGTGGTAGCAGTAAGTACAACCGTTCCAGAAACCGTTGCACCGCTCACCGGAGCCGTTAGCCTGACAGTCGGTAAGGCTGGTTGAGTGCCATTGAACGTGCAGTTTGCACCATTAAACGTACAGGCTGTAGGATCGGGCCTAACACCACCCGTATAGCTTACCTGAAATCCAACGAGGACACTTCCGCTGGCATTGATTTGGCTATTCCAACCTGCATCGCGCACGGTAAAACGATTTCCGGATTGCGACCATTGGCCATTCCATAGGTTTACCATTGTTCCAGCAAGGTCAAACCCCAGCGTCCAGCCTTGTATAGCCGCTGTTCCGTTATTTTGGACCACAATTTCAGCGGTATAACCGCTTCCCCAGTCGTTGATGACACGGTACTGAAAGGAAACTTGGGCATGCGCCGTAGCAGACACAAAAAACACACTTACAACAAAGCAAAAAATATTATAAACCCGATTTATCATATCTGCGCATAGAAAAGAGGAGAGAGGAACGTTAATCTGCTCAGAACGAGAGGAAGTATAGGCGAAAAATATTCCTGACGCAAGGTAGGAAATTCGGAAAAACGACCTTATACATCACTCTGGGCACCTGTGCAGACTTGCTTTGAAGTGGGAACATGACGACACGGTACTGGTTGGAGGAGTTTTTGTTTCCGGAAACACATTTTATACCGGAACAACGGTGTTTTCCTAAAAAGCGTTATGTCGCGAAAAGAGCTGTTTCTATTATTGACCCTTTCTACGGTCAATCTAATGCACATTGTGGACTTCATGATTATGATGCCTCTGGGGGATCAGTTGATGCACCATTTTAAAGTGGGGCCACAGGCATTTAGCATGTTGGTGAGTGCTTATACCCTGAGTGCTTTTGTCTCTGGCTTGATTGGCACACTTTGGCTGGATCGCTTCGACCGAAAAACCGCTCTTTTGCTCTTGTATGTGGGTTTTCTAACGGGTACACTGGCATGTGCGATCGCTCCAACCTATGCTTTGCTGCTGGCGGCCCGCATATTGACGGGCGCGTTTGGCGGAATACTGGCCTCGCTGGTACTGGCCATTGTTGGTGATGTGATCCCGGAAGAGCGTCGCGGCCATGCCATGGGCATTGTTACCGCTTCTTTTTCACTGGCCTCCATTGCAGGCGTTCCGTTAGGCTTATTACTGGCAGCAGCATATTCGTGGCATGCACCGTTTTGGGCCTTGGGAATATTGGGGCTTCCCATACTTTTATTTCTATACATACAAATCCCGCCAATGTCAGGACATGTACAACTTGCACGAGTTCATGCCCATCCTCTGGCTGGCTTTGCGAATGCTTGGGCCAATCCACGACAACGGTTAGGGTTGATGTTCATGTTTTCACTAAGCCTCTCACACTTTTTAGTGGTTCCATTTATTGCCCCCACCATGATTTCGAATGTGGGTTTAACCGAGCAAGAAATCAGCTACATTTATGTGGTAGGTGGATTAGCAAGCGTACTCACCGGGCCAATTATCGGAAAGATGGCAGACCGATATGGTAAGTCACGCATTTTTACTATTTTCATTTTTCTCTCTATTCTTCCGATGCTGGTGGTCACGAACTTAGGCAAGACGCCCTTGTTTTGGGTTCTAGTGCTTGCTGTAGGTTTTTTTGTAATTGCAGGTGGGCGGTATATTCCCGCACAAGCCACGGTAACAGGCTTGGTTTCCACGCACGAACGAGGACGGTTTATGAGTTTGCTCTCGGCGGTTCAGAACCTCGCAACGGCATCGGCGACACTTCTTTCCGGGGCCATTATCATACGACACGCAAACGGGCATTTGGCGCATTATCCGGTTGTGGGCCTCCTGTCCACAGGGTGCTTGGTGATCACATACCTTATTTTTTTGCGGTTGACTAAAACGACCACACCCATTCCTTCCGAAGATCACTCGCTGGTTGCGTGATAATTGCCTATTGTTTTGCGTAGTGACCTCAACTTGAAATACACGATTAAATCATGCGTTTAATAAGGCAGCCATACTGACGCTGGCCGAGTGAACAAAAGCAAACAGAGTCCCTTAAAACGCCTACTCTTCACTTCCACAGGCTTTCAGACCCATCTTTTTCGCATTCGTTTTATCGGATGAGTACTTCATAGACACGAGAAAATGAGGCAATACCATTGCTCTGGTATGGAATTTAGTTTTGGCTTCTCCCGCAAGGTGTGTTAGATTACAGAACCCTTGCTCTGCTTCCATTCAACCTCAATCATAATGAAAACAGTTTTTTATTCCCTTTGTTTATACCTCTGTGTAGCAGCGTTGGGGCCTAACCATATATTGAAGGCCCAACCAGCAGCAAAAAAGGCGGTAACAGCAAGCCCTGTTGCCGCAGGCCCCATGCTGGGTTATAGTGCCATGCGCGAAGTAGCCATTTGGGTTCAAACCACACGTCCAGCAGTGGTACAGATAAGATATTGGCCACAAAACCAACCTACCGCAAAAAAAACCACGCCTATAGTCAAAACTAATGCCGAAAAAGAATTTATTGCCCATCTTTATGCTTCTTATTTAGAACCAGGAACAACGTATGAGTACGAGGTCTTGGTGGATGGAAAAGTTGTTCCGCGCCCCATGCCCTTGGCGTTCAAAACCAACCCACTCTGGCAATGGCGAACCGATCCGCCTGCATTCTCGGTGGCATTTGGTTCGTGCGACTATACCAACGATCCCCCCTACGACCGCCCCGGTCGTGCGTATGGCGGAGACAAGAAAATTTACAAAGCCATCGCACAAACCAAGCCCGACCTTATGCTCTGGGGAGGCGACAATGTCTATTTTCGAGAAGTAGATTGGGACAGTCCCAAAATGATGGCTTATCGCTACAATGCGTGGCGGCAACAGGCCGAAATCCAGCCCATACTCGGCAATATACACCACTATGCCACATGGGACGACCACGACTATGGCCCAAACGATGCTGACCGAAGCTACATCCTGAAAGATGCCGCATTAGACCTCTTCAAACAATACTGGATCAATCCGGCGTACGGACTCCGCGAAACTCCAGGTGTGTTTCAGCAGTTTTCTTGGGGCGATGCCGACTTTTTCCTCCTAGACAACCGCTTTCACCGAAGCCCCAACCGCCATCCAGACAGTACCAACAAAACCATGTTCGGTAAAGCGCAATTAGACTGGCTGCTCGACGCCCTTTCCAGCAGCAATGCCACGTTTAAAATCGTGATGAGTGGAGGGCAGATATTGAACGACGCCGCTATTTTTGAAAACTTTGCCACCTATGGTGTAGAACGACGTGCCTTTCTGGAAGCATTGCAACGCCGGAAAATCAATGGCCTGCTATTCCTCACAGGCGACCGCCACCATACCGTACTCCGCAAAAAAGAAATACCTGGGCTATATACCCTCTACGATTTTACATCCTCCTCCATTACCGCTGGGATTTCCCAACCTGTTAGCAAAGAACTGGATGCACAAATCATTGAGAACACCTTGCTAAAAGAAAATAATTTTGGCCTGCTGGAGTTCTCTGGCCCCAGAACCGATCGTACCCTGACTTTGAAGACCATTGACAGCGACGGCAAAACCCGCTGGGCATTTGCCATCAAAGCGAATGATCTGCGAACAGCTAAATAATTATCCGAACGAATCACATGAAAAACAAGCCTTTTCCTTGTCCGCATCTTGTGATTGGCTTAATATAGACCTAACAATGTGTTCGATGATCACAGGTAAAAGGCCCAGTTGTTGGTAATAAGCATCAATCAGTGGACTTTTACCTTTCTTTATTTTGCTACGACAACAAGGTATGCACGGCTACATAATGAAAAAGAACGAAGAATGGTCGCTCACAGTCGAGCGATTCGCAGATCAAGGCAAGGTTTTGGCCAAAGTGAATGGCTATGTGATCTTTTTTAAAGGTGCTGCTCCGGGCGATGTCGTTCGGGTCCGGACCACCAAGGTCAAGAAAAACTACGCTGAGGCCATCCTCCTAGAAATCCTTTCCCCCAGCCCACTCCGAGTTTCTCCAGTTTGCTCTTACTTTGGCACGTGTGGCGGGTGCAAATGGCAACATGTGGCCTACGAACACCAACTAACCGCTAAACGTGAAAGTGTAGCAGATGCCCTGGCCTATACAGGTGGATTTCAGGACATCGCGGTGCAGCCCACCATTGGGATGGAAAACCCAACGTTCTATCGGAATAAAATGGAATTTTCTTTCTCGACACAACGGTGGTTTACAGATGCCGAAATCGCAGAAGGCCAAGTGATAGACCGAAACTTTGCTTTGGGGCTTCATGCACCTGGCCGCTTCGACAAGGTTTTAGACTTGGAAATGTGCTACCTACAATCCGAGTTAAGTGCTCGCATTGTGAACGGTATCCGCCAATTTGCCAAACAAGAACAATGGTTGGCCTGGGATACACGGAAGCAAAACGGCTTTTTACGCCATGTGGTCATTCGTCAGGCGTGGCATACCCAAGACCTGATGGTGAATCTTGTCACCTATGGCTACCTACCAGAACGAATGTACCTGCTGGCTACGTTTTTTCAGGACCAGTTTCCGGAAATTACCACCTTCGTTAATACGTGCAATACAGGGCTTGCCCAAACGGCCTATGGCGAAAGCCAGCATATCATCTATGGCTCCGGCAAAATCTATGATAAAATCGGGGATTTAACCTTTGAGATTGCACCAACGGCTTTTTTCCAGACCAATACTTCGCAAGCCGAGAAACTCTATGCCGTTACCCGTGCGTTTGCCGAATTGCAACGCACCGATTTGATATACGACCTGTATTGCGGCGCAGGAACGATCTCGTTGTTCTGTGCCCCACACGTCCAGCACGTAGTAGGGGTGGAATTGGTAGAAGAAGCAGTGGCCAATGCACGGGTCAATGCCCAATTAAACAACATCCACAATACCACTTTCATAAGCGGTGATATGATGCGTCTTTTCACGCCGGAATTTGTCCGGAAACATGGAAAGCCGGATGTATTGGTGGTGGATCCGCCACGTGCAGGTATGCACCCAAAAGTAGTTGCACAAATCGCGCAGTTACAACCAGAAAGATGGGTCTATGTGTCTTGTAATCCGATGTCGCAAGCAAGAGAATTAAAAGAATTGGCAGATTTGTATGCCATCGAAGCAGTTCAACCTGTGGATATGTTCCCACATACACATCATACCGAAAGTGTAATTAAACTTCGTCTGCGTGCATAAAAACAAGGTTAGAACAATGTAACCGTTTCGTTGGCCAATATTGGATTTTCGACGGCTTCGATGGCTTCCACAACACCATCCCGAAAGCGCACAATCTTCCGGGCATGATGCGAGATGTCTTCTTCGTGTGTAACCATTACCACGGTATTCCCTTGTCGGTACAAGGCCTCAAAAATCCGCATAATTTCTGCACTGGTTCGGGTATCCAAATTCCCCGTTGGCTCATCTGCCAAAATAAGTGACGGTCGTGTAACAATGGCGCGTGCAATCGCCACCCGTTGTCTTTGACCACCGGAAAGTTCATTTGGTTTGTGATTCACACGATCCCCCAAGCCAACACTATCCAAAGCCCCTTGTGCCCGTTCACGGCGTTCCGAGCGTTTAGTGCCAGCATACACCAACGGCAATTCCACATTTTGCAAAATACTGATCCGCGGAATCAGGTTAAATGTTTGGAAAACAAAACCAATTTCGCGGTTACGGACTTCAGCCAACTCGTTATCCCGCATCTTGCTTACATCTTGGCCATTTAGCATATAAGTTCCAGCTGTGGGTGTATCCAAACAACCAACCATATTCATCATGGTGGATTTTCCCGACCCCGAAGGCCCCATAATGGCCACAAAATCGTTGGGGAAAATATCCAGCGAAACACCATTCAAGGCGCGTACTTCCTGATCGCCCATCACATAAATTTTGGTCATATCGCGGATGCTGATCAACGGTTCTGCCATTTCTTTGTGGTTTGATGTATCCAACGAAGTCAGAGTTTTGTACAAGTCGTTATTTCTTATCAGTATCGACTTTGCGAGTTCGGACCGCTTCGCCATTTTCCAATTCCCGACTAACAATGCTATAGGGTCCAATAATCACTTTTTCGGTGCCCGACAAGCCGGATTTAATTTCCACATGGGTTTCGTTCGAGATGCCTGTTTCCACCTGAACCATGTATGCTTTACCATCTCGCATTACAAACACCACCTTGCGCAGATCTTCTTTTTTCTTCACCGGATTGGGGTTAGCAGCCTCTGCGGGTGTTTCTTCCTCTGTCTTGACAGCGCCTTTTGCCTGTTGCCCTTTTGGCTTGGCAAAATCACGCACGGTCACAGCCTGAATTGGAATGGCCACAGAGTTAACAACCGTATCCGTAGAAATATCTACGGTTCCACTCATACCAGGCCGAAACTCGGCTTGTGTCACCTGAACGGGTGTTTCCTCGGCGCTGGGCATGGGTTTTAGGTTACGTTTCACATTTTCAGCGGCCAGGGGGGTTTGTCCAACCAGTCGCACCTTAACAGGAAAATTCGTCACTTGATCCTGAGTTCCAGTTCCCGTGGTACGGGCAGAATTCGCGATTTCTGTCACTACGCCTTTAAATACCCGTTCCGGATATGCGTCCACCGAGACATTGGCGGTATCACCGACCGCCACATTCACCACGTCATTTTCATTCACATCTACTTGCACCTCCATCTGGTCTAAGCGGGCAATCCGCATCATCTCGGTTCCACTCATCTGACTGGTTCCCACCACACGCTCGCCCAACTCCACATTCAACTGGCTTACAACGCCGCTCATGGGAGCAAAAATGGAGGTCTTATTTAATTGTTCACGGGCTTCTCTGAGGCGGGCCTCGGCACTTTGTACCGCAAATCTGGCGGCATCGGTATTGGCTTTCGCGATATTATATTGTGTTTGCGCCGCTTCAAAAGTGTTTTTAGGGATTACCCCCTTCTCAAAAAGATCTTTCTGGCGGTTGAAATCCAATTCTGCACCCATAAATTGGGCCTGAGACTGGGCCAATGCCGCTTTTGATTGCATTACCCCAGCCTCACTTTGTTCTACTTGGGCGGCGTAAAAGTCGGAATTGATGCGGGCGAGTAACATGCCTTTTTCCACCCAATCGCCTTCTTTTACTGCCAAGAAAACAATCTCGCCAGAAACGTCAGGCGAGATCTTCACTTCTACTTCTGGTTGAATTTTGCCCGAAGCCGTAACCACTTGGGTGATGTCTCGCCGTTCTACATTTGCCACTTCCACTTCCTTTCCTTCTTCTTTATTTCGGTCTTTGAACATCCAGAGAACGACGACTAATAACACGATCACAACACCGCTAATAATCAGCAGATTTCGGGTCGTATTGCGCTTTGCTGCCATGATTTTGCTATTTGGGAATTCGAATGCAACAGGGCTTTCCGAGGTTGGGGGTTTATTTTGAGTTTGGTATGAGCGACATTTCAGGTTTAATACGACCTATATAATATTCCAGTACCTGTTTTTGGAAGACCAAGCCATACCGTGCCTGAATTTGCTGACTTTGGGCTTCTACCAAACCCGCCCGCATCTGTGCGAGTTCGGTAAGCGTAGAGGCCCCCAAGTTGTACCGATTTTGTTCTACGTCTAAGGCTTGTTTTCGGTAATTTACCTGAACGGCTGCAACCTGTACCTGTTTGTCTGCATTCAGATAGTCCAAATATGCCTGACGCACTTCTGATGCCACCGACTGTTCTAAATTCCGCAAATCCAATACCGCATTTTCGGATTGATAGCGGGCCATTTCTAAGGAACGACGTACCTGATTCCGGTCATAGATATTCCACGAAAGTGAAAACCCTAACCCAAAATTACGGTTATCCAACACCTGACGAAATATATTGTCGCTACCACGACTGGAGTACTGTGTACTAACACTGCCTCCTAAGGTAAGGGTGGGCATCCGATTGGCCCGTATCAGGTCCATATTCATCTGGTTCGCTTCGATTGTCGCTTTCTGCGCCTGTATATCCATCCTATTTTGAAGAGCGCTCCGGATCATTGCCTCTACGTCATAGTCCTCTTTTAATAAACTGGCCGTACCTAAATCTGGCACCTCAAACTCAAACACCACAAAAGGATCTACCTCTAAAGACTGGATCAACCGTGTTTTTGCACGCTCGAAGGCCAATTGCTGGTTCAGCACCTGTAGCTCGGCCTGCGCAACCAAAGCTTGTTGTTGTAACAGGTCAGACTCGGCACGAACGCCACCACGTACAAACTGCTGTATCCGCGTCAGCTGCTGTTTTTGGGCTGCAAGATTTTCTTCCACCACTCGGATTTGTTCCTGATTCCGAATCACGTCTAAATAACCCGAAGCCACAGCAAAAATGATATTCTCCCTTGCCCGCTGTACTGTAAGTTCGGTGGCATCAGTCTGACGTTTGGCTTGTAAATAGGTGGGCGCATTTTCGTTTCCACCAAAGAAAAGTCGGTTCCAGTATCCGCCTTGCCACAAAAGCAATCCTCCACTTACCGATGCCCCACCCGAAACGGAGGGCGAGAACGAAAAATTAATGGTCGTTTGGTCAAAACTTCGTCCATACCCCGGATTCAAATTGGCACTCACCTGTGCACTTGGTAGAAAAGCATCTAATGCTTGTGCTTCGGCAACCCGTTGAATGGCCACTGCATTTTCAGTTTTTTTCAGGGCGACGCTATTGCCAAGGGCCGTAAAGATGGCTTGTCGAAGGGTGAGTTTCTGAGATGTCTGCGCCGACGCCTCCATCGTGCCCAAAAGCAGTAAAAAAAGGCATGACCAGATGAATAAAGCTTGCTTCATATGAAAAATCGCATTCATGACATCGGGAAGGACAATTGTGTTTTACACGAGACAACGCCCGTTTAGTTACATCAGTTTGAAACATTAGTTACATCAGTTTGAAACAAAGGTAATGCCTAAAACTATACTTGGCACAACCTTCAAGAAAACGTTGCGTAATTGCATAAAAAATAAACAAATTTTGGATGTATCACCAAGATACATTGACCGCATATCTCCTTCTTTATTCAAAAACCCGTACCCCAAAAGGGCCTATAAACAGACTGAAAGTTCATGGCACAGCCTGTCTTTGGCATTTTAATTTGAGTTTTGTTATTCGTTTTAGACCCAACCATAATTTTCTCATGGCTGTTTCGTTTGGTATTGTTGTATTTCCGGGTTCCAACTGCGATCACGACGCCTATCATAGCATTAAACACATTTTCAATCAAGATGCCCGTTTTATCTGGCACAAAGACGATTCGCTCGGTGGTGTTGATGTGGTCTTACTGCCTGGTGGCTTTTCGTATGGAGACTACCTGCGAAGTGGAGCTATTGCGCGGTTTTCACCCGTTATGAAAGCGGTGACCGACTTTGCAAATGGCGGTGGCTTGGTGATTGGTATCTGTAATGGCTTTCAGGTATTGTGCGAATCTCACTTATTGCCCGGCGGTTTGGGCCGAAATCGTGATTTGCGCTTTGTCTGTAAGCCCACCTACCTCCGTACAGACAACAACATAACACCCTTTACGAACCAATTGGCCAAGGGACAGGTCTTAGACATCCCAATTGCACATGGAGACGGGAATTATTACGCCGACGACGAAACCCTTAACCGATTAGAAGCCGAAAACAGGGTGGTATTCCGTTATGTTACTGCCAAAGGAGCGGCCACAGAGAGCGCAAACCCTAACGGCTCTCGAAATAACATCGCGGGCATTATCAACGAACGCGGAAACGTATTGGGCATGATGCCCCACCCAGAACGGCATGTGGAACCCTTGTTGGGATCTGCGGACGGTGCATGGATCTTCCACTCCATTATCCAATCATTTGTGGGTGTATAACATGAATTTGGCGGTTTTTGCGTCCGGCGGCGGCTCTAATTTCCAAGCCATAGGCCAAGCAGTTACAGAAGGAAAGTTGGACGCACGTCTTTCGGTGGTGGTCAGCAACTTAGAAACCGCTGGTGTACACGAGCGGGCCGCTCTACTGGGCGTTCCTTCCCACACCCTGAACCCAGCCATTTATTCCAACCAAACGGATTATCACGCACACCTCTTGACCGTTTTGGCCGAATACGAAGTGGACTTTATTGCGCTGGCGGGCTATCTCAAAAAAATACCCCAAAACCTCATTGAAGCATTCCAAAACCGAATTTTAAACATTCACCCTTCCCTTCTTCCGGCATTTGGCGGAAAAGGCATGTATGGCCACCACGTCCATGAAGCCGTTCTGGCACATGGTGTACGATGGACAGGCGCTACCGTTCACTTGGTGGATGCCCAGTATGACACAGGCCCCATTGTACTTCAAGAACCAGTTCCCGTCCGGCAAGACGACTCGCTCGAATCCCTTGCGGCCCGTGTCTTGTATAAAGAGCACCGCCTCTATCCCGAAGCCCTCCAGTTATTTGCTACAGGAAAGGTTAAAATTATAGGCAGAAAAGTCGAAATAGCCCATCCAAGACCACGTAGTTATCACTGTGCCACACAATCGTGAAACGGATAAAATCTTGTTTATTGCTCACCTCGCCCCATTTCGGTCTTTTTGAAAGCCTTATCATTATAAATCCTCATACGATCTTGAAACCAAATCATCGTTCATGGAGATGCTTTTTTCTATTTTGGCTTCCGAAAAAACCCACTTGCTACCAAACCATGATCAATCCCAAACCGCTTCCAACTCCCGACAACCTACAAACGGTTAAACGTGCGCTGCTGTCTGTTTCCGATAAGACCAACCTCATCCCTTTTGCACAACGATTGGCAAATAGTGGTATAGAACTCATTTCTACGGGCGGAACCTCTCGCGCCCTACGTGAAGCGGGTCTTAAGGTCAAGGATGTTTCGGAAATTACCGGATTTCCCGAAATCATGGATGGTCGCGTAAAAACCCTTCACCCGAATGTGCATGGCAGCCTGTTGGCCCGCCGGAATGATCCGGATGACTTGGTTCAGCTACGGGGTATTGGCTCCGAATTGATTGACTTGGTGGTGGTAAACCTATACCCATTCGAGCAAGCAATTGCCCAAGAAGACGTAACAGATGCACTTGCCATCGAGAACATAGACATTGGCGGCCCCACGATGATTCGGGCCGCAGCCAAAAATTTCTTCTTCGTCACCGTCGTAACGTCTCCGGCAGATTATGAAGCCGTGGCAGACGCACTCCAGAGCAACAACGGAGCTTTATCACTGGAATTCCGTCGACAGATGGCAACAAAAGCATTTCAACATACTGCAGCCTACGATGCAACCATTGCACATTATTTCACCAAACCGACCCCAAGCACGGAGGAGACAATTTTTGAACGCCCGTTTCATATATCGCTTCCTCTGGCGCAATCCCTTCGGTATGGTGAAAACCCGCACCAAAAAGCAGCTTTATTCGGACAACCGAACCGCTTTTTTAAAAAATTACACGGCAAAGCCTTGTCTTATAACAATCTTTTGGACTTAAGCGCCGCCTTGTTTTTAATAGATGAGTTCAAAGATGCAGGGCCTACCGCTGCTATTCTAAAACACACCAACCCTTGTGGAGTAGGAACCGCAAATGTTCTTTCTGCTGCATACAAAAAAGCCTTCTCGACCGATCGGCAATCGCCCTTTGGCGGTATTGTGGTGGTAAACCGTCCGTTAGACTTGACAACTGCCCAAGCCATAGACCAGATTTTTACCGAAATAGTGATTGCGCCTTCATTTGATAAAGAAGCCTTGGTTTTATTAAGCAAAAAACAACAGCGACGCATCATACAAATGAATCTGGCCGCCCGCTTCGATCATGCACCCGATACCCGCTCGGTCATTGGAGGGTTTCTGGTACAAAGCCGAGACAGCGTTTTACGCACCATCGAAGATGCCAAAAATCATTATGTGGTCGTTACAAAACGTCAACCTACCGATGAGGAGTGGCACGACTTAGACTTTGCATGGCGAATTGCCAAGCATGTAAAAAGCAATGCTATTGTGTATGCCAAACAAGGCGCAACATTGGGTATTGGCGCTGGACAAATGAGCCGGATTGACGCCTCGGAAGTAGCGGTGATGAAAGGGCAAAAAGAAGTGCACGATTTTGCGGGATGTGTAGTGGCATCAGACGCTTTTTTCCCTTTTGCAGATGGCTTATTGGCTGCTGCCAAAGCGGGCGCAACCGCTGCTATACAGCCCGGAGGCTCGATCCGAGATGAAGAAGTGATTGAGGCCGCAAATCAACAAAATTTAGCGATGGTTTTTACGGCAAAACGTCACTTCAGACATTGAAATTAATTATCTTGCAACTTGATTAAGTATTCGATTTTCCTTGCCTATTACCCCTTCAAATATCGTATCTTGAAGTCTGACTGAATGGGCAAGGTAAATTTTCTCTATATCCGATAACACCCACTGTCAACCACCGAACAGATTAATCACGACTCATGGGCATTTTTAGCAGCTTTGCTACCGACGTAGCCATAGATTTGGGTACTGCCAACACCCTGATCTACATCCGTGGACGCGGCATCGTTCTTAATGAACCAAGTATTGTGGCCGTAAACCGCAATACGCGCAAAATCGTGGCCATTGGCCATGAGGCGCAGCAGATGCACGAACGAACCCACAAAGATCTCGAAACCATCCGCCCCCTCAAAGATGGCGTAATTGCCGACTTCGACGTGGCAGAGCAAATGATCAAGCGCCTTATTATGAAGGTGCAAACCAAATGGTACACCAATATCCGCCGAATGGTGGTGTGCGTACCAAGCGGGATTACAGAAGTGGAAAAACGCGCTGTCCGAGACTCTTCGGAACACGCCGGAGCACGACAGGTTTATCTGATAGATGAGCCGATGGCAGCAGCTATTGGAATCGGCTTAGACGTTCATGAACCAGTTGGAAACATGATTGTGGACATCGGAGGGGGAACCACCGAGATCGCCGTGATTGCGTTATCAGGTATCGTGATTGACGAATCCATCCGCTTGGCTGGTGACCAGTTAGACAATGCGCTGGTTCAGTATTTCCGTCGCAACCACAACCTGCTTATTGGTCAGCGTACTGCCGAGCGAATCAAGTGCGAAGTAGGTAGTGCTGTAGAACTGGATCCAGAATTAGAGCTTTCTGTCAAAGGACGCGACTTGGTGAGTGGGATACCGAAAATCCGAACCATCTCTTCCGAGGATGTGCGTGAGGCCATCAAAGATCCGGTAGATCAGATCGTGGCTGCTGTGGTACGGGCTTTGGAGCGGACACCTCCAGAGCTGGGTGCGGATATTTTGGAGCGAGGCATCATGCTTACAGGCGGTGGCGCTTTGTTGCGTGGTTTAGATCAGCGCATCCGTCGCCAAGCAGAATTACCTGCCTACGTGGCCGAAGATCCTCTTACAGCAGTGGTTCGAGGCACTGGAAAAGTACTGGAGAACTTAGAATATTACGAAACCGTCGTTAGTTAATATTGGTCGCGGGGCACTTTCGGGTGTCCCCCGCGCTCCCCTTAACCTTACATTCACCCTCCCTATGCGTCTTTGGGATCGCATCCGAGACTTTGTCTTTTTAGCGGTCTTGCTTATCGCCTCGCTGGTCGTTCTTTTGGGCGTTCAGTATGAGGCTTTTTTGTCTTTGCGGAGTGCCTCGCTTGAGTTTACTTCGCGGGTAGAAAGCGCCTTTGCATGGGTAGGGCGTTATGTAAATGCGCTCAACGAGAATGATCAATTACGGGCAAACAACCTCCGCCTTTCCAGTCGTTTGGCCCGCCTGCTCGAAGAGGAAATTGAAAATCAACGCCTTCGTGGATTACTGCACCTTAAGTCTAAGTGGGCAGAATATCCCCGTATTGCAGCACAAATTGTTTCGCGAGACGTCACCAAAAGCAACAACCTCCTGACAATCAACGTTGGCAGCAATCAGGGCATTGAAAAGGGGATGCCCGTCATAAGCGACCGAGGTCTCATTGGCAGGATTGTTTTGGTCAGTCGTAACTATAGCGTGGTAATGCCTTTTCTAAATACCACCTTTCGGGCAGCGGCTAAAATTCAGCCACAACAAATTTATGGCATTATTCGCTGGGAAGGGAACCGTCCAGACCGTCTCTTAATGGATCATGTGGTTAAAACCGAAAAAGTATCCAAAGGCGACACCATTGTGACGGCAGGCTATACACACGGCTTCTACCCAGCAGGCATTCCAATCGGTTATGTGGATTCTACCGCTGTTCGTAAAGGCCAAAATGACTGGCTCATCTATGTACGGCCAATGGTTCCACTTACGCAAACCGAACACGCTTTTGTCTTGCTATATAAGCCAGACCTGAATCAAATCCGAATACAACACACTGCGGACTCTCTCTTGCAAACCAACTAATCTTTATTGGCTTCCTGACCTTCCGTTACGTACTTTTTGCAAGACCTATAGAGAGCCATTCTTTCACTCTAAACAACATACGGTATGCGTATTTTTATACAAGGTGTTTTGTTATGCCTGACTTTTGCATTTTCCCTTCGAGCACAAAGCGATGGTTTACACCAAATCCAAGATGAACTAACGCAATTCTTGCTTCGGCAACAAACCAGGGGGTTTTTGCCAGAGGCGTTCTTGAATCATCAACCGATATCTGTATATGATGCCCGAAAGGCACTCGTAGAAATAGAGAAACACAAACAGAAACTTTCTCAAACCGACCAATCATTGTTGGACTTTTATTTACATAAAAAACAAGATCCTACCGCAAATTGGGCACAAAAAAAAATTTCGTTTCTATATAAAAACAAACACGACTTTGTTTCTACCATTGGCGACGGGTACGACGTTCAATTAAATCCTATTGCCTATATAGGCGCCGGACCGGGCCTTTTTGAGGAAGCAGGGAAGGACAACAGCCAGAAAACCGTCTGGCGGCGCACTCTGGGCATCCGAGCATCCGGACACATTGGGAAAGGGGTCTTTTTTGAGACCCGTATTTCTGGAAACGTGGAACAAGCCCCTTACCCCGACACCGATGGCCACCCGCCACGTCATGCACGTTCTTTGCACTACCAAGCCTTTGGAGGACGCACAGACAACTACGACTACTTTGATGCAACGGGGATTGTGGGATACCACTCTAAGCATTTTGAAGTACGGTTTGGACGTGACAACAACCGATGGGCAGATGGCATGAATAGTGTCTTACTTTCCAACTATCCCGCCAAGTATGACCAGTTGCAACTTCGTACTACGCTGGGAAAACGGGCACAATATGTGAACCTCTTTGCAGCCTTCGACGATTACTACCGTCCCAAATTAGCGAATGGGATGATCCCCCGCCGTTTTGCAGCTTTTCATGAGCTGACGCTCCGGATTGCTGAACGATTGGATGTTTCGGTATTCGAAAGTATTGTTTTTTCACGCCCCAGCGAGACGGGCAAGGAATTGTACAATTTTGAACTGACTTATTTAAATCCCATCATTTTTTATCGCTCCGTAGAGCGCGACCGGGGCAGCCCAGACAATGCCTTGGTTGGCGCACAAGCATCGTGGCAAACCCGAAAAAACATTCGGCTATATGGCCAGATAATTTTGGACGAATTTACCTTCGAGGAAATAAAGGCGCAAAATGGTTATTGGGCCAATAAGTATGCGGGTTTACTGGGTTTCCACTGGGCTGGGCGGCAAAAAACCGATGTCCGGATAGAAGCCGGATCGGCAAGACCATTTTTATATTCCCACTTCAATCCCAGTACCGCCTATATACACGGAAATGATGTACTGGGCTTGCAATCCGGCCCAAACTCCAGAACATTTATGGCATCACTGCATCACTTAATCAATGACCGTTGGTATGGGAATCTGACACTTACCTATACGCAACAGGGACGTAATTCCGCCAACAAAAATGATGGTGCAGACCCCAACATCACTTATGACAGCACTCCTACACTTCCGCGAAGCACGTATGGCAATAACATGCTTCAGGGTATCCGGGTAAACACCCTATTGATGGAATCCCGTATTTCTTGGCGGGTGTTTAATACGGTGTTTTTGGATGCAGGCGTTATTTTCCAGAAAGAAGAAGATGCCGTGTTGGGAAACAAGCAATTTCTACTCCCTTTCTTGCAGTACAGAATCGGATTGCCCTACACGTTTAGTAGGTATTAAACCCCGCTGGCCTACTAGGGACTCATCAAACAGTTGTTGAAACACGGCTTCAAAATGGATCATTACGTAGGCCAGCCCTTTGTTTTCAATGGCATTACGCGCATTCAAGCCGGCTATTTCTCGTTTACGTGGATTCCGGCTCCACCACTCAATTCGCTTGACCAATTGTTCGGCTTGGATATCTTCTAAAACGTCTCCTGCGTCATTTTCCTGAATAAGTCGTGCGACTTCACTTTCCGGAGAGCCGATAAAGAGGGTTGGACGGCCAACGGCCATAATGCCATAGACCTTACTCGGAACCACCAGCCCCCTCAATGTCGGAAACATAGTGGCCAAGTGCAAATCAGCCGCACTTAGGCTTTGGGCCAAAACGTCTTTTGGCTGATAGGGTAGTAAAAGCACATTATCTAAATTATGGGCTTGGATAACATGTTCAATCTGCGATTTTCTTGGACCATCACCTATGAGTAAAAACCGAATGTGCGGGTTTTGTTTTTTGAGGATCCGGGCACTCTCCAAAATTTCATCAAAGGGGTGTGCCAACCCAAAATTACCCGAATACATGACCACAAACTTATTTTCTAAGTGATGCAGACTTCGGAAAGAATTTTCCTTGTGTTCTATTGGAAGCACCTTATGAACATCCGTCCAATTTTGAATAACCCGTATTTGCTCACGGGGAATTCCACGTGCTTGTACACGATCTTGCATGCACCTACCCACACAAATTATCGCATCTTGTTGTCTAAGAGCCCATGTAGAAAGGCGGCGGAACAAGCCCGCAATCAAACCACCTTTTTTGAGCACGTTTAATTCTTCTGCCACTTCCGGATACAAATCTTGGCTCCAGTGAACCAGTCTTGCACCCCGGAATTTCTTAAGCAATACCGCAAACACATAGTGCAAAGGCGGATCTGTAGAAGTTACAACGATTGCATTTTTAGACAATTTCCATGCTTTACGATAAAGATGTGGGTATAATCGGAGATAAGACCAAGCACGAGAAACAAAACTGCTCCTCGAAAAAACCGGCTCCCCGCCCACTTTATGCAGAATTACACCATTTCGGACACCAGTAAATTGGCCATTGGTGGCCAATACTTCCACCTGAAAGCCTTTATCGGCGAGCGCTTCCGCCAATTCGGCGAGCAACTGCCCTACCGCCTCACTATCTGGAGTATATGTTCTATTGATAAATAAAATCATTCGTTTGTGATAAAATCATTCGTTTGTATCGCTAAACCTTTTCGCGACGTAAAACTTTTCAGCTGCGGGCAATAACGAGGTTACCCAAAACCAACAAGTCCATGTGTGTCCGAAGGTAGCAATCCAACGCATGTTCAGGAGCATTGACAATCGGCTCATTTTCATTAAAGGACGTATTTAATAAAATTGGCACGCCGGTTTTCTCGCCAAATCGCCGGATAAGGGCATAATAGCGCGGATTGTCTTTTTCCGCAACCGTTTGCAGGCGGCCCGTACCATCCACATGAACCACAGCAGGTATCAGGGCTTGTTTGTCGGTTTTGATTTTAAAGACTTTCTCCATGTAAGGCGCCTCATCGTTCTGTTCAAAAAAATCCGGTACTGCTTCCCGCAAGATAGAAGGCGCAAAAGGTCGGAAACTTTCTCGCCGTTTGATTTTTGAATTCAGCAAGTCTTTAGCATCTACCCGACGCGGATCCGCCAAAATGGAACGATTTCCTAATGCACGTGGGCCAAACTCTGCCCTTCCTTGAAACCATCCTACTACGCCGCCTTCTATCAGACAATCGGTGACACGGTCGTATAGCGCATCATCAGTCAATTCCACAAAAGCGATACCTTGTGCTTTTAACAGGTCTGCGATTACATGGTCCGAAAATGCAGCACCTGTATATGCCTGATGCTGGTATGGGCCACGCACGTTCTGTTTTTCCTGATGCCAAACGTATAAAGCAGCACCGATACTCGTGCCCGCATCATGACCGGCAGGAGGGACAAAAACCTTCTTAAACGAAGTATTCTGAACCACTTTCCCATTGGCTACAGAATTCTGTGCAACCCCACCTGTCAGACACAAGTGGGTCATGCCCGTTTTTTGGTACAGATCTTCCGCCATGTGAAAAATAACCTCTTCTGTAATACGCTGAACAGATGCTGCAAGGTTGCGGTGTGTTTCGGTCAACGGGTCTTCTTTTCTTCGTGCAGGACCGAATACTTCTGCCATACGCGAAGTGAACATTGGTTCAATGTGCGGAATACCACCCTCCCAACTCATACTGACGCCTTCTTTGAAATGTCGGAAATAGGCTCCGTTAAGTTCGAACAATCCATTCGCTTTAAAAATTAAAATCTCCCGTAATGTTTCAACATAAATAGGATTCCCATAGGGTGCTAAACCCATTACCTTGTACTCATCGCCATAATAAGGAAATCCCAGAAACTGGGTCATGGCCGTATAGAATGCGCCCACAGAATGAGGATACGAGACACTATCCAAGACCTTAAACTGCGTACTTTGCCCTATTGCACGCATGGTAGAGGAGAAATCACCGAACCCATCAATCGAAAGAATGGCTGCTTCTTCATACGGAGAAACAAAAAAGGACGAGGCAATATGACTACGGTGATGTTCCACAAACCGCAATTCTGCTTTTATTTCGGGTTCCTCATGACCCAAAGCAGTTGCTACGTCTTGTTTGATTTGTTTGATCTTAAATGAGTTACCAGCGCGGTCTTTAATGGCTGACCAAGACACCATTTTTTTGAGTGAATGAAAAATCTTCTGCTCAATTTTTGCCATCGGATCGCGAGACAAGGCCATTACATCCACATCTTTTAGGGTTATCCCAGCCTCCTTCAAGCAAAATTGAATGGCCTCAGTGGGTAGTCCTGCCCAGTGTTTAATACGCCGAATTCGCTCCTCCTCGGTTGCCGCGATAAGCACACCATCTTTTAGGATACAAGCAGAAGCATCACCATGATAGGCATTAATTCCAAGTATATACATTTTGATTTTAGTTCGAGTGTGAGGTAAAATCGCGTTCCATGAGGTATAAACACAGCATCACTTCAAAACACGTTCTTTGCCAAGTATAAAACCAGCCAGCCGCACCCTGAAAAATAAGTCCCTTTCCAAAAAGGCAATACAAGGGCATCACCAAAATAGCCGGAATCCTCAGCCATCTTATTTTTTGTGCGATGCTCATGTCTTTCCATGTCATGCTTGCCAGTTTTTGGGCTTCGAGTCGGGCATATTTCTGCTGAGACGCCAACCAATGGTCCATTCGCTTACGATCATCATGCAGAATTGTCGTTTTGAGTGTACCCACCTCGCCTTCAACTATCAACCGTTGGGTGTGCCCATCTTGGATATAGCGGGCTGCGGATTTTCGGTACAATACCACCCTTGGCGGATAAAGGGAGGCACTCAACTCGGTTTCGTAAATGCAATAGGTAAATGATGCTTCGTAACCATTCACCACCGAATCTTCAGGCAAACGCCTTAGCTCATCCGGAGCCTTTTTCCTGAGTATATAATCAGCATCCAACGAAAGTACCCATTCGGACTGTACCTGATCGTGTCCGTATTGCCATTGCGCCGCATGGGTATCAAATGGTCTTTCCAAAAATCGGACATTGGGGTATTGGGTAGCAATGGCTTTGGTGGCATCATTGCTTAGACTATCTATGACCAAAACTTCGGTAGCCCAAGTAAGTTGGTCTAAAACCCGCCCAATATTGATGGCTTCGTTGTATGTGAGAACTAAAGGGGTTATACCTTCTATTTTCATGTATGTAGGTTCCGATATTTATCTAAAAAGGTAGATGCAATTCGATTCCAAGTGAATTTTGTCGTCACATATTGATGGGCACGCATTCCCATCAGAGACCGATCTCCTGGCGAAAGTCTAAGACCCTCCCGAAGTGCTCCCTCTAAGGCCGACAACGTAGGTTCTACCCACCAGCCCATTTTTTCGGTCTTTAAAACAAGCCAAGGCGCCCCTGTGGTAGTGACCACCGGGAGGCCAGCCGCCATCGCTTCGGCAATCACAATGCCAAAATTTTCACTTTTGGAAGGCAATACGAACAAGTCAGCCTGGACAAGAAGATCCCACTTTTCGATGTCACTCACTGGGCCAAGGACTCGAACCGCAGCAGAAAGGTCGTTTTCTGCTATTTTTTTCAAGACCTCGGCAGCATACCCGCCTTCATCCGGCCCCGCAATCTCGAGTATCCAACCTTCTGGGCGAATGTTTTTCCAAGCATCTAACAAGAGCATGAGACCTTTGATGGGGTGTAATCGAGACAAAAATAAGGCTTTACGCGGCGTAATGAACCGTTTCGTCGGCATGGTACTTGGTAACCGAATACCATTAGGGATGACCCAGACAGGTTTATGAATTCCCAAAGCAGATAAATAACTCCTTTCTACCTCGGAAGTTACGTGAAGTGTACTGGCTCGCTGTGTAACTTGTCTTTGGTAAAACATCCAACTCATGCGTTTTAGGAGGTTTTTATGTGCCAGTGATGCAGGCATTAGCATCCCGTTTGGGCTATTCACCAACGGGATTTTGTGTTTGCAGGCAATTTTAGAGACGAGCCAATTGCTCCAAAGCCAGACCCCATGATCGTGTATAATGTCTGGTCGTTGGGTCTGGATGAGATGTTCGAGGTGTACTTCGAATTCATGGGCCATTTGAAAGCGTTTTTCAGCACACGATTGGGGCCGCCCTATTCGAACGTTAACCTTATGTTCGTCCGGCAGGGATAACACTTCATCAGGATTCGCGATGGTCAAAAGACTAACTTCGGCCCCTTGTTCAGTAAGCGCCTCGCATAGATAGGGAACGGTCCGAGAAGTTCCGCCATTGTTTATATTTAATCCGGCAATAGTTTGCAGTATATGCATGTTTAGTAAAGGTTTAATCCAATAACTTTGCCAAGCGACTGGCCCACATTTCCGGAGAGTTTCTCATGCTCAATATCTGAGAACGTTTCCCCATTTCTATCACCTCCTCCATTGTTTGAGAAAACATCAGCGTTGAGAGGGCTTTTTGAAGAGACATGTTGTTGCGAGACGCAAATAACACACCATTATATCCATCCACCAGATATTCATCACCTGCATGTACCCCATCAGAAAGAAGCAACGCACATCCTGCCATAGCCGCTTCGTGAACCACTACGCCGAAATGTTCGTGCCAACTTGGCAAACAAAAAACAGCACTTTTCTTCATGTACGAAGCAACCATCTCAGGTGGAGAAAACGAAATAAAATTAATTTTTTCATGTGCCTTTAGCTGCTCTTTCATTGGACCATTTCCTATAATAACCAACTTCCATGAGTGCTCCTTGTCGTCAGACAACTGTACAAACGCCTGATGTAACGCCAATATTCCCTTCCAGTCTAAAAGCCTTCCCACAAATAGAATGACACGTTCCTTGGACACATATTCATGTTCTTGTATCTTATATAGCTTATCATCTCCGGAATATAAACCATAGATAATGTTATTTCTGGGATATCCAAGTCGTCGCGCATATTCATATTGACTAATCGAAGGAACCCAAATATGCGTAAACAATCTTTTAAGAATGATCGGAGACAAAAGACACATTAAATATTGCTTTAATTGGCCCATCCATGGGTTATCCATTCCAATAATAACAATTTTACGATCTTTTTTTACAGTTCGAGCGATCTGTCGAAAGAGGCTACCAGACCAGCTACCCAATACTACAAGTTCAGGATTTAACGCATGATATAATTGTTGAACTTTTTTTATTCCATCAAGATCCACATTATATACCGAAATATCAGAAGAAACTGTAAACGAATAGGGAGCATCTTTATCTTTTTTCGTTACGACAATCGTTACGCGATATAAACAAGAGATTGTTTCTATTGCACGATAATAATACCAAGGAAGGTCTTGTAACACAAATAAAACATTTTTCATGTCACATCCGAATTGATTATTGACTGATATGATACTTTTTTCTTGTAGGACTTCTTTTCTTTAGATTTCATTTGTGCCCAAGCAATGAATCCAATAAACACTCCTCCAACACCATTGGGTGCTAGTAAACATGCTTCAGCTAGGTTTACCAATAAGATGGCAATAAAGACGGCCATTAATATTGGTTTTCTTTTTTGATAAATAGACCAAAATAAAAATCCAATTAATATAAATAGTGCAATTCCTCCAATAATACCTGCTTCTGCAAAAAATGCAATATATAAATTTCCCGGCTCTACAGAATAAGATATTGGCATATTCCACAGCCATTCACTTCGGACCAAGCGCCCTTCTTCGACCGGAAATGTAAGCCCAAAACCCGAACCAATTAGAGGACTTTCAGAAAAAGCCGTCAAAGATTTCTCAATTAAACCTCCCCGACTCTTGTTATAACTTTCAATTATTGATACCGATCCTGTCTTTTGATTTTTCTTGACAAATTCTACTACACCTTTGGTAATAACTTCAGAATAGGAAATAATAAATATAAGCCCAACTATCAAAGCCACCAAAACTCCCGGCATTTTTAGAATTCTATTAATATTTTCAATTAATGACCTGTTAAAAATTAAATAAGTCAACAAAATCGCAATGACAGCACTCAGTAATGCAGTTCGCGCCTCAGAAAGAATGATTAACCCACCGGTTAACGATGCCATTATAACAAAAAAATACTTTCTCTTATCAATAAAGTGAACCATAAAATATACAAAAATAACTGCCAAAATAATGCCAAACGTTTGTGGATGGCTAAATATACCGGACGATCCTGATTGATAAACATCCCATTGTTCAACAAATACATATTGATCATAAATAAACCAGCTCCCTATAACAATTGCCAGAAAAGTATGTAATATAAAATCATCTAAATCTTGATCAACGTATATAACAGATTCAAAAAAAATGAATACTACGACAAAAAGCAATAATAGTTTTAATACCGACACTAAAGGAAATAATCCCGCAATAGAAAACAACAATATCAAACCGATAAATCCACCAAACCTTACCGTATTTTGTTGAAGTTTTAGTTCTCCAAATTTAAATTTATGCAATAACAATCTACCTAAGAATACAAAAGTAATCAAATAGCGAAAAAGTACAGGTAGCCCACCAGACAACACATCAGGGTGTAACAACGAAACGATACTAGTGATTAAAAATGTCTTGAACATATTTTCCACACGAAGCACACCCCAAAATAACAATACTGCACCACATATAATTGTGCCAACAATTCCTACAGCATTAACATAAATCAATGCCAATATAACAATTATTTCTATAATATTTCTTTTATATGCCAACACTATTTATAAATTATTTTATTCCTTTTAGAATTTTTAATAAAATTGGAATATATGCAATTTGAAAAACACCATACAATGTAAAAAATAAAACACCCGTTATGATCAACAGTATTAATGGGGAAATTTCTTTTAAATAAGAATTTTCCACGTAAATAACAATAAGGATAGCAGAACCAACTTTAAATAAAATAACGATTAATGGCTTGATAATTTTCATTATTGGGCCCAAGCTTATTTTACAGGAAAGGAACCAATAACCCATAATAAAGTAAATACTATTTATTAGAATGCCATAATATGCAGCTCCTAATAATTGATATTCTTTTATAAATAAATACAACAAAGGCACGCCTACTATAATCATCACTATATTTTGGAATACAATGAACTTTGTATGACCTGTAGCTGTAAGAACTGTAACTGGAATATTCATCAGAGACAATAATGTAGTACTAATTAGTAAATATTTTAAAACAATTTCGGTTTCTTGTGCAACTAATTTATTTTGTGTCCATATCAATACAAATTCAAAAGAATGTATAAATAGAAATACGGATATAGGCAAGACAATAAAAGCAGACATTGAAACAAATTGATGTAAATTATTCCGTAAATCCTCCAAATTTTTTTCAAAATAATATTTAGTAAATTTTGTGAGTAGATATGTATTAAAT
>DDTM01000032.1:0-7642 GCA_002344075.1 Bacteroidetes bacterium UBA2364
CTATCAGCGATGCATCCTATTTGTCCGCCCCTCATTAGATAAAGACCCCTGTCCGAATAGTTACAACATGGCCAACAAAAGGTACATTTCAAAAACGCCAATAGACATATGGTGCGCTTAGATTAGGTGACATCTTTACTTGCCGTTGACAAAAGCTCCGTGGGAGCGACATCATAGCGAACCTATGGGGATAGATAGAGGTATTCATGTAGTGCTTGGGGGAGTTGTGAAATGCACCCGCCAATAAGGGAGGAAATTCTGCATTTACTGAATGTCTGTTTGAGAGGAAAATTTAATAGGACGATTCCAGATACTAATTGAACACATAAAAAAATCCATCGAAATAAGGCGTGCTTTTGTGTAGCGATGAACATAGAGACGGCAATTAAGCAATACTACGCAACAAAGGGGTTATAGCAAAGATGAGGGCATTCATAACTGCGTGCATCAGGGCGATAGATATTAAAGAGATTGAGAGTATGCGTTTTACAAAAGTATAATGAATAGTCTATTCATATAAATTCATAAACTAAAGCCATAACTAATAAAGAGAATATATTATATAAAGAGTGAATCAATACCAAAAACCAATAAGGATATAACATTTTTTTATCTTCAGGAAGTTCTTGGTATAAATACCAAGACCAAGCACTTACTACGCCTGCAAAGTAGGTTACTAACTTGCCAAAACCAACTGACAAAACAAGTACATGTGTAAGGGCAAAAACAAAAGATACAATGTGGACGGATAGCGTTTTGTTAAAATTGTAATGACTTACTAAAGTCATAGGTATTTTAAAAAATAAAAAAGTCTCATACACAGGAGCTGCTAATACAGCAATTATTATCATCTGAAAGTAATGGGAATCGCCAGGAAAAAGAGAACTTTTTGAAGCCGGCACAATGTCATTTATTTTAGTCCCATCAATATAGGAAAAATAATAATATGAAACACTTATTACGAGAAACGAAACTATTAAAGCTAAAGCAAGAGGGAATAACGCCAATAAAACTGCTCGTAGTAAGTCATTCTCTGTACAGTTTAGCACCTTGCTTACAGTATTTTTGATCATAAAATTGGTTGGCTAAAACATGAATCCTACTTGATTTATTCTCGTTTTACACTACTTAGCGCAATATCCAGTAAGGATCTCACAATCCATAGGTTTGTCTCGAAAGACATCTACGGTAGCGATGTAGCCCATGTTGCGTATGCCTTCTTCTACGGCTAGGCCAACAAAAAATTCAGCACCCCATCTGAACAATCTCCGAGCTAATGGATTATCTTCTCCGCCCGTTACCTGTAAGGAGGTGTTTTGGCTCAGCACAAATTCTGATTGCTTTAGGTTAGAGAAAAATCCATCGAAATAAGGCGTGCTTTTGTGTAGTGATGAACATAGAGACGGCAATTAAGCAATACTACGCAACAAAGGGGTTATAGCAAAGATGAGGGCATTCATAACTGCGTGCATCAGGGCGATAGACATAAATGGATTGAGGGTGCGCGCCTCTGGTGGCCATTCTTCTGTGATAAGCCAAGCCCAACCCCACATTGCCGCTCCAAAATAAATAAAAACATAAACAATTGCATCATATCTCACAACAATATGTGAAATTGAAAATATTGTACTGATTGTGTGTACTATTAATGTAGTATTTACATTAATTTTCCTCATCAAATAGAAAATGCTTGATAATAAATAAATGTCTCTACTAAAGGAGCAAGAACAATGGCACTATAAACTCTTTGATGGAGTATTGTTGTATATTTATAATGATTATACTCCTGAATTAAAATTTCATAAAAACTCATTTCATCAAAAAATACCATTACCCTAAACATGAAAAATAATAACACATCTAGTATGGTTATCAATAAAGCTAAAATAAGTATCTTATACAAGAATCTGATTTTTATATTTAGAATATAATGTGTTGTCTTGTAAAGCATTTTTGAGTTGTAATGAGCCGCTAAAGATCAAAATTTTAATTATAAAAAACAAAAAGTAAATAAATATATAAAACCATTATTAAGAAGATGAGGCCAGAAGATTAAGAAAAATGGATGTAATCTCCTGTTTTTGTCTTCCTCCCAAAGAATCCATGCCCATGCCCAAATAACACCAGTGACATAATGCTGTATTATAAAATTGTGAGTAAAAATATGTGCAAGTGAAAATAAAATTCCAATTGTATGGACAATCCATACTTTAGAAATAGTTAACTTTCGAGTAAATTCAATTATTATCATAAAAAATATAAGTGTCTCAATAAGTGGTGTTAACACAACGGATGTAAATATAATCTCAATTTTGGCATAATAATCAGCTGCTTTAAATGTAAGTAATTTTGCATTTCCACTTGATGGGATTTTGTCAAAAAAATACAAAAAAGTATATAGTGATGTTAAAATTATTATATTAATTAATAAAGGATATAAAAATAATAGAACAATAACAACAAAGCTATTCTCTTTTGAGACGATGTTTTTGGTAAGGGAATAAAAAAAATTTGTCTTATATATATTCATGTATTTACATATTTATAAAGATTAAATAGATTAACTTATCGGGTGCATTTATATAAATGATTCTTTAAAACATAGATAGAGGTAATTTCTTAATGAGCTTAAATGCACCCGATTCGTGTGTAAGGGTCAATAGTGACACCCTGTCATAATATCCAGAGACATACTTTGGTCTGAACAATCAATCGCGGGAGCAGTAATTGTAACGGAATGAAGGTATCCTACAATAGCTTTGTGTCCTTCCGTTGCTCTATCAGCTATGATGGGTGCAAGGATATCACGAATCCATTCCTTTACGCTTGATGGTAGTCCTGGGCCAGCCTCTCCGCCCGTTACCTGTAAGGAGGTGTTTTGGCTCAGCACAAATTCTGATTGCGCCAATTGGTCTAAGGTTAAAGTTTTCATAGGTGGTGTGGTATTAGATTGTTTAAAGTTTTCAATTCATGAATTGAGGTGAATTGAGATGAATTGAGGTGAATTGAGGTGAATTGAGGTGAATATAGCAAATAATGTATTTACTTGTCAAGAGATGTGCAAGAAAACATTAAACAAAAGGTTGACATTTTCCCATGCCAGCCCTTTTTTCGTACACCCTTTCTGCAATCCTATTTCAAGAAAGTCGCCATACGTGTTTTCAGAGAAATCTGCGCCAATCGCTTGAATGAAGTACGTGCCACTTGTTAAGCCTTTGGCATCGAAAGAGAACGTGTGCTTTGTATTGGCTTGCAACGCGCCCTCATGCAACGTAGCTACGTGTTGCCCCACCATTGTTAAACACCTTGATTTGTACTTGTTGGGCTTTGCTATCCTTATTCTCGCCGCTGGGCTTGCTTCTGTTGACCAAAACCATGCAACAGCACGGGCGAGTTGCGATTGAGCGCTTGCGGTGTTTGTACCTACAAGTAGAAATGCGAATGTGCCCAAGAAGTGCTTGGTAAAGGTTGTGATAAGGTTTTTCATGAGGGCTTCCGATTGTTTGAAGTGAATATATTGAATGAAATGACTTTGATAAATTTTACAGCGTAGTAATGTTTTTTTACATGGGTTCTATAAGCGCCAACATTCGATAAAATTGCTATAATTCTAATATGATTGCTTCTGTATGTAACAGAATTTTCAATCACCAAAGGTCAATAAATTTAGGCTTTTGACAAAAATTTTGGTAAAAATACGGATATGTCATAGAGAAATTTTTATGCGTGCTCAGTCTCGATAAAGGGCTTCCATGATTGCCTCGATTGCCCATGCCAATACCCTACTCACTGCTTTCTCATCTGAAGCCACACCTGCACCTCATACGCTAACCACATGAAAAATCACTTCTTGCGAAGACCTTTACGGCTTGCTTATGGCTTTGCTTGTAAGAATAACGATTTGCCATAAAATGCGAAATCAATAACTAAATACACTACCAAAAAACGTTTTTAATACCTCTTCTTTTGTTTTATATAATCTATTACAAATGTCGAATCATAATGGGTTTTATGATAGGCTACAGTTCCATTGACATTCGGTATTGTTTTGTAAGGGCTTGTATGCTAATGAGGGATTTTGCGAACAAAAAATTCATAAAAATTCCTTTTCTAGTCTATGATGTACAAGAGCACAAACAAAACATTATTGTTACTCCAAAAAGGCATTTTTCTACTATTTCTTTTTATGCTTCATATTGATTTACATTTTATTTTATGAGATGAGTAGAGAATACAAGAAATCTAATATCTAAACAAAATACGACTATGGGTGCAAAAAATATGTATTAAAGTCTTGACATGGTGGTCATAACGTTCTATTATAGTGTGTCGTTGTTTAGACAAAATTTATCTAATCCCTTAATAATCTAAGATATGGCATATGTTGTAACAGAGGCGTGTATTAACTGTAAGTACACAGATTGTGTTGAGGTCTGCCCTGTAGATTGTTTCTATGAAGGCCCCAACTTCTTGGTTATTCATCCCGATGAATGTATTGATTGTAATGCTTGTGTACCAACTTGCCCAACCGAAGCCATTTTTGCGGATGATGAACTACCCTCCAGTTTAGAACATTATGCAGACCTAAACCGTGAGCTGGCAGATCTTTGGGCTGCTCAGCACCGTAATATTACGGCTAAGCAAGAACCTTTACCAGGTGCCGAAGAGGCCGTCCGCGATGAAGCTAAAAGCGAGCGCGACATCATCCTTGAGTGGAACGATTAAGTTTTGTGTAAAGGCTTGTTTTATTGAGAAGGGCCAAATCGTATTTTCTTAGGAAACGCCCATCATTGGGGAGGAAACTCGTATGATGGGCGTTATCCAGTCTAATATGTAAAAGCCAAGCCCGCACCCCATCCCATTTCATTGTGATAACTTGCAGAGAGTGCAAGTTTTTTGGTCAGAATATAATGTACACCCAATTGGTATTCCCTTTCGGACGTTATAGACATTCCCAAGCGTCCACGGTTAGAAAAAGCCAAATCCTCACGGCTTAGTTTCATTCTGACACGTCCGGTATGATCCATCCGCGCATCTAATTCCAGAAAAAGTGGCAATACGTAGCGAAATCCAGCGACCATCCGGGTTTTTTCATGGGTAAGACTTTGACCCAACCAATCTTTCTCGGAAGCATGGGTTCGGCTTCGGAAATCTATACCAACATATGGTATCAGGAATTGATTTCGGTCTATGAATCGTCCGACGTGTGTT
The DNA here is from genome assembly GCA_002344075.1 of Bacteroidetes bacterium UBA2364. Classification (GTDB taxonomy): domain Bacteria; phylum Bacteroidota; class Rhodothermia; order Rhodothermales; family UBA2364; genus UBA2364. The sequence goes on from DDTM01000032.1 coordinate 5,212, forward strand.
TCTACTTCTACTTTTTGGTGGTTGCGCCAACCTACATGCCAGTGCATCCCGAAAGTCCAGCGGGTGTTTCCCAAGCCCAACATGCCTTCGCTCCCATTGGTTTGTAATCCTGCATGGATCATGCCGTGAAACTGCCTATCGTCCCGATACACTTTGCGCAGGGCTTTTTGGGGATCAGGGGCTTCAGGGTTTGGGGGGGAATTTTCATAGCGGAAAATCCGTCCCATGCCCGCCATCATATGGTAGAGGATATGACAATGAAAAAACCAATCTCCTCCATTTTTATCGTTTGCGGCAAACTCTATGATATTCGTTTCCATCGGCATAATATCTATAACATTCTTGAGCGGAGCATATGCCTTTTGTCCATTAATCACGCGGAAAAAATGGCCATGTAAGTGCATCGGATGGCGCATCATAGAACCGTTATACAACTCAATTCGGATATTTTCACCTTGTTTGATTTCTATCACATCACTTTCCGATACGGTGCGATTATTGAGCGTCCATACATAGCGGTTCATATTGCCCGTTAGTTCAAATCGGAGGGTTCTAATAGGCCCAGCGGGGAGTGTGGTTTCGGTCGTGGAGCGTAGCATTGCATAGTTCAATACAATAAAATCATCTGGAATTAGGTAGTGGGAGGAGTCTTGTTTTCCCTCTTCATATCCAGAGACCTCCGGGTACATCACAGTGTTCATGTCCATTTGTTGGAGCGACATATTCATGCCCATATCGTCCATCGAGCCATCCAAGCGCATCATGCTGTTCATCATCTTCATGCCCTCGAAGTATTTGAGTTTAGGCAAGGCGGGCTGTTGAATGGTTTCGCCGTTCCCAAGAAACAAAGAAACAAAATTGGTACGGTCTTCCGAAGTGGCCTTCAGTTCATATCGTTTATTTTCGGGGATATTCAGCACTATGTCGTAGGTTTCTGCTACGGCAATTATCATCCGATCTACGCCTACAGGCTCCACATCTTTGCCATCACTCGCAACGACTGTCATTTTTCCACCTGCATATTCTAACCAAAAATAAGTGGAAGCGCTCCCATTAATGATCCGCACCCGCACTTGGTCTCCGGCTTTGAACTGCGGCACATTTTGTTCGGGTTGCCCATTGGCCAAAAACCGTTCGTAATACACATCCGAGACATCCATCGCCAACATCCGCTTCCATTCATTCACCAGTTTGGTTTTGAGGTGGCCTTTTCGTAGGGCTTCGCCGTAGTTTTGAGTTGCTCCTTTTTTGATAGCGTACCAATCGGTGGCATGGTGTAAACTACGGTGAATTTGCTTGGGGTCTTCGTTCGTCCAATCGCTCAGTAATAAGACGTATTCTGGAAGTTTATCTTGCGAACGAATTGTTGGATCATCTTGTTTTTTATGGACAACTAAGGCCCCATACATGCCTTTTTGTTCCTGCATTCCGGTATGGCTATGATACCAATAGGTTCCGCTTTGGATCAAGGCAAAAGTGAATAACTTGGTTTCGCCCGGCTGAATAGGCGCCGTTGTCAGGTAGGGCACGCCGTCGTAACGGTTGGGCAAGAGAAGGCCATGCCAATGCAACATGGTCTCTTCGCGTAAGGTATTGTGGACGTAAATCTCGGCAATATCGCCCTCTGTAAACGTAAGGGTGGGTGCTGGTAGTTGGTTATTAATCACCATTGCCGTTACATTTTTACCTGTGAAGTTGACCATTTTCTCGCCCACGTACAAATCGTACCGGATAATGTTTTGGGCTTGGCTTTGCCCTTTACTTTGTAGCAACAAAAAAACAAGGAAAGTCCATAAATATTTATTTTTGAAATACTTATCCATACTCGTTTTAAGCTAATACAAGAACAGGAGACTCCAGTCTGAAGTCTCCCATTCTCTGAAGAGATGAAAAAATTAGTTAATGGTTGCCTTTACGTTCCCACAGGTCAACATGCTCTTGCCATAGTATGGGTTCTTAATGGCTTTCTCCGTGCTCAGCCAGTCAGCCCCTTTTCCTTGATTGGCCATCGGGCAAAATTGCTGATATATGGGCGTCTCCAAAATATTAAAGGTCTTTACGAGTGCAATGGTGGCTTCTGAAAGGGGTATAAAGGCAGTACGTTGGTCTTTGAGGGCATTAACACCCGAAATGGAAGCCGCATTTTGGTCTATTTTCGCGGCAAGCGGTGCATACGCTGCCCGTTGATGTGTCTGTAACTTGTCTCTCGTCACTTTTCCCAGTGCCGAACGAAGGGCCTTTGCTTGCGTAACGGCATCGCTTGGATTGTCTTTGGCCAAGGCGTCCTTCACCGCTAAATAGGCTGTCAAAACGGTACGTAACTCACTTCTGAGATCCGCTTCTAAGGTGTTTTGTGGAGTAGCCGTGGCGGACTCTTTAGGTTCATCACCGTTTGTTTTATGACCATCGCCTTTTTTGCAGTGTTCGCAGG
>DDTM01000032.1:7749-16418 GCA_002344075.1 Bacteroidetes bacterium UBA2364
TGTTCGCAGGTTTCATTCGGTTTATGAGATTGCGTATAGGCGAACGGAAGAATTAGAAGAAGGAAAAATAAAAAGAATTTCATGATTCAATTAGGTTTAAGTTCAATGTTTTGGGTGCTAACGCCATATCTCTATAGCCAGCGCCAGACCTTGCATGATTCATTACAAAGTATGGCTAATACAAAGAGTTGAACTTAGATCCTAATTTCGAAAAATGCAGAGAAGTGCTTGCCAGTTATTCGGCGGCGGACGTGCCACTAAATAGAAAAATGGTTTAGGCTGGGGCAATCCCGAATCCAATGTCGCCAACGAAGCCATAGTAACAGACGCTACTAAATCGTGGATAGAAGTTGGCGTAATAATCCCAGCATCGGTATCGGTTTGGGGGACCTCTACCTTACAACACATGGCCCGTTTAAGGCTGGTCGGTTGGGAATTATCTGGAGTATTCCGGTGTGCAACCGACGGACGATGACAACTTTTGGAAGTGGGCGTTTTCTTATCGGTATTAGGCCCGATAAATGACCGTTCTTCCTTGCCCTTCATCCGACAACATACCATCTTCCCTGCCACTTGCTTCTTGCCCGACATAGCGCACGCATGAACCACCACCGGCACATGGAGGAACAACAGCCAAGCCAACAAAAAGCCCGCAAAAAACCGAAATATGGGATTGTGATTCGTCACGTTGTTTCACAAAATTATATCAAACATAAAACACCCTGTGTGCATTGAAGGTTTCATGTTCTCTTGATGATTTTTTAGTGATTATCAGGCGGTGTGTCCTGTTGCCGATATTTGGTTGGTCGAAAAGGCACCAAGACGATATTGCTATTTTCAAAAACACATCTTGATGTCTGGTTACAATTCTTGTATTATACCCTAATCACCGATTTTATAATCATAAAAATAGAACCATGAAAAGAATCTTGATCACCATTTTGGGTCTTTGGTTAATGGCCCCCAGTACGTTCGCCCAGTTTATGAGTAGTAATCTTGAAGTGGGAGTTCAAGCCGCCAAGGTAAATGGCGACGAAACCACCGCTTTGCGTCTGGGAATCCGTAACCTGTATTTACATGTGGCCAATACCGAACTTGCAAGCGGTTTAAATGCGGTCTCTATTGGGCCAGAACTCTATATTCCCATCATCGGACGACGCACCCGGAAACACCACCCAGAAAGATTGGGCCTCACGTTGCAGGGGTTTGCACGTGCAGGCAGTTACTACGACGACGAAGGTAATTTCGTAGAACCTTTTATTATACGATATGGTGGAAATGTACACCTACATCGCGGTTTGGCATTGGGGCGCCTCATGGTCATCCCACGAGCCACTTGGGGGTATTACCGCAATAATAACTATGACGAAGAAGCCACCCAACTTTCTCAGACGGATTTTCGTAATCTCCAACTTGCCATAAAAGGTGGGTTTCGGATTGGCCGTAAGGCAACCTTGGCCGCCGAGTGGTCCACGGGGAATACTAAAAACCGCAGTACCGATCAAGAAACCAAGGCTTCTGCTTGGATGTTCTCGCTGCTTTTCCGGAGATGAGTCCATTTTGATCGTCCATTTTTGCCAATAAATAGTATCTTATTAGGTAGTAACACAGTTACTGCCTTTTTTTTGGTTTACACTTTCAATCCTCTATTATGATGAAAAAGCGTTTTTTTCTCCTGCTCAGCCTCCTTTGTTCTTTGAGTACACGGGTGCATAGCCAATCAGATACCAGTATCCCGCTGTATTACAACGGTAACATTAATGGGAAACTTCAAATCCTGATGCACCTTTCATTGACCGAGGACGTGCTGAGTGGAACGTATGTATATACCTCTCAAAACAAGCCCATTATCTTGCGTGGAAGCTTGTATGAAGACCAGTTCTCTGCTTCAGAATACGATGCCGCCGGACGCATTACCGGAACCTTTAAAGGGCAATTAGATGAGTTTGAGAATATTCAAGGACTTTGGCGCAGCGCCGATGGTCGAAAACAATATCCGTTTTCTATTGAACGCATCGGAAGCCGGAACCGATTAGACACCACGCATTCCCATCAGTTTGTCATCAAAAATGCTGCTCCCCAATATGAAGCACGGTTTAGTGTGGCAAATTGCGAGGGCGATACCTGTACAGGACTGGCTACCATTGGTTTATACGACAAATCTGGTAGGCACATACAGACATTCTTTTCGGACGATTTATACATGACACTCGACGAAAATCAAAAACCATCGGTAAATGTTGTCCAACTTTATAATGAACAAAGTGCCCTTGTTTTTGATGATTTTAACTTCGACGGGCAAACCGATCTGGCCATCCGAAATGGCAATATGAGCGGATACGGCGGACCGAGCTATGATGTTTATTTGTATCATCCCGCTAAAAACCGTTTTGAATTCCATATTCCACTCTCGCTAATGGTCATGGAAAACCTTGGTCTATTCCGCACCGATGTCAAGCGGAAAGTATTGGTCACCTTCACCAAAAGCGGCTGTTGTTGGCACCAGACCAGTGAAAATGCTTGGCGGAACGGCCAAATTGTACTCATTAAAAAAATTACCGAGGACGCTACAGGAGCGAATGATCGGGTGCTAGTAACCACGGAGGTATTGACCGGAACAAAGTGGAAAAAAAGTGTAAAGACCTATAAAATAGCAGATTATTACAAAGAATAATTTATAGGCTTCATGGTGTGTGCCTCCAGCGTAACAACCAATGGCTTTGTTTCGTTCTTTATAAAAACCATTTTCGTAAGGGGTTCTCCATCCAAGTCCAAAGAACGAAGTATCTTGTAAACCACAAAGTTTTCCAACTTAAATTTGAAAACAAGTCCTATGAACAAATTTGCTATACCAGCCTTGCTCTTTTTGATGCTATTTATATCCGCCTGTGATACCACCGGGAAGGTACTGAAGCGGGCTACTGCTCTTGAGGCCAAAGGACGGTATGAAGATGCCGCAATGGCCTATATACAGGTTCTCCAAAAAAATCCCAACCTTTCTAATGCACGTTCCGGCTTACAGAGCACGGGCGATGCCGCCATTCGGGCCATATTAACAGAACCCACCCGAGACCCAAAAGCACAGGTGAGCCACTACCGCCGGGTGGATGGTCTGGTCCAAAAAGCAGACGCCGTAAACCTCTCGCTCACGCTTCCGGCAACTTATCAAAGCGACCGCCGACGGGCCTTCAACGACGTCATCCGTGATCTGGTGACACGGGCCGAAAACTTGGCCATCGAAAATAAGTGGGAACAAGCCCTCAATAGCGCCAGAGAGGCCCTTCAATATGAGCCAGACCCGGATGCCGAGCAGATGATTCGCAATCAAATGTTTGACCTCGAAGACCAGTGGAGTAAAGACCTTGCCGCTGCTGGGTTGGCTGCAGAGCGCAAACGCGATTGGTCGGGCGCCCTACGCAACTATGAAAAGGCGACCGAAATCACGCCCGATGAGCGCATGAAGGAGGAAATGACCCAAGCCCGCAGCAATGTCTTGTTTCAATGGGCCGAAGATGACATCCGATACAATAAGTTCCGGGCAGCTTATGATAAATTAGGACGTGCCTTGGAAATGGCCCCGCGAAACGAACGCGCACGCAGCCTTATGGAAGAAGCCATGAGGCGTGGTAGCCGTAAAGTGGCGTTTTTACCCCTTTATCGAACAGCAGCAGCCATTCAGGAAATGCCGGATAGCTTTGTACAGGAATTAAATGAGGAACTCCAGTTTGGGTATTGGGGCAAACCGCCCGCTTTTGTTATTACAAGTGACCCACGCGACATACGGCGCGAGATGCGTAAAGACGATCTCGAAGGCCGTGTCCTTTCTGATGACAAAGTGTATCTCTTGGGAAGGCGCATCGGAGGAGATTTTATCGTTTTCGGAGAGATAGATCGCTTTGTTGTAACCGAACGTAATGTACGTGAACGAGACCGTAATGCAAGTACGTTCTCTAAACAAAAAGTAACTTACAAAGAAGTGATTGTAGAACGGAAGGTGGAAGTAGGGGTTTCTTTCCGGATTCTGGAACTGAGTAAGCGTCGGCTTTTTACCTCCGGTGGAACCCGACATACCGAGGTGATTCAATATAAAACCGCTAAATATGCGGGGAATATGGCCGACTTAGACCTGAACCGCGAGCAACGTGGCGTTTTTAATGGAGAAGACAAGCGCGAAAACTTGAACAACATGATCACCAAAATGGTGCGAGAAATCGGGAAAAAGACAGCAAGTGGGGTTTATGCAAAACTTTTAGAGGGTATTGAATAACCTCTTTTTATACAAAATCATAGAATGCCCCCTATTTAGTGGCCTGTTTTGTTTTATCCGACAGGTTGAAACGTATTAACAGGATGCCCAAACGTTGAACACATGTAAAATATTAACGGGTTGCCTCTCTCCAGAGAAACAACCCGTTTTGTTTGAGTCCAAGGACTTGAATTCACCTTACGCCGGAATGGCTGCTTGGTTCAGGAATTCGCGGAGGACATAGTTCAGGATGCCACCATTGCGGTAATAGTCCACATCAATTGGGGTGTCCAAACGGCAAATGGCTTGGAATTGTACCTGCGAGCCATTTGCTTTGGTTGCCGTAACGGTGATTTCTTGGCGGGGTATTACGTCGTCGGTGACAGGGATATCAAAAGACTCGGTTCCGTCTAAGCCCAATGTCTCGGCAGTTTCTCCGGTTTTGAATACCAATGGCAGCACGCCCATTCCGACCAAATTGGAGCGGTGGATGCGTTCAAAGCTTTCAGTAATCACCGCTTTTACGCCCAAAAGCATGGTCCCCTTGGCCGCCCAGTCGCGGGAGGAACCCATTCCGTAGTCTTTTCCACCCAAGACCACCAACGGCATACCTGCCTCTTGGTATCGCATCGAAGCATCATAGACACTCGTTATTTCGCCTGTTGGGAAGTAAGTCGTCCAACCACCTTCGGTTCCAGGGGCCACTTGATTACGGATGCGGATATTGGCAAACGTGCCACGCATCATTACCTCGTGAGCGCCCCGGCGCGAGCCATAACTGTTGAAGTCTTTGGGTTCTATGCCATTTTGCAGCAGGTATTTCCCGGCGGGTGTGTCTTTTTTGAACGAACCTGCGGGCGAAATGTGGTCGGTGGTGACAGAGTCTCCCAGTTTGAGCAATACTTTTGCGCCGGAAATGGGCTGAATGGTCGAGACTTCGCGGGTTAGGCTGGTAAAGAAAGGTGGTTCTTGGACGTAGGTAGAAGCATCGTTCCACGCATAAAGTGCGCCTTCGGCCACCGGAATGGCATTCCAGTCTTCGTTGGAAGTTTCCACGCCATTGTATTCTTTTAGGAACATAGATGCCGTCACATATTTCGATACCAATTCGTTGACCTCGGCAGCGGTTGGCCAGAGGTCTTTCAGATAAATTGTTTCGCCCAAGTCATTGGTGCCAATGGGGTCGTTCATCAAGTCCAAATCCACCGTTCCAGCCAAGGCATAGGAAACGACCAGCATCGGTGAAGCCAGATAATTGGCTTTTACGAGCGGGTGAACCCGCCCCTCGAAGTTGCGGTTTCCGGAAAGAACGCCCGCCACCACCAAGTCGCCATCGGTAATGGCTTTGTTTACGGGTTCGCGGAGTGGTCCTGAGTTTCCGATACAAGTGGTACAGCCATATCCCACTACATTAAACCCAATTTGGTTTAGATAAGGTAACAGACCTGCTTCGCGCAGATATTCCGTCACCACACGGCTACCTGGCGCAAGCGAAGTTTTAACATAGGGTTTTACCTTGAGGCCGCGTTCTACGGCTTTTTTGGCGATTAGCCCTGCGCCCATTAAAACAAAGGGATTCGAGGTATTGGTACAAGACGTAATGGCGGCAATCACCACATCACCATTCTTCATGGTAAGTTTTTGTTTTCCATCGTCATAGGTAGAGGATGGTGCCACTTTTTCCGGTATAAGACCAAAGCCCGATGGTCCAATTGGGGCCGTAAGAGCCGATTGGAATTCTTTACCTACGTCAGGTACAAAAATCCGGTCTTGCGGGCGTTTTGGCCCGGCGACACTCGGCACTACATCGGTCAAGTTGAGACTTAGCGTATCGGTAAAGACCGGATCGGGCGTTTCATCGGTGCGGAAAAGTCCTTGTTCTTTGGTATAGCGCTCTACCATCGTCACCAATGTCTCGTCGCGACCAGTACGGCGCAAGTAGTTCAATGCCTCGTCGTCAATGGGGAAAAACCCGATAGTGGCGCCATATTCTGGTGCCATATTGGCGATCATGGCGCGGTCTGCGAGGCCAATACTGGAGATGCCTGGACCATAAAATTCCACGAATTTATCCACCACACCCTTTTTGCGGAGCATCTGTGTAATCGTTAGTGTAAGGTCTGTTGGCGTAACACCTTCACGGAGTTTTCCTTCGAGCTTAAAGCCAATCACCTGCGGAATGAGCATATAAATCGGCTGACCAAGCATGACGGCCTCTGCCTCGATACCACCCACACCCCAGCCAACAATCCCAAGACCATTGATCATCGTAGTGTGGCTATCGGTTCCGACCAAAGAGTCTGGATAGATTACATCCAAACCATTTTCTTCTGGCCGTCGCCAAGCGGCTTTTGCTAAGTATTCGAGGTTGATCTGGTGGACAATTCCGCGAGCAGGTGGAACCACCCCAAAGTTGTCTAAGGCTTGCTGTCCCCAGCGCAAGAATTCGTAGCGTTCGCGGTTACGTTCAAATTCCAACTGATTATTGATAAGCATTGCGGCTTCCGAGCCATATTCATCCACCTGTACAGAGTGATCTATCACCAAATCTACAGGGACACGGGGATTTATCACGTCTGGGTTTCCACCGAGGCGTTGCATGGCCGAGCGCATTGCAGCCAAGTCCACCACGCAAGGTACACCCGTAAAGTCTTGTAAAATAACGCGTGCGGGCAAGAAAGGGATTTCCTCGGCCACCGGATTGGCGGGGTCGTAGGCGGCCAATCGCTCGATAGCAGATTTGGGCACCACATAGTCATCGCAATTCCGAAGTGCCGACTCAAGTAGCACTTTGATGGAGAATGGGAGGCGGCTCACTTGCCCAAGTCCATCCTGCTCTAATTTGTCTAATCGGTAGAGGTAGGCTTGTCCAGAGCCGGTATCAAATAATTGCCGTGCTCCAAAAAGGTTTTTCTTTTCGCTCATGTGCGTAACGTGTTTGCTGTTGAAAGGATGGCACGCAGGGGCCTTCACAATCTACAACGCATTGGTAGAGGCTGACATGAAATTTTTCAGACAATCAGTGGAAAATGATGAAAAATGGCCCCTCTGCAACAACAAACAGGCCATGTATGAAGTTTGGGGGATTCTGAAAGGGTTTTAGAGGTCCTTGATATTACCACATGAAACGAGGAAAGAAGGGCTCTATTGAAAGGATGCATTTCAAAAATGCCAATCAGACATACGACGTACCTTAGATTCGGTGATATCTTTGCCTACCAATGAGGAAGTTGTGACATGCACTCGTTTTCAACAACTTGATTACAAGTAAGTTTCAGGTTAACCAATTACTATATTTCTTCATAAGGAAATTTGAATACCCGTACTTAAATCAAAAACATCCACCGAGTTGCCATAATACACATAGCCGGCTCTTGTCACCAAAGCAGTTCTTTTACGCAGTTTTATGGGCATGAACAAATATGCCTGCACGCCGCCAAACTCATAGCTAATATTGAGGCTATTCACGTAAATCTCTTTTCCGTTTACATAGACAATACTGCATTGATTTTTTTAGTAGTCACCAAATTGCGGGACGATACACCCGCCTTAAACCCCAACGATACGCGGTTAAAATGAATGGGCAAGACTTGGACATTGGCCTCTATTGCGACCGTTGCGGCTTGTTGATCCCCAAGGGTCTGGTTCGATTAATGTTGTACCAACCTAAACGTTGTGCCAAGGTTGTTGTTAATCGCATAAGTATAGCCCGCATGGATCCCCAAGGTGAGCATGTCGCCGAGTGGAAATACCCCTCAGTTTACCCCAAGAAACAACTGGTGCTTGCTGGTTTGTGCCTGCGCATTCAAACCAAAAACAAGCAATAGAAAAACAACGAAGGTGTATCGCATTGCTTGTTTGTTTAATAGCGTGTAGGGCCTTAAGATTGAGGTGGACGTGAGACCCAACACCAAAAGGTTTTAAATCAGATTAACCCCATGTTCTCATGGGCATCGTCTATTCATTTCTACCGAGCCACAGCGATCTCTAATAACCAAATAGCGGCTACGTTTTGGACTTTAAAAGCATACCGATAAAGGAATTATGGAAAAAATGCCTGATATGCTTTTTGAGCAAAATGTAGCCATAAAACACAAAGTAGTAAGATCTTTGTGTAACGGTAATCCGCTAATAATGACACGAAGTCGTCATGGTCATGCTTGGTTATTGCCTTTCTGTATTCTTTATTTAGTAGAACACGAATTAGCTCAAACGAGACAACCAAGACAATAATGACTGATAAAAAGTCAAATATTTGATTTATCTGAGGCATACAGGTTGAGGTTAAGTTTCTGTTTTGATTTACCACCAATTCATACAGTCCCCGAAATCGTAAGCGGCCCAAGGAACGCCTATACCTATTCCTCCTTTTTTAAGCAATCCTTTCACCGTTTGGGCTATCGGAATCAGACTCATCAATAAC
>DDTM01000032.1:16454-30826 GCA_002344075.1 Bacteroidetes bacterium UBA2364
TTGAAAATGTCCAGTAGTATGAGGCGTGATACGTTTTCGAAATGCACCATTCCCCTTTTGGTTACTATTTTAGTTTAAGATCAAGAGACTTATTACCCCCTTGACCATTGATGACATTATATTTTATAACGGATCCTGCAAAGTAGCTCTTGTTATCGTCCGTTATAAATACTAACTGATCTGTATAATGCCCAATTTGTTTCGGAATAAATAGTTTAAATTTAAGAAAAAAACCTTTTTTTCCTTTTGCAATCTTTGGCGACTTAATATCTCCAATATTACAACTACTACTTACGCCATCAATTCGTGCTTCTCGCCATGAGAAATTAACAAATCGTGCATTAACTGCAACAGTATCGCCTGTAGCAAAAGTGTAAACATGCTTTTCATCGAAATCTGGTTTTATGATGCTATCAAACAAACCATTAGCAAAAAGCGTACTCACAACAAGTACTACAGTAAAAGTGGTTAGAAGTATGATGACTGATGTTTTCATGTCAGTTATTATTTTTGAATAGTTGATATGCGTTGTAAGTTAATAACTTAATTCCAAACACAACGATCTCCATTACATGCTTCTACCCAGAGCAACCCACAACCATATGTAGTATCATTATAGCAAGCAATACTACCATTCATGCACTCGCCATATTGGATTGTTGGCGGTAGAAGGTCATATCTAGCACAGGTGAAAGAAGAGCCTTTAGTACAGCAGCATTGACCACAGTCTCTCTGTAAGTCATCTCCTATATACTCTTTAGATAAAGTCTTATCTTTTGTAAAAACTCCACTAGGATCATTTGTAAGAATACTTTGGTTTTGGCTAAATACTAAGTTATATACTTCAACACTTTTAAACTCTTTTTTAGCTTTTTTGTAACCAAGTAAGAATCACTAAGGTCGGCTTTTTATTTTTCTCTGCTTCATCATATTTATTTGATTTTACTATCTCAATAAGTTGATCAATCAGCAACAACCGATTATTGGTCAGGTTATTTTCAACAGACTGAGCTTTAATTTTATAAAGATGTTCAAGCCAAAGAGTTTTGCGGTCACGTGTTGACAATAAAGAATAGGCTATTTTTTGTTGCTCATTTGGCAGTGTTTTAAACTGTGTTATTTTTTCAAAATTTGGCACTTCTTTGTTTGTAGTTACTCAGCTATCGCATCCAGTCAATGATATTGATAACGCAACCATAACAGCGACAAACAGATGAAAATACATTTTTTTCATAACGAACTCCTGTTTAACATTGAGTGATTCCTTTTCAGGAACTGAATTGAATTCACAACCACTATAAAACAAAGTCAATAGCTGTATTAAATTTTTTTAATGTGATAACATCATTTTTTCTTTCACTTTTTTTCCTCACTTTTTCTGTATTCAACGTCTAACACTATTCATGTTTGATATTGGGCTAAGGGGTGGTGATAAAGAAAACACCCCTTCTTGTCATTAGGAATGACGTCATAAATAATATAAAACAATCCTATTACACTAATGCTTTAAGATGATTTATGTTTAATATGATTTCCTTGCTTTGGACTGAACAGCCTTCACAATCCGTTTATATTTCCAAGAAGTGGTTTGCATCGGTTATGGTTTCGGTTGTTATTCCGACTATTTTTTAGAAAAGCTTCCATCTAAACATTTGAACACGTTTGCCGTCATTAGATGGTTTATTACAACGATTTACGCCATTCGCACGATGACGGGCTTAAAACGTGCGATGGTTTCCACCAGATCAGACTGCGCAGCCATTACTTCGCCAATTGGTTTGTAAGCTTGTGGTGCTTCATCTATACCGCCACTGAGCAGTGTAATGCCATGTTCTTTCAGATAGGCGTCTCGTTCGTGTTTGGTGATGCTATTGTTGGCCATTTTGCGGCTTAGGAGTCTTCCGGCCCCATGTGAAGCCGAATTGAGGGAAGGGGCGTGACCCAATCCACGGACTAAAAACCCATTATCCCCCATAGAGCCGGGAATGATGCCCAGCACCCCGGGGCTGGCAGGAGTTGCCCCTTTGCGGTGAACCACCACCTCTTGGCCATCTGCGAGGTGTTCTTTCCAGGCAAAATTGTGATGGTTCTCTACCATAAAAAATGCTTCAAGGCCTCCTGCACGTGCTACCCGCTGATGAATGAGGTGATGATTTGCCTGTGCAAATGCTCCTGCTAAGTGCATGGACTGCCAATAATCTTCGCCCGCATCGCTGTCTAAATCCAACCAAGCCAAATGCCGGACTTCCTGTGCCAATGTAGGATGAAGGGCTGCGGCTACACGGGTAAAGTGCTCGGCAATGCGTGCCCCCACTCCCCGTGAGCCAGAGTGAGAAAGTAGTGCAAGATACTGGCCCGGTTGAAGCCCTGTTTCGGCGTCAAAGGCCGAGACGGTTATTGAACCCCACTCTACAAAATGATTCCCCGTGCCCGAAGTCCCCAGTTGGGCTTGTGCCTTATCTCTGAGTGAACGCAGAAGTGGGGTTGCCTGCCAAAGGGGTTCCTCCAAGACGTCATGATCGGGTGTATTGGGATCATGGGGTCGCCAGCGATCTCCTGTACCAAAGTGTGTCTCGTTTAAAAGGGCTTTTCGTAGCCTCTCGTGCTGCGATTGGAGCAAAGAAGGTGATTCCGGAAACACGGAAAGCATCATTCGGCAGGCGATATCCACACCCACCGCATACGGAATGACCGTGTTTTGAGTGGCCAATACGCCACCAATGGGCAGGCCATACCCAACGTGGGCATCCGGCATTAACGCTCCTGCCACTGCAATAGGCAATCGCATAGCCGACCTCATTTGTTGCTGTGTGCCCTCGTCTATCATGTGCGTCCCCCAAACCTTAAACGGTAGAGGCTCAGGGCGTAATGCCATGGGTGAAGGTGTTGATGTGGGTGTTTGTGCTTGGATTACGGCCTCCACCAGCCCTCGAAGGATCAAGTGGTCTATGAAGTTGGTAGGTGTAGCCCAAACGTCTTTTAGGATGTTCAAAACGGTTTGTTTGTCCGAGCCATCTAAAAGCAAAGACGTGGCGGCTGTTTTCGCCATACCCAAGAGTTTTCCTGGCTTCCAACCGATTCTTTGCAGGTCTTTTCCAGTAATGGTTTCACTCATCGTGTGGTCTGTCTGTTTAGGAATGTTTTAAACGGTGCGTCTCCAGCCAGTAAACAGTAAATCGCTGCCCACTTGTTCCCATATATATTCAACAAAATCAATGGCCTGATCCATGCTTGGAATACCAATCCCACGAAAAGAAGGTACCCCGCCCCCCACCAATTTTGGGGCAATAAACAGCGACAAGCGATCTACAAGGTCTTGCTGTATCAAGGCAGTGGAAAGCCCCGGTCCGGCCTCGACCAATACCGACTGTATCACCTGCCCCAAGCTGCCTTCGGCCAATTGCCTGAACAATACCGATAATGTAAGATGCCCCCCATGAATAGGGTTGTACACAAGTTTTCCACCAGCCTTGTGGAGAAGTGCCTCATAAACTGGTTTAACGTTTGGCGCCACGACAACCCAAGTTTTAGACACCCAACCATCCCGAAAGATTTGTAAGGTATCCGGTAATTGTCCCATTCGATCTAATACGATCCTGATTGGTTGCCGACCTTCCACGTGACGAACGGTCAGTGCGGGGTTGTCGTTCCGCGCAGTTTGGTATCCCACCAACACGGCATCATGAGAAGCCCTCCAGAGGTGTACCTTTTTCCGGGCCTCGCTATCCGTCACCCATTGAGAGTGTCCTGATGCCGTCGCTACCGATCCATCTAACGTTTGAGCAATTTTAAGATGGACATGTGGATAACTCGTGCGCAAATGATGGGTAAAAGGCTCGTTCAAGCGTTTACAGCCGTGTTCCAGCACGTTCTCTAATACTTCGACACCATGTATGCGCAACCGTTCAATTCCCTTACCAGCAACCATCGGATTGGGGTCTTTCATACCCGTAACCACTCGCGGGATACCATGTTTGAGGATAAGATCGGCACAAGGAGGGGTTTTCCCATAATGGCTGCAAGGTTCGAGGTTGACATACAAAGTGCATGATCTAAGTGATTGATTTGTATGTACTTGGGTTGCAGTACGAATGGCCTCGACTTCGGCATGAGGCCCACCAAAGCGTCTATGCCATCCCTCTGCTAAGACTTCATTGTCTGGTGATACCAAAACACACCCTACCAGCGGATTGGGGCTGACTGCCCCCGCGCCTTTCTTGGCAAGTTCTAAACACCGTTGCATCCAATACGTATGGATTTCCATTGATAAATGACTCCTTGGTTAAGCTGTGTGGATAACTGGTGGAAAAGTCGGATTGGGCACATGGATTGAGGCGTGTTACTTGATTTAGCTACAAAGCGACATTATACCCACTTCACAAATTTAGCCTGTAAAATATCGAAAGCTTGGCTAATGCTGTATTTGTTCGAGCAGATCATTTACTCGACTCAAAGGGGATTAATCGGCTACGTGCTATCGTCAAAATAAATATACAAATAACCCAACCGATTATGTCCTTCACAAAGAGTGCATTTCAAAAATGCCAACCAGACATACGACGCACCTTAGATTCGGTGACATCTTTGCCTATCATTAAGAAAAGCTCCGTAGAAGTGGCATCATAATAGAACCCCTTGGGGAAATTTTGCAATGCGCCCTTGACAAATGCCGAGACGTTCGTGTAACCAAGCCGTGGTCGTACAAAAATCTCAACGGGCACATTGTTTTGCAATGCGCCCGTTGAGGGTTGGATATTTGTGGGAAAATTAGAAGTCGAACGTTAAGCGTAGGGTGCTGTAACGGCCTACGACGGGTGCGCCGTAGAACTGGCGAACTTGGTTATCAGTCACATTTTGTACCAAGGCGTCTAAGCGCAGCCGTTTGCTGAATTCATAGCCTGCACCTAAGTCCAGAAGATAGTAGTCTTCTACACCTATGTCGTCAATTTTACTAGCACTGTTGTTGTATGGGTTGGGCAAGCCTCCTAAATAAGGACCGGAGGCAATTGGGAACCCTTGGTTATACCGGAAAGACACATTTGCCGAGAAACCATTTTTTAGTTTGTAGTCGCCGCCTAATTTCACTTTCATCTGCGGTGAATTCATCGCCAGATACAAACCACTTCCTGGTTCGTTCACTTCTGTTTCGTCAAAGAAGTTATCGGAAGTGTACGACATATTGGCAAAGATGCTTAATTGGTCATTGGCGATAAAGCGAAGCGATGTATCCAGACCCCAGTAACTTACATCTCCAAAGTTCCGGTAGGAGAGCATCAGTTCCGGCATTTTACCGACACCCGGATTGTTTTCTTTGGGTTGGGCGATTGCAACTGGCACGCGGGCGAGTGCATTGTTTTGATTTGCAAAGCCCACGACCAAGCCTGCTACTTGTGCAGATGGAATGCCTAATTGCGCAAGCGCGCCCTTAAGTTGGGGATTCGCTTCGATGGCAGCAGCGAGTTGAGCGGTAAGGTCGTTCGTAAAGCCTTGCGCCAAGAAAAGTGGGGTTTGCATGAGCAACGGCCCAACGAAATCTTTCTTCTTGGAGTAGTAACCATCTATGGCAACAAGTAGCTTACCTCCGAAAATACCTTTGTAGCCCAACTCTATGGTTTGGGTTTTTGTTTGCTTCAGTGGATCTACGTCTGTGACGGCATTCACGGGAATGGCCTGTCCTGTTTGGACGTTGATCATCACCATCAGTGCATCTACTCCGCCTTGTACTTGGGTTGCAGCAGGTGCAAGTAGTTGTTTCAAGGTACCAACGGTGGCTTCATTTACTTTTTGGGCACCCAAAGCTTGGTTAATGAGGGCAGCCAAGGTCGCATTGGGGGTTGCATTTAATCCTGGATAGATTAGATTTCCATATAATTCACCATAATTCAGACGGCCTGCCACATCGGCACCGCGATTCCAAGGTAAGATGCTGGAAGCCACTACGCCACCTGGATAAGCAGTATTTCGGTTAAAGGTAAAGCCCTCATAGGCACCTCGTCCCCGTACCAATGCCGTACCGAATGCACCAAAACTGGTTTGACTGGCAGGAATGTCTAAGAACATGGAGTTGTTGCCCGGTGAAGAGAAGGCTTGGTTGAACGTGGCGCGTACCGAAGAGGTGTTTGACGGTTTAAAAACAAAAGCCAATCGTGGAGAAACCGCGAACGCGCCGATTACATTGTTGTAGTCTCCACGTGCCGCGAGTGTAATGTCCAACTTGGGGGAAAGTGCATACTGTGCTTGGGCATAAGCGCCCGTTTCCATAATGGCATCATTTTCTTCGTTGCGGCCATAGATGGTTCCGTCGGTATCCGGAATCGTGTATTGCATGTCTGCACCATAGATCAAACGGAGTTTTTCCGATGGCTTGCTGTCATTTTGTAGTTGCACATTCCACTTTTGTGAGTGGTCATATACCGTACCCTCCGAACCTGAAATGACATTGCCATTGTTGTCTAAACGGCGTCGGTTGATGATGTATGAACCACCGTGGTTGTTGCGGTTCAAAGAAGCTGCCGCAAAGAAGGAGCCTGATTGGAAGCGAACTTGCCCATAGGTATATCCGAAGTCGATGGCTTGCAGGTTGCCAATACCGGACATATAGGTGCCAGAAGAGACCGAGTAACCACCATTCACAATCAGTGCCGATTTGCTACCCAGTTTGTATTCCACCATCCCGTTTAGGTTCAGTTTATCGGTATCATAGTCGCGAGGGACATCCCGAATGGCCTGAAGTGCTGTTTGTGTATAGGTACTGGTTACATCTGTTACAGCAGATTGGTCGGTATTAAGGGCATAGGCTTTCAGGCTACCCCCGTCCTCTATCACGACCAATTTATCTCCGGTGGTATCCAACTGAATAAAGTCTTGCGGAGCCATAACGTTCATGGCAAAATCTTTTGCCTGCGAGTATTGGCCTGCAAATTTATAGCCCAGTTTTTGATTGGCCGATACGCCTGCATGGCGCCATGCAGCGGCAGCGGTAGATTGTTGACCACCACCAAGCGAAACGGTTGTGCCTTGATGGTCGAATGGGTTCTTCGTGATAAAATGGACGACGCCTGCATCTACGCCAGGACCATACAATGCAGAACCAGGGCCGCGCACAATTTCTACCCGTTCCAAGTCAATGTTCGAGATGGGCATCATGCTATAAGCATTGGCATTTAAGGAAGCAATTGCGCCTTGGCGATAATCAATAAGCGTATAGGCTGCGCCCGAAAAGGCATTATTAAAACCGCGTAGTACCACTTCGTAGCGGTCAACACCTGTTTGTGCCATATCCACACCTTCTACGTTCCGTAAAACCGCAGCGATGCTTGGTGTGGCTTGGTTTTGTACCTCACGTGCGTCCAACACCGAAACAGAAGCTGGCGCATCTAAGATTTTTTCCGACTGGCGCGACGCAGATACCACCACTTCATTCAGTGTATTGCCGGCATCGGCCATAGAGAAGTCTAACATTACAGTTTGTCCGGCCTTAAGCGAAACCGTTTGACGCAAAGCCCGATAGCCTACAAACGTAACCGACACATCGTAATTCCCAGCAGCGGCAGAAATCCGATATTTGCCGTTCAGATCTGACGTGGCTCCGGAAACCAGATCGTTTGTTCCGGATTTTAGCAGTGAAACCGTAGCACCAATGAGTGAGGTGCCATCACCTCCATCTTTGACGGTTCCTTGAACGGTTGCATTCTGCGCAAATCCTGTTCCGGCTGCGAGTAGCAGGAATAGGAGCACAAAAAATGGTCTAAAGCATTTTACCATGTGCATCTCCTTTTTGGGGTCTTTTTTGGGTTTGGGGATAATCTGTGGATGGCGGGTGTCCAAATTAATCGCGTTCATTAAAGCGCTTTCATAAATGTAAAAATAACAAGAACAGTGTGTTAAAGCAATGTACCTGCATAAAAGATAAAAACAATCTATTTATAAAGGTAAAAACAATCTATTGGCGAGTGGTACAACCGAGTTAATTTCCGGATGCTGGAAGCGCAGAAAGGTCCATGTGGTAATCTTCTGGGTTTGCGAGATTAATATATACCGGAATGGTCTCCTTGGTGAGAAAGGAAGTGGGATTGTACCAGATGTGGTCGCTCTGGAATTGATATATCTTGAAGTCTTTAGGGTTTTGCCATTGCGCCCAAATGACGTATGGGCTTCTACCATTCACTCGGAAACTTTGGTCTAGGGCAACTTGCTCGATCTTGGCCCAAATTTTCTGGCCACTTTGTTGTAATGCACGCGCCATTTTTTGCTTGCGCCACTGGTAGATAAGTCCACCTAAGCCTAAAGCAGTGAAAATGGTACCCAGTGTCCCAAAAATTCCAGGAAATAACCAGTTTGTCCAATCAGAAATACGGGCATTGGTTGGGTTTTCGGGCTGGTAATTAATGGTGGCCGCTTCGCCGATGGCATAAGAAGGGGGCGAAGAAAAAACGTCGCCCGTCACTTCATACATTTGGCCATCTCTTGCGCGAAAGGCCACAACAGGGGCGGTGCTTCCTTTTGAATTACGGATCATATCCACCACTTCGCCTTCTGTGCGTAAGGCAGTTCCGGAAAACCGGTAAAGATCGTAGCCAAACCAAATACCAATCAGCATGAAGGGCAAACCGATCAGAGTAAAAATGCCCCAAAACCAGCGAAGAGACATAATATGAGGTGTTTTAGGATGAAGCGAGCCGTTAATATTCCGAAAGGTAAGGGCTGGGTGGTGGGAATGCAAACATGGGACAGGGGTTTGAAAATCAGCCGCTGTCGAAACTTGGTCGGTCGCAATTTCATACCGTATATTCGATAGCCATTTTACACTTTGACCAATCCTTATGCGTATCGCTCTTGCCCAGATCAACCCCATTGTGGGGGATTTGCCCGGAAATGTCCAAAAAATTATGGATACCATCTGGGAAGCTGCCCAAAATCAGTCCGAATTGGTGGTTTTTTCGGAACTGGTCTTGTGTGGTTATCCACCGATGGACTTGTTGGACAACCCCTTGTTTATTGATGCCTGTACCGCTGCCATCCAACAAATTGCCCGCGAGTCGCCACCCAATATTGCCGTCATCTTGGGTACACCCGTCCGAAATCCCGAATCCACTGGAAAACGGCTTTATAATGCAGCCGTCTTATTAGATAAGGGCCAGGTAGCGGCAACGGCCTATAAGGTCTTGTTGCCTACCTATGACGTGTTCGACGAATACCGTTATTTTGAACCTGCCGATGTATGTACCCCCATCGTGTGGCGCGGCATCCGTCTTGGGCTTCATGTTTGTGAAGACATGTGGAATAACGAGGCTTGGGCGCAATTTCACCTCTATGATCGTAATCCGATAGATGAATTGGCGGCGGCAGGTACGGATATCTTTATCAATATTAGTGGCTCGCCCTACTCGCATAGCCAATCCCAAACCCGTGATCGGCTGATTCTGGAGAACTGTCGCGAGCATCAACGACCCTTCTTATACGTCAACCAAGTAGGTGCAAATACCGAAATCATTTTCGATGGCGATTCCTGTGCATTCGATGCTGCCGGAAATATGATCTTAGAATTGCCTCGGTTTCGGGAGGCACTGGCTTATTTGGAGTTTGATTCCCAAACGCGGCAACTGACGCCGATGCACCCCGAAACAGCCCATACCTCTGCTTCAGATCGCATCCGAGACTTACATGACGCCTTGGTTTTGGGAATCCACGATTATTTTCATAAGTCTGGTTTCTTCAAAAAAGCACTCATTGGGCTTTCAGGTGGGATAGACTCTGCGGTGACTTGTGCCTTGGCGGTTAACGCACTGGGTGCAGACCGAGTGACGGGGGTGACCATGCCTTCCAAATATTCTTCGTCTGGTTCTGTAACCGACTCGGAGGCGCTCGCACAGGCAACCGGAATTGAGTTCCTTAATATTCCGATTGTTCCTGCGGTCTCGGCTTTCGATAAGATGCTGGCGGACGTTTTTGCCGGACATCCGCCAGATGTGGCCGAGGAGAATATTCAAGCACGTGTACGAGGAACTACACTGATGGCGTTGTCTAATAAATTTAATCATTTGCTGCTAACAACGGGAAATAAATCTGAGATGGCAGTGGGCTACTGTACCTTATATGGTGATATGAATGGAGGCTTGGCCGTACTTTCTGATGTGTTTAAGATGGATGTCTATGCACTGGCTTCCTATATCAATCAAAAAGCGGGTTGTGAGGTGATTCCCGAATCCACTATCCAAAAAGCACCCTCTGCCGAGCTACGACCCGGACAAAAAGACCAAGACTCCTTACCGCCATATCCTGTCTTGGATGAAATTCTTCGGCGATATATAGAAGAATGGCAAGAGTTAGAAACCATTGCCGATGAAACCGGATACCCTTATGATATGGTCTCGGCCATGCTCCGAAAGGTGGATGCAAACGAGTTTAAACGAAAACAGGCCGCGCCAGGCTTGCGAGTAACACGCAAGGCATTTGGTACAGGGCGTCGTTTGCCGATCGTCATGCGGTGGGATCGGCGCTGGGCTTCCGAAATGACCGGAGCTGATCAGAAGGATGTACAGGAAGCGTGGGAATAGCCTTTGTGTCAAATTGAGATAAATTGCTTTTTGTGTCGTGTATGGGTGTTAAAAACGCGGCGGGTTGTATTTTTGTGGGCCTCACTTTTGCATTTGGTTCATAAACATCCTACCTTTAAGGGAAACACGCTGTTAGCGTCCTCTTTACGTTTTTACATTCACCCCACTTCACCAGTTTTATCGGAGGTCTTATTATGAGTCTTGTAGATCGTGCAAAAAACATTCTTCTCAGCCCCAAAGCGGAATGGGAGGTTATTGATGGCGAGTCGTCCAATATGTCGTCCTTAATTGTAAGCTATGCACTACCTCTTATCGTGCTGGGCGCATTGGCGGGCGCTATTGGAAGCTCGGTGTTCGGTGTGACACTAATATTCATTGGAACAGTTAAAATCCCTTTGTTGCAATCCATGATCACAGCAGCAGTGGGCATTGCTGTTGCCGTTTTGATGCTGTATATCCTGTCATTTGTTGTAAACTTTTTAGCGCCAAACTTTGGCGGAGAAAAGAACGATAACCAAGCGGCCAAGTTGGTGGTGTATGCTTCTACTGCAGGTTGGGTTGCCCAGATTTTTGGCATTATTCCCGCTGTTGGTGGCATTATGAGTTTTGTGGGGGCTATTTATGGTATCTATCTGTACTACCTCGGCTTGCCCGCCCTGATGAAAAACCCTCAAGACAAAACAATCGTTTATATGATTGTGGTGGCCATTGTTGCCATTGTAATTAATATGGTGTTTACCGGCATGATTGTCGGTGCAATTGTGAGTGCTTTCGGATTTGGTGCTATGGCCGCTGGAAGTTTAGGGATGTAATCGCTGCAAAATAGCTTAAAGAAAAAAGGCTCCACTTGGGGCCTTTTTTTGGTGTTGTAGTTGTATGTTGTGCTTTATTTGCTTATTCACTCCCACTCAATTACTGAAACCTCGAAGTGGCTAAATGTGGTATGTCCTTTTTTAAGCTCCGTGAGCAGACTCCCTGTAAAGGCTTGATTGGGGCGTATGGGTGGCGAAGAAGCACCACTCACAAAAAAAGACTCTTTGCTTCCGATTTCGGATCCTGAAGCATCATAAAAAACCGTCCGAAGTTGTAAAGTTCGTACCGATTGCGGGCCTTTGTTTTTTACGACCACTTCCAGCCAAACATTTCGCGTATTTCCAAATCCGGTAGTACGGGCATTGCGCAAAAAAGTCTCCAATATAAAACCCGAAGGCTTAGGAATATCCCATTTTAGCTCCAATGGTTTATCTGTTTGATATTGGGGCGGTGCGGATTCTAAGTCGACCTCAGCGATAGTCAGTAGAACAGAAGCAACGTTTGGTGCTTTTTGGGCCTTATAATGAAGTAGGTCCACGGGTAGTACCTCGCCAGGCCGTACATTGGTTTCGTAGGTAGGCAAAACCTCTTTGAACTCCGTAAATAGGGTCTGTCCTGTCTTGTCTAGGGCTTTAAGTTGCACCTTAAGCTGTACCATCTCTTTGGTTTTGGACGAAATATACCCGCGTAAAACGTATGAGAAGGCATCTTCATAGGGTGTAAGTACCGATTTTTGAACTTCGAATGATACGTCATGTGTGCCAAAGGCTGTTTCTACTGGAACTTGCAAATCGTTCACAGACTCGGAGGAAGTATTGCTGTTTGTGCCGTCGGGTACGGATAAACCGCCCGATAGCTTGTTTTGGGTGGTTTTAGAAGAGGAGGGGGATAACCAGAAAAAGAGTATCAACACCAACACGCCCAGTATGCTCATGCCTGTCCACAAAGCATTTCGGTTGGGCGAGGTTGTTTTTTGAGGGATTCGAGGCAAGGGCGCTTCGTTGGGCCTGGTTTTGGGCATACTTTCGCCAAGTGCCGAGAGTACCACATACGCCGGACGATAATGGGGGTCTATTTCTACACATCGGCGGGCAAGTGCTTCGGCTTGTTTGCGGTCATCAGGGTCTTTCATCAGATTCCATCGCTGGCGGTGGGCCTCTGCAAGTTCATATAACACTCGCAAATCCAACGGTCGAACCGAGATCACAAATTGTAATTCGCGGATGGCGTCGTTCCACAGTTGGTGTTGTCTAAAATTTAATGCTCGCTCCAAAGACGCCTGTGCGCGGTCTTCGAGGGCGGTTTTTTGCTGTTCGGTAATGCCCAATTCACGGGCGGCGCGGTCTAAGTCTGCTTGTGTGAGCGGTGGAAGCGCCGGATTGTCTTGGGCATCCATAAGGCGTTTGAGGTATTTTTGTAGAATGGCTTCGGAAGCGTGATGTGGCATATCCCTTGTGGTTTAGAGGCTGGGTTCAAACAAATCTACAAAGAAAAACCGATACAAAAAATGCGTATCGGTTACTTTCTATTAAACAACTGTAAACAAGGTGCAATGAGCCAACAAAGGTAATTACTGCAACTGGTCCAATGCGACCTTCATCCGACGACAGGCTTCCATCAATTTATCTAAAGAGGTTGCATAAGAAATACGTAAGCCATTCGGGTCTCCAAATCCTTCTCCTGCAACCGTAGCCACATGGGCTTCACGGAGTAGATAGAGCGCAAGTTCACCTGCTGTCTGAATCAAACTGCCATCTGGCGTTGTTTTGCCAAAGAACGAAGAGACATCAGGGAAAAGGTAAAAAGCACCTTCTGGCTTAGGGCACTTAATCCCATCTATACCATTTAACAGGGTCAAGACGGTATCGCGACGTTCGCGGAATGCCACTACCATTTTGGCAATGGGGTCAAAACTCATTTGCAGCGCCGCGATTCCGGCCAGTTGGCTCAGATGACAAGGATTAGAAGTGGTTTGACTCTGTACTTTATCCATTGCCTTGACTACTTCTAAAGGCCCAGCTGCATACCCCAGTCGCCAGCCCGTCATGGCATAGGCTTTGGAAAAACCGTTGATGGTAATCGTTCGTTCCTTCATTCTTTTCAAGGAGGCGAAGCTTATGTGCTTGGCATCAAAAATGACGTGTTCATACAATTCATCCGAGATTATCCAAATATCAGGGTGCTTGCGCAAGACTTCGGCTAAGGCTTCCAGTTCTTCAGGAGAATAAACCGATCCAGTTGGATTAGAGGGCGAACACAGGATTAAAACGCGGGTATGTTGATTAATAGCTGCTTCCAACTGATCGGGGGTGATCCTATATTCGGTACTAACTGAAGTGGGCATGGGAACGGGCGTACCACCAGCCAAGACAGTCATTTCGGGGTAGCTTACCCAATACGGGGCTGGAATCAAAACCTCGTCGCCAGGACGACAAAGCACCATCAAGGCTTGAGCAACCGACTGCTTACCGCCATTGGAACAGATGATTTCTTTAGGACTATATTCTAAGAGATTGTGATTCTTAAGCTTTAGAGAAATTTCTTGCCGCAATGCCAAAAGCCCTGTATTATCCGTGTAAGTAAAGCCACGTTCTGCACCAAGCGCTTCTATCGCTGCTCTTACGATGGGCTGTGGCGTTGGGAAGTCCGGCTCGCCAGCACTAAGACCAATAACGGGAATTCCTTGTTGGCGAAGTTGGTTGGCCATAGCGGTCATAGCAAGGGTGGCCGAGGGGCGCATGGCTTCTACAAGGGGATTAAAGCGGGTCATGGTTTTTTTGATAAAGGCAGAAATATTTTTTATGTGTATCCACTATAAAAAAAGCAAAGGCGAATTGGCGTGAAACTCCCAATAAAAAAAGGCTTAGGGAGTATGAAGGTTCATTATGGGAAGGTTTGGGGTATGGTTCTGGGCTCGAAATATGTGGACTGTCTTGGCATACTCCTTGAAGAATAAAATAAGTAATTTTGCTAAAAGATATAAAATAGCGCCAGAGGCCACAT
>DDTM01000032.1:30950-36603 GCA_002344075.1 Bacteroidetes bacterium UBA2364
ATATCGCAATGGAAAACGGAGCAAAACAACCTTGTATAAGCCCCGTAAGGGCGACATCATAGGAGAACCTGTCTGATCGGCATAAAATGTGAAAGAAGTATTATCGAGGTACTTTGGGAAGTTTTGAAATGCACCCGTATGGATGTTCTAAAAAAACTTATTAGGCTTAAACCCGCCAGATACAGTATCTTGACACTTTCAAACCCTTAGACGCACAGCACATATGGGAAAAGTTATTGCCATCGCCAATCAAAAGGGCGGCGTAGGGAAAACAACGTCAGCGGTTAATATTGCCTCGTCATTGGCGGCCATGGAATTTGCAACAGTCCTGATTGATATGGACCCACAGGCAAACTCGACTTCGGCATTGGGCGTTAATCCGCGGGAAGTCCCCACATCGGTTTATGAAGTGCTGGTTGGAAATGTGCCGATGCAGGAAGTGGTACTCCAGACCGAGATGCCGCATTTAGATCTGGTCCCAAGCCATATTAACTTGGTAGGGGCCGAATTGGAAATGATAGATTTGCCGGAGCGGGAGCATGTGTTATTGAAAGCCCTCAAACAGCTCCGTACACAATACCAATTTATTATTATAGACTGCCCGCCTTCATTGGGATTGCTCACCCTAAATGCTTTGACAGGTTCAAACTCGGTGATTATTCCGGTACAGTCCGAGTATTTTGCGTTAGAAGGGTTGGGTCAGTTGTTAAATACAATCAAATTGGTTCGCCAAAACCTAAATCCGGCGCTTGAAATAGAAGGGGTCTTGCTGACAATGTTTGATGCCCGCCTCCGGCTTTCGAATCAAGTGGCTTCGGAAGTGCGACGCTATTTTGGAGATAAGGTTTTTACCACCATGATTCATCGAAATGTCCGAATCTCGGAAGCACCCAGTTTTGGAAAGCCTGTCATTTTATATGACGCAACCAGTATCGGAACCCGAAACTATATGGCGGTTTCAAAGGAAATTATCCAAAATAACTTGGCCCAGTTTACGGCATCAACGGGGAAAACGGCCTCAAAATCTGCCGAGCAGTCCGCCCAAGAGTCTGAAGTATAACATTGTGGCTCTTTGTAATCTCGTAACGCGATTCTTTTCAGTTATATGGCAAAGAAACCAGCCCTTGGCAAGGGGCTAAACGCCCTTCTTCCAAATGCCCCTGTTGGCAATGAGGTCCTTTCCGGTGCCGAAAACCCAGTTGCGGCCCACTTATACCGATACGATGACAAGTCACGGGCTTTAGGTCGTGTGGCTGAGATCGAAATTAGTCAGATTCGGCCTAACCCCTATCAACCACGTCGCGATTTCGACGAGCAAGCATTGGAAGACTTGGCTTCTTCCATCCGGCAATTAGGTATCATTCAGCCTATTACCGTAAGGGCTGGTGGAGACGGCGAGGGGTACGAACTAATCTCCGGTGAACGCCGCTGGCGGGCATCCCGACGGGCAGGACTGTCCAAAATTCCGGCTTATATCCGCGAGGCCGACTCGGAGGCGATGCTGGAAATGGCCATTGTGGAAAACGTTCAGCGCGAAGATCTCAACCCAATTGATGTGGCATTGGGGTACAATCGTCTGATGGAGGAATGCGGTCTTACACAAGAGCAAGTAGCCGAAAAAGTGGGTAAAGACCGTTCTACGATCACCAATTTTCTACGCCTTCTTAAACTTCCACCTGCGGTCCAGGCGGCATTGCGCGATGGTTCCCTGTCTAATGGTCATGCGCGTGCCCTCTTACCACTCCCTGATGCACACGTACAAGCGGCTTTCCTGAAGCTGATTCAGGATCAGGCACTTTCGGTGCGAAATACTGAGGATCGTGTCCGAGCCTATCTGCGAAAGCTCAAAGAAGCCCAAGAAAATCCAGAGACATCCGCCATGCCCAGTGTGGAGGAACTTCAGGTGAATGAGTTTACCAATCGCTTGCGTACCTATATGAGCACAAAAGTGGATATTAAGCACCGGCAGGATGGAACCGGGCGTGTAGAAATTGCCTACTACTCGCAAGATGATTTAGAGCGCATCATGGACTTGCTCATGAATAAATAAGCGCCTTATGCCTTTCCGCTGCTTTCCTGTATATTCGTTTTTGTGGGTGTCTTTGGTGCCCCTGCTCTATGGACAAGCGCCCGATTCATTGCGCATTAAAACACCGACAGCATCAGGAGTGGCCACGCCCGATTCGAGCAGATGGGTTCCAGATCCCCGCATGACATTGCGTTGGGCGATCCTTCCGGGGGGTGGGCAATACTATAACCGTGAACGCTGGAAGATTCCTGTGGTTTGGGCGGGAGTGGCAACCGCTACGGGGTTTACAGTGTACTTTACCCGGCAGTACCGTTCCTATTTTCGGGCACATGCCTATCAACTCAATGTAGAACGGGTTGATGCGGGTCTTGCTCCAACCAAATCAGATTACCTCTTGTGGCAATCGTCCTATAACGCCATTGCACAAGGACGGCCCATTGCTTCAACACCACTCAAACAAGCACGAGACTACCACTATCGAAATACAGGTTTTGCCATTTTGTCGGTTGCAGGAGTGTGGGCACTGGCAACAGCTGAAGCCTATATTAGCGCCCAGCTCAAGGATTTTGATGTGGCGGAAATCCAGCCTTCGCTTTCGTTCTGGCCTGTTTCTGGCACACCCGTGCTGTCCTTCTCCCGAAGATTTTAAGGGCTGTATGAAGCCTTTTACTCCATAGCCTTCGTTCGTTCTTCCTGATTAAGTCATTAATTTAATTGCGGAAACACATTATATTCCAGGTTCTTATATCCTCCTTTCCCACCTTTGCATTAGAAGTTCGCTATGGCCGATACGCAAAAGCACGCCCAATTTGCTGCTCAAAGAAACCGTAATGATATTTCGCTTTTTAATAAGGCGGAACGTTTTTTTGATCCTGAGGGCGACTATGCCCGTGTTACAGGCGCGGGTTTATACCCCTATTTTCGTCCTATTCAACGGAATGAAGGCGCACGTGCTGTGATCAATGGCCGCGAAATCATTATGGCCGGCTCCAATAATTATTTAGGACTCACCTCCGATCCACGTGTGAAGACAGCGGCAAAAGAAGCCATAGATAAATATGGGACCGGGTGTACAGGCAGCCGTTTTCTGAATGGAACGTTAGACATCCATATTGAATTGGAAGAAAAACTGGCCCGTTACATGAATAAAGAGGCTTGCGTATTATACTCCACCGGATATATGACCAATCAGGGCGTTTTGTCCAGCTTAGCAAGTAAAGGTGATTTTATTTTTTCCGATAAAGACAATCATGCTTGCATCGTAGCTGGACAACAAGTCTCGCTTGCAGAAACAAAAAGGTTCAATCATAATGACATGAATCATTTGCGGCGGTTATTAGAGCGGGTAAGTGAGGAGTATCCTAATGCGGGCAAACTCATTGTCTCGGATGGTGTTTTCTCTATGAGCGGATCGGTGGCAAAAGTGCCGGAATTGGTCGCATTGGCCGAGGAATTTGGCGCGGCCCTTTTATTAGACGATGCCCATGCCTTTGGGGTTATTGGAGAAGGGGGGCGTGGTTCGGCGGCCTATTTTAATCTGGAAGATAAATGCCACCTTACTACAGGCACCTTCTCGAAGAGTTTCGCCTCGCTGGGTGGTTTTTGTGTGGGTGATTATGATGTGATCGAGTATATTCGTCATACGTCTTCCACGCATATATTTAGTGCCTCTATGCCACCTGCAAACGTGGCTACGGTGCTGAAGTGTCTCGAAATTTTGGAGACGGAAACTTGGCGCTTGGATCGTCTTTGGGAAATTTCAGATTATATGCGGAAAGGCTTTGCCAACCTCGGGTTTAATGTCTGGAAAAGCCAATCGCCAGTCATTCCGGTAGTAGTGGGCGATATGTGGACGTGCTTCCAGTTTTGGACTGATTTGCTTGAGGAAGGCGTTTTTGTTAATGCGGTAATTCCACCCGCTGTTCCTCCGGGACAATCGCTGATGCGGACTTCGTATATGGCCTCGCATACCAACGAAGATTTGGATTTTATTTTGGCAGCCTTCGAAAAAGTGGGCAAAAAACATGGCGTCATTGGACGAAAAGAGTCGTGAGGTCAGATCAAACGCCGAATATGTATGAAGTGCAACACAGAGGCTCTGCGTTGCACTTTTGGTATGTTGCCTAAGAGAGACGGCTCGCTTTACACGTTCTTCCGTTGGGAGGCAATTTTTAATGCCTTTTCGGCCTCGACAACCTTGATACGGGGCCGTCCGGATGCCGTCCCTTGTTCTTTCTCGTGCTCGTCCAGTACCTCCCAGTCGTTAAACGTAAGAAATCTGGTTTTTCGACGATGGAGCAATGCAGAGACATCCTCTTGTGAATAGGCGCGTGGCGCAGTTTGGCGAAGGTCTTCAAGTACGGAATGAGCCGTCTCTACGCCACACATCTTGTTGGTGCCAATAACCCCCGTTGCCCCTCGTTTTATCCAACCCGCCACGTATTCATGCTGGATGAAGTGTCCCGCCTCCGGATGATAAATCCTGCCTTTTTGGTTGGGAATGACTCCATTGGTTTCATCAAAAGGTAAGCCGGGTAAGGCCACCCCTTTATATCCTACTGAACGCAAAACCATCCCCACCGGAATGGTCTCGAAGAGGCCTGTTCCGCGTAATTTTCCTGTTTCGTCTAAGCGCGTTTGTTCTATCCGCAAACACGAAGCGCGGCCATTGGTTTCACAGACCTCGATGGGTGAGGCCCAAAAGCGAAAGTGTACCCTTCGGGGTTTGTTTTCAATCAGCCTTGCCGCATATACCTGAAGTTGGGCAAAGTTTTTGGCGGCGATTTTATCGGTAGCCCGTTCCTTTTCACTGTGTGCATCCAGGTGCATTGCATCTTGCTGCACCACCAAATCGGCCACTTCCAAGTGCCCCATTTCTTTCAATTCTGGCAGGGTCCATTTTGCCTGAACAGGCCCGCGTCGTCCTAAAATGTAAATATCCCGAATCTGACTGGCCCTTAGTGCGCTTAGGGCATGTTCAGCCATGTCGCTTGGATGTAGTTCCTCTCCCGACTTTGCCAAAATGCGGGCAACATCCAAAGCGACATTTCCCATTCCAATGACCGCCACCGATGGGACAGACAAATCTGGATTTAAGGACACAAAATCGGGGTGGCCATTATACCAAGCCACAAATTCAGTCGCGGATAAACTCCCAGGTAGGAACTCGCCCGGAATACCCATTTGACGGTCTGCCTGAGCGCCAACAGTATAGACCACCGCATCATAGAGATGCCGCAGGTCTTCATGAAAAAGATCTTTCCCATAATGAACGTTTCCAAAAAGCCGGACTCGGTCAGACTTAAATATGGTGGCATACTTACTCGTCACATTTTTGATAGACAGATGGTCTGGTGCTACCCCATGTCGGACCAAGCCAAAGGGCGCTGGTAGCCGCTCGAACAGATCAACATACAGGTAATGAGACGTATTTTTAAGCAATTCGATGGCGGTATAAAAACCGGCCGGACCAGCCCCGATGATGGCCACACGATAAGGCTTTTCCGGACTTCCGAGAACGATTGACATTTTTCAACAACGCTAAGTGGATGAACAAGGTGGGGAAGGGATGTGTCAAGTTAAGGTCTTATGACAGAATTGCAAGCGCTTTCAAGAACAAAATGT
>DDTM01000050.1 GCA_002344075.1 Bacteroidetes bacterium UBA2364
TGGGTAACAACTGCCCGCGAAATTGCGGATTATTATTATGCGCATTATTACGATACTTTTTCTGCTTGGACTCCTCAACCCGTTTAAACCATGCCATTAGACGATCTTTTTTTGCAATACCCCAAGCGTGGTCATCACATGGATCATGACTTGTATGCGTGGTCAAACCTTTTTGAACGCCCTCCGCTTCAGTTGCCAAATGAGGCAAAACTTGCCGTGATGATTACCATTCCGTTGGAATTTTTTCCGCTGAATCCATCGGGCAAGCCCTTCAAAGCGCCGGGTAGCATGGTTACGCCTTATCCCGATTTTCGGCATTACACCACCCGCGATTACGGCAATCGGGTAGGTGTTTTTCGATTGATGAAAGTCTTGGAAAAATATGGACTTCGTGCCAATATGGCAATCAACTCGGCTTTGTCCGAAAAGTACCCATTGCTTTTAGATGAAGTGGTCAAGGCGGGACATGAAGTGGTGGCACATGGTGTGGATATGGATGCGCTGCATTATGGCGGAATGGACGATGAGCTAGAAATAAAATACATCACAGAAGCCTTATCGGTGCTGCGTAGCCGGTCTGGGCAAGCGGTAAAAGGTTGGCTTTCGCCTGCTTATGCGGAGTCTTTTTATACCCCCGAACGGCTTGCAGAAGCAGGATGTAGCTACCTCTGTGACTGGGCCAATGACGATCTACCGTATTGGATGAAGACCCCACAAGGAAACCTATTAGCCATGCCCGTTTCCCAAGAAATTTCGGATCGGCGTATTATCATCGAATATCATCAAACCGAAGAAAGCTTTGTCACACAGGTCATAGACCAGTTCGAGGCCCTTTACGAAGAAGCCGAAACCTACGGCGGGCGGGTTTTTAGCCTTACGCTGACCCCGTATATCAGTGGGTTGCCCTTTAGAATTCAGTCCGTAGAGGCCATTCTAAAGCATATTTCATCTAAAAATACATGGGTTAACTTAACAGGTACAGAAATCGTGGGGTTAATGTCCTAAATTCTTTTGAAATCATGAAGTTAAATGCCGTTCATCCACCCGTAAACCACAAGACCTATGATAGAAAAACGTTTGGAGGAATCCATCATTCTCCACCTGATCGCACTAGGAGATGCCCTCAAGCGCCGCCGTGACCAAATCAGTCAGGGTTTAGGTATCACTACCCAGCAATGGTTGATCATGTTATATCTGGCAAAAGACCCAAACCTACCGCTTTTCGAGAATGGCGAACATGAAAAAAAAGTCTTGGCAGCAGAAATTACCCGCGCCCTAAACGTTTCCCGCCCAAACGTAACAAATCTGATTGCAACGTTATTAGATAAAGGCTTAGCCATACAAATAGCAGACCAAGAAGACCGCCGCCGCAAGCGCCTCACGCTCTCGCCTGAAGGTTTTCGCTTGTTAGAGACGCTCCAGCCCTTTCGCAAGAAGCTAAATGAACAACTTTTTGAAGACCTCACCATAGATGAACGCGAAGTTTTTCTTCAATTGATAGATATTTGCCTCCGTCGCCTCACCGCTTAATCCCTTAAAATGTGGAAGCCTATAAAGCCCTTGCCCTACAAACCACTTGTCATGCCGTTAATGCCTTGGCTCCCGCTGCGGCACGGGCACAAATTTTAGCAAATATCCGCCGCATTGAGCGGCAAATTGAAGCCAGCAAACGATTTATTGGCCGTGATTTACGCTTGGTCGTGTTACCGGAATACTTTGCATCAGGTTTTCCAATGGGCGAAAGTTTTGCACTTTGGCAAGAAAAAGCTTGTTTTGAAATCGGTGGGAAAGAATATGAAGCCCTTTCTGCGCTTGCCGTTCAATACGATATTTACCTAAGCGGCAATGTATATGAATTAGACCCGCATTTCCCTGATCTCTACTTCCAATCTAGCTTCGTGATTGACCCTAAAGGAGCTTGTATTCTTCGTTATCGCCGATTGAATAGCATGTTTGCACCTACGCCACATGACGTTTGGGATAAGTATTTAGAAATTTATGGCTTAGAAGGTGTGTTTCCCGTTGCAGATACTGAGCTTGGCCGCTTGGCCTGCATTGCCAGTGAGGAAATTTTATACCCCGAAATCGCCCGATGTTTGATGATGCGGGGGGCAGAGGTTTTTTTACATGCCACTTCTGAAGTGGGAAGCCCGCTTTTAACCCAAAAAGGCGTTGCCAAACTTGCACGAGCGATTGAGAATATGGCCTATGTGGTTTCCGCAAACTCCGCTGGCATTGCAGGCATAGACATTCCATTTGCCAGCACGGACGGACTTTCAAAAATCATCAACTATGAAGGCTTGGTACTTTGCGAAGCAGGCTATGGGGAAAGTATGGTTGCCCATGCCACGATTGATATAAATGCCCTTCGTCATCACCGCCAGCGCCCTGCTATGGCCAATTTTATCGCCCGCCAGCGCTTTGAGCTTTTCGCCGAAAGCTATCAAACCCACAGTTTTTACCCACCGAATACCTTCGAGACACAAAAGCCCGACCGACACGTCTTTCTCCAAAATATTCAGCGGGTAATCAAACAGTATATGGGAACGGAAACATGATGCTGTTTTTATGTACCAATTTGCTGGGACAAAAGAGAACGGGTCTTTATGAGATGGTTCACAACCTACCCCAAAATGTTATTCCTAATAGATGGGATCGGTGCATTGATCAGCACCTTCTTACTCGCAATAGTACTAAAGACCTTTCATGGCTTTTTCGGGGTTCAAGAAGAGGTATTAAACTGGCTTTCGGCGCTTGCTTTTGGATTTAGCCTGTATTCCCTTGCCTGCTTTGGGTTGCTCAAAAATCATTTTAAGCCATTTCTTGCCACTATTGGGATCGCAAATATACTGTATTGCTGCCTGACCATCGCCCTTATTATCTTTTATTGTCCAAACATCACTTTTGGGGGCGTGGTCTATTTTGCCTTGGAAATCAGTATTTTGGTACTACTCGTGATTTGGGAGCTAACTTTGGCACAAAAATCTTATTTATCCAATTGATTCAACAATCTTTGTGCCTCGTCAGCCCACATGCCATCCAATTGTACGACCTGTTTAAGGGCTTTACGAGCGGCGGAGGTATTGCCCAAACCTAAATATGCTTTGCCCAAGAAAAACTGAGCATCCAACCAGATTGGGGTAGGCTCTTCATAAGATGCCCGTTTCTCTTCCTCCCGTATAACCATTTTTAGTTGAGCGAGCGCTTCGGTTAATTTACCGTGATCATAAGCAATGAACAAGCCCCATTTGTGATAGCGGGCAGACTTTAGCAGGCGCAAACCCTCCTGAAAGGCTTGATCACTACGGAGAGAAGGGGTACTAGAGCGTATGCTGAGAGGCTTCATGTCTTTCTCATAGGCTTCCACCGAGGCCAAGCGAGAAAGTAACGGTTCATTAACTGCATTGTAGTACCGCAGGCCAAAAACACTCGCAAAAAAAACAAAACAAGCGGCAATAGCATAACGATAAAATTGCGGATTCCGCAAATACGACATGCCTATAGGAAGCTTTTTCCTGTTACGTGGCTCCAGATTTTCTTCTGAAAATGCCCTGAGTCCCATTGTGGGTGTGGTTGCACGCCTATACGCCTCCACTGCAAGGTGGACATCTTTTAGTTGATGACCGGAAAGCCTTTCAAAATAGCCCTTGTCTTGGATGGGTTTAAACGTTTTCAGGTGTGCCGCCGCCTCAACAACATGCTGCTGCCACCTCTCCTCTGTTTCTACTTTCTCCTTGAGCGACGACAACAAAGGACGAAGGGGTTCGGGGGCTTTATCCAAATCCGGATAACGAAAATATAATTCTAAATGATCTTCCCTTAGCGGTCCCTGTAAACAAAGACGGGCGTCGGACATCATATTTAAAAACAGCCTTCCTTGTTGGATCACATCTTCCGAATAAGGCGGCTGTCCAAAAGGGGACGCAGGTTGATTGTTTTGATCTTGTAATGACATTTTTTTACAATTGTACAACCATTAAGGTCATATTAAGGCGGAAAAAACAGAAATTTGAAACCTGTTCACCCAAAGAGACACCCAGTTCAGGAAAAACATAACTTGTTTTCCTCATTTTTTATTTTTCTTTATGACGGACGATCAATTCCCGCAAATGTGGGTTTTGCTTGAAGCGGTCAACAATTTTATGACAGTATGCACGAACCGTTGGAATGGTCTTTTGAATGGCTTCGGCTATCTGATCAAATTCCCAATACTCAATGAAACGATAGTGGCCCGTAGCCTTTAGGAACTCTGGGAGTTTCTGAATGGCTTGATGAAGGAGGGCAATAAAAAAGGGCGTATCGAAGCTACGAAGTGCGTATTCGTCTTCCAACCGATCCGACCATTCGTCCACATCCGTAAAACGGTTTCGTTTTCGATGCTCTCGAATTAGGTTCAGAAACTGATTTCGACAAAGACTGTTTAGCCAGCCTGCAATACTGGTTTCTTGTTTAATCGTATTCAAAAACCGGATGGCCCGCTCGTATGCATCACCAGCATACCGCTCTACCTCCACTTCGCTCAGATAGCGATTTTGCAAATACTTTGCAGAAAAATATCGCATAATAATGCAATACACATACAAGTCCACCAATGGCTTAAGGCGTGGAACGCCTCCTTTTCGCCAAGCCGAAAACAGTTGACTGGCAGCATCGCTATCATCTAAATGAAAAGGGAGTTGGGCAGCAAGTTCTTCTACAGCGCCAAAACCTGTGTCCGAGGGCATAAAACAGGAATTAAAACTCAGGTGGTGGTATAATAGTCGTTATGGTACACGACACAAATAAGGATGAAGCAAAACAAAGATTGGTTTATTCTTCACAAAGCAAATATCGAAATAATTCCGTCCCTTTACAA
This sequence comes from Bacteroidetes bacterium UBA2364, assembly GCA_002344075.1. Taxonomy (GTDB): domain Bacteria; phylum Bacteroidota; class Rhodothermia; order Rhodothermales; family UBA2364; genus UBA2364. The sequence continues at coordinate 4,856 of DDTM01000050.1, forward strand.
TGGATTTTGTCTAAAGTTTTAGTTGTCGTAAGATTTTTCGGGCAAAGATGAGAAAAGGGACGATCAAGAGCGATGTAAGCCAATTTTCTTCTTTGGTTTCAAATCGGATTAAAACCGTCTTGAATGTGTCTGTCCATGCAAAACTATGCTCAATCACGCTCCGTTCTTTGTATAATTCAGGATCAAAGTATTCTTCTCGGTTTATCACAGGATTAAAGGCAATGTTGGGTTGAATGCCTACCGATTGACTGCCCAAAACCCGCATCCATATCCATAAACAAGCCTTCGACAGGCAACGTTAGCGTCTTGAAGCGCTTTGACCAACCCGGACAAGTGCTTTTCGATGTCACATACATCATGATAAATCACATACATCGTGATGATGTTTTTCTTATGGAAAACTACACGCAAGTAATACGCCTTGACGGTCAGTAATAAACAGCGAGTTAGATGTTTAACAGGATTTTCGTTCTTCATAACTTACTTATTCACCGTCTCGTTTACAAGACGTATGCGTCACATTTCGTTGAACCTAAGACTGATCTAAAAGACGCCGATACGTTTCGACGAAGTGCGTCCAAACCGCATTCCATGACCCATCATTGATCTATTTGGTAAAATGATGGAAGACCAATTGGTAGCGTAATCTCTCTTCAAAGAACTGGTTTATGGGCAGTAATCGCCATTCTACACCTGTTTTGAGTTTGTACAAGATTGCTTCGACAGGCGCTGCTTTGGTTTCAAGAGCGCGTTTATTTCCTCGTTTCCCATTTTTCAGATGTGGCAATATCCACGAAATTATTGTATCTTAGTTGGTAATAATGTTCAACTTGGTTGGAAAAATTGCGATTGATAACTCCGCTTATACCAAGATGGACATTTTTTTATTCACCTCCTAAAACTTTAGACAACTTCAATAAATTCTACTCAAACAATGTATAGACAATCAGAATAAATTTTAGAAAAAAATGGATTATTCAATTAACAAAGATTGGATTACAATTATATCATCATCAACGACGAAAAAGGGTTGCAAAGTAGCGGGTTGATGATTCGATAAACTCGATACATCGTGTATTTCTATGACAGTTTTGTGCCCTCAAACCCTGCGCAAACGCAAAACCCAAAACCTAAAACAATTCGAGGTCTATGGTTTAGTAGCTTCAGAAAACCCCAAATTATATGTCAGCAGGCGAATCTCCCCGTAAAATCATCCATATAGACATGGACGCTTTTTTTGCGTCGGTAGAACAACGCGACCATCCAGAATTGAAGGGTAAACCTGTTGCAGTGGGCGGAGGTGGGCTTCGTGGAGTGGTGGCTGCAGCCAGTTATGAGGCCCGCGCCTTCGGCGTTCGGTCTGCCATGCCTTCCGTTACAGCTAAACGCTTGTGTCCCGACCTCCTCTTTGTTCGTCATCGCTTTGAGGTCTATAAACAAGTCTCGCGGCAAATCCGAGATATTTTTCTGTCTTATACCGATCTTGTAGAGCCACTCAGTTTAGACGAAGCCTATCTGGATGTAACCGAGAACAAGCGCGGCATGCAAAATGCTACTGAAATGGCAATAGAAATCAAAGAGCGCATCCGCGAACAAACCCATCTTACCGCCTCGGCAGGGGTTTCGTATAATAAGTTTCTCGCCAAAATTGCTTCGGATTATAAAAAACCAGACGGACTTTTCGTTATTAAACCCCATCAGGGTGAAGATTTTGTGGCCAAATTGCCTATTGAACGTTTTTTTGGCGTGGGAAAAGTGACCGCACGACGGATGAACGACATGGGGATTTTTACTGGCGCCGACCTTCGCGCCCAACCAGAGGCCGTCTTGCACACTCATTTTGGAAAAGTAGGTGGGTTTTATTACCGAATGGCTCGCGGCATAGACCATAGGGTGGTTTCTCCGGACCGCATCCGGAAATCCGTCAGTTCCGAAACCACTTTTAATGAAGACCTGTACACATGGGAAGCGCTTTCCCCCAAACTCCTGACGCAAACCAAAGATGTTTGGCGGTTTGTGGAACAAAGCCGAATTCATGGCCGAACGGTGACACTTAAACTGAAGTTTCAAGATTTCCAAATCATCTCCCGCAGCAAGTCGGTTGTATGGCCCATTTTAGAACGGGAGCAATTCGAACAAATAGCCCTTGATTTGCTTTGGAATCTACTCCCATCTCCCAAAGGAATTCGGCTTATTGGTATCGGACTTTCCAATTTAGACATGGAAGACCATATAGAGGGCAAACAACTCATCCTACCTTTCGAGGATGGAGGATTTATCGAGCCGACGAACCTGCATATCTAATACATCCACCGGAAATTAATATTCCATAAGGCACCGCCGATACTTGTTTTGGCCCGATTGTAGCATGTTGTTTATCTATGGACGTATGATAGCGCTTTAATGTCCATAAAATTTAAGTGTCCATCCACAACTCGCCAGCCCATAGAGAGGTTTATGAGAAAGGATGGCAAGATTTTTGCTTAGGTTTTAAGGTTTACCAGGCCTTTATGTGAATACATCATAATTCATTGACGGCAAGCGCTTAAAACCAAGTATTGGAAAATTTATGGTTGTACGTATCAAAAACGGACCAATTTTCGTCTGGATTTGATACAACCACAACAACCAATTAACTGTTTAAGTATCGAATATAAATTCCATCTGCAAGAACCAACTGAATGTGACCTACCCTGTAAACCTTCCAGATTGGGCCAGCCCATTTCAAGATGATATGCTGACAAACACCGAGGATCAACGTGTATCCGATTCGGTAGTGGCGCAATTGGATGAAACAGGACGGGTGCTGATGGTGAATCTCAAAGCCGAAGCCGAGTGGGGCTTAGTCAAGGGCATGAGGGTTCCACGGGCGTTTATGTACACGCTGCGTACCCAGGTCCCAGACGAACAAGGCGTTTACGTGGTGGAATCTTCCCTCGGACAACTCCATGTCTTGCACCTACAACAACAAGGCGGCTGGTTGTTGATGAGCAAGCCCGTTGCTTTCGGAGGAAGCAGCATCCCGGAAAGTCCCTCCGCCTTTAAAGCACTCATTGAAAAAGTCCCGATTTTTATTCTGCATATGAATGCAGATGGAACGGTGCTTCAGACCAATACAGAATCTGAACGCATCACGGGATATACCGCCTTAGAAACCCAAAACAGACCTTTTTTACTTGAAATATTACACCCCGAAGACCGCTGGAAGTTTACAAAAGCGTTGCGAGATGTACGGGATGCCAAAAAAATAACATTTGGTGCGCGGTTTCAGCGGAAACACGAAAACGAAGAAACCCGTTTTGCCGAGATCCATTTATACTTGGCTGCACAAGAAACCATTGGCGAGGTAGAAGCGGTTATTTTTGATGTGACGGATCAATCGGAGGTGGATGCAGACCTTTTCCTGAGCGAGTCGCTTTACCGTGTCTTTTTGGAACAGACGCCAACGGGTGTAATCCATTTGGATGAAACAGGTATTGTAACATTCGAAAACCATCGCTTCCGGCAGTTGGTTGGAGAATCTCCGGAGGCCGCTTGGATCGGGCAGAACATCTACGCGCTAAGACCTTTTGGCACCGAGGTGGAAGACCATATCCGCCAAATGTTACGTACAGGAACCGAGTTCGGCAACGTAGAAACCTGCCTCCAGATAATGCACCGAACAGAAGAACAATTTCTTACGGTACATGGCGCCCCCATCCATCATCCCGGCGGAGACATTGTTGGTGGGGTTTTGCTCGTAGAAGACATCACCCATCGGAAACAACAGGAAATTCTTAGAGATCGCCAGAAGTCCTACGTGCAAGCAGAGGCCGCCTTGCGTGAAGCCCTGTTCGACCACGAAAGCCAGACCTCGTTCTTGGAGCGTGCCGTAGAAATTCTGGCTCAGGCTACCACTGCCGATCGTGTGACGGTTTTTCTAAGGGCCGATAAGGACAACCACTACCATGCCCATGCCGTTTGGCCATCGGAAGGACAGGAGCCGCTTCCGTTTGAGTCGTTAAATGCCGCCGATTTCCCCATCCTGATGCGTACCCTCATTGACAGGGAAGTCTTGCACCTCAATCGTTCGCATCCTTTAACCCCGGACGCCATTCTGTTACTTAACCGTTCCGGCATGTTCGAGGCCATCTGGGAGCCGTTCTTTGAGAATGGACGCCCTTTTGGTTTTGTGGCTTTCGAAGCCCATCATCCATCTGATATCCAAACTTGGGATGCTACCGAACGGTCCTTTATCGAAAAACTGACCCACACGTTTGAAGCCCTTTGGGGGCGTATTACTGCCGAAGTACGGTATAATCAAACGGTTGCCGCCATAGACGAATGCCTGTTTAATTTCGAGTTTTCTCCCGATGACAGTCGGTCATATACTTTTGTTACTCCACAAATTGACAAATTGATTGGTTATCCGCCTGAGCTATTGCTGAACCGCGAAAAGGGGCGGGTGGACTGGTTGCGGCAAATTGTAAACCCTGCGGACCATGCAGAAGTCACCGCCCATGACCAGCGTCTCCGCAGTGGTATTGGGAGTGAAGTAACCTATCGGGTGTTACACCGAGATGGTTCTCTACGCTGGCTGCGCGAATCGGCAAGCCCACATCGAGACTCCTCCCGGCGGGTAACAGTTGGTGGTATCCTTATAGATGTGACCGAACAAAAAACGGCAGAGAGCGATCTTATCAATGCAAAACGCGCCGCAGAAAGTGCCAATGAACTGAAAAGTGCCTTTTTGGCCACCATGAGCCACGAAATCCGTACACCGCTCGGCGCAGTAAATGGATTTGCAGAGCTTCTTGCCCGTGAATTAGCGGAGGTAGAAGAAAAAACCAAACGTCCTATGCCCGCACAGGTGACAGAGTTCGTTATTGCCATCCGAGAGAACTCCCAACGTCTGCTCACGCTGGTAAACGACTTGTTCGACCTCTCGAACCTCGAAATTGGGGTCATGTCTATCCGCCACATCTCTGTTCCTCTACACGAAGTCGTGCTTAAGGCCACCAGCAAGGCCGCAGTAGCCTTGTCTCAGAAAGGTGTTGAATTAAAGTTGAACCTTGCCCAACAAGAACCTGTGGTTATTGGGGATCCACAACGCATTCAGCAGGTTTTGGAAAACTTATTGGAAAACGCCGCCAAATTTACAGAACAAGGCTCGGTAACCGTTACATCCTCAAAATTCGATACAGAAGTTGCGATCGAAATCACGGATACAGGTGTTGGCATGAGTGAGGAATATGCGGCGCACCTCTTCACCCCATTTATGCAGGAAGATCGTCGGCTCAATAGGCGTTTTAAAGGAACCGGCCTCGGCCTCGCATTGGTAAAGCGAATTTTGGAATTGATGAGAGGCCGAGTGGAGGTTGAAAGTGAAAAAGGGAAAGGTTCTACCTTCCGAATTTGGCTACCACTTGCGCAGCCGGCTACATAACCAAACAGGCGTCCGAAACCGAACGCCTGTCATGTCTAAAAACAAATCAAGAGATCAGAACTTCAATCTCAAGCCAATCACAGCACCCAATCCACCTATATTAATATAGGACTTAAGCTCATTTCCGGCTTTTGTGGTATCAAAACCCGTGTGCCCTAACACGTTCGAAGATTCGGTAATTTCGTCTTGATAGACCACATTTTTTGCATAATAAGGAAGTTGATCTAAAGTGACTGGAATTTTTGTACCACTTGCCAGTGTTCCGGTTGCCGAAAAAGCAGTCATTTCTTTGGACTTTGAGCTAACTGGCGTATTCCGGTATTCCAATTCTGCCGTCAGGCCGAGCTTATCACCAAACGGAATCTCTATCCCCAAACCACCAATAAAGCCGAGGGTTGGGTTGGGTTGTACCTTCTCCGTTCGCGCTAATTCAACCGACTTGAACAGCGGGTTAACCGTTAGCGCCACACTTCCAATTTGGTCTTTTGCGGTTGTGTTGACTTCCGAATATCCATAAACAGGCAATATAACCCCCACGCGGGCATAGGGTTTTATTTTATGGTTACAAGGAAAACCAACCACAAAAGCCGGGGCGATTTCTGCTGCAACGGCCTTGCTCTCTGCTTTGAGTTCGAGAAGGGTTGCTGTTCCGGCGGTCACAGTTTTTTGAACCAAGGTCTGAGGTTTGCCTTCAAAATAAGTAACCCCAAATTCAAGGGCGAGATTTTTATCTAATTTGTAACCCACCGTAAGCCCATACCGAAGACCTTCGCCAAACGATCCGTTAAGTGCTTTTTCTGAAACCACCTTGGTTGCGCCCGTTAAAGGATTAACAACCGTCAAAACCGTTTGGCGAGGCTCAAAGGAGCCGGCATTCGGAAATTCGCCGGGGGATACCGTCAAAAACTGACCTGCTGTTGGTTTAAAATACAAGCCTTTCTGGCCTTGTGCCTGTATGGAAAATCCCAAAAAGATCGTGAGGACGATAACCAATGTACTAAAGTGTTTCATGATCATAGAATGTTTAAGGCATTTTGAGAAAAAATAATTGAAGGTAAAGGTATTAACATTTTTTGACCTATATTCAAAAGTTTTTCGGATTTTACATGATTTTAGAGTCAATAAATAACGTACTTTCCTCTCAATAAATAAATAATTATTTAAGGCTAATATTTTTTCATTCATACATTGATCTTTGTGCTTAAAGTGTTGTACTTAATTATGGTTTAATCACGTAAGTATTTTACGCACAGTTAATTGGGGACATTTCAAAAATATCACATAGACATACAACGCGCTCAGATTAGGTAGGATGTGAAACACATTCTTGCCTACCGTTGATAAAATTTTCGTATCAGTGACATCATAACAGAATCCATAAGGGCAATATCGCAATAGAAAACGAAGTAAAACAACCCTGTTCAAGTTTGTATTTTTACCTGAAAACCAGATATTTTTCAAAAATGCCAACACCCACACTATGTGTATATAGGTTAAATGGCAGGCTAAAAGCATGTTCACTTCCACACGTTGGGAAGCATTGAAATGCGCCGCTATTAACCCTAATGGCTTTCTATGCCTGTTGGTGTGTTGTGTACATATGGTTTCCCCTCTCCGACAAGAAGACCTCTAATATGAAAGATTTTCTCCAAAATGAAAGCTTTGTTTATATGAAACCGGATTTGCACTTGCTGCGTCAATAAGACTTTGCTTTAATTTTTAGCCCACATAAATCTGTAAACACTTTGCAAACCTTCTTTTTTACAGCGCCTATTACCTTCAACCTGCTCGTGCTGAATATTTTGATCAGCGCCCTCACGTTTCTTAGCCAACCACAACTCATCGAAAAATGGGGGATGAAGCCCTATGATGTGCGTCGCCATAAAGAGTGGTATCGTTTTATTACCAGTGGATTTCTTCACGGCAGTTGGATGCACTTGCTTTTTAACATGATAACTCTTTGGTCTTTCGGGCCTTATATGGAGCAAGTTCTGGGAAGTATTGGCTTTTTGGCGGTATATATGGGTTCCGAGTTGGCAGCAAATGCCCTAACCTATTATAAATACAAAAACAATGTTATGTATAATGCCGTAGGAGCCTCAGGAGCAATCTCTGGCATACTATTAGGATTTGTTCTCTTCGAGCCATTTAGGATGTTGGTCGTCCTGTTTTTCCCCATGCCAGCAATCGTGTTTGCCATCTTATATATTGCGGCGTCCATCTATGCTGCAAAATCGGACACACATTCCAATTGGGGCAATATTGCCCATGAAGCCCATTTGGGTGGCGCAATTGGCGGCCTCTTGCTTACCATCATTCTGAAACCCGTGTCGCTGCTGATATTCTTATCCAAAATTGCTCACTTTATAGGACTTGGTTGACCTTGCTCGTAGTAGGCAGCAGGAATAATGATTGAGTTTTACCGTCTCTGTTGTATTTTGTACTTGTTCTATTCGCCCAAATCCATTATATAGACGAAACGAACCCATTCCGTTTTGATATGCTAACCGAAATACTGATAATTGGCGTCTTGATCATTATCAATGGCATCTTTTCCATGTCCGAAATTGCCGTTGTACAAGCTCGTAAGTCCCGGCTTGAAGTCGCGGCCAAGCGCGATATTCGTGGTGCTTCGCAGGCCCTGAAACTGGCTGCAGAACCAACCCGATTTTTATCCAGTGTTCAGATTGGGATAACGCTTGTCGGAATTCTCAATGGTTTTTTTAGTGGCGGATCCCTTACCGAGTTTATTCAAAGCGGACTTAAAGGGCTTAACGTACCCTACCCCGAAGCCTCCTCGGTAGGCGTTGTCGTAATCGCAATCACCTTTCTTTCCTTGGTTTTTGGCGAGTTATTGCCCAAACGTATTGGCATGGCAAATCCAGAAGCCATTGCCCGCTTGGTTGCTGGTCCTATGACGGCCATCTCCAAAATCACGGCACCATTCATTTGGCTCCTAACGGCTACAACCGAGTTGTTTATCCGGTTATTAGGTATCAAAAGCGATAATTCGGCGGTGACAGAAGAAGAAATTAAAGCCATTGTAGGAGAAGGTGCGACCGCCGGAACCATCGAAGCCATCGAGCAAGATATCGTAGAAAATGTCTTCCACCTTGGTGATAAACGAGTTGGCTCCCTAATGACCCACCGCTCCGACCTAGCGTGGTTAGACGTTGCAGATGACTGGCCTACCATACGACGGATTCTCATCGAAGAACAACATGACGTGTACCCCATTTGTGAAGAATCCTTAGATCATGTATTGGGCCTTATTCACCTGAAAGACCTTGTGGTAGCCTTGACAGATCATGACCAGCCAGACCTACGAAAACTCATCCGGCCAGCCATCTTTTTCCCTGAAAATGTGCGGGCTTGGAAGGCACTGGAACGCTTCCGGGAGGAAAAAACCCATCAAGGTTTTGTAGTAGATGAATTCGGACAATTACTGGGCTTAGTGGCGATGGATGATATTTTTGAGGCACTCTTTGGGGACCTCATTCCTAAAGAAGACGACGATCAGGAAGAAGATTGGATCATTAAACGAGAAAATGAATCTTGGTTGGTAGATGCACGATTGCCCTATGACGATTTTCTCCGCGAATTTGATATCATTGATGATCAATACCGACATGGGGAATTTTATACCATCAGCGGGTTTGTTTTACAGAAACTCCGGAGGCTCCCCAAAGCAGGAGATACGTTTGAATGGCGGAATTACCGCTTCGAAATTGTGGACATGGACAATAACCGTGTTGACAAATTGCTCATTTCCGAAATTAATCCTGTCTAATCTGGCAACCTTTGTGAAACGGTCAAACAGAATTTAATAGGTAATCGTTACGTTCACAGCCTCCACGCGGCTGATTTGTGGAACCGCATTTTTGATCGTTTGCTCAATTCCTGCACGCAAAGTCATTAAACTCATCGGACACGACTCACACGCACCTAATAACTCCAACTCTACCACCATATCCGGTGTAATATCGGCAATCCGTACAGAACCCCCATCTGCCTGTAAATACGGGCGGATCAATTCAAGGGCATCTTCCACTTTTTTATGTAAGGCAGGGTCGTTATACGCAAACATCAGGTCAGAAGCTGTGTGAATATTGTTTTGGCATTTTTATCCTAAAGATAAGACGGCAAGACTATAATCATCATACCTGTGTTCAAGAATTTCGTTCCAAAGACCTTATCGAATTACCACATTGGTAAATGGGGAGCAGCCACATTTTTGCCACATTTCTGACGTCAATTGACCATGCTCTTCCCGTCATTCCGACAACACTTTAGATCCACGGTTGCCGTAATATATGGGTGTAGCGCTGGGGTAAAGGAAATGAGCCACCAACCCCGCCTTCCATTTTCATCATCATAAAAACTTTTTACGCCATGAAAAGCATCATCAAATCCTTCGTAGGCACGGCATTGATCGCCGGAACCATCTTGTTTGTTTCCGCAGACGATGCACAAGCACAAATGATCAAGCGGAAAGTAAAACCTATTCCACAAGACTGTAAAGAAGACATCCGGGACCGACGTGAAGACCGAAGAGACCGTGCCGAAGACCGGAGAGACCGAAAGGAGGACATCCACGACCGGCGAGAGGATATTCGTGACCGAAAAGAAGACCGAAGAGACCGTAGAACTGGGCCTTGCAAAGGTTAATTCGTTAGAAAATAAATTCTGGATAAAATAATTGGCTGAGACAAACGGGGTACTTGTAAGATGCGGTGCCCCGTTTTTTAGATACTGCTTTTGCGATTATACCGATTCATTGCTACCTGTAACCCCTCCCGAACAAAGGTTAGACTTGCATCCATCGCCGTTTTCATGGAAGCCTTAACCACTGATAATTCTTCCTCTGCAAATGGCGACAACACATAACGCGACTGTTCGCCTCGCTCGAATGCACTACCAATTCCAAACCGTAGGCGTGGAATGACATCCGTTCCCAATTCGTCTATGATATCCTGTAGGCCATTGTGCCCACCTGCACTTCCAGATGGCCGAATCCGGAGCGAACCAACCGGAAGCGCAATATCGTCGTAAATTACCAGCATATTTTCTGCCGGAATCCCATATTTATTTGCCACTTTTCTTACTGCCGAACCACTCAGGTTCATATAGGTCAGCGGCTTGAGAAGAAAAAATGGATATCCTTTAAACTTAGACTCGGCTTCTATGGCGACCGAACGTTGACCATAAAACGGAGCCAGCCTCGGAATATCCGAAGACTCGATGGTGCATTTGGTCTTCTCGGCGAGGGCATCTATTACCATAAAACCCACATTATGGCGGGTATGAAGGTATTCTTTGCCCGGATTTCCCAGCCCAATAATTAACCGATGTGCCATACGGTTATAGTACGTATCATAAGCAAAAAGCGCGTTATGCAAAGCCTTAAGAGACCCCGACATAACGCGCTTCGCAGTTTTAAGAAACTATTAACGGCTAGCCCGCTTCGTCACGACTTTCGCAATAGACTGATTGGCATCCGTCAGGAATTTAATCCCTTGTACCGCTAAATCTTTGATCCGGATATCCTTCCCTATTTCCAGGTGCGAAACATCCACCGGAATGTATGTTGGGAGGTCGGCAGGGTCGCATTCCACATTGGCTTTAAAGATCACCTTTTTCAACGCCCCCCCGGCTACTACCCCTTTAGGAGTACCCACTGTATGAAGCGGGACCGAAGTGCGGATTTTGGTGCCTGGGATCAATGCCTGAAAATCCACATGGATCGGACGATCTGTTACAGGATGATTGTCTATTTGCTTGATCATACAATCATAGGTCTTACCATCAACCTCGACAGTAGCAATTGCCTTTTTATTTGTAAACACCAACGGCTTCAGGTTCAGTTCTGTTACCGAGAAATAAACCGGAGCAACGCCGTTGGCATATAAAACGCACGGCACGAGGCCTTTGCGGCGCTCGGCAGCACTGGCGGATTTACCCACTTCGCGTGGTGTCGCATTGAGAATTACTTTTTCCATGTTATTATATGGTTTTAAGGGGACTGGCCAAGGCTTTATTTGACCTCCCGTACCTGAGAAAATGCCCTAAAGGGCGGTTATTATTCTGTAAATAGGGTAGAAATTGAATCATCGGTATAAATCCGACGAATGGCGTCCGCAAACCCTGGTGCAACACTAATGGTCGTAATTTTCTCGTGCAGCAATTTGGGGTCGTGGTAAATGGTATCGGTCACCAAAAATTCCACGATATCCGAATGCGCAATGCGTTCCAAAGCTTGGCCTGAGAAAATACCATGTGTACAAGCGGCACGCACCTCCAGAGCACCACGCTCGTGAAGCGCAACGGCTGCGTTTACCAGAGTCCCGGCGGTATCAGCCATGTCATCCACCAAAATCACATTCTTTCCTTTAACATCTCCGATGATGTTCATCACCTCAGACTGATTTGCCTGTGCTCGCCGCTTGTCTATAACCGCAAGCCCACAGCCCAGTTTCGAGGCATAAGCCCGTGCCCGTTTGATGGAACCCATGTCCGGTGCAACAATCAATAAATTGTCAATATGCATGTGTCGGATGGCATCCACAAAAACAGCCGAGCCGTACAAATGATCCACCGGAATATCAAAGAACCCCTGAATTTGTGGCGCGTGCAAATCCATGGTTAGAATCCGATCTGCACCTGCTGTGGTAAGCATATTGGCCATTAACTTTGCCGCAATCGAGACACGGGGCTGGTCTTTACGCTCTTGTCTTGCATAACCAAAATAAGGAATCACCGCCGTGATCCGATCAGCCGAGGCACGCCGTGCGGCATCAATCATCAACAATAATTCCAACCAGTTAGAGGCCGGAGGGTTGGTGCTTTGAATCAGATAAACATCTCGTCCTCGGATAGATTCTTCAAACCGAACATATAACTCTCCGTCCGAGAATTCCTTGATGGTTACATTCCCAAGCCGCTGTCCATAATGGCCTGCAATGGCCTCGGCCAAAACCGGATTGGAGCGCCCAGCAAAAATTGAAATAGGCCTAAAATCGTAATGGTGGAGCATAACATTATCGCAAATGCGATATTTTGGCGCCATTTAGACGGAGCACGCAAAAAAAAACGAGGAACGAGCCCCGTTTCTATGTCTTATATTTGTAGCCCGAGGAGGATTCGAACCACCACGTACGCCTCCAAAGGGCGCTGTCCTACCGTTAGACGATCGGGCTATGTTTATTTAGACCCTAAATGTACAAATAAAACTTTACACATGTCAATACTTTTATAAGGCTGTGTTGTATCTTGCATGGTAGATTCACAAATTTGATTTATTTTCAGAAAAATAGACAATTAAGACTTTCACGCTTTACTCATAAACGCTTAATGACATGGAAAATCTGTTTAAAAACCATATTGAAGAAGTTAGCCGCTACACTACAGCGGCATTGACCCATGCCGCAAAAAGAGGCGAGTGTTTTGATGGGATCGTGTTTCATGCGGGCGCTGCATCGGTTTATCATGCCGATGACCATGACGTGTTATTTCATACCGTCCCCCATTTTGTTCGCTTTGCGCCAGTTATCGGGCCTGATCATCTGGTGATTTTCAAACCGGGTGCCCCCGTTCGGTTGATCCACGTGGTACCGCAAGATTTTTGGTATGAATCACCGGAACCGTTGGATCACCCTTATACAAAAGTTCTGGATGTAACTGTTGTTGCTTCGTTTGAAGAAGCCATTCGGGCCGCCGGATCTCTTTGGAATTTCGCGTATATCGGAAACAGTCCAAAAGCAGCGGATTCCCTCCGCTTGCCACAATCGGCTGTAGAGCCAACCGCACTTCTTCATGCCTTAGATTGGTTCCGCGCTTATAAAACGGAATATGAAGCCACGTGTGTCCGTCTGGCCTTAGAACGAACCGCCGTAGGCTACCGGGTCGCTAAGAAAATGACTGCGGAAGGCCGCACCGCCCGCGAAATTCATGCAGCTTATCTTGCAGCTACCGAGCAATTAGACCGCGATACGCCCTATGGCAACATTATCGGGTGGGATGCCGACGCGGCGACCTTGCACTATACGGCAAAAAAAACCTCTCCACCCAATCCAGGCCATACGTTCCTGATAGATGCAGGAGCTGCAACTTTTGGCTATGCCAGCGACATCACCCGAACCTATCTAAAGGCCCAGCCGAATCCGGTTTTTGCTGGCCTGTTAGACAGAATGGATGCACTTGAATTAGCGTGTGCAGCCATGTGTACAGTAGGTGCAGACTACTCGGCTATTCATGTTCATGCCCACAAAACCATTGCGGGAATACTCTCGGAAGCAGGTGTTCTGACGATTGGCGAAGACGAAGCGTTTGAAAAGGGCCTCAGTCGGGTGTTTTTCCCGCATGGACTTGGCCATCATTTAGGTATTCAGGTTCACGACGTTGGCGGACGCCAGGTGGATATAGACGGAACAGTTCTCGCGCCAGATGCGGCCTATCCGTGGCTACGCACCACGCGACCAATAGAAGCAAGGCACTTGCTAACCATTGAACCGGGGTTGTATTTTATTCCTTTATTATTGGATCCGCATCGTTCAGGTGAACATGCTTCTTGTTTCAACTGGACATTGGTGGACGAACTGCTTCCATTAGGAGGAATTCGGGTGGAAGATAATGTGTATGTCACCAATGAAGGCCCTGAAAACCTAAGCCGAAGCCTGATCGGCGATCATCGTTGAGTGCATTAAGATCTCTTTATAATATTGGCTTGCTACGAAAGTGGTAAGCCTTTTTAGAATCTAAATGGGATATTCCTTTACTTTACGACGTGCTACAGTATCCGATGCAGCGTTGTTGTCACAATTGGCAGAACAAACTTTTAGGGAAGCATTCGAGGCGATCTATGATCCCGAAGATTGCCGCCGTGTTGTTGAATCTTCGTACAATGTTTCAAAACTACAGAACGAACTTGCAGATCCGGACATTTACTTTTGGTTGGCTTTTACTGAAAACGAAGCTGTTGGGTATTTACAATTAGAACCTAATAAACGGATTCAGGGCGTATCAGGAAGCCGGCCACTCTGGCTACACCGTATTTACCTAAAAAAAGCATGGACTGGCCAACAGGTAGGACGTCTTTTAATGGAAAAGGCCTTTCGCCATGCGGAAGAACAGGGTCACGATGTCCTTTGGCTAACGGTCTGGGACCAAAATCCGGGGGCCGTCCGGTATTATGAGCGTTGGGGTTTCCGTAAAACGCGCTATGTCAATTTCCCCTTGGGTAGCGAAAACCCACCCACTGACTATTTGATGCAGCGGGATATGGGCAGAATTCGGGTGATTCCGTTTCATCCGGATTATCGAAGTGACTTTGCTCGTTTAAACTACCAATGGATAGAACATTATTTTACAGTGGAAGCCCCTGATCGGGCGTATCTGGAAAATCCGGAAAAACATATACTTGAACAAGGGGGTGAAATCTTGTTTTTATTGGAGGACGACACCGTCGTAGGAACGGTTGCCATGATTCCAAGTGGCCCGAACGAAATGGAACTGGCCAAATTAGCTGTAATACCGGAAAAGCAAGGACAGGGATGGGGCAAAAAATTGGTAGAAGCAGGGCTGGATTTTGCCCATGCCAAGCGGGCCAGTAGCGTGTGGCTTTCTACCAATTCCAAACTTGATACAGCGATAAACCTCTATCGCAAACGCGGCTTTCTCGAAGAAGCCATACCCGAAAATATGGGCTATGTGCGGGTAAATTTGTTTATGCGGCTCAAACTTACGGAATCAGCAAGTAGCCAATAAACTTGAGTGAACCAATCAACATGGCCCCTTTAATCAAGGCAAGGGCAATATCTGGAAAGTCCCGATCAAGTTCTTTGGAATTGGCCTGTGTACTAACTCGATTTTTCATATATGTATTTGTTTATTTTGTGTATGCAACACCTTTGTTCAGGGTGTCTATAAATCATAGACACCATATGAACCCAGAACATAACCACCTACGTTAAAATTCTTTTAAAGGCCAAAAGGTTTAATGGTGGTTCTTTGCCCCCACACCAGATCACGCCAGCATGATAGAGATTATGTGCAATGATCTTATTTTACAATTACTTACAGGTAGCATAAAGTAAGTATTGACTTCTACAACCTCAAGCCAACGCTTTGCAGACGAAGGATCTAATAAAAGAAACGCAAAACAAAAGAATAAAAGTTCAACTCGGCCAAAAAGTTGAGGATTTAGAAGCTGTTCATGAATGTTT
>DDTM01000067.1 GCA_002344075.1 Bacteroidetes bacterium UBA2364
CCTATCGGAAAGTTTCGAAATGCACCCGGTACAACAAGTTGGATATCTTGAGTATTGGTGCTTCTAGGGTGCTGGTTTTCATGTTTTCATGACTATTGTGTATTCCTGAAATTGCAGCCTTCATTTTGACACACAATATGCGCCCATTCCTTTCTCGGACATGTTTATGGGTTAATTACTGTTCATGAAAAACCTCTTTTCCACATCTTTTACAAGGCACAGGTTCAAAACTCACGTTTTTCAATCCAATCCATACGCATGGGCAATTTCATCGGGCGAGAAGGCTTTTTGCAGACTTAGCGGGAGCATTTGCTTGGTGATGAGGAAAGGGCCGAGCACGAGCACGTCCAAATGAGTTCGGACAAAGCAGGTAAAAGCCTCTTGGGGGCTGCATACAATTGGTTCGCCACGTACATTAAAACTGGTATTCACCAACACCGGGCAATCCGTCAGCGCCTCAAAAGCCATTAAAAGACGATGATAGAGGGAGTTCAACTCCGGATGTACGGTTTGGATGCGTGCAGACCCATCTACATGAGTGACTGCCGGAATGGCGGAATGCGCCTGACGTTCCTCTAAACGGGCTTGCATGTTTTTGGAATTAGTCTCATTAGGGGCTTTCCATCCTTTAACAGGGGCAACCAGCAACATATAGGGGCTATCGGCCTCCAAATCAAACCAATCTTGCACCCGATGCCGCAAGACCGAAGGAGCAAACGGTCTAAAACTTTCTCTGAATTTAATCTTCAGATTGACGGTTTTTTGTACGTCCGTACCTCTTGGATCCGCCAAAATAGAACGATTTCCCAGTGCTCTGGGACCAAATTCCATCCGCCCTTGAAACCATCCTACCGTTTGTTGCTGGGCAAGCAGTGCTGCAACTTGTTTCGGCAGCGCGTCATAGCCCACTTCTTCATATGGAATTTTTTCAGATTCGAGAAATGCCCGAATATCTTCATCGGAAAAAGCAGGTCCCAGATACGGGTCAAAAAGAGCCCCTTGAAAAGTATCTCTGTCTTGCTGGACATACTCATGCCACACCAAAAGAGCAGCCCCAAGCGCTCCGCCGGCATCTCCGGAAGCTGGCTGTATCCATATTTCCCGAAATCCGGCCTCCCGAAACAATCGGCCATTAGACACACAGTTTAAGGCAACCCCACCTGCCAAGCACAAATTTTCGGCATGGGTTTCTTGCCGGATATGGCGGGCGGTTTTTAGTATAATTTCTTCTGTCACCACCTGTACCGAGCGTGCCAAGTCCATTTCTCGTTGGGTGATGGGCGATTCTGGCGTTCGGGCTGGGCCTCCAAACAGAGATTCAAACCGTTTTCCAGTCATCCTTAACCCTGTCATATACGTAAAATAATCGAGGTTTAGGCGATAAGATCCGTCTTCTTTTACGGAAATCAGGTGGTCATAAATTCTTTGGACATACCGAGGTTCGCCATATGGCGCAAGGCCCATCAGTTTGTACTCGCCGGAATTTACCCGAAAACCCGTGAAGTAGGTAAAGGCTGAGTAGAGTAATCCCAAAGAGTGCGGAAAATTCAACTCTGCCTGAATCCGAAGTTTATTTCCACTTCCAACCCCCCAACTGGAGGTCGCCCACTCGCCCACGCCGTCTGTAGTCAGGAAAGCGGCTTTCCTAAAGGGTGATGGATAAAATGCACTGGCTGCATGGCTTTCGTGATGTTCGGTAAAAAGGACTTTTCCTTCCCAGTTCAGTTCTTTCTGGATCAAATCGGGAATCCAGAGTTTTTGTTTCAGCCAGACGGGCATGGCTTTCAAAAAAGAAGGCCAACCAAAGGGTGCATTGGCCACATAGGTTTCCAACAGGCGCTCGAACTTCAGGAACGGCTTCTCATAAAAAACCACATGATCCACATCACCCATAGTAATACTGGCCTGTTTAAGGCAAAACGCCACCGCTTGCCGTGGAAAATCAGGGTCATGCTTTTTGCGTGTAAAGGCTTCTTCCTGGGCGGCAGCCACAACCCGTCCGTCTTGCACCAAACAAGCCGCAGCATCGTGATAATAACAGGATAAACCAAGAATATTCAAGACTTTATGGATTTGATGGTGTACCGGCTTCGGCAAGAAAAGCCGCTCCCCGCCCTTTAACTTGCTCGTCCCATTGTTTCATCCAGCCTTTGGATCGTTTCCCCAGTACTTGCCAATCAATGGTCATTGCAGAAATGGGATACTCCCGTATCCATGCTGGCAGTCGTTCCGGGGGAATGTCTTTCCGGACAGGAATGCGGTACATTTCTTCGGCCTGGTCTCGCATAGCCTCTTGCGAGGTCACAAATTCATAGAAGCGAATGGCTTCTTTTTGATTTCGCCCTCCTTTTACCAAGGCAATAGCATCAATGAGTACCGGCGTCTCATTGGCGGGAAAGGAGATACCAAACGGATTGCCTTTTTTCTGCTGCAATAGAATATCTGGCAGGTTCCAGAGTGTCAAGTCTCCTTCCTGACGGGCCAGTTTGATATAGAGTTGAGTGGGATCGGCGGTATAGGTTTTGGTTTGTTGATCTAATTTAGCCAACCATCGCAACCCTTCGATTTCGTTCTTTTGGCGCATCACAAGCGCTCCAAAAAGAGCGACCATCGTGCCCGACTCCAAGGGATACCGGACTAAAATGCGTCCTTTCCACTTCGGATCCAGCAATTCATCCCATTTTTGAGGGGGTTCTTTAACGGTTTCGGCATTAAAGGCAATACCAACAGGCGTCAGGAAATTACCATACCAACGGTTGCGTTCGTCTCGGAATGCCCCCTCCACCTGATCAGCCCACGTAGGACGATAGGCGGCCAGTAGCCCTTCTTCGGCAGCCTGCTGAAAGAGGATATTGGGCGCCCCCCACCAAAGATCTGCCTGTGGATTGGCAGCTTCGGTCCGAATGCGCTCATAGACGGCCTGCGCTCCCATATCTAACCACACCACATCCATCTGTGGATTTTGGGCCTCAAAAGCTTGTTCATAGGCTTTAAGCAGGTCTTTACCGTGTGGTGAATATACCACCACTTTTTTACGGCTATCCTCTACACAGCCCATCATCAGCAAAACCAATAGCCCGATTCCAAAACGCTTCATGGTATTCTCCGTTTGGTGGATGTTCGGGGAAATATGTACGGGCGGCAACGCAACGCACACGACTTGCACAAACGTTTATCTTGACAAACCAATTAGAAAGCAAGCCAACGATTTATGACTAATCTGCTATATACGATTAATTAAACACGCAATAGCAGCAAAGACCAATTCTGTCCCGTTTCCTTATGATTCGTTTGGCCACTCGAAACAATGGCGGCATCTTGGCTCATAAGCGTCTTTTTCGCCCAAGAGAAGCCGTTCATCACTCGCCACAATCCGTTGGCTATTATTGGCCGGAGCGCCACAGACCACACAAATGGCATGTAATTTGGTAACATACTCGGCAATGGCCATTAGTTGGGCCATTTGTTCAAACGGTTGTGCACGGTAATCCTGATCCAGCCCCGCAATAATCACACGGCGCCCTTTTCGGGCCAATTCTTGGCAAACACGCGGCAAATCGGTATCAAAAAAATGTGCCTCATCAATTCCGATAACCTGTGCAATTCCAGCATTTTGCAGAATTTCGGAAGAATGTTGTACAACCACCGAAGGAATACTGGTTCGGTTGTGTGAAACCACTTCGGCCTCGGCATACCGTACATCAAAGGCCGGTTTAAAGATTTCCACCCGCTGTTTTGCGATCTCGGCCCGACGCATCCGCCTGATCAACTCCTCGGTTTTTCCGGAGAACATAGAGCCGCACACCACTTCTATCCAACCGGTTTCTTCTCGTTTTATAACAAAAGGTTCCATTTTTCAATCGCTCTTTGGATATGATCTGGTGATCTACCCCAAAATAAGATATTTCAAGGGAAAATTCAGGAAAAAGCCTGGTTCACATCCTGAAACCCTTCAAACCATGTTGCTTCTGGCACAACACCATAACTGGCAAGATCTTCCAAATACAAATCTGGCGGCAAAATAAATTCCGGCGTAGAAACCCCCGCTCCTTGTACGGCTCCACGCCCCAAAAAGGAGGCAACCGCTGCTACCGAAGCCCCAATACAGCGCTTCACTGCCGACCCGCCTCTGTTATCGTCGTATTCTTCACGGAGTTGATACACCAAAGACCGTTCCTTGCCACCCTTAATCCCATTTAGCACCACCCGTAACAAGACCGCATCCTTCACATCGCCTCCCATACGTTTACGAATCCGGCGTGTAAGTACATCCCGATACGTCAGATGCGTACCCACGTCTATCATCCGTTTTTCCGCAAAGCCTAACGCCAACAGAAAACTCATCTGACTGGCATGATTTGGGTACCGAATCGCTTTGAAGTCCAAGTTTTGAATTCTACCAGTTAATTTGGGCGCCATTTGCGCCAATACGCCCGATACATAGAAACTTTCTAACGTGCCGAAAGGAGGCGAAAAATGGATGGCTTCTACCCCAGTTAGGGGTGTTTGCTGTACCACTTCTCCCGCATGAAGGGAAAGTGCCTGTTCGGTATATTCTTCCAAGAGCTTTTCTGCCGAGAAAAAGGATGCAAAGTTAAGCGGCGGATTTTGCTGGAGTGGAATGGTTCCGGCCCTTAGATGGGCATCATGTACGGTATCGAACTGCTGAACCCCATGCATACACAAGATATTGACCAAGCCGGGCGCAAGACCACAATTGGGAACCACCCACACACCCGCCCTTTTGGCCGCATCACTCAATTCTAAGACCTTCTCGATGGCGTCTCGGTATCCGCCCAAATCGCAAAAATGCACCCCTTCTTCAATGGCTAATTGCGCCAAAACCGGGCTCATTTCCGAGGCAATGCAGTTAACAACCACACGACTGGTGTGCATTAGCGGTTTTAGCTGAGACAAATTGCGCGCATCTAATTCATGCGCCCGCACTTTATGTGCTTGTATCTGTTCGTGTAACCCTTGTAACGCGCCCGGTCGGGCATCACAAACATGAATCTGAGAAACTTCGGAGTTTTGTGTAAGTGCAGATACAACGGCGGAACCCATTGTACCCGCTCCAATTACGGTAATAACCATAAGAAAATAATTTGATTAACAGCGGAGACAAATCAAAATAACGCCAAAATCGTTGAACAGAAAAGGAAGATTCAACCCACACCAAACAAAAGCGCTTCCATTAATCCAACGCCGGAAAGCGACTAAATTCAGAACCAAATATCCGCCTCTTCTTCCCGCCACCACCTTAACAAATAGATTTCTATAGCCTTTGTTTTGGACCATGCAGACGCATAAGCAGCATATTTTCCATCATCAAGAATCTGACTTTTTGCCCACGATGTTTCCTTGATTTTGAAATGGCTTCTGCCCTCCTTAGCTTCACATATCAAAAAAACAAGTCCATGCTTTCCCGTAAAACCTCTTATCTCCTTCTTTTTCCTGTATTTGTGATCCTTATCGGATACGTGGTGTGGCCGTTTTTGCGCACCATTGAAACGGGTTTACAGGGAGACGCATGGCACGCCGTTTTCAAAAGCGAGGACAGCCCAAACATTCGGGCGCTCCTGCAATCGGTCGTACTGGGGTTGCTGAGTGTTGTAGGTGCAGGAGTTTTGGGAACGGGATTGGCCTGGCTTTTTTACCGTTTCGACTTCCCATTGCGGCGATTGTTGCAGGCGATGGCGGCGTTGCCACTGGCCTTGCCTCCTTTGGTAGGGGTTATGGCCTTTTTATATCTGTATGGCCCTTCTGGTATGTTACCCCGATCGTTGCAGGTGCTCTTCGGCTGGGAGGAGGTTCCATTTTCATTTGAAGGGTTTCCGGCGGTTTGGTTGGTGCATGTCTATACACAATTTGTGTATTTCTATCTCTTTGTTTCGGCTGCCCTACGGAACATGGACGGTAGTTTATTGGAAGCCGCTTCGGATTTAGGTGCCGGTGAAGGCCGTATGTTCTTCAAGGTGGTTCTCCCCATCCTCCGGCCCGCATTGGTAGGTGCAGGGTTATTGGTCTTTATGGTCTCGATGGCCAGTTTCACCGCGCCGTTGTTATTTGACGGAAGCGGTCGTTACCTGACCTTGCAGATTTTTAATTACAAAACCAATGGCGAACGCGAACTCGCCGCCGTGGTCTCTACGGCTTTAACATTGATCTGCTTGGTTTTATTGGTGGTGGCCGAGTGGAAGCCGGAAATAGCATCGAGGCAACGTGCAAAAGGAACAGCCTCCCCCACCCGCCCGATTACTCAACCTTGGAAGCGCGGACTGGCTTTAGGGGTTGCTCTACTCATCCTGCTCTTTTTGGGACTTCCTGTCCTGACCATTGTTTTGCTTTCCTTTGCAGTCGAGGGTAGTTGGACAACCCAGATTCTGCCATCCGCTTATACCTTTTCTCATTATCGGATGTTGTTCAATGATCCTTCTTTTGCCGAACCGATCCGAAACAGTTTGCAAATGGCTGCTCTTGCCACTCTTGGTAACCTCATTTTTGGTATAACAGCCTCGCTCCTTATCGTTAAGTCTCGCCTTCCAGGCCGTACACTGCTACGGGTGATGACCGCGCTGCCCTTTGCTATTCCAGGAACCGTCATTGCGCTCAACCTCATTCTCAGCTTTAGCACGCCATCCGCCTTGTCTTTCGGTCAAATTCTGGTTGGTTCCTATGCCATTTTGCCACTGGCCTATTTTATACGACACATCCCATTGGTAGTACGTGCCACCACAGCAGCATTAGAAAACTACGACGACCAACTTACAGAGGCGGCCTACGACTTGGGAGCCAGCACTTGGCGCACCTTTCGAACCGTCATGTTCCCCATTCTTCTTCCGGCGATTGTGGCGGGAACACTCCTCAGTTTTGTCACGGCCTTGGGCGAGTTTGTATCGTCCATCATGCTCTATATCATAGACAATCGCCCCATCAGCGTGGAAATTCTGGCCCAACTACGTCAATATAACTTTGGCGGTGCAGCAGCATACAGCGTATTGTTGATGGTACTGATCGGCGCGTCCACCTTGGCCACACAATGGATTGGTCGAGTAGGTTCTAAAAAATCCAATATTTAGACCAATCGCTCCACCGAATAAACCCGAACAGCAACATCCTCTGCACGAGCAATATGATCCGGTGGCCGCCCTGCCACTTCCAACCCATTCCACGCCAACGGCACGTGACTCCATTCGGAGCACAGGGCACTCCCCACCATATATGGCTGGTGCCATACACGCCCCTTATACAAGTCCCCTGTTTTCGTATTGTGGGCAAACAGCCAGTACCGATCCACCAAAAACGACTCCAACGAACCAGGATTGGCTTCCTTCAGAGGGCCATTCGGGGCATATGCAAACGAGGCGGCATGTACCTCCCCGTAGCGTTTTGCTGCGTACTGTACTACATGATCCTGTCTTTTGGCTATCATTTGGGCATCTTGATAAGGCAGGAAGAAAAATTTTCTTGCCAACCGTACCGCAATAGGCTGGTTACAATCTAACGAAAAAAACCAGACACCAGGCACGCCGGAATCATCGATGACATATGTCCGCACATTCAGCTCCAAAAAATTGGAAACCCAAGGAACGGTTGGTAAAAACCGAGGCCTGATACGTTGCATATAGAACGGAACCACACCCACATAGGCCTTTCCCTCAAACGTATCGAGGTGTAATCCAGTTGGTAAACGAGCTTGTAATTCCATTGGGTCATATTCCCAGTGGAGAAACAACAATTCTTCCCATCGTTGATACATGACGGGCTGTTTCATTTCCGGTTGTTTTTTTTGCGCCTGAACGGCCTGAACAGTAGAAGGCATTTTAGTAGGGGATTTCATTACATTAAAGGAATCGCCAGATCTTTATTTTACGACATTTCCTTTACGGCAGGTAGTACCTTTACTAGTTTCTTTCAATCCTTGCAAATTCAACTTTCCCAAACCCTCTATACCCCTATTCATTATGCTTCATACGTTCCATATTCCCGTCATGGGATTGGGTTTTACCCTCGAAACCCCGATCAAGGTGGCTCGTTTTGGTATTTCATCTGTAATGTCCATCGTAGAAGACCAGCTTGTCGAGGCTATGCGCCAGTATCATACCGAGCGTTTGGGGCTTCCATTCACCCCAATCCGCCAGAACGAAACGGACGCACGTGCCCGCCGGATCACCGCCTATCTGAACTTGGTTCACCAAATAGTGGAAGACCAAATGCAAGTCTTACGCCATGAGCCATTTGAGGAAGGAAACGAAATTGTGAAGTATTTTGAATTATTGCCGGGTGAATCTGAACTCAAACAGGCTTACTACCACATGAAAGCCCTTTCCGGCGAGGAGCAAAAATCCGCTCAAGACGCCCTCCGGAAACAAATCCAACCAGGTGCCATTGATGTCAATATCATGGCAAAGGTGGATAAAAATAACTATGCCCGCAATGGCGAGATGTTGCCCGCCGAATACTCGGATGCGCTTGCTTCACTCCGAGGCTTTGCCCAGAGCACGCTTACCTCTTCGGTGGTTTTTTCTGCTGGCTACAACCCAAGGTTATACAGCTACTTAGACCAACATGGAGACTTTTATCCGAACGAAGCTGGTTACTTAAAAAAACGAGTCATTCTGAAGGTGAGTGACTTCCGATCCGCACTTACCCAAGGAAAGATATTGGCCAAAAAAGGGATTTGGATTTCTGAGTATCGCATCGAGTCAGGTCTAAACTGTGGTGGCCACGCCTTTGCCACCGATGGCTTGCTTCTGGGACCTATCCTCGAAGAGTTTAAGGCAAAAAAAGCGGACATGCTCACCGAACTCCATGTGATGTGTAATAAAGCTTTGGCAGAGAGAGGCTTACCTGTCTTTACACACATTCCTAAAACTGCGGTGACGGTTCAGGGCGGTATCGGAACGGCGCGTGAAGACGCCTTCCTTCGGACATATTATCAGGTGGACGGAACCGGTTGGGGTTCCCCATTTCTCCTTGTTCCAGAGGCCACGACGATAGATGTTCCGACATTGAATGCCTTGGCAACAGCCGAAAAAGAAGACTTTTATGTGAGCCATGCCTCGCCATTAGGAGTGCCGTTCAATAATTTCCGTAAAACCACATCCGCAAAACAACTTGAAGCCCGCATTGCCAAAGGCAAACCCGGCAGCCCTTGTTATAAACAATTTCTGTCAACCAATACCGAGTTTACCGAAAAACCCATTTGCACCTCTTCGCGACAATATCTTCATGCTAAGTTTAAACAATTGGAAAGCCTAAACTTGCCGGAAGAAACACTACAAGCAGAAAAGGCCAAACTCACCGAAAAAGATTGTCTTTGCGAAGGCTTAGGCGCTGGCACCTTGCTTAGAAACGGCATAACCCCCGCTTATAACTTAGTGGCTTCTTTGGTTTGTCCAGGTCCCAACCTCGCCTATTTCAGCGGTATTTTTAGCCTCCGAGAAATGGTGGATCATATCTATGGTCGTGCCCAAGCACTTAATACAAGAGAACGCGCTCATATGTTTATCAATGAATTAGAACTCTATGTAGAACATTTTCAACGCGAATTAGAGGCGTCCTTAGACGAACTAAACACCAAAAAAATCCGGTACTTTAATACTTTTAAAAACAACCTCTTTTCCGGCATTGCTTATTATCGGGATACCCTCGCGGCCCACTTGCCGGATTCTGAAGAGGTGAAGCAGTCTTTCAGAACCGCCCTTCGACAGTTCGAGCAACAATTAGAATCCATAACCATTGGAGAACCAGTTGCTGCCTAATGAACCACATGCACAAAAAACCGTCCGTTATGCTCTTCGGGCGGTTTTTTTGTTTATCATGCCAACGCCCACTTCTCGCTTATAGTTTTTTTGACTATCTTTGGCCAAACGTGGATCTACTCGTAAAACAACAACCCTATGTTATCTATACTGGTGATTCTTCTTGCATTTGTTATTGGCATAACTCTTTTAGCAACCTTTTTCGGATTGCCCACAAAGAACAGGGCACTTACCCATACCCCGATAGCCCCTCCAGCTGACGACAGCATCTCGGTAGGGGAGTTAAAAACGCTGATCCGTGACGCTGTAGAAGAAAGCAATGCGCCGCTACGAAACCGAATTCACCACTTGGAACAACGGCTGCAAAGCGAGAAGCCATCGTCCTTGGGCGATACAACCAACCCAGATCGCCAATTGACTACCTTACGAAAAACCAGCACCTAACAACCGCTTTACAAATGGAATATATTGGCATCATTGCTGTTTTTTGCCTCATTTCGATGGGCATCGGCTACCTTCTTGGAAAATGGTACCTTAATCATTGGACGGATAAACAAGATCCGCCTTCCAAATAACCTCAATTATTTCAACAATGAACGATCTGATCGAAGGCCTGATCGGCATTATGGCATTGGCGATCATAGCAGCCATTCCGATATCCATTTTTTTCTTCCGATATCGAACACGTAAATTGGAAGTAGAAGCAAGACAGGCCACCAATACCGATGTTGCAGGTACATCCCTCTCCCATACCGAACTCACTGGCCTCATCCAACAGGCCGTTTCGGAAGCGGTGAAGCCTTTGCAGGAGGAAATCCGTACCCTTGAGCACCGTTTGAGTAGCCCTCCACACCAGATACACCACCCCGACTACCGCGACGGGCTTTTTGATGATGCACTACCCGAAGAACCTATTCATGTACGTTCCCTCGGACGACAATCCGCCACGTGATCGTAACATTTGCCTTCCAGTCATAGTCTTTACCTTGTGCAAAACAAGGACCATTCCGTTTCTTTCGGAAATTGTTCTTATATTGTATGATTCCTTTATTTTCCATTCCAAACCCAAACCCGTTATGATTCACCGTTTCTGGCGCATTCTTCCGATCGTGTTGTTACTCGGCATGTCGGTTGCAAACGCCCAATATTGGTTACAACCCGGAGATGGCAAAACCAATAACTCGCAGTTCCGTCCTATACCGGACTGGCCCACCCCAAACGAATACCGCACCTCTTCCGGTTCGCCTGGCCCCAAATATTGGCAACAAAAGGTGGACTATAAAATTGATGTCACCTTAGACACCACAGCACATAAGTTGATTGGAAAAGAGCGTATCACGTATAAAAACAACTCGCCGGATGTTTTGCGTTTTATTTGGGTACAAATGGACCAAAACTTGTCCTCTATCCAGAATAGCCGGAATGGGAAGGCAGCCAAGTCTTTGCCCAGTTCGATTCCACCTGCCGCCCGTCGCTTCCTGAACGTGGATCCGTTTGATGGCGGGTACAATGTGACCCGTGTACAAGTGATGAATGCACAAGGAAAATTGGTCAATGCAGACTATTGGCTGAACGATACCATTATGAAAATCAACCTACCCACGCCGCTCCAATCTGGCGGAACGGTGGTCTTTGATATTGACTGGAACCACATCGTACCGGATAATGGACGCGGTGCAAAAGAAAAAATTGCGGATGGCTGGTTATACCTGAATGCCCAATGGTTCCCCCGGGTATCCGTGTATGATGATATGAATGGCTGGCAAACCGACCAGTACCTTGGACGTGGAGAGTTCCACCTCGAATTTGGCGATTATGAAGTGAGTATTACAGTACCTTGGAACCACATTGTCGGCGCTACCGGCGTATTGCAAAATCCTGCCGAAGTCCTCACCGCCGAGCAACAACGTCGCGTGGCAAAGGCCCTAACCGTTACCGATCTCAAAAATGCAGATCCGGTTTTTATTGTCGGACCAAACGAGGTCAACAAGGCTGCCTTCCGCCCAAAATCCTCTGGGATGCTAACTTGGAAGTTTAAAGCGCAAAATGTGCGGGATTTCTCTTGGGCCTCCTCGAAAACCTTTGTCTGGGATGCCGCTGGCTACAAATACCGTCCCACCGACAAAGCCATTCAGTTAAATAGCTATTATCCGCGTGCTGCAATGCCGTTATGGGACAAAGCCTCCACCCGTGCCACATGGGAAACACTCTACACCTATGGCCGTATGTCCTTGGAATATCCCTACCCACAAGCATCCAATGTGAATGGGCCGGTTGGCGGCATGGAGTATCCGATGATCGCTTTTTGCGGCGGACGCCCCAACAAAGAAGGAAAGTTTAATGAAGCCCAAGAACGTGCATTAATTTCCGTAACCATCCATGAAGTAGGCCACAACTGGTTCCCGATGATCATTTCATCGGATGAACGCAAATGGACTTGGCAAGACGAAGGGATCAACTCGTTTTATCAATATTACAGCGAAAACGATTATGCCGCACGCTACACCGGAACGAAATACGGTGAACAATTCAAGGAAGGCAAATATGACACCAACCGTAACCTTGCCAAAGGCATTGTGCCCTATATGCGCCAAAAAGACCAAGTGCCGATCATGATCCACTCGGACTTGATCCACACAGGATTTGGCCCGAATGGTTATACCAAACCAGCGGCGGGTCTCTGGATTCTGCGTGAGCAAGTATTAGGCCCCAAGGCTTTCGACGAAGGCTTCAAGGAATACTCTCAAAAGTGGGCCTTTAAACATCCCTCGCCTTACGATTTCTTCCGGACAATGGAAGACGGCTCAGGAGAAGATCTAGCGTGGTTCTGGCGTGGCTGGATGTATAGCACCTATGCAAACGATCAGGCCATTGCCGAAGTAAAATCCCAGAAAGCAGCCGATTTGGTGGGTGATGAAAAGCGCGGCAAAAACTACTGGCGGGTCACCATCGAGAACAAAGGCGGAATGCTTATGCCCGTAGTGTTGGAAGTAACCTATGATGATGGCTCCAAAGAGCGGATGAAACTCCCCGTGGACATTTGGCGCTATAACGAATTGAAGTTTGAAAAAGGCTTCTTCTCGGATAAGAATGTGTCCAAAGTGGTTCTTGATCCGGATGAAGTTCTTTCGGATGTGGACACCAAAAATAACACTTGGGATGCCTCTAAATTAGAGCAGCCTAAGCCCCAAGAAGCGCCCGGAACCTCTGGTAACTGAGTTGTTCAAAACTAACCGAACGATACCGGACTGCCCTTCGGGTATTCCGGTATTTTTTTACAAAAGACCACTCACCAAACAAAAAGCCGGCGCCCACAATAAGCGCCGGCTTTTTACTGCCTGATAGCAACCGTTTAAATCACCTTCGGTCCTGCATTTTTAATCGCGTCCGAGCTGCCTTCTGCAAACTGTACAAAGTTCTTTTGGAAGAGTTGTGCCAAATGATTGGCTTTTGCTTCGTAGGCGTCGCCGTCTTTCCAAGTATTTTTAGGAATCAGTACTTCTGTGGGTACATTAGGACAAGCAGTCGGCACTTCAAAACCAAAGCGTGGATCTACCACCACTTCTACCTCGTCCAAATCGCCGTTATGAATTGCATCAATAATGGCGCGGGTAATTTTGAGTTTCATCCGTTCCCCTACGCCATACGAGCCACCACTCCAGCCCGTATTCACCAACCATGCTTTTGTCTGATGTTTATTCATATTCTCGGCCAATAGTTCGGCATATTTACTGGGGTGCCACACCATAAAAGCAGCACCAAAACATGCCGAAAAAGTGGCGGTAGGTTCTGTAACACCCATTTCGGTTCCGGCTACTTTGGCCGTATATCCGCTGATAAAGTGGTACATCGCTTGTTCGGGCGAAAGGCGTGCAACTGGTGGCAACACCCCAAAGGCATCGCAGGTAAGGAAGATAATGTTCTTCGGATGCCCACCCACACACGGCACTTTGGCATTCGGGATGTACTCAATCGGATAGGCAGCACGGGTATTTTCGGTAATACTGGTATCGGTATAATCCACCGTATGGGTATCTTGATCGAAGACCACATTTTCTAATACCGTACCAAATTTAATGGCACCATAAATCTCCGGTTCCTTTTCTCTCGTCAGGTCTATGGCTTTTGCATAACACCCCCCTTCGATATTAAATACCCCGTCATCCGTCCAGCAGTGCTCGTCATCACCGATCAGATAGCGGTTGGGATCTGCGGAAAGGGTGGTTTTTCCCGTTCCACTCAAGCCGAAAAACAGCGACACATCGCCCTCTTTACCTTCATTTGCAGAGCAGTGCATGGAAAGAACGTCTCGTTCCGGCATGATGTAATTCATGATGGTAAAGACACCCTTTTTCATTTCGCCCGCATACTCGGTACCGAGGATGACAAATTGCTTGCGTTCAAAACAGAGATCCACACTCGTTTTAGAGGTCATCCCATCGGTATATCGGTTTGCTCCAAAAGCCCCTGCATTATAAATCACATAATCTGGCTCGCCAAAACTTTCCAACTCCTCTTTTGTCGGACGAATCAGCATGTTGTTCATAAAGAGTGCGTGATAGGGGCGGGTACAGATAATCCGGACTTTAATCCGGTATTTAGGATCCCACCCAGCAAAACCATCCATTACATATATGCGGTCGCGGGTATTCAGATAATCTATTGCCCGCTCATGGTTGATCTCGAAGGTGTGTTCATCCATTCCGATATTGATGCTTCCCCACCAAATATTTCCTTGACTGTTTGGATGCACCACAATCCGCTTATCTTTAGGACTACGTCCGGTTTTTTGACCAGAACGAATCATCAGCGCACCCGTATCTGAGAATCCAGCGCCTTTTTCATATTGAAGTGCCTCTTCGTATAACACGGCTGGGGCAATGTTCCGAATCACGTTTTGAACGGTTATTCCGTATTTTTTCAGGTCTAATGACATGATAGTAGGGGTTTGATGTAACAGGCCCGGACTCCTCATCCGGAATATATTAATTGGTTTTTTCACCATTAAAAGGTTTCAGGTTCAAACTGTGCGGTAAAATGTCGCAACATAGGCGGCTCCCAAGTAATTTTCATACCGGGAAGTCGGTCTTTCTGACGGCTAATTTCCTCAAAAACCTCGATCACATAATCCATATGGCTTTGGGTATAAACCCGCCTCGGAATGGCCAGCCGAACCAGTTCCATCGCCGCAGGCCGCTCGGTCCCATCGGGCTGTTTACCAAACATTACGGAACCGATTTCACAGGCACGTATCCCGCCCATCTCGTATAAGGCCACAACCAGCGATTGTCCTGGATAAGAGGAAGGAGCGATATGCGGAAGGAAAGACTTGGCATCCACATAAACAGCATGACCGCCCACGGGTCTAACTATTGGAATGCCCATATCGGTTAGGGCTTGCCCGACATAGGCGGTAGAGACAATGCGGTATTGCAAATAATCTTCTTGTATCACCTCTTCCAGACCAATCGCCATTGCCTCCAGATCTCGTCCGGAGAGTCCACCATAGGTTGGGAAGCCTTCCGTAATAATCAATAAGTTACGTGCCCCTGCTGCCCACTGTTCGTCGTTCAAGGCCAACCACCCCCCCATATTCACCAAAGCATCTTTTTTGGCGCTCATGGTCATGCCGTCGGCATACGAGAACATCTCCTGAACAATACTTTTTACCGTTCGGTTGGCAAAACCTTCTTCCCGGAGTTTAATAAAGTAGGCGTTCTCGGCAAAACGACACGCATCTATGAACAATGGTTTTCCATATTGCGCACAGAGGGCCTTGGTCTCGCGAATATTCTGCATTGAAACAGGCTGTCCACCACCAGAATTATTGGTAATGGTCAGCATGACCAACGGAATTACATCATGATGATTGGCCAATACATCCGATAGTTTCTTTAGGTCTATATTGCCTTTAAAGGGATACTCCGATTGGGGATCTTTTCCTTCTTCGATCACCAAGTCCAATCCAATAGCACCCGAAAACTCTACGTTGGCTCGTGTGGTATCAAAATGTGTGTTGTTTGGGATAATTTTCCCTGATCCACCAACGATCGAAAACAAAATTTTCTCTGCTGCACGGCCTTGGTGTGTAGGAATGATGTACTTGAATGGCATCAAGGTATGGACAGCTTCTTCAAAGCGATAATATGAAGGTGAGCCCGCATAGCTTTCATCACCCCGCATAATGCCCGACCATTGTGCTGCGCTCATGGCCGATGTTCCGGAATCGGTGAGCAAATCAATCATGACATCTTCGGATTTCAAGCCGAACGCATTGTAATGGACATTGCGGATGGCCATCGCTCGCTCGGCGCGAGAAGTCATCCGGATGGGTTCAACAGATTTAATTTTAAAGGGTTCAATAATGGTTTTCATAATAGGGGTTAGGGGACTTTATTTTTCCGGGTTAAACGCGCCAAAAATGCGCAATGCTGTTAATCAATTCTTCGGCATGCATCTCACCGTCTTTATAGCGACCAAAAGGGTCTTCCAGCCTCGTATCTGGGTTTTGCAACAGTGTAAGGGTATGGGCTACGCTGTGGGCCAAAGCATTCACATGATACCCTCCCTCTAATGTGGCTATCAAACGGCCATTGGCATATTGGTCTGCCCAAGCCATCAACTCCAAAATCATCGCATCAAATCCAGCAGTAGAAAGGTGCATATGGGCCATCGGATCCATCCAGTGCGCATCATATCCGGCAGAAACAAAAATGGCCTCCGGTTTGAAGCGGGCCACCAACGGAGCAAAGACCTTCCGAAACACACTCAGATAGGTTTCATCCCCTGCACCGGGCAATAACGGCACATTTACAGTAAAGCCTTCACCCTCTTCTCGCCCTGTTTCTTGAATAAACCCAGATTCCGGATAAAAAGGAGGTGCCCCATGCACACTCATAAATAAAATATTCGGATCGTCATAGAGCATCTCCTGCGTACCATTGCCGTGATGTACATCAAAATCCAAAACCAAAACCCGCTCTAAACCAAATTTTCGCCTTGCATATTTTGCGGCAATGGCTACGTTTCCGAACAGGCAAAAACCCATCGCTGCATGTGGACGGGCATGGTGGCCGGGCGGACGCTGAAGGGCCATGCCATTATCTGCTTGCCCAGACAAAACCGCATCGGTGATATTGAGCAAACCACCCACACCACGCAGCGCCACTTCCAGTGAATGTTGGGTACAATACGTATCAGGATCCAAATAACTTAGGCCTTGATGTACCATATAATGCAAGTGGTCCACGTATCGCGTACTATGAACCACTTTAATGTGCTCCATATCTGCTTCCGGCGTCTCCAATCGGGTTAAACGCCCAGACAGCCCGGACTCTTCCAACACTTTCCAAACGCGCTCCAATCGGCCTTTGTGTTCGGGATGTCCCGATGTGGTATGCTCCACATGCGAAGGGTCGAAGGTATAAACGGTTTTATTCATGGTTTCAATGGAACAATGCACGAAGCGTGTGAAGAGTTTTGCTGTATCGTCCTTAAAATACTCCAACCAATAAAACACGGTGTAAGGGAATTTTGCACACTTCCCCAGATTTCTTTCAGTTAAAGTGAATTATAAACGGAGGTTTGATAAACCCTATAAACAAAAAGGGTAGGCCATCTCTGACCCACCCTTACTTCGGATAAACCGCTACGATTTAGAACTTAAGACCAACCGTGATGGTTTGTGGAGCCGTAAAGTAATTGGTTGCGCGGTAGGCGTAATCCACACTCATTTGGAAGCCGCTTACGTCAATGTTCAGACCTGCACCAGCGCTAAGGCCCGTGTACATCGAATTGTCGTTGCCGCCTGTGATGCCTTGGTAACCACCACGTACAAAGAGGAGATTACGGAAGCCCAACTCGACACCACCCGTGTAAACATCCGGACCTAAACTCGTGGAACGGAAATTCCCAACCAAGGTCGCAGAGGCACTACCAGCCAATGAACGGGTATAGGTTGCACCAAAGTTCAGGGCTGCCGGCGACTCAAAGTCTTCTGCGGCAATCCGGAACGGGGTTTGGGCGGCATTCGCTGGTTGGTTCGTAATACGGTTAAAGCGGATCAGACCGTCTCCAGAGAAAGCAGATTTCGGACCGAAGTTCAAAAGTGCTACCCCAAAACGCAGACCTGATTCCCCTACGGTGTAGGTCATCCCACCATCAACCGTAACACGAGATTGGCTTAGGTCGTCAATGCGCTCGTTGGAGGCTTTGAACGTAACCCCGGTAGCAATCCGGTCGGTCAATTGACGTGAGTAAGAAACCCCAATCACCGAGGTTGATGCCGAGTACGTAACGCCGTCTTCAATTTCAGGCTTGGCTTCGGTCTGACGCGCAATGTCGCCAAAGTTCCAGGCCGTAAACGTAAGCGCGAGGTTCCGTGTACCGAGGTTCTGAGCCACCCCAAAGGTGCTGATGCCAATATCGGCCACATAATTCATCCGACTGAACAAGGCAGCCGTTCCGGTGTTGTCAGACAGTCCTGACGGGTTGCTGGCCATGGCCTCTACGGGGTTCATCCCCTTAACGGCCGTGGTGGCCACCGAACCCAACCCGATGGTGCGGGCCGTGGTCGGAACCATAAGGTGCATAGATCCTGTGGTTCCTTCTTCTTGTGCAAATGCTCCGTTAGACACAAGGAAGAGGAGCAGGAATGCACATATGAATTTCAATTTCATATTAGATTCTCCTTATAAATCGGTAAAACCGGGATAAAGATTAGAAGGCCGACAATTGGATCTTCTTACGCACTACCCCAAACTTCAACACTTTTTCCCCAACATTCGGTACATCAACATGGATCAGGTACATGCCGCTTGCCAAACGCAAACCGTTTTCGTTGGCCATATCCCAAGTCAGGTAGCCATTCGCCGAGTTATGCGAAAGGGTGCGCACGAGCGTCCCATCAAGGGTAAATACACGGATGGTACAATTATCCGGCAAGTCCGTAAAGCGTACTTCATCTTTGATGTTCGAGGTTTCAAAAGCAGAAGCACCTTTGTATGGGTTCGGCGTGATACCAATGCGATCCAAGCTAAAGTTGGCAGCGTCTCCCGTGAGGGTCTTTTTATCGGCAGTGGTAATCTTATGCACCACACCCGGTACGTTTGGCTTGGTAGAGTTGATACGGAATACCGTTCCTACTTCTGGCATTTCGCGGGCATAAGGCGCTGCCGTACCACCATTCCAATTTACCAATACCATACGCGCCATTACTTCGCGGGCAGAACTCCAAACACCACCAGCAGCAGCATTTGCTATGGCTGCGTTATATCCTCCTTGTCCCGGTGTCATATCGGCAGGATTCGTCCAATAGATGGCATCGGTAAAAGGATCGTCTGTACCACCAGAGATGCTGTGGTCTGCTGCAGAGAGGTTAAATTTCTTATCTTCTACACGACCTGCAATACCAGTAGCCAAACCGTTTGGTCCGTTTTCCAAAATTACTGGAATCATCCGAACGTCATCTGCGGTGTTGGCAGGTGTACCGGAACCAATGTTCCAGGTCTCGAATGGTACATCCATAACCGTATTGTTCGAGTTAAATTCTACGCCTTTTCCTCCGGCTGCCGTAAAGCGAATCTCGAAGTCAAAAGGTACAATTTTACCCCAACTGGCACCGCTACGGGTAGTACGATCAACAAATGCAGCGTAAGAGGCACGGGTACCATTGTCTGCGGTATGAACCCCCCATCCCAGACCAGCACCCGTTGCTTTTTGCTGAACGGCAATGGCCGGACGGTCACGTGTACCCGATAACGAACAAGTTCCATCTGCTTCGCCAGCAGGTCCCAGACAAGGGAAACCTGATGCGTTGAAGGCAAAAGCGCCCATTTCTGGTACAGCCAAAGGTCCACCAGCATTGGCAACCACTTGGAAAGACTTAAAGCCATTCGGAGCACCATACACCGTAAACTGCAATCCATCAATAGTCGTGACAGGCTGATTTTCTGGTGCATTCGTGCCCAAAGTAGCGACTGCCTTTTTACCATCAAAAACGACCGTATTGTTTTTGGTTACATTGATGATGTCATATGTTTTATAGGTAGCACTACCAATGGTATGGTTATAGAACTTCACTTGGTACTCGTCACCCGTAATGGCCAATGGATCAACTACGGTTGCAGTTACATAACCATCTGTCGAAGAACCTACTGAAGTACTGGTTACGACATCTCCTGCTTTGGCCTGAAGTTTGGTACCACCATTTAATGCCTGTGCATCGGTGGGTACAAATTCAACACGCTTTTCAATACCCAACAGAACTTTAGGTACCCCAGCCGGATTATAGGCATAGGCCTGTACACCAAAATAGGTGTTTTGGTAGTTTATAACACCATCCACAATATGGGAGGTCTTGAGACCAGAATCACTACCAGCTACAACCAAGGCAGATGCCAGCGGATCGTTTTCGTCCACATCATAAATCCGTTGGATTCCATTGTTTTTGTCATAGACCCCAATCACGGTTCCTTCTTGATCTACCTCGGTGGCATATTGCTTCACGATGTAGCCTTCGAGGTCATAGGCATACTTGGTTTCCTTATAACTGTTTAAATAGTTATCACTATTGGCAGGCCAAGACCAATTCAGGAAGATCTGGCCATCATTGGCAGAAACCGTAACATTAGGTGCATCTGGTGGGTTGGGAGCCACAAAGTTGTTGTTGAACAGGTCTTGTGCTTTCGTATCTGCCAAGCGCAATTTAGCCAAAGAACCTAAAGCCGTTTTAGCCCGTGCCCACACAATGCCATATACAATTTCTTGTACTTCACCCGGCTTCATCGTCCAAGGTCCGGTGGACATCACAAAGCGGCGGTCACCGTTCGGCGAACGACCACCTGCACCGTTGTTGTTCATTTCCGACCAACCCCTACCCGTTACAGGATCGCCCGTAAACGCAAAGTTGCTATATGGTGGGTTACCACTCGAACCATCCCCCGTAGCCGACAAACGGCGTCCGTCTCGGCAACGACCCGTTTGGGCATAGCGGTATTCGGTGCTACTGGCTGCTGGGTCACCGCATACTGGGTTACCGTTCAGGAAGTAATGAAAATAGGTCACACCCAAGCGTTTCCCATTCACCAAGGGTCCTTGGAAGAAGTCGTACCCTATGGCTGGTGGGGCAGCACCATAGCCATGATCACCACCATCATTTTCATCAGAATTATACACATAGCCCAAACTTAGCGTGGTATCCACCCCAAGGTAATCGTCCGAAGAGTCGCCCAAGTCCACATCCGACCACAACGAGAGCATCGTTTCGGTCAGGTTAGACTTCCCTTTATAGATAATCTTGGTACGGTAGAACGTCATGTTCCCCAAGTCACCTGCTTGGTTAAAGGCAAAAGCAGTGGTTTGAACTTCTACGCCAATTGGGTCGGTGCTGGTGCGTTTGTGTGCGTTGCCCACATCGTTCATCACCCACCAAATCATTTGGTCCCCGATCATATCCGGACGGTCACCTTTTGTGATGTCGTAGTTGTTCGGATTGCCGTCTCCATCTTTGACAGGGGCACCAATTTGCCACGGCCACTCGGCGAGGTCGGAAGTCGCCACCCCTGTTTCATTCAACGTTGTAATGTCGGTGAGTGAAACTTTGTAGATCCGGTCATAGGTAGAACAATCTGCCGGCGGGTTTCCATTTGCGTCTAATGGTCCAGGCCAGAATTCCCAGGTTCCATAGGTAGCGGCCGCCATACGGAGTTTATTGTCTCCCTCGGTGATCCCACTCAGCCAGATCCCTCCAGCAAAGATGGCTTCGGCTGCACCGCCTTTGGGAACGGTATAAACGTTGGGGTCTCCATTCCAGAACAAGCCCCCTACGTTCAGGATCCGCGCCCGAACGTTGTTGACGTCTAAGTATTTTTCGGCTTTCCCGT
>DDTM01000001.1:0-69970 GCA_002344075.1 Bacteroidetes bacterium UBA2364
CCGGACCCGGAGAGATGGCATCTACCGCACGAGTACGCATGGTATAAGGACGTCCGGTTTTAAATACACCCAGTACGTTTACCCCAAAGTTTTCGAGGAGGTTCATCCCTGCGATTTCAGGGCCTTCCCCTTTACCCAGACGATAGTCTAAGGAAACGTTTACGGCATGACGGTTGTCGAAGTTCATCCGGCTGAGGAAGTTCGGATAGAATGGGTCTTCTCCACCTAACCAAGAAATATTACCGAAAGTTGCAGGATCCGATCCGGTTCCTTCTGCAAACGAAAGTGTATAGTTTACGTTCATTTGGAAGCCTTTCATCCGGCGGAGTTCCACCTCAGCCTCAATCCCTTTGATGGAAGCAAAGTCCACGTTTTGGCGTTGGTCATTTGCCGACCATGGGTAGGTAAAGATGAGCTTGCGGTTGCCCACTTGGCCTTTTTGCTGACGGATGAACCCGGTTAGCGTTGCGGCCATTTTCTCGCCCAAACGTTGACGGAAACCAAGCGAGTACTCGATGGTACGCGGCGGTGCAAGGTCGGTATTACTGGTTAGACTTCCTGAGTTTTCCCGTTGGAAACGCAAATAGCCATAGGTAGAAAGATAGTTAGAACTTGGACGCTGCGAGGTGACGCCATAGCTGGCGAAGAACAACGCTTGGTCGGTTACAGGAAAACTCATCCCAATACGCGGCATGAGGTTTAGACGAGGCTTGTAGTCTTTAAACGCGCCTGGGGTCATGTCATCCGATTTAGAAACGTGCTTCGCACCAAAATCGTTACGGAGTTGTACGAATGTTGTGGCTTCACCATTGGCCGTAAAGAAGTCACCATCAATACTGCGATAACCCACAATGGCTTGTTTGCTGTCGCCGTCTTTGTATAAGACACCAAAGTCTTCACCAATGTTAGAAGGACGATTCGCCACTTCGTTGGCGCGGATGATTTCCACCAACGCATACGGATCTTTCAGAACAAGCGCATTGTTGTCAAAAATATCGGCACGGAGACCGAGGTTCAACACCAAGTCTTTGTATTCAATTTTGTCTTGGATGAAACCACCAAAGAAGATCGGGCGATAAGGTGCGGTGTTGGCATAGCTCTTGTCCAATTTGGAATCTTTGGAAATGGCCACCAAGTTGGCAATATCTTCAGAGTCGGTTTCTTCTGTACCAAGGTAGTTATACCCAAAATAGGCGATATTCTTGTCTAAGGCACCAAAAACCAAATCGTTCCAAGTGGATACCTTTCCTTGGTCTTTAAGGGTTACTTCTACGTTGCCATCATCATACAAACGGGCCAAAGAGCCCGGTGCTACGCTATAGGAACGTTGGGTTTGTTGCTCATACTCGGCCCCAAATTGAATCTGGTGGATCCCCAACTGGGTGGTGGCTTCGGCTGAGAAGTGGGTTTTTTGGGTACGGCTCTTGGCATAGTTCGGCAAGAATGCACCCGGCATGCTATAAAAACCATTTACGCCAATACTCGCAAAAACACCATCCTTGGCAATTTGATTAAATGCGATATCGGTCAAGGCTCCGCTTGTAAGCGTGGAAAGGCTCGAACGATACTTGGCATTCATGGCGTTTGCAGCATTATCAATATCACCGTAGAACAGCGCATCTTCTACTTTATTGCTGAAGTTCGGATTGTAGGTGACGGATTTCGCATCCACATAGTCAAACTGCAATTGATAGAAGGTATTGTTGGAGAGGCGGTGCGTAAGGGTAACAAATCCCTGGCGGTTGCTGCTCTCGTTTTTCGTAAAGAAGTTGTAGTTGGAAATCGCTGTTCCACCGCCACCAGTATTGCTGGCAGTTTGGGAACCACCTACACGAAGCCGAACGGCTTTGGTCACGTCAAAGGTAAAGTTTCCACGCAGGTTTAGTCGTTCAAAGTTGTCGCGACTGGCAGCACGTTTTTCGTACTGATCAATTGGGACAACCTCCCCTTTGCGCCACATTTCAACAACGGTTCCCCCAACTAAGTTCAATTTATTGTCGGCGCCAATATCTACTTTACGGATTTCATTGCCCGCTTTGTCAATAAAGATCAAGTTGGTTCCGTCATAGACTGGCAAGTGGGTTGCTGCATCCACCTTGATGCGTGCTCCGTCTGGCAAATCACCCGGTAGGTCCACATACGATTTAACACCTGCACTATTGACCACGGCGAGAACTTGTGGGCTGTTTTGCCACTCGGCAACCAATGCTTCAGGAATAGCCGGGAATTTTTTCCATGAAGGGTTGGTATCCAGTTGGTTGGTGTAGGATCCTGAAGCAAAGAAACTTAGTTTGCCTTTCACAAGGGGACCACCCAAAGAAGCCTCTGCCAAGTTATAGCCATAAGGATCTAAGAACTCGGAAGATACGCCTTCCACGGTTCCAAAGAACTTTGTGGCGCCAGATTTGGTGGTGATGTTTACCACACCCGACATGGCATCTCCGTAGCGGGCCGAGATATTGCCCACCATCATTTCCTGTTCGGAAATAGCGCCTTGCGGAATGGCCAGATCACCTGTCCGGATACCATCCACGAAATAAACAATTTCACCACTCCGACCACCGCGGGCATTCGAGCCACCACGGTCGGTTGTGGAAATACCCGCCTGAATGCCGAGGGCACCGTTTACACCACGAACCGGAAGGTTCTGGATGTCTTCACCACTAATCGTTTTTTCTGCCCCAACGGCATCCTTCGCGATCAATGGTTTTTCATAAACGATTTCAACGGATGTGACGGTTGAATTTTCCTCTACCAGAGCAAAATTCAGTTCAGTGGTACGTCCGGAACTGATCCGTACGCCCAATTCACTTTTGTTTTTGTAACCGACGAACGATGCTCTCACATTGTAGGAACCGACTGGCACC
Organism: Bacteroidetes bacterium UBA2364; assembly: GCA_002344075.1. Taxonomy (GTDB): domain Bacteria; phylum Bacteroidota; class Rhodothermia; order Rhodothermales; family UBA2364; genus UBA2364. The sequence continues at coordinate 2,868 of DDTM01000001.1, forward strand.
CCAATGATAAAGTAGTTTCCGTTCACGTCGGTTACCGCTCCCAACTGAGTGCCCTCCACCTGTACAGTGGCACCCGGGACTCCTGTTCCCGCAGCAGCGTCGGTGACGCGCCCGGAAATCTTACCCGTGTTTTGTGCCAACGCCAGGAAAGGAAGGCAAAGCAGTGTAAGCATGAGTGTACTCCATTTGCGAGACATATGCTACCTCCTCCGTAATGGGTTGTTTGGTAATGATTTGGGTTGTTGTTTGTTTGGCTGAATACTAAAGTGAATTTCACTTCAGGGTTGGCTGATAAAAAACCGTCTTGGAGCAGGGAGGGCTAATCCCGAGCCACGAGACGGCGGTTGGTTTCATCTTTATGATCAGCGTGTGCTGTTTGGGTTGGAGCGTATTCTGAGAAGCAGTAACCATTTACCATATACTATTTTTACCTTTAGACCAATGGTGGGGTTCATAACGTCTCAATATACGACGACTTTTACCGAACTCAAATATAGCAACCCAATAAGATTAATGTCAAGAAAAACAAATTCCCTTTCAAAATCAAGTCAATTTTACGTCCCAGCCCCTTATTAAAGGCTGGAAGCGCTTAACAGGTTGTTTTTACTTAACAAATCGCACGATATTTTTAAACCTTCAAAAAACAATAAAAGCAACTATATTGCACTATTAGAACTTAAAATATTTGGTTTGTTAATTTCTGTTCATCCTCATGTAGCCTGCCTATCGTGGTGTAATTCTTAAATATATTTTGCCTGAAAGCGTTATCCGAGTAAAAATTTTGGCATGATTCAAAGAAACGCGGACAGAAAGACCATCCATATTAAGGCCCAGCTAAGAAAAAAAGGTTGCCCGAACCATGGACAACCTTCAACGTTATTTTGTGGTACGTTTTTTATAATACATAGACCACTTTAACATTTCGAACACCGTCTATGGCCTCAATTTGTGTTCTCACCACTTCTGTTATGGTATCATCCACACATACGGCCGTGATGGCTTCGCCTCCTTTACCGGAACGTCCGAGGGTAAAAGTAGCAATATTGATTTGGTTTTCTGCCAAAATACGCCCAACTGCAGCAACCATACCAGGCCGATCCACATTGGTATAAAATAAAATGTGGCCTTCGGGCTTCACCTCGAGCGGGAAACCATCTATTTGTACTATTCGCGGATCTTCGCCAGCAAAAACCGTTCCTGTCAGTTTTCGTATGCCCGAAGACGTATGAAAGGTGATTTCGAGCAATTCCGTAAAGTTTCCCGCATCGTCACTCCGCTGTTCCTCGAACACCACTCCCATTTCATGTGCAATCACCGAGGCATTGATATAGTTCACGTAGCTATGCCATTTGGATAAAATCCCCCGCATCACGGCCAGCGAGAGCAATTCTGAATATCGTTTAGGGACATCGCCCATACAACGAACCACCACTTTTTGGAGCGAACCATCCATCAGTTGTCCGGCCACCTGGCCCAGTTTTTCTGCCAGTTTCAGGAAAGACTGAACTTCGCTGCGGGCAGCCATACGAATAGCAAAGGAGTTCACCGACGTCCGGACGGAGCGCCCTTGTAGCGCTTCAATCAATTCAGCAGTGACTTCTTCTGCCACTTTAAATTGGGCTTCTTTGGTAGAGGCGGCAATATGAGGGGTTGCAACCACATTTGGATGTTCAATTAATGGGCGCAAATGGGGGCTTGGCGGCTCTGTGGAATACACATCTAAGGCCGCTCCACCCACCTGACCCGACTCCAAGGCCGCAAGAAGGTCTGCTTCATTGATGATTTCGCCTCTTGCACAATTCACCACCAGAACGCCTTTTTTACATTTGGCAAATGTTTCTCGGTTCAATAAACCATTGGTTTCATCGGTCAATGGCGTATGTACGGTAATGATATCGCTTTGGGCATATAATTCGTTTAAAGAAACCAAAGCAATGCCCAACCGTTCGGCAACCGCATGATTCAACATAGGGTCATACGCCAACACATTCATGCCAAACCCCCGCATTCGCTCTGCCACGGCCCTGCCAATTTTTCCGGCTCCGATTACACCAAGTGTTTTGCCAAAAATCTCGGTTCCATTAAACTTATTCCGCTCCCAAGCGCCGGACTTTAAGGAGGCATGGGCTTGTGGCAAGTGTCGTGCCAATGATTGCATCATGGCACAAGTATGTTCGGCCGTAGAGAGGGTATTTCCATCCGGCGAGTTCATCACCAGCACGCCCCGCCGGGTGGCCGCGTCTAAGTCCACATTATCCACACCCACTCCAGCACGACCAATAACCTTGAGGTTGGTTGCAGCCTCTATCAAGTCTGCCGTAATCTTGGTTCCACTCCGGATGATCCAGCCTTCGTATTGAGGCAAAATGGCTTTCAGTTCATCTTTTGAGAGTTTAAGGCGAACCTCGGCCTGAATCCCCTTGGTTTCCAACATCGTGGCACATGCTTGGTCCACGGCGTCGGTGATAATCACTTTTTGTTTCATGTTCTTGGCTTATTATCGTTATACATTTTTTACCATCGCCTTATATACATAGATTTAGGATGGCTTGTCGTCCTATTTTCTTTACGGACGAACTTTCAACAATTTGAACCTCTAAGGATTTTTCCAACAACACCCGTTCTATTTCGCGTCGTGTTGCGTGCCGTTCTTTTTGGTTGAGTTTATCCATTTTGGTCAACACCACCACATATAGTACAGGCAAACCCTTCATGAACTCCATCACTTCCTGATCCAAATCGGTAGGTGGATGGCGGCTGTCTATCAGATGAAAGACCGTTTGCAGGTTTTCTCGCTGGTTCAAATATCGGGTGATGAGTTTACCCCAAGACAGGCGATTGGTTTTGGAGGTACGTGCATAACCAAAACCTGGCAGGTCCACCAAATAATACGATTGGTTGACCACATAATAATTGAGGGTTTGCGTTTTGCCGGGCGTACCACTGGTATGGGCAAGCCCCCGGCGTCCCAGCAACATATTGATCAGTGAACTTTTTCCGACATTGGAGCGGCCTATGAAGGCAAATTCGGCAAGACCATCTTCGGGCAAGTCTTTCCAACCGGAAGCGCTTTTCACAAACTGTACCTCCAGATGTGCGTCGCGTGTGGCAACCCGTTTTTCAGGTTGTGGAGCAAATTCCAGAGGCTTTTCCATAATAGACAAAAAAAAAGGGGGCGTACCCAGCCCGATACGCCCTAAAAACAGTTAGACCTTTAATGCCGCAGCAACGGTTTCTCCGATGAGTGCAGGATTCTCCACAATCGTGGCTCCTGCTGCTTTTAGAACGGCAAATTTCTCGTCGGCCGTACCTTTTCCGCCTGATATAATGGCGCCGGCATGGCCCATTCGGCGTCCTGGAGGCGCCGTTTTTCCAGCGATAAACGCGAAAACGGGCTTGGTCATCGTCTTGATAAACTCAGCGGCTTCTTCCTCTGCAGTTCCACCAATTTCTCCGATCATCACCACCGCCTCGGTTTCGCCATCGGCCTCAAACAATTCAAGTGCATCACGGAAGCGCGTTCCAATAATAGGGTCTCCCCCAATACCAACAGCGGTGGACTGCCCCAGACCGCGACGAGTAAGTTGGTCAACGGCTTCGTAGGTAAGCGTACCAGAGCGCGAAACCACCCCAACCGATCCTGGCGTAAAGATCATACCCGGCATAATGCCTACTTTTGCTTGATTTGGCGTAAGAACACCTGGACAGTTCGGCCCTACAAACCGTGCCCCCACTTTTGTACCATAATGATAAACCGGCAACATATCCTTGACAGGGATTCCTTCGGTGATGCAAATCACTAATTTAATGTCTGCATCAAAGGCTTCCAGAATGGCATCTGCGGCAAATGCAGGCGGAACAAATATGATTGATGTATTGGCGCCTTCGGCTTCTACGGCTTTTTGTACCGTATCAAACACTGGACGATCTAAGTGCTTGGCACCACCTTTGCCGGGCGTTACTCCCCCAATGACGTTTGTTCCATACTCAATCATTTGCTCGGCATGAAACGTGCCTTCCTTTCCGGTAAAACCTTGAACCACAAGGCGGGTATTCCGATCTACGAGGATACTCATAACAGTTTTGGGCTTATAGGGTTGTGATTTTATTGATGTTCGCTATGGTTGAAATTGTTGAATAGAGGAAACTAAGCCACAGTGTTGGAAAGAAACATGAAGCAGATCGGCATTTCATGCGAAAGTTTGTGGAATTGCCTCATCGGAAATGCGACCTGCTCCTTTTGACGCGATGCACAATGTTTCTTTATCTCCATTTTATGACAGTTACGAGCATTCTTTAAGGCACCAATAAAACGGACGCGCCTTCTTTGAGGATGCGGAAAGACTCTGAATCCAGATTTTGTGCCTCGATTGCGGTTCTCAGTTCCGAAAGCGGCTCCTCCAACCCCTCATCAGCCATTTCGAATGTCCCGTAGTGCATTGGGATGGATTTTTTTATCCCCAGTTCCTGATGCATTTGTACCGCTTGTGCCGGCGAGACATGAACAGGCGACATAAACCACTCCGGGCGATACGCTCCGATGGGTAGTATGCCCACATCAAAGCCCTCCGGAAACTGTTTTTGAATGCGCCGAACAAAGGGGCCGTATCCGGTGTCGCCTGCAAAGTAGAGCCGCTTCCCTTGCACCGTTAACACAAAACCCGCCCAAAGCGTTTTGTTACGATCAGAAAGCCCACGTCCGGAAAAATGTTGCGCGGGCACACAAGTTAGGTACATCACCTCAGACAAACTTTGTGTATCCCACCAATCCATTTCTGTCACATTCCGAATTCCTTGCCCCACCAAAAAGGCCTCATTCCCCAATGTGGTGATTATTTTGCACCCAAATTGATGTTGCAACCGCCCCAAGGTCTGCGGATCACAATGGTCGTAATGGTTGTGCGTGAGCAGTACCACATCAATCGGGGGCAAGTCCTCGAAGCGAATCCCCGGCGGGCGTACCCGCTCCGGCCCCAACCAAGAAATAGGGCTTACTCGGCGGGCATATACTGGATCTGTCAGAATATTGAGGCCCTCCCATTGTATTAACAAGGTTGCATGGTTGATAAAGGTAATCCGTAGCCCCTCCTCTACCCGACTTACCGGCTTCTCGCCAAAGGCTTGATCGGCGTATGGCGGCCAATATCCCACGTTTTTGCGGTTTATGCGCCACTTCAGTACATCCCAAAACCCCTTCTGCGGTATATCACCCAGATTGTGGAAGTGTGTACCATCAAAATGATCGCTCTTGGGACCGCGATAACCCGGAGCAGAAAAAGCAAGATCTGCGAACCAAGCAGTAATTCCGCCCAGCCCTATAACTCCGGCAACTCCTTTCGTTGCTTTGCACATAAAATTTCTACGGTTCATAACCTTTTTCATTGTTTGCACTCGATACCTCATTTTTGCTAAAAGGTTGCACCCTTCTTCAGCCCCCACCATCCAGCACTTCTGGACGGACAATGTTTTTTTCATCCGGACTTGCACATCTACTACATTTGTAGTATCTTAGAACTACAAATGTAGTAATATCATGAAACGACGTATTCTCCAATCTTTAGGCGAGGCCGAGTGGGAAATTCTCCAAGCCATATGGCAATTGGGCGAGGCTACGGTAAGCCAAGTACATGAGCACATCCGTAGCCAACGAGACGTTGCTTATACCACCATCATGACATTGATGAAACGGCTTAGCGAAAAAGGCTATTTATCCTATACGGTTCGTGGCCAAGCTTATGTTTATCATGCTAATATGGAACCAGACGCTTTTAAAAATGCGATGGTCTCGGAGGTGGTGGAAAAGATATTTAATGGCTCGTCCTTGGCATTGGCACAAACACTCTTTAAACAAGAAACTTTTTCGGAGGCAGATCGGGCAGAGATAGAGTCCTTACTGGTCCAAATCCGTAAAACCGAATAATGACGGAGGCGCTTCGTATGAATGCTGGCTTAGGAATAACATTGTTGTATAAACTTTGGCTGCCCATGCTGGCTTGGGCGTTTTTGGCATGGGTTTTATGGTTTTTTGTCCAGAATTATGGAACCCGCCACCCTGTTTTTCGCTACCATGCTTTGCGTGCCCTCATTCTGTTACTGCCGATTGGCCTGCTTGCCGTCCTATTAATCCCTTCTCCGTTTTCGATAAATCGCTCGGCAAATAAGGTAGAGATTACATCGCTTCCCATAATCGTATCGCCCGCTTTGTCCACGCCTTCCCTACCCGCTCCTGTGCCACCGTCTCCCCCTCAACCGAACATCCAAAACCTTCCACCCAATTTTGTATGGCGTTCGGCCATAGGTTGGAGCATCTTATGCCTAACTGCTCTTGCTATCATTTTGGGTTTAATCCGATTTGCACAACTATTTAAAGAACATTATGCCTTATCTCGTTTAAAGGACAATGTATTTACCCTTCCTCCTGACATAGAAAAGGCACTCACACACGCGCTGGAAATTCCCCAAAACATCGTGGTTACCCACACCAAGTCTGTAGAAACAGCGCTAACTTTTGGGTGGCCAGAAGCCTACATTGTGCTTCCGACGGCCTTGATCACCGATGCTGAAGCACTACGTTTGGTTACTCTGCATGAATTATGCCACATCCGACATCACGACTTTCTCCAACAATACCTCCTACGCGGATTAGATGCTGTATTCGCCATTAATCCGATGATACGCTACCTTATCCTCCACTTGGAAGCAGAGCGCGAATTGGTTCGCGACAAAGAAGTTGCATGCCACCCAGGTGTTTCGCCTTCTATCTATGCCACAACCTTGTACAAGATCGCCACAACCCAAGATAACTTGCGCACCACCTCCTATACCTAATATCCTATGAGATACCCCACGCTTGCCATTTATACCTTTTCTCCGGCTCAAAACCTCAAAACCCGCCTTCAAAACTTGGCGATCCACCAGACGTACTCTCCACGTCAAAAACGAAACATGATCATACTGCTAACCATCACAAGCCTCATCATATTAGTTAGCTTGATTGGTTTTTTTGGCGATCCGCCCAAAGCATCCACCCGCCTCCAAAAAGCACAAACCACCTTTTTGCCCACCGATCCTTATGCCTCTGCTATGGTTTTTACCAACCTAAGCTGTTGGGTGGATCAAAAAAAAGTATGCGGCCACCCAACAACGTTTAATGTGAATAAAATTGGAGTAATTTACCTACTTGATATAGGCTTAGTCACCTTTTCATTACAACCTTTTGCCGATGCCAAACCTATTGGAACGGTGCAAGGGAAAGAACTCGCCCTCAATATGCCCAATACACCACTACGCTTGACCTCGCAATTTGATATTTTGGTAAAAGCCCAAGGAAAACCCAATTTGGTTTATGTAAAACAAGACGTAGGTTATAAAATAGAAAGACTCTTAGGTCTTGAATCCGAATACAAGAATACCCCATTCAGGAGTATGGCTTCGAGCTTCAGCGGGAATCAATACACCTTTGCAATAAGCGATATAAATCAGTATGAAACCTTATATACCGCCAGACCAAAGCCGGGTTTAACCTTTTCTCGTCCAACAATCCAATTGGAAAACCTCGTTATACCACCATCCATTTTCATGGCCCCCACGCAATCCGTAAGTCGAAATTTTCCGGGCACATTCCCCATAGAGGACCGCAATATCTTATCGTTAATGGGCCTGGAGGCTTATGGATTATTCCAATTTTCCTTACATCCTTTTAAAAATGCGACACAATCTGCGCAAGTGGAAGGCAATAGGTTACGGGTTCAAACAGGTGTGGGACTACTCCAAATCACCACTTCCGAAAATATCCTATTAACAGAAACGGGAACCATCTGGTTTACGTTTATTCCATCTACCTCGCATCGTAAAGACGAAATTCGCCGCCAACAAGCTACTTGTCGGGAGGAGCTCGAGAAAACCCCAACATTTGCCGAGCAAAACTGTCGGATAGGCGGCTTCAGAATGCCTGTCTATTTCGAGAGGAGGAAACTCTGAGCCGATGCTCAGGCCCACTCCACACCTACGAGGGCTTCAGTCTGAGACCAGAGCGCCTCGCCGAGCACGTTGTCATAACTAAGGGCGGATGATTTTACGGCTTTTCGGTTACTGAAATAGTGCCCAGAGATGCCTGCTACTTCCGGCGAAGAAGCCAGATATACTTGTGTTGCTGCTCCTTTTTCCACCGAGATGGCGGATAACTTTTTAGCAAATCGCCATGCGCCAACAAAAAGTTTACCGATAGCTCCGGATGCATTGTTATCGCCAAAATCGGAAGCCACAAATCCGGGATGCAAACAATTGATGGTAATCCCCTTTCCTCCCAAGCGTCGTGCAGCGGCATAGGTAAACATTATGTTCATCAACTTGCTATTACAATACTGCCCCCAACCGCTATATGTTTGCCGCATCTGCAAGTCCGACAAATCAATTTTACCCGGTCGGTGCGCATCCGAGGCCACATTTACCACCCGCGCACCTTGGGTTTGCGTCAGGATGTCTAACAATTCATGTGTCAACAGAAAATAATTCAGGTGATTCAACGCAAGCGTTTGCTCGATGCCATCGGGGCTTTCTTCATACTTCAGAAACATGGCTCCAGCATTATTAAGCAATACATCCAAACGATCGAAGCGGGATTTATACGTAGTTGCCAATTGCCGAACTGCGGCCATCGAGGACAGATCTGCCACCAAAACATGCACCGCATCATTTCCGGTGGTCCGCTTTACGTCTGATGCCACCTTCTGACATTTGGCCTCGTTCCGTCCAACCAATACCAATTGTGCGCCCATCGCCGCCAATTGTTTAACAGACTCGGCGCCAATGCCTGCCGAAGCACCCGTGACTAAAATTGTTTTGCCTTTCATTGGAAAAAATGTGAGGGTTAAGGAAACAAAAAAACGTTCAACGTTTGGGCCGTTGTAAGGTTGCTCCGTTTATCGTCCGACACCAACGTTTCAGCCGGAATCGCTTTTCTTCCCGTTTAATTCGTTTTCTCAAATCCCAATGGCTTCGGTTTTTAAGTAGTTTTATTAATTATCACTTTCCAATTCACCAGAATGAACCATCCATGAGTGTAGCCCCTGTAAATACGGAATCTATTCTGGCAGATAAAGCCGAATATTATTTGGGATTTAATACCCCGAAAATCAGTAAAGAACAACTTCATTTGCCCGGCAGCGATTTTGTTGACCGCGTTTTTGGCATTAGTGACCGGACGCCTCAGGTACTCCGCTCCATTCAGGCCATGTTCGGAACAGGCCGCCTTGCCAATACGGGCTATCTGTCCATTTTACCGGTAGATCAGGGAATAGAGCATTCTGCGGGTGCTTCTTTTGCCAAGAACCCCATCTACTTTGATCCCGAAAACATCGTAAAATTGGCCATTGAAGGCGGTTGCAATGCCGTATGCTCTACTTATGGTGGACTCGGCTCGGTAGCCCGAAAGTATGCGCATAAAATTCCGATGATGCTCAAGATCAACCACAATGAATTATTGACCTATCCCAACAAGTTTGATCAAGTAATGTTTGCGCAGGTCAAGAATGCATGGGATATGGGCTGTGTTTCGATTGGCGCAACGGTCTATTTTGGATCGGACCAATCCACCCGGCAATTGATGGAAGTCTCCGAGGCGTTCGCCTATGCGCATGAGTTGGGCATGGCTACCGTCTTGTGGTGTTATACCCGCAACAACGCATTTAAGGTTAATGGCGTAAACTACGAAACGGGCGCCGACCTGACGGGCCAAGCCAACCACCTTGGTGCAACTATCGAGGCTGATATTGTGAAACAAAAACAACCAGACTGTAATGGCGGTTTTAAAGCCCTCAATTCTGGAAACTCCAGCTATGGCAAATTAGATGAGCGGATGTACACCGAACTTGCAAGCGATCATCCAATTGACTTGACGCGCTATCAGGTAGCCAATGGTTATATGGGCCGCATCGGCCTCATCAACTCCGGCGGCGGTTCTGGCTCCAATGACTTACAAGATGCTGTTATTACCGCTGTTGTGAACAAACGCGCAGGCGGAATGGGCCTTATTTCCGGCAGAAAAGCCTTCCAACGCCCCATGAATGAAGGAATCGGTATCTTGAATGCCATCCAAGATGTCTTCTTAGACGAATCCGTAAGCATTGCATAAGCACGGATCCATTCAACACGTTGGCCCCCGTCCCTTGTTTGGCGGGGGCTTTATGTTTCCCTTTCCGTTGCCAACGCAACAAACTTTATTTTATCGTATCTTGTGTAGTTGATGCACCTAAAGACCCCGTTTGTGGCGGCGCACCCTTGCTTACGACCTTTATGGAGTCTGGTTTTCCAAGGCTGCATTTTGTCATTTAGCCTCATACCATATTTTCGTCAACACGAACCTAAAACTAACAACTAAAGAAGGTGTCAGAATGTCTCGTGTCTCGTTTCACACCCTCGGTTGCAAGCTGAATTATGCCGAAACCAGCACCATTGCCCGCGACTTCAAGGCACAAGGCTACGAGACCGTGCCCTTTGAAACAGCCGCAGATGTAACCGTCATCAACACGTGTACCGTCACAGAACAGGCAGAGGCCAAGTGCCGCAATGCCATTCGTCGGGCACTACGCGCAAATCCAGACACTTTTGTGATTGTTACGGGCTGTTATGCACAACTCAGACCAGAAGAAATTGCCACAATTCCCGGCGTGGATGTGGTGTTGGGTGCACAGGAAAAATTCCAAATTTTCTCCCTTTTCAAAGATTTCGAGAAGCAAACACAGACACAAGTTACGGTCTCTTGCATAGATGATGTAGTGGCCTTTGGTCCGTCATACTCTTCCGGCGAACGCACCCGTGCTTTCCTGAAGGTACAAGACGGATGTGACTATATTTGTTCTTTTTGCACCATCCCACAGGCACGTGGAAAGAGCCGATCCGCGCCAATCGCCGAAACCCTCCGTTCCGCCCGTGAAGTCATAGAAAAAGGATACAAGGAAATTGTTCTTTCCGGTATCAATATCGGTTTATACGGACAAGAACATGGAACCGACCTTCTGGCTTTATTACGCGAATTAGACCAACTCGAAGGAGTAGAACGTTTCCGTATCTCCTCCATCGAACCCAATTTACTCACGGACGACATCCTTCAGTTTGTTGCCGGATCTAATACATTTCAGCCACACTTTCATATCCCGTTGCAAAGCGGTGATAACGAGGTTTTGGGAAAGATGCGACGACGATACCGCCGTGAACTTTATGCCGAACGCGTGCAGAGAATCCATGCCCTCATGCCCGACGCCTGTATTGGAGTGGATGTCATTGTGGGATTTCCGGCGGAAACCGAGACCCATTTTGAGCAGACCTACCAGTTCCTGAACGAATTACCCGTTTCGTATTTCCACGTATTTACCTATTCGGAACGACCCAACACGACTGCGGTGGAGCAGTTGGAGCGCATGGGAACGCCGGTACCAGCAAGAGAACGCGAACGCAGAAGCAAAATGTTGCGCATTTTATCCGCCAAAAAGCGATTGGCCTTTCATCAGGCAAATACAGGTACTACACGTCCGGTGCTGTGGGAAGACGAAGAAAAGAGTGGACTTATGTTTGGCTTCACTGATAATTATGTAAAAGTCCAGACACCATATGATCCGGAAAAGGCAGGATCTATCGAAACAGTAACCTTGGGAGTCTTGGCTGAAGACGGGACGGTGAAAGTGGAAGACAAGGCTTTTATCTCGATTCTTTGAGAGAACCAGCAATAAAAAGGCTGCCTAAGACCTCAAAAATATCTATTTTATTTTTCGGAAGTTATTTTTTGGCGCGATTTTTAGTCTATACTATATAATATAGAATCATAAACCCACCACCCAACGGAAAAGAAAGGGAGTTTTTTCCGTTATGGTTGTTTATAGAACGCCCTTCATAACCACTTATGTAGGTTTGGGCAAAAACACGCGCTTCATGGAAACCAATTCCCTTTCCGACCCTTCGCAGGTACACTATTTGGTCATTGTGCATGGCATGGGCGAACCACGCGAAGGAGCCACCGTTCTCCCCGTGATCAATCGCATGGCCGAGATTCGGGCAAAAGAGATGTACCCCACCCTCGATCTTAAACTGGGGATTAAAGAAAACACCATTTCACTGGGACGGATGCTCCCCGCTGGTGGACGACAAAAGTGGGTAGAATTTAAAGGTATTCCCATCAAAACCGAAGTCAAAACTTCAGAAGCCTGCACGCCAGCCTCTGGTACCCCCACAGCCACTTTTTTGGGAGAACCTTCAGACTGTGGCACCAATATCCGCTTTGTGGACCTTTTCTGGGGAGATATCACCACCCAACTTTTTCCAAAAGCCGCCGAGCCTGTCAACCTATGGACTCGAGCCTTAATCAACCGTGTAGAGCAACGCTGGAAGGCACAACGGCGAGATAAAGTATCTAACTCTGGCCTTTACCAAGCCAATGTAGAGATCCAACTTAAGGTGCTCTTAGATAACCTTCGTAAAACCCTGATTCCCATTCAGCAGGTACTCTCACTCCGATTCCGGTTTTTATCCGAGCTTATTTTTGATAAGTTTATAGGTGATGTTCAGCTTTATGCCGAATACATGACCTGCCGAGAAGATGCGATCAAGCGTTTTCATGCTAAAATGAGCGAAGTACATCGCGCACACGACATGACGGAAATGGAGCGCAAACTCATGGGTGCTGAACCCCGTAAGCCCGTTTATCACGTGATTGCACACAGTCTTGGAACCGTCATGTCACTGGATGCCTTGGTAGAGGGGGCCGCGACCGAAGCACCTTGGTTTCCTTTTGTCAAAAATTATGTGACATTAGGCTCCCCGATAGATAAGTTTCTGATGTTGTGGCCAGAAAATTATCACCATTTAGACAACCTCAATCATCCCAAATGGAAGGGCCTTATCTGGTCCGAACGTGCATCACGGGTGCAAAAAATTAGACACTTCAATTATTGTGACGAGCAAGACCCTGTAGGCCATAACTTAGACTTTTTGGAAAAGAAACCCGTAATCGGACACTTATTCGAAACCATCGAAGACAAGGTTTTCGTCCGTTACCCAGTTCCCGGAAAGGCACATGTAGATTATTGGACAGATGTCGAGTTGTTTCGACATATCCTGCATGTTACCATAGATGACAAGCCCATTACCGATCCTAAGCCACGCAAAAAACAGGATTTCCGGAAAACCATGTTGGATATGATGGCCTTCGGTCAGCAAGCGGAGTCCAACCAAGCCGCTACCAAAAACAATGAAGCCGCGCCCGTTCAGTGGTATCTTCCGAAGGTCTATAAAGAAGTGACCAAAATCTCTTACGTCTTGCTCCCATTGATTTTTTGGACGGTTGCAAGCGCTCTACTGTTGTTTTTTGGCCTGGGAACCTCTTTTGCTAAAGAAGGTGCCGGAAAATTGTTTGACGATTCGGAATTGGTCTCAAGGACCCTCTTGGCATTTACCTTTTTAGGGGGTTATGGTCTCTCAGAATTACTCGCCACCTTAACCGGGAAATCTTTTCCTGAGTGGATCCGTTCTACGAAGCGACCCGCTTTATGGATTACCATTGGAATAACAGCTATTGCGCCTGTTATTTTTACAGGCATTATCACCATTGGAACCTGGGCAATGCTCCTCATAGGCATTTTAGTAGGTATTCTTTGGCTTTATTTCCGAGTGATGGAGTTAATGATTCAGTGGAGGCAGATGACGGTTATGCTTACCGATGCCACCAATAAAAACGCACCGGAACTCGAAGACCGCATGACCAAACGCATTGTTTTACGCATCCGTATTGCGGTATGGGGTTTCTTTTTTCCGGCTTTATTTCTTTTGTTCGGATTAGAGTGGTTCGACCGTGTGGTGGATTTGCGCCTTTTTGTGACTTCCCCCCTCCCAGTGTTGACCAGTTTATATCACTATCTCTCGCGAGGTATGGCAGATTTGCTCTTTCCGATTGCTATGTTTGTAGGCCCGAATCCAGATTATACCCGTTACTACAATGTCATCGTCACAAGTTTTGTTTTGCTTTCGATGACAGGCTCCTTGGTGTATGTGTACCGCGCCCTAAAATACTTTATCGAACGGAACAAAACGATCGCGATGAAGCAAGACATGCAGAACAGGGCGGCTTTATTTGCCCCTGAAATGTTACCAGACGCCCGTTCAGAGGCCGCCCTTGGCAACAGCAACCTAAACAAAACCTCACAGACACCAACACCCCATTAAAACCATCGCCTGCTACCGTTTCTTCATATCCGTTGGAATATTCTGGCGGATATTTTTTATCCCTAACTTCCCAAGAATGCAACAGACGTTTTCTCCTTCGTACTATGCTTTCTGCTTTTGTAATGGACGTTTTCGTTGCATCTGACGCGGGCCATACCAGAGCCAAAAACCAGTGATGCTAAACACCAGCAAGGCCAACCCCATGATACTGGTGTACACAAGTTTAATGATCCCACCTTCGGTTTCTAAATAGCGATCCAGTATAGAGCCATCATGGATGTGCTCTACCAAGTCGGCATTTCTGCGTTCAATGAGCAGCACTTTTCCGGTTGCCCCATCTAATTGAATACCCCAATAATGATCTGCAAAAACAAACTTGACACTTCCCTTGTCTTGTCGGACGTCAATTCGGTCCAGTCTTGTAGAGAGTTTAGCCGAAATTTTTTGGTGCAAGGTCTGATTTGCCACCGCCTGCAATTCATGCAAGGGCTTCCATTCCCGTAGTTCGGTTGTGGTTCCTTTTTGTGTAGGGGCCAGTAACAATCCATTGCTGTTCTTCTTCCAACCCAGCAGCAAGCCAGAGACCGCAATCACCATAAAAAAAACAACGAGGGAAATACCAGTTATCCGATGAACTGCCCTGAAAATGCGGAGTGTTTGGGCTTGTTTTTTCCGTTTTTCGGTGTCTTGCATGAGAGATTATATTACCGTTTTTAAAAGATCATTTTTTACGGCCAGCATATATGCAAAAGCAGCTCCATGCTCATTTGGAATCCGGCCTTCGAGAATGGCCTCTTCTATGGCCTTTTTAATGATCCCCACTTCTTTGCCTGGTTTTAGTCCCAAGACCTCCATAATTTCGTTACCCTTTACGGGTGGCTGAAACTGACGAAGGCGGTCTTTTTCCTCAACAATACGCATTTTTTCTTCCACCAAATCAAAATGAGCCAGATAACGTGCTACACGTTGCGGATTTTTGGTGGTAATGTCTGCCCGAACAAGTGCCATCAGGTCTTCGAGGTCATCCCCTGCATCAAACAAGAGACGCCGCACCGCCGAGTCCGTCACTACTTCATCCACCAATGCCACCGGGCGATGGTGTAGTGATACTAATTTTTGCACATAACGCATCCGCTCGTCCACAGGTAAACGAAGCTGTTTAAAAATACCCGGCACCATCCGCCCCCCTCTGTCCTCGTGCCCGTGAAACGTCCAGCCAATACCTTGTACATACCGCTTGCTCTTCGGCTTTCCGATATCGTGTAATAATGCCGCCCAACGAAGCCAACGGGTTTCTTCAACAGGGCGTCCACCAAGCGATTCAGCAAGATTGTCTAACACCTGTAGGGTATGAAAAAAGTTGTCTTTGTGCTTATGACCTTCCATATTTTCTACGCCAGCCAAGGCAGTAAGGGCGGGGAACACATGGGCCAATATCCCTGTTTCGTACAAAACCCTCAAGCCAACGGAAGGTACAGGACACACCATGATCTTTTGCAGTTCGTCCGTAACCCGCTCCATGCTGATAATCCGGATACGTTCTGCCATTTTTTTCATGGCATCGAAAGCTTTTGGATGGATACTGAACCCAAGCTGGGTAGCAAAGCGAGCAGCACGCATCATGCGCAAGGGATCATCAGAAAAGGTCACTTCTGGGTCTAAAGGCGTCCGAATGAGTTGTTCGGCCAAGTCTTTTTGCCCACCAAAAGGATCCAGTAATGTACCAAAAGTATTCGCATTTAGGGAGACAGCAAGGGCATTGATGGTAAAATCGCGGCGATTCTGATCTTCCTCCAAGGTTCCCTCTTCAACAATTGGCTTTCGGGAATCCCGAGAATAACTCTCGCTACGTGCGCTCACAAATTCTAATTCTAAAGAACGGCCTGCGGAAAGATGAAGGTGTACGCCTGCGGTTCCAAAATTTTTGTGCACATGAGCCATACCCACCCCATATGCCGCTGCCACGGCCTGTGCCAACCGAATGCCGCTTCCAGGACCAACTGTCACAAAATCTAAATCTTTAGTTGGTCGTTGCAAGAACCAATCACGTACCCCGCCCCCCACCATGTAGACAGGTAGGGCCATCTCATCTGCAAGCGCACCAATCCGGCGAAGAATGTCTGAATACGGAAGCCTGTTCAAGGATTGTATCTCCTAAACCAAATAAGACAAAAGGGCATATTAGGGGCTGCCTGTTCGGCATCACAGGCTTTAAAGATACAAGATTTGATATGTATATTTTTCAAAAAAACAGACCAAGACGCTGCCATTTCTTTTTTATAAACAGGTTTTCCCTCGTGTAAAACCTGTTTATTCCGCCACAAAAAGATCAGACATTCTTCCCATCAGGCTTCGGCAAAACCATTATTCTGTATAGCCCGACTCTTTGGAAAAATGCCTATCCAGTACTTCTCGTACCACCTCCACAGGCATTTCAACCTCCGTCCATTGGCGATATGCTGCCGCTGCTTGCCCAATAAACATTTCAAGGCCACCGATCGTATTTCCTCCGGCGTTGGCTACCTCCCTCAGAAAGCGGGTCTGGACCGGGTTATAAATAAGGTCGTAGGCGGTATGATGCACACCAAAATCCGCTACTTCACCCCAAACAGGTTCTTCGATATGGGGATACATCCCTTTTGGAGTGGCGTTAACCAACAAGTGTGCCGCCCGAATGACAGGGCCAGCTACAGGCCATGCAACGATAGATAATTTTTCGTCAGGATCATAAGGGCGCATGGCGGCAATCAATCCTTGTGCCTTTTCCGGTGAACGAACCACCAATCGGATTTTATACAGGTCGAGATGCATCAACAAGCCATAGAGTACGGCACGTGTTGCACCTCCGGCGCCAAAAACCACCGCTTCTTTTCCGGCAAACGCGGCAACATAGGGCCATAGCGGCGTCAAAAACCCAACCACATCGGTGTTGTCTCCATAAAGCAACGGGTGGCCTTCTTCATCCACTTTGCAAACAATGGTATTAACAGCGCCTATGGCTTGAGCCGCTTCGGAACATTGATCCATCAACCTAAAGGCGGCTTCTTTATGCGGGATGGTGACATTAGCACCCGAAAACCCCAATGCCAGAAGACCACGAATGGCTGCTGCAAGATGATCCGGTTGAACGGGTGATGCCAAATAGGTTCTGTTCAGGCCCTGCGTACGAAAAGCGACATTATGAATGAGCGGAGAAAGAGAGTGACAAACCGGCCAGCCAAGAACCGCAACCGGCTTCGTGTTCGTATTGGGGAGCATATTGTTTTTTCAGGCTATGATTAAAGGAACAAACAATGCCAAAATAAGTGCCCGACCACACACTTCGTGTACCCGGGCACCGTTTTCCGTCATTTTTAGGTTTAGCGCCTTTATCGGTGGCGTAACAAATGTGGGTTAAGTTTAGCAGCTTGTTGCCAGTAGTTAGAAAAGGCATCTAAGTCGCCCTTCTGACGATAGGCCAAAGCAAGGTTATACAAGGTCGCGGCATCCTTTGGCTCCCCATTCAACGCCGTTTGATAGCAAACAATCGCTTCGTCGAACCGAGAAAGTCTTGCGAGTACATTACCCCGATTATACCAAGCAGCCGTAAAATTTTCTTCTACAACAGTGGCAAAATCGTAAGACTTAATTGCTTCCTCTAAACGCCCCATCCGCGACAATACAATCCCCCGATTATACCAAGTAAGGTAAGCGTAAGGATTATTGTTCAGTTGCTGCTCGTAGCAATACAGGGCACAGGCGTCTTTTTCCAACATTTCGTAGCAGAATCCTAATTCGTGCCAGGCTTCCTCGTGCTCCGGTTGGTATTTCACACAAGCCTTAAGATGACGAATGGCCTCTTCGTAGCGGTTCATTTTCTCAAGCAGCCATCCCAAACGAAAATGTGCTTCCACATGGAAAGCATCGGCTGCAATGGCGGTTTCGTAGGTAACAACAGCTTCGGCTGGAAAACCCGTTTGTTCATAGGTCTGACCAATCTGAACCATCGAATCGGCATCAAGTGGATTATAGATCAGGTGTTGCCGGAAGGCATCCCGTGCATCAGCAGGCCTTTGAAGCGCATTCAGTGCCAATCCTTTCAAAAACCAGCCCGTTGTGGAGGCCGGATACAAGGCCAACAAGCGCGTGATCGCACCAAGGGCTTCATGCGGGTTTTTGTGTTCCAGATACCAAACCGCAATATGCGTTAGAAGATCAGGATCAATAACGGATTCTGGATTTTGGCCATAGGTCGTTAATAAGGACGCGGTATGGGCTGGCTCTGCCGAGAATTCCGACGACTCAAATTCAAAATCGAACATAGATGGTGGTGGTTGCTCAGAATATTTCGGAGAATGGTTTTCCGAACCTAACTTGGAGTATTCTGTCTTTAAAAGGGTTTATTCCAAGTCTCAAACTGATACCAACTTTTAATCAATGCGATGTTTCAGTGAATTTGCGACCCTGCAAGCGCTTTGCATTGATACGAGACCCAAAAATCCACACTTCCTTAATATAACGCATCGCGTCATTATTGTATTTGCTTTTCCTTTTATTGTAATTTGGACATTACCAAACCAGTCAGATAGTTTACTACCTTTGTAACCAAACAAAACGAAATAACGTGGGAACTTACCAACTGCTGATCTTCCGGATCGCCAGCCGTTTTAATATGGCTTATTCTCCTCTTGGCAAACTCATTCGGAAGCAAACAAACGATGCTTACCGTGCCGAGAACCTTTTCATCCTTGCCGCTGCCACGCTAATCATCGCCCTCATGCTGGCCAACCAATTTGCTTGGGCGTTTATCCGAGAGGAAGTTTTGGCAAACCCGCAAGGCGACGTGGCCATTACCTATTGGCTTGTACAACTTTCTTTCATTGTTACCTTCCTTTTTGGTTGTGTAGTCGGGTTTAAGCCTGTAGTCACCATTACCTGCACGTCCTCATCTGTAAACATTCAAAGTGGCGATTTGCGGACAGCTATTGGTTACGACGAAATTCAGCAAGTAAAGATTATTTCTGCGGACCTCTTCCATCGCCACTACCGCCGCTACAAAGCTACCATGCCTGTCATCAATGGTACAGAACAACAATACGCACTATTGGTGACCGAACATCATCCAGTGGTTCTTGGACTCTGTAGTGCAGATCTCGATGCTTTTGTTCAGCATGTAGAAGCACAACGGATCCCCGTATCTCAGGACTTTTCCATCGAGAACCGTTTCGCATTTGCTGCTTAATTACGATAAAATGACTTCTAAGCCCGGTTTTTTAAACGACTGGGCTTATTTATTGTTCTTTTACGATTGTTTTTTAACTTTTGTACATCGTAAATTTGTTGTGTAATAGCCATTGCACTATCCCATCATTATGTTGTTTGTAAAAGGGCTACGAGGAGACTCTAGCCCTTTTGCCGTACTTAGAAGGACCTGTCCAAAATTGCGCTGCGAAACGTCCGGTTTATCCCACATCACCTACCGTAAGGAAATACCACCAAAACTCCTTTTTCGCCGTCGATCACTCCAGCAGATCATACCCCGGCTCGGGGTTCTTTTCGAGACATGGAAGATACTTAGGAGAAACAATTCGGAAAGAAGTTATCTCCGAGATTACGTTTATTTCAACAACAGCAACATTTCATTATCAAATTAACACAGATCCGCCTACTGAATTTAAAAAGATGCACCTTCACCTTCTCTTCGCTATTGTTTGTCCCCTGCATAATGACTTATCTTGGAAACGTTTACAAAAGCCGGCATCCTACACGTCCGGCTCACTTATCTTATCATTTTGGAGGTCATAGCATGCGTAAACTATTTCCGTTTTTATCCATTCCATTGGGTCTATTTCTGGGCATGATGCTCTCGGCCTGTGGTGGCGGTAGCGAAAAAAACGATACCCCTACGGGTAATAACGACACCAAAGCGATGGAAAGCATTGGCAAAGGCGAAGGCAAAATTTCAATTATAGCATGGGCGGGATATATTGAGCGGGGAGAAACCGATAAAAACTACGACTGGGTAACGTCTTTTGAGAAAGAATCTGGCTGTAAAGTAGCGGTTAAAACCGCAGCCACTTCCGACGAAATGGTGACACTCATGAATCAAGGTGGGTTTGACATTGTAACCGCTTCTGGCGATGCTTCGATGCGACTTATCCGAGGTGGCATGGTTCAACCAATCAATATTAACCTAATCAAAGATTGGGGATCGGTGGATAGTCGCCTGCAAAATGCCGCATGGCATACGGTGGATGGTGTCCATTATGGCGTTCCCTATCAATGGGGATCCAATGTTTTGATGTACAATACGAATGTCTTCAAAACCGCACCTACCAGTTGGGATGTCGTTTTTAAAGAGATGGTCCTGCCAGACGGAAAGTCCAACAAAGGTCGTGTACAGGCATTTGACGGGCCTATTTATATTGCCGACGCCGCCTTGTATCTAAAACATCATCAGCCTGCACTTGGCATTCAGGACCCGTATGAATTGACACAAGCGCAGTTTGATGCCGCTATTGCTTTGCTGAAAGGGCAGCGTGTATTGGTCAACAAGTACTGGCACGATGCGATGGTACAAATGGATGACTTTAAGACCGAGGGTGTCGTGGCAACTGGTTCTTGGCCGTTCCAAGTTAATGGCTTAATTGCGGCCAAAGCCACGGTTGGTAGTGTAATCCCTATAGAAGGGGCAACTGGATGGGCAGATACCAGCATGATGCACGCCAAAGCACCCAATCCGAATTGTGCCTATATGTGGCTAAATCATTCCCTAAACAAAAAACTACAAGGCGACTTGGCCGCGTGGTTTGGTTCGGTTCCCGCTGTTCCCGATGCCTGTAATAACAATGCACTACTTGGTGCGGAGGGGTGTAAAACGAACGGAATTCAGAACTTCGATAAAATTCACTTCTGGAAGACCCCCGATTGTCCGAATGGAAAGTGTATTCCTTATAGTGAATGGACGAAGCAATACTTAGCCGTTATGGCCAGCAAGTCATAGTCACACCACCACAGCAAACCGGGTAAATGATCTTAACGTTTACCCGGCTTTTGCTTACCAACCTTCATTTATCAATCAGTTTAAAGAAATGCAACATAAATTGTGGATCAACGGTTCATGGACAGATCCCGAAGATGGCAGTCTGATGACAGTTAGCGATCCAACTTCAGGCGTGGAACTTGCCCAAGTTGTAAATGCCGGAGCAAAGGATGTAGATCGGGCCGTACAAGCAGCAAAAACGGCATTTGAGGATGGAAGATGGTCTAAAAAACCCCCACGTGACCGATCGTATGCACTGTGGAAATTGGCGGATTTGATCGAGCAACACGCCGAGCGTTTGGCAAAAACCGAGAGCGAGAACACCGGGAAACCTTATAGTTTTGTGAGCTTGGGTGCAGATTTGCCGTTCGCCATAGACAATTTGCGCTTTTTTGCTGCTGCTGCTCGCGATGTACATGGCTCTCATGCTGGTGAATTTACAGATGGGTTTACGTCTATGTTTCGCCGTGAACCCGTGGGTGTGGTTGCACAAATTGCCCCTTGGAACTATCCGCTAATGATGGCTATCTGGAAATTGGGCCCAGCTCTTGCCGCCGGATGTACGACCATTCTAAAGCCCGCACCAGGAACACCCCTTTCTACCTTACTCTTGGCAGAACTGATCGCCGAGGCTGGTATTCCAGAGGGCGTGGTAAATATCATAACAGGTGGTAATGAGGCGGGACAAGTGCTTGTGGAACACCCTGATGTGCGCATGGTGAGCCTGACAGGTTCTACGGGAACCGGAAAAAAAGTCATGAAAACCGCTGCAGACACCCTAAAACGGGTGCATTTGGAACTGGGCGGAAAAGCACCCCTTCTCGTGTTTGATGATGCCGATGTAGAAGCCTTTGCCGGAAAGGCTACGATTGGCGCTACCTTTAATACGGGCCAAGACTGCACCGCTGCCACCCGGATCTATGTGGCCGAAGATAGGATGAAGGACGTGCAAGAGGCCGTTGTGGAGGCCATGCGTGGCGTGGTGATCGGAATGCCTTTTGATGATGATACGCAAATGGGGCCATTGATTTCTTCGGTACAGCGCGAACGGGTGCAGGGCTTTGTAGAGCGAGCAAAAGCAGCGGGTGCAAAAGTTCTTACGGGAGGCAGTGCGCCAAAAGCTTTGGCAGATGGTTTCTTCTTTGAGCCAACGGTGATTGTACAGGCAGACCAAAAATCCGAAATCATCCAATCTGAAGTATTTGGGCCAGTCCTCACAATCAATACGTTCAAAAACGAGGAAGAAGCGGTGCGTTTGGCCAATGACGTGAACTTTGGCTTGGCGGCCTCGGTCTTTACGAAAGATGTGGCACGTGCCATGCGGGTTGTCCGCGATCTGGAGTATGGAACGGTTTGGGTGAACGACCACATCCCGCTCACCTCTGAGACCCCACACGGCGGTTTTAAGCAATCCGGATTTGGAAAAGACCTCTCTGCGGAAGCAGTGTCGGATTATCAGGTCACAAAGCACGTCATGATTGCCAATACTTAACAAATCGGGCGGGTTGCAAATGAGTAGCCCGCCTTTTTTAGCCCTCCTCATTTCCATGAATCCAGCCATTTCTTTCGAGCAAGTCTCCCGACATTTTGGAACAGTCAAAGCAGTGGACGAAGCCAGCTTTCAAGTCTCCGACGGTGCTTTTTTTACGATGCTGGGACCTTCCGGATCGGGTAAAACCACCTGTCTGCGAATGATTGCTGGTTTTGACCTCCCGACCTCTGGCACCATTCGGGTGTCTGGACAAGAAGTCACGAACCTCCCCCCATATGGGCGAGACGTAAACACCGTCTTTCAGGACTATGCCCTTTTCCCTCACATGACCGTAGCACAAAATGTGGAATATGGGCTAATGATCCGCAAAGTCCCAAAAACCGAGCGCCAAAAACGGGTACAAGAGATGCTGGATTTGGTGCATCTGCCAGATGTAGGGAGCCGCAAGCCTAACCAACTTTCCGGCGGGCAGCGTCAACGCATCGCATTGGCACGCGCCCTCATCAACCGTCCGAAGATCTTGCTCTTGGATGAACCATTAGGAGCGTTAGATCTGAAGTTGCGTCAACAGATGCAAATAGAACTCAAGGCCATTCAGCAAGAAGTAGGGATTACGTTTGTCTTTGTAACACACGACCAAGAAGAAGCGATGGCCCTAAGCGACCAAATTGCCGTATTTAACCAAGGTAAAATCGAGCAAATTGGTTCACCACATGACCTCTACGAGCACCCACAAACGGCATTTGTCGCCAATTTTGTCGGAACATCAAACCTGATTTCGGATGACATTGCCCATAAACTCACGGGAGAAAGGAGCACTTTCTCGGTTCGTCCAGAGAAAATGCACATCCTCCACGAGCAAACTCCCATCCCCGCCAACCATTATCGGCTACAAGGCGTGGTAGAAGATGTGGTATATCTCGGCATTTTCACCCGCTTCGCCGTCCGAACCTCCGAAGGCTTACGGCTTCAGGTGATTGACCAAAACAGAGAAGCCCAAGACGAGCGTAGAGGTGATGTTGTACAGATAATTTGGGCAAAGGAAGCCCTAAACAAATTAGCCGATTAAAGCCCATGATCCGACGGTTTTCTACTTATTTATACAACCATCCGGGTGTATTATTGGCCTTGTTACTGGGACCGCCTTTGGGCTGGATGCTCGTGATCTACCTCGGATCATTGGCGGCGCTTCTGTTCCAGTCGTTTTATTATCTCGATGGCTTTACAGGGCAAGTGGTACGCGAGTTTTCGTTCCTCACCTACCGCGATTTGTTCTCGGCGGCACATATGACCATTGTGTTAAAAACAGTGGTTATGGCACTCTCGGTAACAATTGGCTCGGTTCTGATTGCCTTCCCGCTGGCCTATTATAGTGTTCGCTATGCGGGTAAACGCCTCAAGGTTTTGCTCTATTTTGCAGTTCTTTTGCCATTGTGGTCTTCATATATCATTCGGGTATATGCGTGGAAACTCATGCTCGCCAAAGAAGGCATTGTTTCTTGGTTTTTTGCACAATTAGGGCTTTCCGGTGTATTAGAATGGCTGCTCTCCATGCCTATAGTGGGCGGGGCCTCGCTTTCGGTGTCCAATTTTGGCTTGTTTCTGGTTTTTACCTATATTTGGCTGCCCTACATGATTTTGCCCATCCAAGCGTCATTAGAACGCATTCCACATTCTTTATTAGATGCATCAGGGGACTTGGGTGCCCGGCCTTTGCAAACCTTCCGCCGGATTGTCTTGCCCTTGGCGTTGCCGGGTGTGGTGGCCGGAAGCATCTTCACCTTCTCGCTTACGCTGGGCGATTACATCATTCCCTCTATCATTGGAGACTCCACCCCATTTATTGGAATGGCGGTATATAGCTATCAAGGAACTGCCGGAAATTTGCCCCTTGCCGCAGCCTTTACCGTACTCCCGATGGTGATGATGGTCTTTTATCTCTTGGGCGCACGGAAGGCTGGTGCGTTTGATGCACTCTAAACACCAAATAGCATAAACGCATGAAAAACAAAAACTTGGGCCTTGCAATTACCATGTGGGCAGTAGTGACCTTCTTGCACATTCCTTTTTTTGTGGTGATGTTGTATGCTTTCACCACCGATTCTTCCACGTTCACATTTCCTCCACCCGGCTTAACCTTCAAGTGGTTTGGTGTGGCGTGGAGCCGTGCCGATATGTGGGCGGCTTTAAGTCTTTCGACACGAGTAGCAGCCATTTCTACCTTGGTCGCCCTCGTTTTGGGTACATTAGCGGCTGCGGCTGTGTACCAAAGCCACTTCTTTGGACGAGAAGCCGTCTCGTTCCTGCTCGTCCTACCGATTGCCCTCCCCGGCATCGTGACGGGTATTGCCCTTCGGGCAGCAATGGGCGAGGCGGGTATGACCTTTAATTTCTGGACGATCGTTATTGGTCATGCTACGTTTTGTGTGGTGGTGGTGTATAACAATGTCTTGGCACGGTTCCGACGCTCCAATCCGTCGTTGGTAGAAGCCTCGATGGACTTAGGCGCGGATGGTTGGCAAACTTTTCGATATGTGGTCTTTCCCAATATCTCCTCTGCTTTGGTAGCGGGTGGGATGCTGGCCTTCGCCTTATCATTCGATGAGGTGATTGTCACCACGTTCACCGCCGGACAACAGGCCACCTTGCCAATCTGGATCTTTAGTCAACTCACCAAGCCTCGCGACCGGCCTGTAACCAATGTGGTGGCCTTTTTTGTGGTAATCGTTACCACCCTTCCAATTCTATGGGCACTCTTCCAAAACCGAAAATTTGAAGAGCAAACCCAAAATGATTGAGCCTTGGGAAAGCAGCCATATTGGATGCCCCTTAAAAGCGGACGTAGCTGAGTAGGCATGCCTGATATTTTTCACAACCCAACTTCAATCCACCTTAACCACTACCTCATAGAAAAGAATACACAATTACACTATGGTACGAAGTATAACATCAGACCCGTAGTCTATAACCTATAAAATAGAACGAGAATTGACAAGAATAAATTTATCACAAAAAATCAAATAAAAGAACTAAATAACATAAATAGAATAGGTTGCATTTCAAAAATATCAATATACATATGCTACACTTAAATCAGGCAGTATGTGAAAGAGAATCTTTGCCTATCGTTGAGAATAACTCCGTAGGAGCGACATCATAATAGAGCCCGTAGAGGACAAGCATCATACGCGAGCCCATCTGGTCGGCATAAAAAATGTGAAAGATGTGTTTACCGGATAATTGAGGAAATTTTGAAATGCACCCAATAGAATAAATGAGGGAAGATAATAAACAAAGATCCAATTAAAATACAAAGTAAACTTGGCAACTGATATTTTATTTAGTTTAGAAAATAAGTACTTCTACTCCTCACACAAACAGAGACTTCATACTTCAAGACGAACATAAATAAGCGACAGAAGTTTGCAACAAATTCCTACCAATCAACCTCCTTGCTTATGATTTTCTCCATCAAGTATTGGCACTACCGGGTTTTGTGGGTACTTGTGCTGTGGTTACTTCCTTCTTGCGATAACCCGATGGAGGTGGATATTGGTCCGGCTTCGAAGGTGTCTAAGGAGCGTTTAGCACGCATGAACCGTGGGGTTAACCTAAGCCATTGGTTTGCGCAAACCAGCATTACAACAGAGCGAATGCGCACGTTTATGACAGAAGAAGACTTTCAGACCATCTCGGCACTCGGATTTCGGCACGTTCGCTTTCCCGTAGACCCGATGTTGCTTTTGAACGAGCAGCAACCCGAAAACCTCGTGGAATCCAATTGGCGTGAGGTTCGGCGGGCTTTGGAGATGATGATGGAGAAGGGCTTGGCCGTGACGCTGGAGATGCACGGCAGTACTACATTCAAAAAACGATTGGAGACCGAACCCACGTTTCGTACAGTCTTTACACAACTTTGGCACGCTTTGGCGATTAAAGTATCCGATACCAATCCTGAATTTTTGTTCTTAGAGCCACTCAACGAACCTGTAATGAACGACTCACGTGGGTGGCAAGTTTTTCAAAATCAGTTACTTTTAGCCATTCGGTCAGGCGCACCCAAGCACACACTCGTGGCGGTCGGAGACATGTTTTCCAGTCTGGATCAACTAAACTTACTACAACCCGTGGACGACCCCAATGTGGTATATGCGTTTCATTTTTACGAACCGGGCACCTTCACCCATCAAGGCGCCACATGGGCCGTAGAAGCATGGCCTTATTTGCGGGAAATTCCGTATCCATTTGATGCCAAACGGATGAACCAACTTTTACCACAGCTTCCAGTGATTGCCCAACCACTTGCCCGTGCTTATGCCGCCGAAAAGTGGGATCGTTCGCAACTACAAGCCCGTTTGGCCAAACCTTTTTTGTGGGGTCAACGATTTCGGGTTCCAGTAATCTGTGCTGAGTTTGGCGTATATCGCTTGGTTGCGCTACCACAAGACCGACTGAACTGGATCCGAGATGTACGCATTATTTTAGAGCGTTATCAAATTCCATGGACCATGTGGGACTACTCCGAAGGCTTTGGTGTGGCCATACGTGAGAATGGCAAACGTGAAGTTGATATGGAGACTGTACGTGCATTGGGATTACATTTATATTAAACGCCTCCGACAACCCACACACATCTTGCACATGTGTCTATAAGTTCTTACTTTAGGGACAAATTTTTTGACCTACAACCTCATCTATCCTAAAAGACACATGGCACATTCTTCATTGGTCGTTCCCGCCGAAATCTTGCGGGCATTCAAAAAAGTTTTTCCAAAAGTGGACGTCAGCCGCGTTTCGTGGTCTTGGGAAGTCCCCCATAAAATTTATGAAGCCTCCTTCGAGCAAGATGGTTTTTCTTACGAAGTAGAAATTACGGTAACGGGCCACCACTTGCTCTCCGAAATTTATATGCGTACCGAAGCCCTACCGGAAGGCATCCGTAACCACATCGAGGCCGAGTTCCCGGGTGCAATTATTCACTCGGTAGAGCGCGTCTTGTACTCCAATGGCGATGTGCAATACGAAATTGACCTGATTACCGGAAAAGGTGAACGCGAAATTCTGGTGCGTGAGGATGGCTATATCTTGGATTATGGCAAAGATCCCGCAAAGAAACACAAAAAGGTGAAAGAAAAAGAAGTGGACGAGGAAGAAGAAGAAGCACCAACGCCAGAAAAAACAGAATCCACTTTAGAGGACACCTCGGAGGTCTAAAACATCCATTTTCTATGCAATAGGCTACACTTTTTACAAGATGGTGTGGCCTTTTTGCTGGCTCAATGGTGGAAATGACACGAGGCCCCATCATGAAAATATGGGGTAAGGTCCAACAAAAACCCTACCCCCACTAATGAGATCCACTTTCAAGGTAAAGGTACCGATGAAGGCCTTGCACTTAGACCTGCTTCTGTTCCACTATTATTAATAGGAAAACAATGCCCTCATATACCACAAAAAGGGAAAGAGAATCGATAGTATTCATAGTTGATGCCTGCCGAAGCCTCCGAAACAAACTTTTTGGCATTCTTGAGACGCTGATTCCGCATTATTCATGTTAAATACGACACATTATGACCCTTTAGCCCATCTAATTTACCAGAATTTATAAACTTATACCAAAATTCAAAACTATCCAACTCAACCGATATAGATTCATTTTTTCCCAATAGCAATCATGGAGTCCCCCTAGTAATGCTCTACTGGTTGGAATAGTATCTTCTGATTTTCTGTAATAAATTCCATCCTTCAAGATTAACTTTCCCCTTTCATAAATTGGAAGAGCCATCCCCAAACCAATTTGCAAGTACCGCTTATTTTATATAGTCAGTTGGATGGGTATGAAAGATTCCGCCTTTGTATGTTACTATTTTTTCATCTCAGCCTTATGGTGCGCCCTCAGAAAAGTCCCTCCCAATTCCATGTCCAAATAGCTTAATTTTCATTTTATCCAACCTGAGTCATCGGTCAACGTTACGAATAGAGGTATGGTCTAAACGATAAAACAGCAATAACTCCGAGTTTGGCAATAGCCTAAACGTACCTTGTACTTCTACGGGTTGGTCGGTATAGCGAATTTTGCGATCCAAGTTCAATTCTATCATTTTTTCAGGTCCAACGCCCACACAAAACTGACAGTCCGAGGGGTCCGGTGTGAGGCCAAAATGATGGGTAGAAAACGCCAATTCGATCGGAACCAAATATCCCCGTAGGGTAATGGTTTTGTTTTCTAATTTCTGGTGTTCAGGAGAAAAAGTGGGTCGGTAGGTTTTTAGGTCATATTCGGTTTTAAGCAAAATTTTCCAAATCTCATCATTGGTATGGCGTTTTTTTTGCATATTGGTGACCATCACCAAAGAAGTAATAGCAACTATCATCAGTCCGGTAACCAACGATTTCACCCAAACAGGTATGGTATTCAAACCGTTTGTCATGGCTTAGTTACCGTTTTTTTGGAGTATTGAGAGCAACTGACTGGCATTGTCGTTTGCTGGTCGGAGGTGTTTCATGCGTTGCAGGCGGTATCGTCCCAATATATTCTTCGCAGCGATGTACCGGGTAGAGTCGGTAGCATCGGGCGTGTGGCCCTTGGGCATAGCATAGGTAAAATGGCCTTTGTCGGCGGCAAACACCGGGATTTGGAAAAAGTCTCGTTTCACAAATTGTTTAGTACTGTCTTGCTCTTGTCCTGCTTGCACAAAAAAGTCCACCGCATAATCGGGGTAACCAAACAGGTACCCAAAGCCGCGCCAACGATCATATTTAGCAGCAGACTCTACCAAAAGTGGGACAAGCTCGACGGGCGTGGTTTCCGTGATACCTAATTTTGCCCAAAACAGTGGGTGGCGGCGTATTTCTTTTTGAACACGCTTAATATCTAGTGCCAATAGCTCCAAATATTTTCGGCCATCAAATTCATTTTTAAAAGGCATAAGAACCACTTTTTTTCCGTTGCAGGATAGCTTCGCTCCGATATTGGCCCACAAAGTTAGTTGTGGAATGGCCGCCTGGAGCGAGTCGGTATGATACGAAAAGTCATGAATGGTACTCATCGGCTTGAGGTCTGTAGCCAGTGTATAAAGGGCCTCGTGGTCTAAACCATGCAGCAAGATGCGCTGGGCCACCTTTTGCTCCAAAAGCGGCCATTCAGAAAAGTCATTACAAGTCTCCACTTGATGGACGGATTTGAGATGCGTACACCCGCCGAGTATAAGTACAAGACCCGCAATGAGCCATAAAAAGGACTTATTGATGTGTGACATAAAATCTTGTTTGCGTTATTAGACAACCTTATTCCCCTTGCCCCCGTGCCGCACAATCCCAAAAAAGCAACACGAGGGCAAACATGTGGGGAAAACCTAAAAAATTATTGAATGGGCCAAGGGTCTTCTAATGGCTTTTGGTTGGTCATGTGCTCAATCAACTCTTTGTCCGTGATTAGGCAGGTATCCAATAGAGTACGGAACCTTTTTTCGTCCATTTTTTGGCCAATAAAAACCAGTTCTTGTCTCCGATCTCCCACTTTTTTATCCCAAATCGTGCGTAGATATTGTCGGAAATCTGGTGTATTGGGTAGTCGTTCTTTGGGGACCGCAGCCCACCAATAACCAGCAGTTTCCCAATTTCGTATTCTGCCTGCCTGCGAGAGGGAAAGTACATCCGCATGGCGTGTCGCCAACCAAAAAAAGCCTTTTGCCCGAATCACACCCTTCCAACTCCCATTAAAGAAGTCGAAAAATCGCTTTGGATGGAAAGGGCGGCGTGCGCGATAAACAAAACTCGAGATGCCGTACTCTTCGGTTTCTGGAATGTGTTCCCCAGCCAATTCTTTGGCCCATCCGGCGGATTGCTCGGCTTTTTCCATGTCGAATAGTTGCGTATTCAACACGCCCTCTAAGTCAACACTGCCATATGTCGAAACAATGATTTTCGCATCAGGATTTAAGGTTCGTAAAATACTTTTCAGATAGTGGACATCCGAGGCCGTTACGGTATCGGTTTTATTCAGAATAATAACGTTTGCAAACTCGATTTGGTCGGTTAGCAAGTCCACTAAGGTGCGTTCATCTCCTTCTCCAACCTCTTGTCCCAATTGTTTGAGGGTTTGGGCAGAATTAAAGTCTCCGAGAAAGTTATGGGCATCCACCACCGTCACCATAGTATCTAAGCGTGCAAAGGAAGACAGACTTTGGCCATTTTCATCCTCGAAGGCAAAGGTTACGGCTACAGGCATGGGTTCCGAAATGCCAGAACTTTCAATTACAAGGTATTCAAACTTATTTTGCAGGGCTAATTTCCGAATTTCCACCAACAAGTCTTCACGAAGGGTGCAACAAATACAACCATTGGTCATTTCCACCAAGCTGGCATCGGTACGGGTAATGGTTTCTTCATCATTCCGAACAAGCGCGGCGTCAATATTGACCTCGCTCATGTCATTGACGATGACGGCTATCTTCTTGCCCTGTGTATTATGAAGGATATGGTTTAATAAGGTTGTTTTTCCGGAGCCAAGGTAACCGGAGAGTACCGTTACTGGAAGTTTGTTTCTAATCATGGTTTATAATTCTTTTAAGTAAATCACGTTAAAGGCGGTTTGTTGCTCCTGAAAACGCATTACAAGACTCGGCAAACACCAAAAGGGCATAATTTGTGTAATGTACCCACATCACCAATGACACTTCGCGTAGGTCTATCACCCCGATTACCCAAAAAGCCATCGGCACGTGGTTCATTAAGGAATAAGACAAGAATGTATCACCGCCACCCACAACGAGCCATTTAAGGTTCATTGGGGAAAACGATTCAACTTGGGAAAAGGAAGGGTTATTAGCCTACGGGAGGAGCACGAGAGGGCCGAGAAAAGAATTCTAAACGAAACGGCAATGTTTGGGAGGTGAAATAACGCGCAATCGCCACCGCCTCTAACTGCGGTACGATCTTTAGGCTGATATTCGGCAGCGCCGTCTGGTATTTGATCGCATCACACAGCGAACAATCATCTGATCCACTCTCGTGGTCTTTGTGCTGAGGATGTTCGTGACAGAAAAAGTCTGAATGATGGTGTACGAGATGAACCCACGGCGCCGCCAAGCCACCGCCCAGAAAGAGCAATAACAAGACCACGGCGCCCAGTTTGAATGGTGTTTTTCTCATAATCAACTAATCTAAGCGCTACACTTTAGGAAACCAAATAAATTTTCCCACCAAAAGTTATTATCCTTGCCCAAGCGCCAACTTGAACTTACCAAACGCAATAATTTCAAGGATATAGAAATTGAAAAAGATTTTTTGAAATGCGCAACAACAGGCCTATTTTTAGGGTTTACAACCCTTGCCGTAAGCAGTGTTGGTACACTTAATTTTCATCCTAATGAATTCATTTGCAACCTTATACGATTATCTGATTCAAAAAAATGGGGCTACTGAGACGTTTCCCTTCGGTGAAGACGTATTGGTGATGAAGGTAATGGGAAAGATTTTTGCCTTGCTCCCCTTAGACGAGACACCCACACGTATCAGCCTGAAATGTGATCCAGCACGGGCGTTAGAACTTCGTGCCCAATATGATGCAATTGCGCCCGGCTACCATATGAGCAAGCAGCATTGGAATACCCTCACAGTGGATGGGCGCTTGCCCGTCTCTTTGGTACTCGAACTAATAGATCATTCTTATAGCTTGGTAGTGGCCTCTCTCAAAAAAGCAGATCGCTTGGCTTTGGAACACACACAATCATGAACAAAAATTTTTTTCTATATAGCACACTGTCCGTTTTCTCTACCCTATTTGATTGGTGTACCCCGCACCCACGCACAAGACCACTTGGTGTATTTTTCAGTACCGATTTTAGAGGCCAACACCCGCTGCACCAAACCAATACAAATAATGGGGCGGGTCTGGGAAGATACCAATTTTAACCACCTTCAGGATCCTGATGAATCCGGCTTCCCGTCTCTTACCTTACAACTTTGGGACGACCAAAAATTATTGGATATACAACGCACCGACGGGTATGGGCAATATCGCTTTACGTTATCCGATTTCACAAAATTCAAGCCCTTAAAAATTATCCTCAACGAAGTGGCAGACTTTAAAGGGCCTTTGGCAAATGTACGGCTAACCGAAATTGAGGCCACATCCCCTGACCTTAACTCGGATGCCGCACCGCCCCCAGACAATGAACAGGGATTTCCGGAAATGCGTATTTTCCTTTCCGGATGCCCAAAGGAAGTTATTCGCTTAGATGCAGGCTTCCGGCCCTTTGTATCTCAAGTTCAGGTGAAACATACTGTACAGGTTTTTAAACCGGACGGAACAGAAACACAGGATATGCAACCCGGATATACGATCTGGACTAACTTGGCGCTGGAAAATCAAGGACCAGACGCTGCAAAGGATATTCGGATAAAAATCCCCATCCCCATACAACAAGAATTTATTAAGGCCATTCCACTTAAAGGTCATTATGATCCCGTACAATCCATTTGGCAAATTCCCCTATTGCAGATGAAAGAGCTAACACAAATCATCGTTCAAACACGGATAAAATAAAAGCCACACCCTGGGAGGGCATGGCTTTTGGCAGGTAACATACAAAGAAATGTAGGTTATAAGAGATGTTTTTTTATACTTAGTTGATGGTTAGTCCTGAAGTTTGCTGGAATTGGTTTACCTCCACGGTAAATGGTGTTGTAAATTGCGAAGGCGGGCGTTTGTACCCCGCAAGTCCAAAAGCCGTGTTTCCC
Source organism: Bacteroidetes bacterium UBA2364 (assembly GCA_002344075.1). Lineage (GTDB taxonomy): Bacteria > Bacteroidota > Rhodothermia > Rhodothermales > UBA2364 > UBA2364. Next base: position 36,335 of record DDTM01000001.1, read on the forward strand.
TCCATCACATAGGCTGCAATCATTCTCTCTGGCTGGGTGAATGATAAAGGATTCTGAGAATCAAGAACCAAGTGAAAATCCAACCGCACATGAGCATTTGCATTTTGTATGGACGCCGACTTAGACAAGACCGAACTTCCACCACCAAAGCAATAATAATTGATCCCCCCGCTCCCAATAGAAGCCGGGAGGCAAATCGGTGCTTCAGATAAGGCTGATCCCGATCGTCCTTTATTTTTTAGCGACCTTGTGGCTGTTGTTTGTTCACAACGCTGAATCTGTTCTGTATTTCCGAGGCACTGCCCCAAGGGAGAACTTGGTAGGTCAGTGATCCCATTGGCCAATTGTGTCCGATTGAATAGCCTGAAATATTGTGCCTCCTCTGTCAAGGCATTTTCGTCATAAAAGGCCACCAATACTTGCGTGGCGGTATTGGCCTCGGGCAAATACGGATTATCATAAAACAGCGCTTGGGTGGTAAAGCCATTTTCGTTCCGAGCAACGGTCACTTTGGAGACCTGACGAGTAGGACCATCGGCTTCATAACTACTCAACTTCTCTCCCACCTGAATATTTTCCAATGGGTCTATCAACTCAAGATGTGGGTTGCTTATCGTGCCATCCGAGACAAAAACCACACCAAATGCAGGATCTGTTGCATTTGCTTGGTCTTTTGAAATGACCATCGGAAACTCTAATGAAGTTTTTTTAGAAAGTCGCAGGGTGGTATTAAGCGGTAGTACAGAAAACTTAGCAGGCAAATTGGTGTATAACAACCTATTATTGATTGGCGCTTCGTCTAATAAAGACGGAGGCGATGTTTGGTCGCACCCTGCTAATGCAAAGAGTACAATCCAAGACAAGTGTTTGGGGTAAATAAATTTGTTCATACCGGGCAAGGTTTTTTAAAGGATGTAGTTTGTGTTTTGCTTCGGGTTTTCATACATGGGATAAATCATAGTATTTAGGTAGATCCCATTTTTGCGCCCAAAGCAGTGCTTCTATAGTAGATTCAATTTCTAATTCCGAAAATATTCTTGGCAGAATGTCTCGTCTAACCCGTCCTTCTTCCCGTTTTAATAATAGGGTTAGCTGTTCCTCGAAAGACAAATGAGCACCAGTGGTTCTTTCATACCGCACTTTTCCATCCTCTTGCAGGATGGGCTTACGGATGACCCCCAGATCGAGTGCAAACTTCTGACTTCTACCTTCTTCCGATTGTACAAACTGCTTGATGTACTCGCTTACACTTTTGTCTTTTGTTTTGGAGGCAGGAACATCTTCCTGAAACAAATATTTGGTGCGTCGAATATTGGCCAATAAGTCATCATCCCTCAATGCCATATGTTTTGCCGCAAAAAACCCAGCCAATCGGCTGGTATTTGTATAGCCTTTTGTTAAGAGATAAAGCACCTCTATTTCGTCTTCGGAAAGTGAATAGAATTTGCTAAAATCCCTATTGACCAAAATATCTGCGCACTCAGGGGAATAAAAGCCGGTTTGTCCGGAAGCAATTCCCCTTACCGCTTTTCTAATGAGGGCCTTGTCTTCATTTTTATGTAGAATGCCTTCCACCAAACCTTTAAAGGGGAGTACGTATGCCACTTCATGTACCAAACCAGAAATAATTAATGTTTTAATGCGAATACTGCGTTTTCTTAGTTCGCGCAATACATCGGTGGCATAGCGGCCTACGCCCAAGTCCACGTCCAGAATCAAAATATCCGCCCGATACTGATGAACAATGGCTTGCATCACGGCTTCTTCCGCCGAAGTGGCTGTAGCAACCACCTGTATTTCCGTACCGTCGAAGTAGCGACTACAGGTTTCCAAGAAGGAACCGTCGTCGGCAATAATCACTTCAATGCGTTTTTTTTTCATGACAGCCACTTCTCTGTATTTCGAGGAGCTGGTAGCCGTATTTCTATACGGGTGCCTTCGTTAGGTCGAGACGTGACCAACAGCCGTGCACCAATCCCCTCGGCGCGGTATTTCATATTGGCAAGTCCGGTGTGTTTGCTTCTAACCAGAGCATTAAAATCACTGGGCACATCAAAGCCGCAACCATTGTCTTGGACGGTCAGAAAAGCATACCCACCGTGTTCCAATAGCTCTACCTGAATCTTAGACGCTTTCCCGTGTAGCAATGCATTACCGATTGCTTCCTGCACCATACGGAACAATTGGATACCAAGATTGCCTTCTAAATAAGGGGTTGCTTCCAATTCCGTTTCTATTGTCAACGTGGAATGATGCTTTTGGACTTCGCCGAGGTACGCTTGAATGGTGTTTTTTAGTCCAATCAGATGAATGGGGGGGGCTATATCCCGATAAATATCATGCGCCAGACCTGCCATCAAGTTTACCCGCTCCGACAGACCTTTGAGGGGTTCATGGAGTTGTACGGCTACTTCTAAAGCTTCGTCCTCATCCGGAATCACCCTTGTGATGTGTTTCATTAATGTATGAGGTAATTCCTCGGCAAACCGTTTCATAGGGTTGATGACCACATCGTGTAAATTACTCCCGCGTATCCTGAAGCGTTCTTCAAGTTCGTGCAGAAGAATCAGACGTAGTTGAAGTTCAGCTTTTGATTTTCGACGATCGTAAGCGTATAAGACCAACAGGCACATTATAATCAGATAGGGGACATATATACCCAAGATGATATTTCCGCTCGGATCAATATTGAGGAACGTCTTGGTATCTGGCAGTTCGTACCGAATCAGTTGGCCCACTACCCGCGCTTCCTCTTCCGTTAAAGATATAATATTCTTTATATCTTCATCAATTTTTCGGCCAATCACAACCTTCTCCGGACCATTTTTGGGACGTTCCAGATACATATCTCCCAGTTTTCGGCTCTTCTGCGGATACATTTGAACGAGTGTACTTAGTACCAGCGCGTAGGTCAAGAAGATGCCTAACACCCATTTAGATACAAGAAAAAGCCATTTATGAATCATCACTTCAAGGATTGATGTCTAAATATTTTCAAGATACAGAATCGTCAAACAAAAAGAACGGAAAATATTCCCTCGTAAGAAGCCCTCCACGGGTAGAGGGACGCTCCCAATAGCACAGTAAAAAAAGCGGTTGCTCAATGCGATCTTGATGCTACAGGTTTGTTTTCTTTTTCCTAAGACAAGTAGGGCCGAACTATTTGCAACGGTCTGATAAACAATAAGACAAGATTTTGTATCTTACTAAACACCTCCAGCCCTCAAATAAAACACTACAATGAACGAATTGGCCAATATGCTCGGTGCAACCACCGAGGCGCAAACCCCTTTAGAAAAATATTTTATGCGCTTTCGACGAAACATTATAGGGATAGACCAGATGTTCGAATCTCCATATGGGCGTAAAAAAATAGTCTATGCAGACTGGATTGCCAGTGGCCGCCTATATGGCCCTATTGAGCGTAAAATGGTGGAACAATTCGGGCCATTCGTTGCCAATACCCATACCGAAACCAGTATCACAGGCTCCCTCATGACAATGGCCTATCATAAGGCCCAGCACATCATCAAAAAACATGTCAACGCTGGCCCAAATGACGCCTTAATCCTAAGTGGAACCGGAATGACAGGTGTTATCAATAAGTTTCAACGCATACTCGGACTGCGTGTCCCCGATCCACTCAACCAAGCGGTTCAGATCCATCCACAAGATCGGCCAGTGGTATTTATTACCCATATGGAACACCATTCCAACCAAACTTCTTGGTTAGAGTGTCTGGTGGATGTTGTATGTCTCGAACCATGCGAGCGGGGCTTGGTTAATCCAGACCAATTGCGGTATGCGCTCACCAAGTTTAAAGAACGCAAACTCAAGATTGGCGCCTTCTCGGCCTGTTCCAATGTTACGGGCATAGAAACACCCTATCACGAGCTGGCACGGATCATGCATGAGCATGGTGGTGTGTGTTTTGTGGATTTCGCTATGAGTGCCCCTTACGTGGACATTAACATGCATCCGGAAGATCCGATGGAAGCCTTAGACGCCATCATGTTTTCACCACATAAATTCCTTGGAGGACCTGGAACACCCGGCGTTTTGGTATTTAATGGTCAACTTTACCGTTCTCATGTACCGGATCAGCCTGGAGGAGGTACCGTGGCATGGACCAATCCTTGGGGCGAACATCGCTATTTCGATGACATCGAAGCGCGAGAAGATGGTGGAACCCCAGGCTTTCTTCAGGCTATGCGTGCCGCCCTTGTCGTCCTACTGAAAGAAGAAATGGGGACCGACAATATCCGGAATCGGGAGCACGAACTTTTAGGTATCGCTTTTGAAAGACTTCGCAAAATTCCTGGGGTATATCTTCTGGCAGATGCCCATACCAGTCGGCTCGGCGCGCTATCCTTTTTATTACCACCCATTCACTACAACTTGGTGGTACAACTCCTTAACGACCGCTTCGGCATTCAGGTGCGTGGCGGGTGTTCTTGTGCAGGAACTTATGGACATTATCTGTTACATGTGGCCCCTGAGGTATCCCATCAGATGACTTCCCGCATAGACCAGGGTGATCTTTCTGCCAAAATGGGCTGGATTCGCCTTTCTTTACACCCCACGATGACCAATGCCGAGATCCATTATGTGTGTGATGCTATAGACGCCATTGCCAGAAACCACAAGGACTGGGAACAAGATTATTTCTACAAAGCAACTACCAATGAATTTGTCCATAAAACCCAGCCAGACTACCGTCCCATGATAGAACGCTGGTTTTCACCCGATCCGACAGGCAATATCTTCCAACCTAATCAGCAAAATGGTGCTGCACAACTGAACCTTAAAACCAAATCAGGTGGAAAGCCATCCTCGTCTCCAAATTCTATACAATCACCTAAAATCAAGGACAGCACAACCATCACACACACCGTTCCCCCAGATCTTGAAACGCCCGTAAAAAAAACCACTTTTAAGGTAGGGACGTTGTTTGAATAGCGCGCATGAAGCAAGTCCTTTTTATCGCGTATTACTTCCCGCCTTCTGGCGGGCCTGGCGTTCAGCGTAGCCTGAAATTCATCCGATATCTGCCCACATATGGGTGGATGCCGACCGTGCTTACCGTTGATCCCGCTTATGCAGCTTTTCCCGCCATAGATACATCTCTAATGGCCGAAGTGCCTCCGGAGGTAGAAATACACCGAACACGCGCCTTCAACCCGCTCGACCTATACACACGCCTCACCGGAAGAAAAGACCAATCCGTAACCGTGGGGACACTTCACGAAGCAACAACCACAAAAGAACAACTCATGCAGTGGCTACGTGCCAACCTTTTTATTCCTGATGCCCGAATTGGATGGAACCGGCCAGCCCTCCAAAAAGCCGTAAAGCTGATCCAATCGCGACCTTTCGACGCCATCATAACCACGTCGCCCCCGCATTCTACACACCTTATTGGGCTGAAATTGCACCAAGAAACGGGCATTCCATGGCTGGCTGACTTTCGGGACCCATGGACGGGCATCAGCTATTACCACATGCTTCCCCATACCCATTTAGCGAAATGGTGGGACGCTAGGCTTGAAAGAAAAATACTAAATGAGGCAGATTTAGTTACTATTGTATCTCCTTATTATCTTAGACAAATGCAAGAACGGATGCAACAACCGGAAAAGATGCACCTGCTATGGAACGGTTTTGATCCAAATGATTTCCCAGCTCCACCAGATATCCATTCCCAAAAAGAACATTTCACTTTTTGCTACGTGGGGAGTTTATTTGTAAACCCCAGTGGATTATGGCAGGCCATCGCGGAGGCACGAAAAGACTGGCCACACATTCGATTGCAATTTACGGGCAGGACAGACGAACGGGTAGTGGCCGATATACACAGAAAACACATAGAAGATTTATGGATACAAGAACCCTATGTGCCCCATGAAGAGGCGTTGTTACGAATGCAAGCCGCAGATGCCTTGCTTCTTGTCGTCGAAGAAAATCCGGGAACCGAAGGAATTTTAACCGGCAAATTGTTTGAATATTTGGCCACAGGAAAACCCATTCTGGCCATAGGGCCGCCAAATGGCGATGCAGCAAAGGTTTTAAAAGAAGCAGGCGCCGGAGAAATGATTTCCCACCAAGATATTGCTACTATTCGCAACCGTATAGAAGCGCTATTATCGGATCCGGATAAACCATCAGTCAGACCATATCCGCAAAACTTCACCCGTCAACACCTTACCCAAAACTTAGCTTCGTTATTGGATGGATTAAGCCTAACAGGGAAATGAAGTTCAACCTAAAAGCGTGCATTCACCCGAATGCGCCAAAGAGACAAACCGATGCTTGTGTGCATCACATCAAGGCACATTGACGGTTATCCGACAGGTTTGTGCTGGCTCAACCCCTTTTTCCCAACTCCGACGGTATTCCACTACCAACTGACCCGCTTTAACCACTTTAAAGGGGAGGGTTTGGATCCCACCTGCGCCAACCACCATAGGATCCGTATTCGAAGACTTAAAAACACCGTCGTTCACTTGAACGGCCACGGCTTTGCTGTCTTCGGTTGGATACCACGCATAGCCAGTAGAAGGATTTGCGCTCAAACTCAGCGAGAATAGATCACCAACTTTGCCCGTAAAGGTTTTTCCACAGGCCACCGCCACACCATCCTCCGGGTGAGTAGGCGTTTTTTTGGGCGTGCACGCCATAAAGACGCCCAAAAGGAAGAAAACGAGAATGGACTGTTTTTGCATTAAGATCATCATAAATAAAAAGGTAAGGATTGTTTTATTCCATTTATTTTAAGGTACAAAAAGAAGGGACTTACGTCAAATTCGATCCTACCAAACACCTTGACAATTTCTCAAAAGCAGGCCTATGGCACAACACAAACTTATTTCCTCAACTTGCCCAAAATTCCCAATATGATTCATCAAACAAACTTAAATTAGGATCAACTTACCTTAATCATCTAATATTAGACATGTTTGCAAAAGAAGGATATGGCATTATTGCCAGTTCGTGTGTATTGGCCCTGCTATTAACACTGGCCGGAATAGGGCTTGGCGGTGTAGTGGGCGCTTTTTTTTATGGGTTAGCCCTTTTTTCCATTTTGTTTACCCTATATTTCTTCCGCGATCCGAAACGAGTCTCTCCGGAGGAAGCCAAAAACGGGCATTTATTAATATCCCCAGCCGATGGTAAAATCGTGGTGAACGAAATCGTACACGAACCTCTCTATCTTAAAAGCGAAGCCCGCCAAATTTCTATTTTTCTGTCTCCCTTAGACGTACATGTAAACCGTTCACCTGTAAAAGGGCTTGTTGAGTTTGATCAATATGTCCCCGGCGAGTACTTGGTGGCTTGGGAGCCTAAAGCCAGTGAACGCAACGAACGATCCCAAATCGGGGTTTTACACCCAAGTGGACGCAAGTTCTTATTTAAACAAATTGCAGGTTTTGTGGCACGCCGCATTGAATATCACATCCGACCGGGCGATCATGTAGAAGCAGGTGAACGTTTTGGGATCGTTAAATTTGGTTCGAGGATGGACATTTTGATGCCAATAGATGTGAAGGTGGAGGTTCAAATGGGCCAGCAGGTTTATGCCGGAACCACCATCTTAGGCCGTATCCCTCAATAACCGGAGTACGTTATGCCACAAAGCCGCTTTCGACGCCGTTTTCAAACAACGAGAAAAAAACCGCAGCTACGGGAACGGATTATAATCTATCGAGAAAACCGCTCTGGCCGGCCACGTAAACAAATTCCACGAACCGTGGCACCCTCTTCCCTTACGCTTCTAAACCTCTTTTGCGGTTTTTTGGCCATTGTGCAGATACACGAAGACAACCTATTGGCAGCTTGTTGGCTAATCATCATTGCAGGCTTGTTTGATTTATTTGACGGCATGGTAGCCCGAATGGCCAACGCCACCAGCGAATTTGGTATCGAGTTGGATTCATTAGCCGATGTGATTTCTTTTGGTGCTGCTCCCGCCTTCTTGGTGTATGCCTTCGACTTACACACGCTGGGTGTTGTTGGTATGTTGGTTTCTGCACTTCCGGCATTGGGTGGCGCTATCCGGCTCGCACGCTTTAATACCGATGCTTCCTCCGAAAAAAGCTTTTTCTTTTCAGGGTTGCCCATTCCCGCACAGGCACTGGCCATTGTCGCTTTTATTCTGGCCTTTCATGATTTTAATTTTGGCGCACATTTCGAGTTTGGACGCAAGTCCGTTCTGGTCCCTTTGGTTGTTACGCTTTCCCTTTTTATGGTCAGTACCATCCGATTTGCTTCCATTCCCAAGCCTACTGTTTCTTCAATCCGAGCGTATCCATGGCTATGGATTGGTTTCGGCGTTTGTTTCATCCTTATTCTAATTCTACAAGATATCGGCATCTTTTTATCCATTGTATTATACCTGGTCACCAACCTAATTTATGCACTCGTCACCCTGATACGAACCCTTTGGGCCGAGACAGAACCTGAAACCACCTTATAAAACCCAAAAAAATGACTTTTAAGGCGCTTATTACCGTCACCTTGAGGCCCTCTATCTTAGACACACAAGGCAAAGCAGCAGAACATGCACTGGAGCAATTGGGATACCAACAACTCTCCAATGTACGCATTGGAAAACATATTGAGTTATTGGTAGAGGCTAACTCCGCTTTGGACGCCGAACTGATGGTTCGCAATGCCGCTGAAAAACTACTTTCGAACCCCGTGATGGAAAACTATACGGTTGCTTTACAACCTGCTTAAACACCATGATAAGCCTTTGCTCTGCAAATATTGTGGCCTCTGGCATTGACGCTCCCTTAGAGGACGTTTTAGAAGTCACCCATGTACAATTAGACCGTCCGTGGCGGGTAATCCTCTATAACGACGATATACATACCTTCGACGAGGTTATCTATCAACTTCAATTAGCAACCGGCTGCTCGATGGAGCGCGGCGAGCAATTGGCTTGGGAAGTGCATACCAAAGGAAAAGCCAATGTCTATGAAGGAGAATTCGAGCAGTGCTTTCGGGTACAGATGATTCTGAAAGAAATCGAATTGGTCACTGAAATTCAAGGATAATCATCCATCAAAACGGACACAGGCCGAGCCTAAATAAAGCACGTCTCCCGGCTCTAAGGCCACCGACTGCCCCGTGGCTAATTTCTTGCTGGAAGTATAACCTGTCCGAAAAAAACTGGTGGTTCCTTGCTCATTATAATATACAAACTTGCTTTTCTTGTTATCAAACTGGATTTTTCCATGCATTCGGGATACCGTATCATTAATCGAACGGTTGGGGTCGCCAAGAGGCAAGGCGTTTGGATCCGAAAAATAGATTTGGTTCTGGCGCACAAGATGTCCGCGTGGATTGATGATTTCGCCTAACCTGCCAATGTTGTATGCCTGATTGGTTTGGAGTTTATAGGCAGCCTGACCGGAAAGGCCCTTGATTACCGTCAGCGAACCAACTAAAGTAGCAGCCGTGCGTTTTGCCAATTCCACATAGATCCGGCTTTCGGTGAAAGCATCTGCAATTTTAGCTGGCACTTCCGGATAAATGAGCACATCCACTTGAAAATCTTCTGGTACATTAAACCGTCCGGAAATTAGTTTTTCAAGAACGGCATCTTGGAGCGAGGGCGACAAGTCCGAGATCGCCGCCACATATTTTTGCTGTTCTTGTGGTGTCTCCGCCACAATATGTATCAGGGCCAAGTTATACGGTAGTACCACACCTCGCCTACGATGTGGCCGCAACGTCTGCTCTACCAACTCCACCATTTCATACCGAATCTCAAGTGTAGATTTCTCCTGAGGAATTAAGTTCTCAATGGCTTCTACCACGTCTTTTGGTTTATTTAATTTACCAAACAGCCGTTTAAAAAGAGAACCTCCTTCTTCTTGGTTTTCCGGCGTGATGGACGTGGACGACTCCAACGGACGCATTGCCGGAACAACAAGAACCGGCTCTGAGCTCTTTTCTTCATCCGCCTTTATTTCGTCTGTTGGTGGCTCACTTACAGGATTCAGAACCAAGGTTTCCGGCTCTTCCTCTAAGGCTTGATTTTGATCAGATTTAGACTCGTTCATAATAATTCAGTACACGCTATCGGGCGGGGTTAATAGGCTTATTTAATTAAGCCCAAATTACGGGCAGCATCAATAATGGCACCTGCGATGGGTGCAACCTCCCCTCCATGTTTTCCGGACTCCTCGGCAAGCACTGCCACCACCAGATGACCTCCCTTGCCATCGGGGGCAAAGCAGACAAACCAAGCATGATCGAGATGTCCAGTTTGTTGGGCCGTTCCGGTTTTTCCAGAAATGGAGGAGCGGTTTCCGGCAATAGATTTCGCCGTTCCCGTGGTTACCACCTTTCGCATCATGTTTTTAAGTAACGCCGCCTGACCAGTTGTCAAAATAGTTTTCGGCTCTCCTACAAATGTGGTCTCTTCAAGAAAAAATCGGGGCTCCACCGCTTTACCCTCATTGGCAACTGTAGCCGCCATCCGCGCCACATTGATGGGTGCGCCCACAATTTCCCCTTGTCCAAATCCAGCCTGTGCCAGATTGCGGAGGTTATTTGCATACAGTCGTTCTAATTTTTGCTGTTTTTCAAAGGCGCTGTTTCGAACCACAAAGCCAAACGCATCCAAAACATACAGCATCCCTTCCGGCCCCACACGATCTGCTGCTAAACTTGCAAAATAAACATTACCGGAATATACAACTGCTTTCTCCATATCCACCACCCCACTTGGCTCACCAAGCCTGAAAAATTGCGCCCAGCGGTTCCGCTGATCTACCAACACCGTCCAGTTTGCGGCCCCATCGCCCCCTCTTCGAAACGCAGCCATGGCCGTTGCCACTTTGAGGGTCGAGCCTGGGGCCTTAGACGCATAGAGTCCATGATCGAATAGTGACACCTTAGACTGGGCCAAACTGGGAGAAATAAAAACCTCGTGAGGTAATGGATACGATACAGAGGCTAGCAGATCGCCCTTCTTGGCATCCAGCACCACCGCCGAAACAACCTGATTCTTCTTCTGCAACCCCATTTGAGCCGTTTTCAGCCGCAAGACTTCCGCCACTTTTTGCTGAAGCCGTACATCAATGGTCAACTTTAGGTCACGCTTTGTATTCAGTATTTTATCTGCATTTTTCGGATCTGCCCCTCGTAAGAAGGGTAATAATGGCGAATAATCAAACTTAACCACTGTATAAGTTGTATCGGTGCCATCTGCGAGCCGATGGGTGATCCTCCGCGCAACTGGTTTGTTATCATAACCTCTTAAAGTAGAAAGATACCTGTTTTCGGCATATAAGCCATTGGGTGCATTCCACTTTACCCGATTATTCAGGTCACCCAGTAAATAAAAGGTAAGTGCTTCAAAGGGGTAGTGACGCTTGGGCGCAAGCAACTCATTTTTACTAAGCGGAAATCCAAGTTCCCGATATGTTTTCTTAAACGAAGTGAAAGCACTCGTATCCGAGGCCGCAAGTGGAATTCCATTCCGATCATATATATTCCCTAAGGGCAAGGCGTCGCGAATACGCAACATACGTGGATTATACGTATAACTTTTAAGGCCATCGGACTGTATAACGAGCGCTTGCTTAAGCGAAACATCATCGGCTTGAATCAATTGTAAATACCCAACACGTCCCAATACCAGCAGTGCCAATACCAAGAACGCATATCGTAAGGCTTGAATCGGCCTCCCGAAATCCTTTTCCTGAATTTGTCGAAATTGTTCCGATGGGTTCTGATTGGAAAGGCTCATCAACAATCCCGCAAAAACCAAGTGCATAACCACCGCCACCTTTCCATAGCTAAGGAAGGGCGACACAACGCCTGTTAGAGGTAACAATCCAAAAACCCCTCCCGCAATCAACACCAGTTGAATCATCGTCGAGGCCACAATACCCAATCCCAAAAAAAGACTAAAACGGGCATCGGTTCTTAACGCAATCATCAAACCACGATGAAAATAGATGGCATAGAGTAAAAATACCGCCGCCAATCCAAAGTACCCCAACTCCTCCCCAATCGCAGAAAGGATCATATCTGTATGGGCAGCGGGCGTATCTGCAGGAGATCCATCGCCTAAACCCTGTCCAAACCAACCACCCGCAGCCAGTGACCAGAATGAATATGCTAAATGGTCTCCCCCGTCCGCTTCGTTATCCCAAGGAGAAAGCCACATCTCAATTCTCGACCCCACCGTCGGGTTCAACTGATACATCACCCAAAATCCTGCAATAAGCAACACCAAGCCAAGTCCTAATGCGGCCCAATGATGCCGGGTAAAGGCATAGAGCACCAAGAAAGTGGTACAAATAACCAGTGCCGGGCCGAGGTCTTTTTGTAAATAGAAAAACACAAGCGCAAACGCTACACCAAACAAAATGGGCAACATCGCCTTTAGATTGGGCAGGCGGATTCCGGCCCACTCCACCCATTTAGGTAAATGGGCATCCAATTGGCGGATGAACTGCCATTTTCTGGCCAAATACCCCGCAAAAAAGATCAACAGGAACAATTTAATAATCTCGACGGGCTGGATCTCTGGCCCAAAAAACAGGAACATCCGCAAGTTTACCCTAGCAGTGCTCCCTTCTGGTCCAAAACCGATGGTGAGTAACAAGAGGGAAATCAGCGCAGCCCCTCCCAGCCACCAAAAACTCCGGTTTCCGGTTTCGCTGTAATCATATCCCCAATGCTGAATGTCTGTTAGAGACAAGACCGTAAATAAAACCAACCCCACACCAATGGCCAGAACCGTATCCCAACCCCTCAACAAATCCCGTAGGGGGTCTGGAATGGCAAACATCATCAACAGCCCCAACCCTGTTAGCATCATCAAAACAGGTAGTATATATGGATCCCCATTAAACTGCCGAAAACGCCACGCCACATGTACAAGCCAGAACAAGGCCATAAACAGGCCTCCGAACAGAAAAAGGGCATGGGTAAAATCGTTGGGACCTCGAACAACAACTTGGGGCTTAAGTCTTGAAAAAACAGCAGATTCAATTAATCTTATAGTATGGGGTTGGGCTGAAAAATGTGCCTCCTCATGGTCCCGAAGGGTTAGATGACGAACACGGCGAAACTCTACACCCGGCTTCATGGCAAGCACATAGTAATCACGATTGGCACCTAAACCCTCGAAAACGAATTGGCCTGAGACATCAGTCCGGACGGTGTCTCGACGAACATCAGAATCCAACGTAACCAGTGTTCCCGAAAGTGGATTGCCCGTTGCGTCGCGAACAGAGCCAGAAATACGAAAAGGGCCTTCTCGGTGTCGGGCAACAGACGGAAATGGTTTGGGGGCCTTCCGCTCTTGTACAACCAATTTGGGAGAGAGGCCTATTTGTTTCCAAGAATTTTCCAACCGTGCTTTCAGGCTTTCACCGCCTTTCTGTTCAATCTCGTGCGCAGGTACTTTTAGCTTATTCAGTGTTCCTACATTCGGGATTTCACCTGCTTGCACCCGATTAAATATGGCCTCTGCAACAAAACGCTGGTCCTTTCCATCCGGATATAGGCTTCGCATCACATCCCGCAATTCAGCCGGATTGTTCATCGCATTTAGGTTTATCACCTTTTTCTGGACCATTAGCTGCTCGGTCTCGCCAAGTGCTTCTGTTTTGGTAAAAAACAAGGCTGCAAAACCAAAAACCATGACCAAGGTTGCAAAAGCAAGCCAAAGAGCTTCTTGACTCCGTAGTTCATGACGAAAGGGCATTTTTGCGTTCGTAACCGTGCGCTCTGTAAAGGTTGACATGGGCTATGCGTTCGAGTCTCGGATTTGTTGGATAAACAACCAAACCGCAAACAAGACAAAAAAAAGTAAAAACAACAACTTAAACATAGTACCTAAAAGATAAAAACTACATCCGGAAGATGAGTTGTACCTGACCTGCAAGAGATAATTCATCGCCAGATTGGAGGGGGTGCCAATGGCCCGATTCCACACGGTGATGGTTAAGATACGTTCCAAAACGGCTCGTATCTTTAAAGTAAAACGTATTGGTTTCAGGTGTAAAATGAACCCGGATATGCTCGCGTGAAACTTCTCCATTCGTTTGAAGTGCCACGTCCACCCGACGGCTCCCAGGATCTAAACGACCAATGATAAAATCTTGTTTTACAATTTGGTAAGTTTGTCTTCCTGCAAGATCGGTGTACTCTAAAAAGGCAGTAGGAATGACAGGTGAAGCAGGCATAGATCGTACAGCAGGCGTTGTATTACCCGAAGAACCAACTGGTGCCATTACTGGTGTTACAAGATTACGAGTGGGTTGGTGCCCCATTTCTCCCAAACGTTCGTCTGCTTTGTCGCGATGGAGGCTCGCTTTTACCCCAATATAGCCCAATGGGGTATCCGCATCGTACACTGGATGAATATCTAAGTACCATGTTGCCACCGTGCGCTGGTACACCTCCTTGATCGTCCCAATGGTCGCGGGTTCAGGCTTTCCCCAGAAACGACTAATCCCCCGCACCATCCGCACAAGAGGTGTTTTGTTTTTCCGAAGGTTCATGGCCCGCAATTCTTTGTCTAATCGCGCCCGAATACGCTCATTCAAATACGAAAAAGTTGGTGCGATTTCTTTATATGCTGTTGGATGTAGTAATACTTGAAAGTGAATCGGAACCAAATAGGCTTCCTTATCAAATGGTTCCGCACCATTCTTCATGGCTTCGGCAACCGTATCCACAATTTCCTGAGCACTGGGGCGACGGAATGTATCTTGCATATGAATTGAAGTTTACGTGCATCTAATCCGAATGATACTTAATTTATCGGCGGTTGTTCAATAGAAAAATCGTAAACAGACAATATTTCGTCATCGAGAGACCAAAAGTTTCAAAGGATAAAGAAGTCACGTTTTTTCACGAGGTAAATATAGCCTACCGGGCCTACCGATGCCCAAATTAAACAATTCATTCCAAGCCCCCATCAAAAAGTACAACAACCGCATCCTGAAGGATGTGTTCATGCCCCAAGCGAGGCTCAAATGGGTAGTAAAATCAGCTACTTGCAGTATTAGGGATTATTTGATATATTCACTATATCCACCCTATTGCTCCGCCAGCTCTCCTGATTTCCCACCTCAAATGTATCGCACTTGTGCCTAAAATGAATTTTTATCACAAGAACTGTCAAGAGTCTGCACATTTTCATTCGTCTGCAAAGAAACCATGTGGTCGGTTTGAAGACTGTAACAAGAATCAGATGAAACAATATTCCTATGTGTAGTTTTTTTGATCTGGGGCACTTCCCGTGCAAACAAAAAATGGGTCAATCACCCTTTCGAACTTGCACATTCATGTCCCACACAAAAGGCACCCATTGGGGTCGCCCATGTTCAACCAACCCTTTATATATGAGTTTATTTAATATATTTATCCTCCAAGCCCTCCTCGCCTTCCTCCATCCTGCAACTGCCCAGCCCGCATCCAAACAATCCCCTGTTATCGAAAAAGGACAGGCCGTCATTTATCCTGACTCCGTAAACGGGAAGTCCACCGCCAGTGGCATTGCTTATAACCCCAATGCTTTTACCGTTGCCCATCGTATATATCCTTTTCAGACCAAACTACGATTGGTAAATCCGGCAACCCAAGACACGCTACAGGTGGTGGTAAACGACCGAGTGTCTCCACAATCCGAACATGATTACTGGGTAACCCCCGCTGTTTCAGAAAGGCTAAGTGTTAAAAAAGCAACGACTTTGCATGTTATAGCCGAAGACATGTATAAGCCCATCGAAACGGACAAATTGGTTTCCGCCACCCGATTAAAAACCTACGAAACCGTCGGAAAAACAGCCGGAAAGACGTTCCAGACGGGTGGTGCCAGTTTTTATGGAAACAAGTTTAATGGCAGACGCACCGCCAGTGGTCAGCGGTTCAGTAACGCTGCTTTCACGGCTGCACACCGTTCCTTGCCCTTCGGGACAATGGTTCGCGTCGTCAACCCCCGAAATAGCAGATCGGTTGTGGTTCGTATTAATGACCGTGGCCCTTTTGTACGAGGGCGGGTGATAGACCTTTCCGCCGCCGCAGCCCGTAAACTCGGTATTGGTGGCGTAGGTACTGTACATTTGTATCGCTTAGACCGGAAAGATGTAGTCGAGGTAGAAGAAACCTTAGACGGTCGTCCAGTTACCGAGCCTACACACAAACCCGACGGGGTTTATACAATACAAGTTTTTAATCTAAAAGACCCCCAATTGGCACAACGGGCCCTCACTTTCCAAGACGGTTTTTGGCTGGAAACCACGACCGTAGGGAACACCACCATGAATCGGGTGAATTACAATCGCTATGAATCAGAAAAAGAAGCCAAGATCGCCCTTGCCTTTTTACAACTAAAAGGCTTCGATGGCTTCGTTAAAGCAATACCAACCCAAGAGGCAAAGTAAGACGACTTACCTCTTCCGGATTCTGAAAGCCCATTTCTTGCAAAGTGGGCTTTTTTCTTTGTCAGGCTTGGAATTTCCAGTTATTCTAATGCGTTTGATTCTTTAAACGTCCCACCTAAATACATAAAAAACCGAGTGAACCATGGTGTTTACTCGGTTTTTAAATTGTGCCCGAAGAGGGACTCGAACCCCCACGACATCGCTGCCAACGGATTTTGAGTCCGTCGCGTCTACCAATTCCGCCATTCGGGCTTTGAATGGATTTATAATATACAGTTGTATTAGGCACATCGCAAGCCCATGCTCACAAAAAAGTATCGAAACGTTTTATTTATTCACGTTTCCATTAGTTTAAACTTCCATGCCCATGCTACAGCTTCGGACCTATCTGAAACGCCAATTTTTTCATATATATTAGACAAGTGTTTACGAATGGTATGAACAGAGATACAAAGTGCATCCGCCATCGATTCCATAGACAAGCCTTTCGCAGCGGCAATCAGAACATCGCGCTCACGACCCGTTAATAAATTTTCTGGCGTTGTATAACTGCTTCGAATTGGGCTTGCGAGATGCTCCGGACGAAACCATCCCTTACTGCCTGCCGCCACACCTCGTACTGCTTCAACAATGGTATCAAGGGATTCCCGTTTGCTTAGATAACCCGTTACCCCAAAAGCGAGCACCCGCTTTACATAATGCGGGCTTATGTAGGCGCTTAAGATCAGAATGCTGGTTTGGTATCGTAGCTGAGACAACTTTTCGAGCACTTCCAAGCCGTTGGCTTCCGGCATATCTAAATCCAGCAATAAAACATCTGGTTCATGCTCAAGCACTAGCTGGATGGTTTCTATACCATCTTTTGCCTCTGCTACCACCTCGATGTCTTTTTCCTCGGCCATTCGGTTACGAATTCCATGCCGCATCAAAGGATGATCATCTGCTATCAAGAGGCGAACAGGCATGGCAGGGGGCATTAATTTACCCGAAACGGGTACACTTGGTTGTTTAAGGCCAATTGGTAGACACCAGAAGCCAGCCGGTCGTTCAATTTAAGATAGAACTTATACGGACGAACCGCCATGGTACACATGACTTGGGTTTTACGGCGCACAAGTAAATCCACACGAATGGTTGCGGAATCGCGTGCCTGCGCAACCTCATGGAGTTCGGTACATCCGTCTGCCAGATACCCTTTTACCAACACTTCTACGGCGGCACCTTGGTTACTGGCCTCCTCGGCCTGCACCTGAACCGTATCTACGGGTGCTGGTCCTACCCGATAAGCGGAGGCAGCATCCGGAGAAATCGGCTTGATAGTGACGATTTGGGAAGCCTCTTCCGCCATACGCTCCGAAGTAGGCTCTAATACCGAGGGTTGAAGTCCATTACAGGCGGCAATCAAGACCGCCATAAAGCCCACACCCAACCAACTGATGAAACGGAGAAACATGACGCAAACGTGTTAAGGTTATAATTTTAAGGAACCTAACAAATGGCGTATTAAAAAGGCACGGTGATCGGACGAACGGCTTTTTTTCCCTCCTGAACAGACAAAAAATATGGCTGTACGGAAGTGCTCTTAACTGAGCAGTGCAATATGCTTCGTACCATCCTGCACTTCTTCCTTAGGCGCATCCCCCCACAAGCGTTCTAATCCAAAATATGCCCGTTTTTCCTCATTAAACACATGTACGACCACATCAACGTAATCGAGCAATATCCACTCTTGCTGCTTGTATCCTTCGCTGCGCCAAGGTTTTTCATTCAGTACTTCCCGCACTTCTTCACGGATACCATCGGCAATAGCCTTGATCTGTCGCGGCGAATCGCCCGTACAAACTACAAAATAATCGGCAATACCACTTACCTCACGAATGTCCATGACCACGACATCGGTTGCTTTTTTTCCGAATGCCGCAAAAATCGCCTCTCGTGCAATATCTTTTGCAGGGGCTGCATTTTCCATTCTTTTCCGCTCCGGTTGCCCGGACAAATCATTTAATGTTTCCATTCAGTTATAGTCAGTTCTTACTTCCTAAAAAATGATGTCTTTAATGAATTGTTCCCATTCCACCTGTAGGGTCACTTATTTCAGTTGGAAAGGTTTCAGGTTTCGGTAGTCGTCACCGAGCACTACCGTTACATCCAAGAAGGCATCTGGCATCACTTCTTGCCGGATACGATTAGCAGGAATGCCCAATAAATAGGCAATTCGTTCGGCGTGTTCCCTCACTCCAGACCGGTCTATGACCACTGTGTAGGCTTCGTCTTTTTTTTCAGCGTTTCCACTTTCGACCACATCAAAACCGTAGTTCCCCAGGTAAACCCGAACATTTGCGGCCACGTCTTTTACTTGGGTGGCATTCCGTATCTCCAATTGAATACGCTGTCCCATTAGATTTAGGGGATTGGTAACACGTTCAGGGCTGGTACTGGGAGTTATCAGCCGCGAAAGCAAGGCCCAGATTAGCACGAGCATCAAAAGAATGGCCAATACTAGCCCGATATTTAATTTTTGGTCTCGCCAAAACGACTGTAAAGCGGAAGGTTCCATTCCCAAGTCAAAAAAGTGGCTGGTTAAGTAATATTTCGAGTCAAGGCAACTTCGGACGAGCCTAGTGTCCGTGAACGCATTTTTTTGTCAGAAGATAGTTTATTTTGTGGGTTTATTGGCAAGTTTTAAAACAAAATAGGCGCAAGTTCCAGTTGTCCCTGCGCCCACATGGAGAATTACGGATGTAATCACCAATTTCCGTCACCTAAAGAACCCGTTCCAAAGCGTAGTCCTCCCGCACGATTTCCAAAGAAGGGGGGGTGTCCAAAGCGTGAGGCATCTTCATAACCATATCCATAAGGCGCATACGGGGTTTGCTGAAACGAGAGGTTCAGCATTACATTTTTGGCAGGGCGGTACGAAAGTGAAGCATTCCGTATAAAAACCTTAACATTATCTTGTCCCATTAATTGCTGGGTGAGTGTAGTTTTGCCAAAAGGCGCGTGCAAGGCACTTACATCCACATGTGCATCTAATTTTTGCCCCAAATTCCAATTCATACTGGCGGTGTATATACCGGTTGTTAGTCCCAAGCCACCATAGGACCCAGTGCTAAGTTCATAGCTATGAGAAAGCTGAAACTTATCCGGCGCAAAAACTTTAGACAAAAGACCCTGAGAATTAAAAACAGAACTGGCGGGACGTAACTTGGCGGTATCTTTGCGTAGTTGCGCCTGCGCAGCACCTACAGAGATACCCCAAGAAACCAGTAGCAACAGAATTATTTTACGCATAGCCAAAAGGTTTGGATGAATATGAACCGGATTGATATAGGGCATAATATTAAGCCTTAATCGCCGAAACAGCAAATGGTTCCCGAATTTACCGATTGTTGGTGCGGGCTGTTGGCTTCATACTGTTCTGGTTTTGAGCATTAGAAGGCTTGCTTTTGGAGTTAGTGGTTGTGTTTCCGGAGGATGTACGAGTACTTTTTGAGGTTTGTGGCTTTTTTCGTTCATTCGTCTGTGTTTTGGTAGAGGAAGTGCCTCTTGGCCTCGCCCTATTGGTATTTCGCGGGGTAGCTTTCGTATTAATTTTGAGATCATTTGTCAATTGTGTCATCCGCTCTGCCCAGAGGCTGAGGTCGAAGCGCTGGGGGGCATCGTGGGCTTCACTCAAACCTGCATCCACAGACGCACGAAAAGCAGGGACCAGCCAATAGCCCTTACGCACACTTGCAGCAATATAGACCAGCGCCAAGCGATCATATTGCGCCAAGGTAAACCCTTCTTCTGGTGCAAGGGCATCCAGACCTGTTTCATCGCGCATCCGAGGCTGTATCAAAGAGACACTCAAGAAAAGCCCCACACGATCTTCCTTTTCCTTCTCATATTGAGTCGTGGCTAATGGGGTATCAAAAGTTGCTTTTGTGGCCGATGCCCCTATACGGTTGATGATCACATGTGCGAGTACCGGATAGAATCCAAAATCATTATAGGACCACCCGCTTTCATTCATATCCGCAGGAAAAGAGCTGTCTTTTTCCAACGTAGGGGTACCCGTATCATGGATAACAAAGTAGCGTGCCGGGATTTTTCGGTCATTTTGTGAAATTTTTGCAAAGACAGATCCGCCCAGGTCTGCTTCATCAATTTGATGCTTGGCGAGATACGCCCGTAATTCACGCGCAGTAAGCCCAACCCGTTTTCCGATAATGTTTTCCAGTGGGTCAGGCAAGGTAATGCGAGTAGGTCCGAGCAAGCCATATTTACCCACAGGGCGCAAAAGGCATCGGGCTTGTTCCGTAGGTGTTCCCGACTTACATGGAACGTTTGGAGATGGCTGCTGTGCAAAGGCCCATAACGGCAAGAATAGGGCCAGCAGCACCGTATGGTGGTAGGTTTTCATGGTGGTGCAGGTTTAAGAAGAATAAGAAAAAATGAATTTGTATAATAATAAAATACATTCTTCCCCTCCATAAACCGCCCTGTTTTTATTAAAGAGATGGTAAGAATATTGTATGAGCAAAACCTTTTCATTTAGCATTTATAGGATACTTCATGACATGTTCAGAAACAACAAGAGAAGCGGATACGTTTAGCAGGGCATCTCATGCCAAATACACCGGCCCTATTATCAACCCCTTCTTGTATGTTACTACATCGTTTCTTGGGTTTTGTTATCCTGCTATTGCTTTGTTCCCTTGTCCCAACGTATGCCCAAAATGCTTCTCTAAGCGGATATGTGCGAGACGCCTCATCCGACGAAACATTGATTCAAGCCACCGTACTGATTCAGGGCACAACAACTGGTACGGTCACCAACACCAGCGGATACTACACCCTGAACCGCCTCAAAGCAGGTAACTATACCATTTCCTGCTCCTATATTGGCTATAAAACCAACCGTCTTTCTGTGACCTTATCCGAAGGGCAAGCGCTTATTTTAGACATTCGTTTGGAGCCGGAAGATACCTCGGTGGAAGTAACCGTGACCTCGGATCGGGAAGAGGTCGAACAACGCAATGTAGGGGTTACCCAAATGTCGGTCTCTACAATCACCCGTTTGCCATCGGTTTTGCAAGCAGATGTTTTCCGGTCTTTGCAATTGTTACCGGGGATCAAAAGTTCTTCGGATTTTTCCAGCGGTTTATATATCCGAGGCGGCAGTCCCGACCAAACCTTGATTATGTTAGACCGAACAACGGTCTATAACCCCACCCATATCTTCGGGTTTTTCTCCACATTCAACCCCGATGCCATTAAGGATGTGAAGCTCTACAAAGGCGGCTATCCCGCAGAGTATGGTGGACGTCTCGGCTCGGTGGTGGATATCTACAATAAGGAGGGAAACCGCAAACAAGTACATGGCGTCGCGAGTCTGGGCTTGTTATCCTCCCGCATTGCAGTCGAGGGGCCACTTCAACAGGAGAAGAGCAGTTGGATGCTGGCTGCACGGCGTTCTACGACCGAGCCTGTTTTGGCCGTCTTGCGTAATATGAAAGACGAAGACGGCAATCCACGGTTTCAAGGCATTCCAGACAACTTTTATTTCTACGATTTTAATGGAAAGTTCACCTATGACTTTACGCCTAAAGACAAAGTGAGTTTGGGTTTTTATGCCGGACAAGATAATGTAAGCATTCCGGTTGGCGAGCAAACAGCATTTAAGGTGCGGTATGGGAACGTAACAGGAAATACAAATTGGACGCATATCTTCTCGCCACAACTTTTTTCCAACTTTACGTTTACCGGATCCCGCTACTTTAGCAGTCCGAGTGGAAAAATTGCCTCCACCGAATTTAAACGCCGGAATGAGGTAACAGAATGGTCTTCCAAAGGGGATTTTGAATACATTCCTGATCCAGCACATCAGGTGCAAATCGGGTTTTGGGCCGGACGTATGACCATTTTCCTGCAAGACTCTTTTAATGAAATCACAAACGAAGTACTCGACATCCAAACGCCTTATGTATCGGGCTATGCACAAGAAACATGGCGACCCAATATCCAATGGTCTTTAAAAGCCGGGCTGCGGGCGAACTATTTTGGCGATGGAAATTATTTACGTCTCGAACCACGCCTTTCTGCCGATTTTACGTATAGCGAGTGGCTCCGCATTCAGGCGGCATATGGCCGCTATTATCAATTCTTATCGCTCATCACCAACGAGGCTTTCTCTGGGTTTGATGTTTGGGTGACCGCAGACGAAGGCGTTAAGCCCGCATGGGGTGACCAGTTTTTGTTGGGGGTCAAAACAAAACCTTTCAAAGGATGGAATTTGGATGTGGAAGGGTATTATCGCAATATGAATGACCTCTTTGACTTAGACCCCTTCTTGAATGATACCGCCGGATTGCCCTATAACAAGCTCTTCCGATTTGGGCAAGGGTATGCCTGGGGAACGGAATTCTTCTTGGAAAAATATGCAGGCCAGCTGAATGGCTTTGTAGGCTATACTTTTGGACGTACTTGGCGAAAATTCCCCAATATCAACAATGGCGCATATTACCCACCCAAGTACGACAGAACACATGACTTAAATGTGACTGCCAACTACGACTTGTCTTCTAAATGGACCGCAACGGCAGTTTTTTCTTATGCCACTGGTCAGGCCTATACCGAACCATTGGGACGAACCTATATCAACAGCCCATTTGGGGAAGGTTTTGCCAATATCGGAGGAGATGTTTTGACGATAGGAAAACTAAATGCAAGCCGTTTGCCAGCCTATCACCGCCTCGATGTGGGTTTTACTCGTAAAGGCAACGTAGGAAGTTGGGGAAAATCGGAGTTACAGCTACAATTGATCAATGCATATTCACACCGCAACATCTGGTTTTATCAATATGACTTCGATGTGAATCCAGTCAAGCGCATAGACACCCTCCAACTACCAATCCTTCCTAACATTGCCTATACCATCCGGTTCTAAATCATTATTCCCTATGAAGACCTTTTTCCGTCAAGTGAAAACCATGTCTCTCTTCCTGCTCATCGGTTTGTTGGGCGGATGCGACACCTACCAACAAGACTCCTATAAAAAACAATATGTGGTACAAGGGTACCTCATCGCACTTGAGCCACTTAGCCCTATCTCGGTCTCGACTACTGTACCGCTTAACGAAATATATAGCTTAGAAGCGACAGCGGTAAAAAACGCAAAAGTAGAGGTACAACTATTAAATGCACAAGGCCAACCGGAAAAAACGTTTGATTATGTGGCCGATCCGGACTCGGTGAGTATGTTCAAGCCTCTAGATACCACAGCCTTGGTAATGCCCAGCCGCACCTATGCACTACGGATCACCTTTCCCGATAAACCAGATGTGATTACTGCAAAAACCGTGATTCCCGACACCATGCGCGTAATTCGGACCAATGGGGATACGTTCAGATATCAGCAGCAGCCTCAGTTTGAACAGTTGATTAGCCCTAGTTTAAACCCAAGTCGTCAGTCTTATTTTATCTTCTCGGTAGAAGGCCTGACCCCTTCTACGACCAATTTGGTCCCTTTCTGGGATCCGGAGAATGGTTTTGGTGGAGACCGCAAGCCCCCCAAGGTGTATGCTTCGCCCATTCTGAATGAAGCCAACTACCGCACGTCCGAAGGAAATCTATTAGTACAATTGCCTTGGTTGACGGTGGTGTATTTTGGTAAAAACCGGGTCACCACTACCGTATTAGATGATGCGACCTACAACTTCTTCCGCACCCAATCGGTTCAATTAGGTGGTTCCACCCTCTCGCCCGGCGAAATTCCGAATGCCGTCACCAATATTGTGGGCGGAACAGGTGTCTTTGGCAGTTTGGCACGAGCCACTTCGCTGATGACGGTCACACGATAACAGGTTTTTGTGCGAATCGAATAGAAGTACCGGGAATGGTGTAGATACGCGCCGTTCCCTTGTTTTTTGCCTGAAACTTGATACCCCACCCATGAAGCAAGTCGTCCACTTCGCGCCAATCGAAACCAAAATGAGTACTCCATGCCGTTCTCTGGTCTCGAAAAACCGCCACTGACTTTCGAGACAACAACCGGCGCAAGTATATACCCCAAGAAACAGACGGCAATTCGTCTAACGAATCGCGATAAATCAATGTTTTTAAAAGGAATTTTACCAAACCGATCATCCCAATTTCAATAGGGAGAGACAGAAGAGCCACACCGCTTGGAGCCACATGAACGAGCACATTGCGAAGCGCATTTTCCAGATTGCCCGTGTGTTCCAAAGTTTCGAGACAACAGACCAACGAAGCCTGTCTTATTGGGGGTGATGGCGCAGTGTTTAGGTCAAAAAAAGAAATGTGAGCATCGGGCAAATAGGCCTGTGCATCCCGTAAATGGGCCTGTATGACATCAAAACCATATACACGCTTCACCCCGCTCCATTCTTGCAGCAGTGCTGTCAGATAGCCATTCGAGCAACCAAAATCCGCCAAAGTCTCCAATATATAATCCTTCCGCAGGCTTAATACCTCGTTCCGGAGCGTCCTTAATCGGCTACGATGACCCAAATTTCGAAAGCGAAAGGTACGGTACGTCAGCGAATGATCAACAGCCATTTTGTTTCGGCAGCAGGTTCAAAACAAAGCAGGACGCGGTAACTCGAACCAGAATACCGAGCCGCCACCCTCACGCGGCAGATACCCGATCTTCCCACCCCAATGTTCTACGGTTATCTTGCAGAAATATAGCCCTAGGCCCAACTTTCCACGACGCTCTTTGCCTTGCTGGAATTTTTGAAAGACAACCTCCACAAGATCCTGACGAATACCCGGCCCTTCATCTTCTATTTGAACACGAATATTTTTTCCCACATCCGTCATCCGTACCAGAACAGTTCCGCCTTCACTACTATGCCACAAGGCATTTCCGATCAGGTTAAACATTACTCGTTCCAACCGCAACTTATCTGCATTCACTTTCCAATTGCCCCCCTGATCTGTTTTTGGATCCAACAGCAAATTTACTTTGTTCAGCAAGGCTGTGGACAAAACCGACTTAATCACATCCATCGTGGTGATCAACATGTCTGGAGCTTCGTTGGGCGTTGGTGCAGCAAAATCTCCAGAATCCAACTCAGCAGAAAAGGAGTCTAGGATCTCTAGCACCAACTTATCAAGACGTGCCGCTTGCCTCTGACATATTTCAATAAACTCGCGGCCATTTGCGCTTAGCGTTTCTTTCCCCAATAAATCCAGATAGCCTTTTAGGCCGGCGAGTGGTCCGGACATATCATGAACGATGGTATGTAATAAGACGTCCTTCTGCTCCATTTCATCACGTACCTTACGATATTCAAGCGTGTGTTCGCGTGCTTTCTGGAGCAAAGTTTGGCGTTCGGCAAACGTACTCCCCATAGACCGCAACAGCAGGATGCGTCGGTTCTGTACAAACAAAGCCGTTGCTTCTATAAAATAGTCATCGTCCTGACCATCCGTTTCTTCCCAAACACCTGATTGCAGTTGCTGGTGGGTATGGGTTTGCCACAGCCGCTCCGCGTCAATCAGGAAGTTGTCCAGAACCGGAGAAAGTTGTCCGAGTTGGTGATTCTGCAAATATTGCTCGAAATTGGGGTACAACCGAGGAAACCATTCAGGGACCTCGCCTACAACCACAAAATTTCCCAACTTTCTTCGTTCAAAAACCATTGTATCCATCGCCTTCAGCAAGGCTGGTAGCAAGGCTTGGTCTATAGGGGGTGCTTTATGAGCAGTTATTTCTTGTTTCATGGCGGATCGTGATTTGAAACTGGTTGCGTGAAGGGGCACGTAACATGATAGCACTGAAAAATAAGTCCAGAAGAGGAGTTAATGTACTAAGAATTCGCTTAAAATTTGACCTGGTTTGGCTTTTGAAGTTAATTCACGTGCTTTGTCTATTGCTTCTCCCAAAATTGTAAGTCGGTTTTGGCCATAAATGGGTACATTAGCAATCCATACAGCCCCCCACGAGATTCCGCCACGCAACACTATAACGGGTCGCAGACCACTTTTTGCATCAAAATAGGTAGGGATAGAAAGCATCAAAGCAAGCAGTTTCTCGGTAAGTTCACCTACCACTTCCTGCAAATCTTTATCTGTAGGAATGATCCCTAATATGGCCTGAAAACCGGAAGCAGCAACAAAAATTGGCCACGCCAAGGCTTCACCGAGAAGTTTCTCGATCTGTTGAAGCAAGACCCCAATCTCTGCAAAAGCCACTTGTATGGTTTCTGGATCTTTTACGGCAACATCAAGATCAAACACCACTTCCAGCACCACAACTTGCGCTTGGGAACCTTCCCTATAGCGATAAATCAACTCTTGTTGCAAGGTACTGGCCATCCGTCCATGACCGTTTATTCGGAGTTTTCCAAGATTTTGCTTGATCAACTGGAGTTCATTTGCCTGCTGAAACAATTGTTGTTTCTCGATGTGTTGCAACGTAACATCTACAAAGACCACCCAATCCCCGTCCAGTTCATGAAAAAAGTGTGCATCTGCAATGCGACCATTCTTCATGTGTACATCCGGAACAAGAAAAGACTCTCCATTCAGCGGCAACAGTCCCACCAAAAGGGGTACCATCTCAAGAATGGTGTTTGGTAATGGTTCCGGAATACCCAAGTTGAACCAATCTCCACCAACCAAAACGATATTTCCTACAGGATCGGCCTGCACAAACGCTGGCCGGAACCGTTCGATGGAAATAGACTCCAGATAGGTTTTAACGGAGACAGGAAGCAGGTTC
The DNA here is from genome assembly GCA_002344075.1 of Bacteroidetes bacterium UBA2364. GTDB lineage: Bacteria > Bacteroidota > Rhodothermia > Rhodothermales > UBA2364 > UBA2364. The sequence continues at coordinate 63,485 of DDTM01000001.1, forward strand.
ATGGGGTCTCTTTGAGCATCCGTTCAGTCAGTAGTTCAAATATCTCGGCCACTCCTTCGCCCGTGAGCGCACTGGTTTTTTTGATCAACCACCCTTTCGATAAAAAGCCTTCTATCTGCTCTTCGGAAAGTTGCCACTCGCCCGCGAGGTCGGCTTTGTTAAGTACCAAAATAAACGGAACCGGCCCAAACGTCGCTTCGGTATTGCGCTGCAAAGCAAGCGCACGATCTAATGTAATCTTTCGCGTACCATCGGCAACCAAAATATATCCAGACATCCCCCTTAAGTACGAGAGGCGCAACTTTTGAAACTCGTCTTCTCCATGCAAATCCCAAAGCATCAGATTGACCTCGGTTTCACCCTGTTTTACGAGACGCTTATCTACTTTCACCCCAACCGTTGTCAGGTATTCCTCCGAGAAGATACTGTTCACAAACCTTTTAACAAGACTGGTTTTACCGACGGCAAATGAACCGAGCATGCAAACCTTTTTTTGGATCATATTACTTTTCAAGCTAAAGATGAACGGGTAATCAATACCCCATATAAACCGTTGCAAGAAAGACCTGCTCCGCTTTATAGGAATATAGGGGCAGGCAGGGTGGTTTGCAAATCCGAAACATGCCTTAGAAGACCCTGTTAATGCAAGAAAGTTCACGCGCCCTTGATTGGAAATTCGGAAGCATGACCCTAACTTTTCATTTTCAATATAGCTTGTTTCATTTCAACGATTTAACCTTATGGCTCAGAACAAATACGACGTTGTGGTCATCGGATCGGGTCCGGGCGGCTACGAATGTGCCATCCGGGCTTCCCAACTAGGACTTAAGACCGCCATTATCGAAAAGAACAAACTTGGCGGTGTTTGTCTAAATGTGGGCTGTATTCCCACCAAGGCCCTTTTAAAATCTGCCGAAGTACTGGATTATACCAAACATATGGCTGATTTTGGCATCGAATTTTCGGGAACAATTGGGATTAACTTCCCGAAAGTGATTGCACGTAGCCGAGGTGTGGCAGATAAGATGAACAAAGGCGTCGAGTTTCTGATGAAAAAGAATAAAATTGACGTTTTATATGGCCATGGAACCATCGAGGCTCCGGGAAAAGTCTCTATTGCGCCGTCAGTCAACATGGACGGTAAAGAACAAGGTACAACTCAAACCATAGAGGCGGCACACACCATCATTGCCACGGGCGCAAGAACCCGCATCCTACCCAACCTTCCGATAGACGGGACAAAAATTATCGGTTCCACGGAGGCACTTATTCAAACCGAGCAACCCAAAAAAATGCTGATTGTGGGCGCTGGTGCCATCGGCGTGGAGTTTGCATACTTTTACAACCAAATGGGGACCGAGGTTACCATTGTGGAAATGATGGACCGTCTTGTACCGATCGAAGATGCCGAGGTGTCTAAGGAATTGGAGCGAAACTTCAAGAAACAAGGAATTGGAATTCTAACCGGATCGGTAGTGGAGTCGGTGGATACAAGTGGTGTAGGCTGTAAAGTACACGTCAAAACCAAAAAAGGTGTAGAGGTTTTAGAGGTGGATCAGGTGCTTTCGGCAGTTGGTGTGCAACCCAATACCGAAAATCTGGGTTTAGAAAAATTAGGAATTCAAATGGATCGTGGCTGGATTGTTGCCCGACGCGACGACGCATCTTATGCCACGAATGTACCCGGTATTTATGCCATTGGCGATATTAATGGACCACCGTGGTTGGCACACGCGGCCTCGCACGAAGGGGTTTTATGTGTAGAAAAGATTGCAGGCCATCATCCGGAAACGTTTGATTACGGCAATGTGCCCGGATGTACATATTGTCAACCCCAAATTGCCTCGGTCGGATTCACCGAGGCCAAGGCCAAAGAGGCCGGATATGAGGTAAAAGTAGGTAAATTTCCATTTACCGCTTCCGGAAAGGCATCGGCCATTGGACACAACGAAGGTTTTGTCAAAATTATTTTTGATGCCAAATATGGCGAGATTTTAGGCTGCCATATCATTGGGGTGGATGCTACCGAGATGATTGCCGAAATTGTTACTGCTCGCAAGGCAGAAGCCACCTATCACGAGGTTCAGGAAGCGGTACATCCTCACCCCACGCTTTCCGAAGCCATTATGGAAGCCGCACGTGCGGCATATGGTCACGCCATCAATATGTGATCTAAAAAAACAGCAAAAAAGCGTCATCGGGCCTCTGGTGGCGCTTTTTTCTCTCTTATGCCAACACCACACTCGATGGCATTATGAAAAGTTTTTCATAACTTTGGGAATTGCGCCCTACGACAGGTCTGCAAAACGCAAAAGAAGCAACCCTCCTTTGCACTAGCATCTAGACACCCCTTACATCAAGGGAATCTATCTATCGTTTTTTAACATTATGCAACAAACCATCCGAATCCTGCTTTTATCGCTTCTCCCTCTGCTTTTCCTTCAGGGATGTAAAACCACGCAGTATGTGGGTATGCTGGAGGCAGTCGGAAATGAACCTTTTTCGGAGTGGATTCTGCGTACCGAAGATGGTAACGTGATTCAACTACTGTTGGATGAAACCACGAGACCAACCCTGCAAAAATATCACGGACAATTGGTGCGGGTTCGGGGTCAAAAAGGAAAAGGGGTTTTATTTCAGAAGCCCGTCACCACCCTACGACTGAAATGCAGCAAAAAAGATCGGAACGCACCAGAATAAATCGTGTGCTTCCTTTGTATATTGCGCCTCCACCATTTTTCTATTAACCTGAACCCTGCAATTTTATGGATTTTGCAATGCACCTTTTGCGCGGGCTGCTTGGTGTTGTCACCATTCTCGCGATTGGATACGCCTTTTCATCGAACCGCAAAGCCATTAACTGGCGCTTGGTGGGAATTGGTCTGGGGTTACAACTGGCCTTTGCCATTCTGATTATAAAAAGAACACCGGTCTATTATTTCTTCGAATTAGTCGGACAAATGTTCACGCGGTTGTTATCTTATACGGCGGCTGGTGCCGATTTTGTCTTCGGTCCACTCTCTAAAGCGGATGGCGTCGGGTTCATTTTTGCATTTCAAATCCTACCAACCATCATTTTTATCGCCTCGCTGATGGCCGTTTTGTATTATTTGGGCCTTATGCAACCCGTAGTAAAAGGGATTGGATGGTTTATGGCAAAGGTAATGAGGGTTTCCGGTGCAGAATCCCTTGCCACAGCATCGAACATCTTTGTAGGGCAGACCGAAGCCCCTTTGATTATCCGTCCGTATGTGGCGGGTATGACACGTTCCGAGTTGTTAACCCTGATGACGGGTGGAATGGCCACCCTTGCTGGCGGCGTATTAGCGGCTTATGTGGGCATGTTAGGCGGTGATACCCCTGCCGAGCAAACCAAGTTTGCTGTTCACCTGCTCTCTGCTTCTATGATGAATGCCCCGGCAGCGATTCTTTTCTCCAAAATGCTCATTCCAGAAACAGAGACGCCCCTAACAGGCGCAAATTTTAAGCCAGAAATGGCCAAAAATGCCGAGAGCGTGATCGAAGCAGCGGCTGGTGGCGCAGCAGATGGCCTTAAGTTAGCAGCAAACGTAGCGGGAATGCTGTTGGCATTTATTGCCCTCATTGCTATGGCCAATGAACTACTCGGCTGGCTGGGTGCTCCTACCTTTGGCACCTTCCAATTGTACAACCTAAATGTTTGGATTAAAAGCGTTTCCTGGGGTAGTTTTGACGCTCTTTCCATGCAATCTGTATTGGGATTTCTGTTTGCGCCTTTTGCTTGGTTGATGGGTGTAGAATCGCGGGATATTTTACAGTTTGGCCGACTACTTGGCGAGAAGATTATTCTCAATGAGTTTGTCGCCTATTCTTCGTTGGTCGGGATTAAGGCCCAGATGACCGAGCGGTCGGTACTGATGGCCACTTATGCCCTCTGTGGTTTTGCCAATATCTCCTCCATTGCCATCCAGATAGGTGGAATAGGTGGGCTTGCTCCTGAACGCCGTTCCGAAATTGCGAATCTTGGGTTCCGGGCAGTCTTGGCTGGCGCAATGGCCACGTGCCTTTCGGCAACCATTGCTGGAGTTCTGTTCTAATGCACGGTTTTTGAAGAGGCGATTCTGCATTTAAGGGGTCGCCTCTTTTTAATGAAACGCTTTTAAAATGGGTGCAGAAAAAATCTTGGTGACAGGCGCAACGGGTTTTCTTGGCTCAGAATTGGTACGTCAATTACTCGCACAAGGGCAATCGGTACGGGTTTTGGCACGAAAATCCGCTACCTTTGATCTTTTGAACGATGTTGCGGGGCAATTTGACGTTGCAACCGGAGACGTTACCGATCCGCTCTCGGTGCGAGATGCCCTGAAGGACATTGAAACGGTATATCATGCAGCCGCTTTTGTGAGTTTTGGCGGGCAAAAAGATGCCGAAAAACTGCGTGAGGTAAATGTACAAGGAACCGCTAATGTGGTCAATAGTGCCCTCGACCAGCAGATAAAACGCTTGGTTCTTACCTCCAGTATGGCTGCTTTTGGCCGTCCAACCAACCAACGCGAAGAGATAACGGAAGACCTTCTGTGGATGCCTTCCAAACTGAATACGAGATACGCCCTCTCCAAATACGATGCGGAACTGGAAGTCTATCGGGGCATTGCCGAAGGTTTAGACGCCGTTATCGTGAATCCAGCACTCATTTTTGGTATTGGGCGATTGGGCGAAGGAACCATGAAAATTGTACACCAAATAAAAAGTGGTAAATTGCCAGTTGTGCCTTGGGGGGCGACGAATGTGGTGGATGTACGTGATGTAGCCGCCGGACACCTTTTGGCCCGTAAACACGGTAGAACTGGCGAACGCTATTTCTTGGGGGGCGAAAACCTGATGTGGAACGAAATTGTGGCCCATCTGGCAACAGCATTTGGCGTTAAAGCTCCTACACGTCGGCTCCATCCCACCCTTTCTTTGATTGCCGCCACCATCACCGAAACTATTGGGACACTGACGGGCACACAGCCCTTACTCACACGCGAAAGCGCCCGTGCCTCTATTGGCAGATACCGATATAGCACCCGAAAAGCAGAAACGGCATTGGGGTATCAAACGCGGGCTTTTACAGAAACCGCCACATTTCTCGCCACGCATTGGCCAAGAACCCCTTAAACACCTCTTCTTTCATCGAAAGGGTATTGCGTCCACCATGTACAAGGCATCCAGCCGTATGGTTTCTCCAGAATCGGTACGTAAGTACTCGGCGTCTGCCTCCGAGAACAGGTTGGTAATGCGCGTATGAAGGGTTATAGGCATTTCGTTTTCCAGAAAAACCAATTCCACCCGTTTACCACGTATTGCCCAGAGTTCTAATTGGTCGTATAGCCCACAAGCAAGAGGCTGATATGGGTTATGGTTCAAGGTTTTGCGTTCTACGTATTTGGTTCTTCGCCTTCAGGAGGCCCTTCCCGAAGAATTTTTCCAGCAATATGGGCATCGTACCCACGGCGAATCAAAAAATCAAACAGGCGTTTACGACGCTTTTGCTTATCGGGTTCACGCATCATTTTTCTCCACTGTTTGCGTGCCAATGCGCGTGCCGCCTCCAGCGCTTCATCTGGTTTAAGCATTTTTTGCAACGCCTCTTCAATCACTTCCCGACGAATCCCTTTTTTCATCAAGTCCATCCGGATTCGGGCCGCACCATGCTTTTTAATACGACTTCTCTCTGCTGCAAATTGTCGGGCATAAGCAGCGTCATTCAGAAACCCCCGTTCTTCCAATTGAGCCACTACCTGATCTGCGATGTCTTCTGGAAACCCTTTCCCCAAAATTTTTTTCCGTAAGCCAGCATTGGTTTGTGCCCGCATATTCAGCAATCGGAAGGCGTATGCACGAGCAGCCAAAAAACCGTCTTCTTCCTGTAACTGTGCTATTTCTACGGCGGAAAGCACCTTTCCTTTGCACAGCCCATTTTGTAATACCGTCTCTTTGTAGAGGCCAAATGCAAATTCACCCTCAATAAACACCGAGACACGTTCCGAGTTCTTCTTTTGTAAGACCAAGCGGGTGATTTCTCCGGGCATAAGACTATTTATATGGACGTCTTCTAATACAACAGACATAGACAACTCTATAAGATACGCCTTTTCAGTTCCGACGTAATAGCCTCCATGCTACTTTCTGCGGCGCTAAAAAATGAACAACCATGCACTACATGAAGGGAGCATACCCCAAAACGAGCATGAACAAGGGGATTCGACAGGCACAACCACGAATTTATAGGCGTGGTTTGAGACCTACCAAATTCCCCTTGATTGCCACAACAAATACTCTTCGGGCGTTGGCGTACAAATGGTGTTTACTTCATCAACACCATTTGCTTGCTAAACACCTTGTTTTGTGCCGTCATACGCACAAAGTACACCCCAGAAGACAAACCTTGTGCCTGAAAAGACACCGTATAGCTACCTGCCGATACCGTCTGATTAAACGGCGTGGCTACCACACGGCCATTCA
>DDTM01000001.1:70074-71811 GCA_002344075.1 Bacteroidetes bacterium UBA2364
CCGTCGCACTTCGTCTTTTGGGCATTCCGAGCCGTAAGCGTGCTACCATCCATGAACAGTTCAAACTCTTGGCAACTTGATTGGCCATTGAACATCACGTCGTCCGAGACACGGATTTTAACCCAGGCCGGAAGCGAGGCCGTAGTAACCGTACCTTTCAGTTCCGCTCGTTCACTGCCTTTACACACCCCACTCGTCGAAGCCGTGCCATTGCACACCAACGAAAGGCCAGAAGGCGCAGCCGTCAGCGATACCATAAACGGATCACCGTCTTCGGCGACCACCTCGATCGGATACGAAACCGTTTGACTGGCAAACGTTGTCGCTGGTACACTCGATACAACCGGCGTGTAGTAGGGCTTTACATACACCGAAAGCGGGAGAACCGCATTCGATACCCCATCACTGGCGATGAGCGAGAACAAATAATGGCCTACCGTATGCGTTGTACCGGAAATGCTCTGGGTGAGGCTATTCAGACCCGGAATCGCCGTCCCAAAACTGATCCAACTTGGTAGGTCATCCGAATACAAGCGGAGCGAACCGCCGTCGCAGTCATTAACCGTGAATGATTGGCTGTACATACTGCCCGTTTGCGTGACAACACCCCAAAGACCCAGATTGCTAAACACGGGTGGGTGCGCAACATCGGTGATGGTGACCGTAAGGGTTTGCTCGACCGTCCGAAGGCCTGCACCCGAACCACTGGTGGCCGCAATTTTAACCACATGAACCCCCGTCTCGCTTTGGCCCGGCAAACCTTGCAAGCTAACCCCGCCATTTACTTCCTCTTTCAGGGTGAGCCATGAAGGACCCGATACAATCCGATAGCTAATGTTCTCCCCATCCAGATCTGTTGCTTTTAGGGTATGAGACAACGGCTTGCAATCTTCCCCACCAACTGTATCTAAGCTATTAAATACGGGCGGATACTCCACATTCGCAATGGTAATCGTAATCGTGAACTCGGTTGTTAACAAACCTGCACCCGAACCACTGGTGGCCGCAATTCTAACCACATGAACCCCAACATCCCGTTGTCCCGCACGCCCCTTCAGGTGGTACACCCCACCCTCTTCCGTCAGCGTAAGCCAGTCTGGGCCACTGATGATGTGATAGGTTATCGGATCACCGTCTGCGTCTTCGGCTTTGAGTTCAAAACTAAAAGGTTTGCCGTCTTCTCCCGAGGCTACATCCGGTATTGTGAACACAGGTGGACGGTACTGAGCAGGCGTCGTGAAGCTAAGAATTTCACCTTTTACGGTTGGGGAGATGGTTTCCGTCTTGTTCAAAACACTGCTATACGTTGCCACCAATTGGAAGTAGTACGTGCTACTTGCTTCAAGCTCTGTAACATTTGCCGATACCGCAACCGGGCTGGAACCTGTTCCGACGCTGCTCACATCCACCGTTTGGGTGCTAAATGTGGCAAGTGTGGGGTCTGTGCCATAGCGGAAAACGGCGGAAACAATCGTATTTCCTTTCGGATTAATTGTGCCATTAAGCGTTGCCGATGAAGCCATAACAGCCGTCGCCGCTGTGGTTGTTACCGCAGGTAAAACTACCGCACTTGTCGTGAAATTCAGGATCGAACCCATGACCGTAGGCAAGCCATCCATAGAAGCTGTAGATTTGAAGCCGCCAATGGTTTTGATGTTCAGCCCTGATTGTTCTGTCTTGCCTAAGGCTGTGGCAAGGCAAGCACCCTCGCAATACGTTGCCACCAATCGGAAATAG
>DDTM01000015.1 GCA_002344075.1 Bacteroidetes bacterium UBA2364
AGAGGTCGTTCCCCAAAACCGCAATCGCATAAACCCAACCATTCGCCCCAGAACCCAGCGAAGACCATGTATTGTTAGTCGGACTGTATTTTACGATGCGGCTGGCGGAAACGCCCCCAGCTTCGCTGAACCCCCCACCCACATAGAGGTCGCTACCCAAAACCGCAAGAGCATGAACAGAACCACCTTGCATTACAGAACCCAGCGAAGACCATGTATCGCTCGCAGGACTGTATCTTGCGATATCATTGGCGGGAATGCCCCCAATTTGAGTGAAATATCCCCCCACATAGAGGTCGTTCCCCAAAACCGCAAAAGCAGAAACCGCACCATCCGCCCCAGAACCCAGCGAAGACCATGTATTGTTAGCCGGACTGTATTTTGCAATGTTTTTGGCGGGAACGTCCCCAGCTCCGTTGAACCATCCCCCCACATAGAGGTCGTTCCCCAAAACCGCAATCGCATAAACCTCATAATCCATTCCAGAACCCAGCGAAGACCACGTATCGCTCGCAGGACTGTATTTCGCAATGTAGTTGGCCGGAATGCCCCCAGCTTCGCTGAACCTGCCACCCACATAGAGGTCGTTCCCCAAAACCGCAATCGCATAAACCACACCATTCGTTCCGGAACCCAATGCCGACCATGTATTGTTAGCCGGGCTGTATTTCGCGATCCGATGGGCTTTTACACCCCCTATTCCAAAAAACTCGCCCCCCACATACATGTTGCCTTGGCCATCTTGGGCAAAAGCAAATATATCGTTAATCGCATCTTCGTTTTCAAAGCGACTATCCCAGTTGGCATCGTCATCGGTTGGGCTTTGGGATACAAATGGGCGCGCACCCAAATCCTGCCCCTCCGTTTCGGGTACAAAGCGTGGTGCGCCATTGTCATCCTGCACCATACGGAAGCCCTTCGGGTCAAAACTGCCAGCGGGGAGATTTGGGCGTAAACGCCCCGATTCGTCTAACACCTCGCTTAACGGGCGCGTGGCAGGGTGCACTTCTGGTACGGTTTGAGCCTGTACCGGCTGACCCAAGCACAAAGCCACCAAAAGCAGGATATATCCGGCACTAAGCTTTAGCTTTAAAATAAATTGATGCATATTCATAGTGATCCTCCTTATTTATCATATTTCATTCCAACTATACAAAAAAAAACGTCATCCAGCAATGCAATAATTAGGTACCTTGTGGTGATTTTCATGGACTGTAACCAAAATCACGCTTTATCCATCATGAGCGTTTATCCCACACCACCTCGTCACAACTCCAATACCACCCATGAAGATCAAATGGCATATGAAAGACACACGTCACCTACACTTCAGTAAATCCTGAAATAAACCCGTTAGAAATTTCAGTTCAAGTGCTTTAAAATGCTTTTCAGGCGACGGTTAAAAAATGAGCCTCGCTTTTTTTGTCATGTACTTAAATGCCAAGTTTTATCTCCTACCCCACTCATGCTTAAAACTGTCTTGTCTATAGTAGAATAGAGTGTATTTCAAACAAGCCAATACACATACGATACGCTTAGATTAGGTGACATTTATGCCCTCCATTGAAAAAGTTGAGACATGTACCAGATGATTCTTACGGCAGCAGAAATACATTAAAAAGCCCGTAGGGGCGCTATCATAACAGAAAACCAAGCAAAACCACCCTATACAAACAAGTCCTGTAGAGGCAACATCATACGTGAACCCCTCTCGTCGGCATAAAAAAAGGTGAAAGAGGTGTTCACGAGGTACTTTCGGAAGTTTTGAAATGCACCCAGTGAAATAGGTCTGCATAATCACTTATAGAAAAACATTTCTCACTCCCTTGACAAAATCGTCATAAATTATTATACTCATATAAGCAACCTATTCCTCTATACTTTTAGCATTAATATCGTATGGACAAGCCACAAGCCACAAGCCACGTTGTAAATAGTTTAATAACAACAGGTTCCCTCCCACTATCTTTTGCAAGTACTTTTTTAACGCCAATCATGCTGTTTTCGCTTCTTTTTTTGGCAGGATGCGATTTATTCACTTTCAAAAAGCAAAACCCAAAACAAGAAACAGACTTGACCTTTGCCCCTTATCAAAAGGTAGCGCTAAACAAAACGGACAATTTTAATGCGTATGAAGCTGCCCTCAATGGCGAATATACCTGCTTTATTAGTCAATTAGCTCCAGAAGGTTCAGCAGTGAAATACTATTATGAGCAGATTCAATTGCTTTTCGCCCCCCGCTTGTTGGCTGAGGTATCCGATATAAAGAACATCCAAGGAATGCGGTATTTTCTGAATGACGAAACCCATAGCACGACCACCCGATATGCAAGATGTCTGTTCCCAACTTCAGAGAAACTGTCTATGCTCTTGTTAAAACACTTGCAGTTTGATCCTTCGAAGCCCTTGCCAGATGACCTATGGATTGACGAGGCGGCCTCGTCTGGCCCACTTTCTAAAACCTCTGTCCTTTTGAAAATGGTTTGTGGTAGAACCATTAAAAGCAGCGAAGGATATGCAAATATCACCATCGAAATTAATTATGATGACTGTATTGAACTCCATCTTGAATTTCTTCTGCCCCCAGATTTGCCTACACATCCCGTTTGGGATCTCGGCGACCATGACGGCGGTGGCGGTGGTGGGGTAGGTGGCGATTTGGTGGATTCAGATAACAATTTGCCACCTATGTGCCCAAGCAAGGATAAAAAAGTTACAAAGTATTATTGCGATAAAACCAGGGTTTTTGATCTAAACCCCAGTCAATACAACGAAGTTAAAGAAATCATTGATCGGATAAGAGGTCGGGGTATAACATGCGCTAAATTAGCAGCCATAGGCGATGAGCTTCTGGCCCAAAAGGCAATTGTCGTTTCAAAGATTGACCCAGAAGACAGTATCGGCGAAGAGCCATTTGCCAAATCCTTCGGAGAGAAACAACCTGCCAGTTTTTTTGCCAGTGGCGCCGTGGGAGTACACGGCGCATGGATCGCCATAGATCCAAAGAACTGGGATGTAACTAAAGTTCAATATCTCGGAGGTAGAAGGATTACATTAGAGTGGATACTTGTTCACGAGTTGGATCATATACTACTAGGTACTAATGTGGAGCATATCTCATATACATATGCTTTCAATGAACCGCCAAATACCACTTTATACACACAAAACACATCCAAGTGTTCTTCTGATGCAAAAATGTCTCACCCCAAAACCATACTTTGATGCCCAAATTATTGATATGCTTGCTCATTGGGGTGTGTTTGATGCCCATAAATGTACATGCACAATGTGAACACATCACCCAACCCACCAAACAGGAAATAAACGAAGGATATGCCCAGATGTCTGCGACATTTATCCGAATTGTACTATCGGTTTTTTTAGAAGACGAATCACCATATGCATACAGGTCAGTGGGCCCTCAGTTTGTTGACCACAAACGCTTAACAAAACCGGGCGATTTTTATGGAGATAAGCTCGGTCATGACACACCACCATGTTGGGAAGGAACATTACCAGCAAGGAAAAAGATCGCCAGGTTGATCCATAAAGAGGCTGCAAAATTAGGCGCTTTTTACATTGATTCTCGAAACGAAAAACAAACACTTGGAAAAATAATGATTCATAAACCAGATGGCGAAAGTAAATTTTGGGTACCCATAAACTATGCCTATTTTATCTTATCTATACCCAGAAAAGGAGGGCCATACTACCTCGATAGATACCTTGATAAAAAGGATGTTTATCCAAATGCCTGGACGGTGCGTGTGACCAGGGTTACTGAACAGAGCATTGATTATTATGATGTTACATTGCAAGAGATTAAGCCGAAAACATGGGTACTTATTCATGCAACAGGACTTTTCAGTATTATTGAATAAATAAAAATCTCCTTCTAAAACAAGAATAATTTATGTTTTTTTTACTTAATTACCTACTAAGTGCCTTATTCATTGTGCCCCCCTCAACCACCTTCGAAGCCGAAGGAAGCAATGTTCATGTTTATTTGTCTTCATTGGCTGCCCCCTTATCACATATCTTACGAGAAGATAGCACGGATTTAGGGAACCCTAAACGAATCAAGAATAAAGCAAGTGATTATGAATACCGCCCGCCTCCATGTCCAAATAATGATCAATTTATCCGAAAATATTATTGTGATAAATCACGTGTTTCTCACTTAAATACTGAACAATATGCTAAACTTGAACAGATCATCGAAACAATAAGAACAAGAGGCAATCCCTGTAATAAGTTAGCAGCTATTGGAAGTCTTTTACTTTCTGAAAAAGGTATTGTCGTTGCCAAGATTGATCCCAGAGATAGGGTTAATCGTAAAGTATTGGCTTTCGTTAAGATGCCTTTATTGGTTCAAATTTTTTTTCTTAACGAGGGCAGATCAATGTATCTTGATAATACCTTTATTACATTAGACCCATTGATACTGGATGACACACAAACAGGACATTATGAAGACAAAATTGCTCTAGAATGGGTGTTTATACATCTATTAGATCATATCTTATTACAAAGCGAAAAACATATACCTCTTGGTTTTTTGTATGGAGTGGATTCTTTTGATGAACACCTTGCATTATCCACCGAAAATATAAATACATGTATTTCAAACCCAATCAAGTAAATAATAAACCTCTGAAACATACCATGATGCCCAAGCACTTTATATTATTTTTAATCGTAGGCTGCACATTCCATTTGCATGTACATGCACAATGTGAACACATCACCCAACCTACCAAACAGGAAATAAACGAAGGATATGCCCAGATGTCCCCTAACTTTATTAGAACTGTTCTGACTTTATTCCTAAAGGATAGACCTCCCGTACCTGGTAGATTTACTTCAGATCAGGTATTTCCCCGTTTTATTGATCATAAACGTTTAACCAAACCGGGCGGTAATTTTTACGGATATAAACTCTTTCATGACACGCCTTCATGTTTGGAAGGGACATTACCAGCAAAGAAAAAAACGGCTAAGCTAATTCTTCGGGAGGCCAAGAGATTAGGCGCTGTTTACATTGATTCTCGGAACGAAGAGCAAACACTTGAAAGAATTACGGTTGTTAGACCAAATTATAGCGACAGAATTTTGATTACAAAACCAGATAATATTAATGACTTCTTTGAACCTATTCAATTTGCTTATTTAATTTTAGGAATACCCAGAAAAGGGGGGCCATATAGTACAGATCACTATTTAGATAGACGAGACATCTACCCGAGTTCATGGACCATGCGTGTGACCGAGGTTTCAGAGCAAAGCATCGCTTATTATGATGTCATGTTACATAAGATTGAGCGAAACAAATGGGCGATTCTTGATGTAAAAAAAATAGCAAGCTATCATTTTGATTTTCCATTAAAGTAGCCTCTTAAGTACAAGTATGCAACCCAAGCCATAGCTAAAAAAGGAAAAGAGTAGAAATCACTTAAATTAAACCTCTTTCTTGCTGCAATACTTTTAGGCTACTTTACTAACATCATTTTGTTTGTTAAAACATGATTACCTACTTGCAGGCGATAAATATATGTACCACTCGGCAAGTCTTCGGCATTAAATTGAACCTCATGTTTTCCTGCATTTTGCCACCCTGTTTTTAATACACTAATTTTCTTTCCTAAAACATCAAATACAGTAAGATTAATTTCGCTTGATTGGGGAAGCGTAAAAGTAATGATCGTGTTTGGGTTAAAAGGATTAGGATAATTTTGTGAAAGTGTTATTTTAGCGGGCAACTCTACTTTTTCTTCGTTTGCGATAAGAATTTTCTCAGGTGATATAAAAATACCATTTCCTTGTGTCCCTGCTAAAACAGCACCATCCGGCATGGCAATTATTTTAGTAATGGGATCTCTATATGAGTCTATTGCTAATCGGGGTTCAAGAATTGAATTACTAATTTCTACAAAAGGTTCGTCAAATTTTGCTGATCTATATAAGCGATCTGTTCCTACAAAAATATTGCCTTTATTGTTCACATAAAAACCAGGCATATCATGATTGATATTTAATCCGTTAATGGGCATCCATTCCCAACGACCTTGGCTTGCATTGAGTTGGACCAAGACTCCCGCTCCTATTCCATACACCATACCATCATCTCCGGCAATCCAAGAGGTGAACGTACAGACATTATTACAAGGTCTTATTAACTTGACCCAATTTTGGTTATTTAGATCGTATCTAAAAATATCAATATCGTCCTTTATAAATATATTCCCCTCTTTATCTCGAATAATATCTCTTATACTTTTATCCTCAATGCCTGTTCTAATGGATTTAACAAGGCCACTATTCTCGACTAAAACGACATCTCCATTCTTCAATAATACCATAAATGATTTACCGAACTTAATTATTCTATGAATAGGATTAGAGAATTCAAAGTCTTTAATAATTATAGATTTAGCAATATAGTTATACTCAAATATTTTATTCATATCCAAAGAAAAGCCATAAATAATATTACCTTCTATGATTAGATTTCTTGGATTTATTTTTTTCAGGTGTGTATCTTCAATCCAAGTCTTTCCTTTATCTGTAGTTTTATAAAGATTATGAACTCCTGTGAATGGATCTTCCCTTCTTATACTTTCAACGTAAATAACTTCTCTATTTTCTGAATGATACACTTCTCTTATTATAGTCTTAGGTATATTGGTATTTTCCCAGAATGAAATATCACCACTCAGTTTATAAACCCCAGAGTATGTTGCAACGAATAGGTTATTTTTTCCTTTGATAATTTTAAATGATGGCATATTT
>DDTM01000125.1 GCA_002344075.1 Bacteroidetes bacterium UBA2364
CCTCCGGATGATTGTCACCCTTCGGATAGATTCAGCCAAGATGGCCCTGATCACCCATTTTATGGACACCTACCTCCGTCTAAGTGAAAAAGAGGAACTAATGATGATGCAAGAAATAAAAGCCACTTTAGAACCTCAAGAACAGGAACGAATCATGGTTTACACAAACAGTTGGCTCGAAAAAGGGATCTCTATTGGTAAACAAGAAGGGATCTCTATTGGTAAACAAGAAGGGATCTCTATTGGTAAACAAGAAGGGATCTCTATTGCCCTGATAAATGCCTGTCATAAAATCATCGCACGCAAATTTGGAAAGGAGTTCGCGGAGCAATTGTACGAACAGCTAACCCATCTAAGACAGGAACAACTTGAGTTGTTGAACCTAGACCTGATGGATATGGTGGTGCCTGACGAGGTGGCGGCGTGGCTGGAAAGTCAATGCGCGTCATAAACTTTTGTGGCCTTTAAGATATTTTCTTCGTTACTTTACTTCCTTCTTTAGTAGTTCTAACTTCAAATCCTTTTTGAAGCAAATCTGTTCGTATCGCATCGGCACGTGCAAAGTCTTTTTGGCTACGAGCGGTATCTATTAGTTGTGCAAGTGCCTGAGCAACTTCTACCTCAGCGTCGGTTGTGTCGTTGGTTTCCTGTAAGGTTCGCTCACGCCGAATAAATCCTAATAGTGCATTAACTTTTTGAAACCACTTTGAAGCCTGTTTAGCGGCTTCTTTTCCCATTCCTGAAAGCGCACCTTGAATCATTTTTTGACCTGCATGGGCTTTTGCAAGGGCTTCTGGTGTATTTAGGTTCTGCGTCATTGCCAAAAGAATTGCATCATAGTTCTCATTCAACCGTTTACCCAGAAAGTCTGTCCCACTTGGTTTGTCGGAGTGTAGTATTCCCTCTACGAGATCCCAAGCATCTTGGTAGCGGCGAACGATTTTGGCCGCGTCTTTCAAGTTCTGAATCGTAAAATTAAAAGGTTTCCCATAATGGCCAGAAAGCAGAGAAAGTCGTAAAGCAAGCGGATCAAACCCTTTTCCACCTTCCGCATTGGGTGCTACCAAGTCTTTTACCCTATAGAAATTACCCAAAGACTTAGACATTTTCTGGCCTTCAACTTGTAAAAAACGGGTGTGCACCCAATAATTAGCAAAGGGTTTTCCGGTTAGTGCTTCTGACTGTGCAATTTCGCATTCGTGATGAGGGAATGCAAGGTCTTCGCCGCCGCCATGAATATCAAATGTTTCTCCCAGATACTTCATCGCCATTACCGAACATTCTAAATGCCATCCAGGAAAACCCCAGCCCCACGGAGAAAACCATTGCATCAGGTGTTTGTCATCTTTTTTCCACAAGGCAAAATCTCTGGGATCCTGTTTGTTGGTGTCCTTCACAACATCGCGTACTCCTTCTTCCAATGCGTCTGCACGAGTATTACCAGAAAGTTGGCCGTATGCTTTAAAACTCGGTACCGAAAAATAGACGGCATCTGGTGTCTCGTAAGCATGTCCTGTTTTAATAAGTGTTTGGATTGCTTCAATTTGTTCTCGCATGTGTTCGGTTGCACGCGGGCGGACAAAGGGTTTGCGAAGGTTAAGTTGCTCCCATTCTTCTACAAAAGCATCTGTATAGAACCGGGCCAGGTCCCATACATTTGCAAAGAGTTCGCCTTCCTTCGAGCGGAGGGCTTTGGCCATTTTGTCTTCGCCGAGGGCATCTGCATGGTCATCATCGGTAAGATGGCCAACATCTGTGATATTGGTCACATAAGTAACTTGCCAACCGAGTGCTTCTGCCGTCCGAACAACGAGGTCTGCGGTTAGAAACGTTCGGAAGTTACCAATATGTGCATATGAATAAACGGTAGGCCCACAAGAGTAAAATCTTAAATGTCCAGGCTGTATCAATTGGATGGTTTGTTCTTCTCGGGTTAGGCTATTATATAAAATAAAATCTGGCATGTGATTCAGGAATACAAAGGCATTAAATAAAACGAGTTCTTTTTTTGAAAATTTGTTCCAAATCTACTGCATGTCTTGAGAAAATCCTCGAATTTCCCAGCAACCTCACATTATACCAAAAGAAAACAGGCAAGTAACTGGATTGGGTCACCTGCCTGTAATAATAAAAAGGGCTATCGTTTTATTAGATGGAGAGGGGGACTGGTGTGACAGCCGCAGCATCTTCTTCGCCTGTTCGGATGCGATAAACTTTATCTAACGGGAGTACGAAGATTTTACCATCTCCCACTTCACCCGTTCGCGCCGCACTCATGATGGCCTCGACTGTTGGTTCTACAAAGGACTCCGAAACCCCTATTTCCAGCCGAACTTTTTCGTTCAGGGTCATTTTTACGGTGGTTCCGCGATAGGTTTGAACGACCTCGGCTTCGGCCCCATGGCCTTCTACCTTAGAAGTCGTAAAACCACGTACATCAATTTTATACAAAGCCCTCAGCACATCATTTAGCTTTTCAGGGCGTATCATGGCAACTATCAATTTCATACAAGTAGCTATTTATAAATTGTTTAAGCAGTACAAATTTTGTTTAGGGTATGTGATTTAGGTGAGGACTGGACGAAATTCGCGAACCGATGCCGAAGCCTCTGCCGCTTGAAGTTCGGAGTCTAACACCAGAATGGCTCCTTCGCCGGAAGTATAGGCTTCCTCACCATGCTGGGTAATGTCCATCCCCAATCCTTCCTCTTTTTCGTTGGGGCGAATAGGCAAAACCAGCCCGATCAACTTCACCAATAGATATGTCATAACTGCACTAAAGACAATGGCAACCAAGATCGCAACAAATTGGATGACCAACTGAGCGGGATTGCCGTATAGCAAACCGTCTAATCCAGCAGCATTTACGGTTTTTTGAGCAAAAACACCCGTGAGAATGGCACCCGTAAACCCTCCGACTCCGTGAGCGGCCAAAACATCCAAGGAATCATCCAGTTTTGTTCTAACCCGATACTCAATGGCAAAGTAACAAGGGAAAGCTGCAATGACACCAATAAGAATGGCATTGAAGGTGGACACAAATCCTGCAGCAGGTGTAACGGCTACTAAACCAACCACGATGGCGGTTGCGGTTCCAACTGCTGTAGCATGGCCCTTTTTAAAAATATCCAGCAAGTTCCAAGCGACGAGTGTAGCCATTGGTGCAACAGCAGTATTGACAAAAGCAACAGCGGCCAATTCGCCGGAAGCCCATGCGCTTCCAGCATTAAACCCGAACCAACCAAGCCACAGGAGAGCGGCACCCAGTAATACAAAAGGGACATTATGTGGCAAGATAGCTTTTTTTGCATAGTCTTTTCGAGGGCCAACCATCAGTGCCACGACTACTGCAGCAACCGCTGCATTGATATGAACCACTGTTCCACCAGCAAAGTCTAAAGCAAAAAGACCAGCAAAAGAACCGCCTATCAAATCACCGATTTTCGCCATAATACCGCCGCCCCAAACCCAGTGTGCCATAGGCGCGTAAACTAAAACGGCCCACAGGGTGATAAAAGCGATATAAGCTGGAAACTTCATCCGCTCTACAACAGCGCCAGAAATAAGTGCGGCTGTTATAATTGCAAAAGTACCTTGATAAAGTGCAAATAGCAAATGTGGAATGGTAATTGCGCCCACGCCTAAGCCCGTGTTATCTGCTGCAGTGGTAACATTATTAAAAAAGGCGAAATTAAAGTCTCCAAGAAAAAGATTTCCTGCACCAAACGCCATTGTGTAGCCAACCGCTATCCACGCAACCCCAACAAACCCCAAGGCCGAAAAACTCATGGACATGGTATTGAGAACGTTTTTAGAACGAACCAAGCCACCATAAAAAAAAGCAAGTGCAGGCGTCATCAGTAAAACCAACGCTGCAGATAACAGCATCCAAGCGGTATCTCCACTGCTTATTTCCTGAGGGTTTGCCCATGCCATATGGCTAAAAACAAAAAACAGGGCAAGTGTTGTGAATGTTTTACGCATCATTTTTTTGATTAAATAAATTAGGTTAATTAGCTTAATGTCTTAATTAATTTAGAAACTACGATCTTGCGTCCTGATTTAAAAGGGACGACTGACTCATAAATTAAATAAAAACGCTTTCATTGCCTAAATTTATTATTTCTTTACATTATCAGGCCATATAAATTAAGAATGTTACTTTTGTTACTGTAAAACCCACCTCCCAATCGCTTTTGCCAGATCGAAATGTTTCATCCATCTACTGTCTAACCTTATATTAAGGGTTAATCCTCGATTTACTTTTAATAGACCCCTCGGCTCGTGTACTCATTCTACCGCATATTCGTGCTGATAGCGATCTTTCATGTATGCAGTATCGAAAGATCGCAAGGGCAATTCACGGAAGTTGCCGAGTCCATTTGGGTTCGGGAAGGGCAAGAAGCGAATTTTTTTTATCAATGGCAGGGAAGAGAATCTATAGAAGGTTTTCAACTGTCTCTACCGCGTGAGTTGCGCCTTATAGAAGCTTTTGTAGTAACATGGGCAAATCCAACTCCACAAACCATGCATATCCGTTATGCCGGTAAACAGGTATTCATCACCCCGAGAACCACACTAAGAGGAGGCTGTACCCTCGTATTACGTGCCATTGCCGAACGGGAGGGGCGTGATTTTGTCGAAATTGTACCGGTAAAGGGATACGACCCAAATAAGTCCGCTTCGGCAGAAGTACTTCTGCATGGATTTTCCATACGGAGAGAAGTACAAATTGCCCGCTCATTTACAACCTCCAATGGAAAGGCTCTATATCTCCCCAGACACCTTTCTAAGCCCTTGGAAATCCGACGAAATGTTTTGCCCTCACTGCATCAGGAAGACCCCTTCTCGATTTTCTGCTGGGTAAAAACAGTGGGCTTAAATGTTGTTATTTTAACCACTTGGGATGGCAAGGAATCTTCGGCATATCCTTTAGAGATTCGGATTAATGCAACGGGGCACCTTCAAGCTTTCCGAGGCCAGCCTGGTTATCATGAATCGCTTGTATCACGTAAACCAGTTGCAGATGGCCAATGGCACCATATAGGAGTGGTTAATAACCCTCAAGCACGTAAGACGTATTTGGTAATTAATGGGGTATATGTAGATTCTCTCATGCACCGTGTGCAATTAAACACTTATAGTAATCGGCAAAATCTGATGATTGGCATGAGGTCCGAAGGAAGCAAAGGAGGCCTGTTCGAGGGGTATCTGCAAGAATTGATGTTCTGGAATCGTGCCCGAAGCGCAGCTACGATTCGAAGCACCATGCGCCAGTCCATTCAGTGGAGCAATGATGGCTTGTTTAAGATTGCTTTTAACGAACCTGGACGGGAGTCCATCGCTTATTGGCCCCCAGAGGTAAAATCCGCAGCGTCCGACCTTCTTTTACGCTACCCGATACAAGATCTTTCGGTTGTACAGCGGGCATCCTCCGTTTTTTTAACATGGCGTTCTCAGCAGGATGATTCACGACTATTCGAGGTGGAGCGTTCTGAAGATGGACAACATTTTGAGAAAATCGCGGCCATTTCCGGAGATGAGGGGATAGGGTTTGAAGGCGGGAAAACATATAGCTTTAATGACCAAACCGCCACCAACGAGGGTGTGTTGTATTACCGAGTAAAACAATATTTTACTGATGGTGCAGAACGGTTCTCTGGCTTAGTAAAAGTGGGACGTGGGCCTGGAGAAGCCTTAGCTGCAGAGCTGATCGGAAATTCGCCCAATCCATTCAATCCTCAAACCCGTATCAGCTATCAGTTGCGCAAGCCGCAAACGGTCGAGCTGACGGTATGGAGTGTCGCGGGGAATTTGATTAGCACTTTGGTTTCCACCGAGTATCAGGAGCCGGGGATATACTATGTGGACTTTAATGGGAGCGATTGGCCAAGTGGTACTTATCTGGTACGAATTCAAACCGAATCTACGGCGCAAGTTATCAAAATTGTATTGGCCAAGTGATGCTCTTTGTATCGGTGCTTTATTTGGCTCTGTGTGGATATAAAGAAAGAAATGATATGTCTCCTATGGATGTATTTGATGGTTCCCACTTCTGATTTTGCCGGTTCTGGTTGAAGGCCATCTGTAAATTATTGTGAAGGTACACGTGCTCCCAACGCATTGGATTGTCAAGTTGAGTGGCTCACACAAAGCGCTACATATAGGGCAATTCATGGCCATTGTTTATGGAACAATAAAAATCTAAGCATATCTGGTACACGTTGCGCCCATGCTGTCTCGTTGTGCTGGGCATTTGGAACCACTGCATAACTGAGGTTTTTTGTGGTCCACCCTTTGGCACGTAACGCTGCAACCAAACGATTGGCACTGGGGACTGCATTCGTACTCTCTGCTGTTCCCATATCTATCCAGATTTTAGGATGGCGCTTGTGTTTAAATGTCTGGATGGCTTGCACTACGTGCTCGTCTTTCCACCAAACTGATGGAGAAACTACTAAAAGACCGCCAAAAACATTGGGGTATGTGATCCCTAAGTACATGGTAAGCAATCCTCCTAACGAAGAACCACCGACAAAGGTTTGTTTGGCTGCTTTTAGGGTGCGATAGGTGCGATCAATAAAAGGCTTTATTTCTTCCACCAGCATCTTGCCATACAAACTACCCCCTCCGCCTGTACGAAGGCCGGTTATTTCGACCCCTGTTATTTGGTTGTTCGCATCTCGTAAAAACTGTACATGCAGGTCTTTTTTTACCGAATGATAGGTTCCGTCTGTATGTTTTTCTAACTTTACCTTGGAGGCGGAGCCATGAGAGTGGAGCCAAAGGCTTTTTTCTGTAGTTGTGATACTAATATTGCTTAGGAAGTCTACTCCATAACGTCCCGGAGCTGCCAAAAGGTCTTCATTGGAGGAGGTAGACATGTCTATTCGCCTAAGAGTTTGCTTGCCTTCAAAGACAATTGCTTCGTGTGTATATTCAAAAATTCTATGTGGCGTATTGTCTATCGCTACCAAAATAAATGGGGAAATTTCACCTTTCAGAATAAGTTGCTCTGCAGCTTCGTCCATTTCCCATTCTTGGCCAATTACCGATGCGTCTAAGACGTTCCGCCCATCGTGCATATAGAGAACAGGATAGCGCTGTCGGGAATTGTGATCGTAATTGGGCGGCAAGTAAACAAAAATATTGCGTACAGGTAGATACTTAGATTTGAAGCCTGAATGAGTAATGATTTTTCCTGTAAAAGTAGGCGGAGTAGGCTCTGGTAAGGAATCAAAAGCCCGCTCGATTGTGGTCTTCCCCTTTACCATCACAGTGCGGTTAGGACCTTCTTCCCAGCCGCTGTTGCCATTGCCGGGGTGCTCCATCTTAAACTTATAGGAAACACGTACCAAACGTGTGTCATTTTTTGCAAAAATAACAGCGACCTCATAAATCCCATCCCGATCAGTGTCTGAGGCCATAACAGAGGATGCCCAAGACAGAGGCGGCTGCCCTCCACGAATCCCAACCTGTTCATGTTGAGGATTAAAAATGCCGTTTCTAATGGCAGTACGCAGGTCAATCCGAAACAAAACGGTATCTGCCGATGTCTGCCCTACAACAACAAATGGCAGACAAAGCGACAAGAGGAAACATTTTCTGATCATAAAGCGTCTTAAACTTGCTTTAAAAAAAACTGTATCCGACCGCACAAGGCGTTTTATGCGACCCATCGGCTTTGTATCGAAGGTTTTCCATCTTGTCCTAATAACTTTGTTGTTAGGTGGTATGGTTTCGCCGATGTTTCATGACATATCTCAGGCACACGAGGCCATTGCGCATGATCGCACGCATCATCAAGTACAAGATAAACACGAACCCCACGCAGAAAAACCATGTAACGCAGATGCACATCATCACGACTGTGCCCTGCATCATGGTTTAACCCTGTGGAGTGAGGCCTTTGTTGTGGCTAAGCAAGGGTTTCTACATCCTAGGGCTTTATTATTCGCGGATACGGTCAAACAAACTGATTCTGCCTTTATCCGTATTCCGCCCAGTCGGGCACCTCCTCTAAGCTAATCCCTTTTTCAAACCAGCATTTATTGTTCCGAATATAAAAAGATGTATTCGGGATTTGGGCGTGCACGCAACTTGCGACACACCATAATCACTCATTTTTACAAAATTCAATATTTACAATCATGACAAAGAAATTTATCTCTGCACTGCTGTTTGCAGTACTGGCTTTTGTTCCTGCCTGCGATTTAGTGAATGGCCACGAAGAACACACCGAAGCCGAAGGTTTTTCCATCTATAAAGGCAGCACCGAAGTGATTCGTTATTTTGACGGGAAAATTGAGAGTGGGGGTAAGATCAGTCTTGCACTTAATGCAACCGATGCCTATACAGTTAAGTGGTTAGATGCTGATAAAAAAGAAATTACAACACTGGAGGAAGGGAGTTCCCTACATATCTCCAGTACGAATTCCACCATTTTTACCGTAGCTGCTGATGGGGCATGGGGGTTAAAAGTTACAGGCAAAAAAGCAGGTACATCCGATTTGGAGGTGGGGCTTTTGCATGAAGGTCATTTCGACTTTGCGAAAAGAACCATTCCTGTGGAAGTTAAATAATCACGTTTTTCTTTTGCATCTGGACGCTAATGGTGTCCAGATGCGCTTTATTTGCTGGTATGAACCGTTTATTTCTTTTGCTGCTGCTTCCCTACTTCGTTTCTGCCCAGACGTCATACAAGCGGCTAAAACAGCAGCCTTACGTAAGTCCTTCTTATCCTACGTCTTCAGGTACATTGCTCGCTGGGCGAATTACCGATTTTGCTACTGGCGATCCGGTTCCCTTTGTTCAAGTGCTCTTGGAGGAGCTACGGCGAACCTCGATGACGAATGAAAATGGGCGGTTTGTTTTTCCCAATGTGCCTTCCGGAACCTACCACCTGAAGGCATTTAGGGTAGGGTATCAGTCAATAGAAGAGGATATTCAGGTAAACACCCAAGACACGGTTTACATTATGATCCGGTTACCAGCCTCCATTAATCAATTGGGTGAAGTGGAAATTATGGGTGAATCAGGGAATACATTAGAGAAAGCTGCACTTGCTGTGGAGGGCGCCACGCTTCGCCAAAACTTGTCCGGAACGATTGCGGAGACACTTTTAGGGACGGCAGGAATGGCGATGCGCTCTATGGGGCCAGCACCTGCGCGGCCTGTGTTGCGAGGGATGGGAGGGGATCGTTTAACCGTTCTGGAAGATGGCGGGCGGACGGGCGACCTCTCGGCTTCGTCGGCAGATCATGCAGTGGTTATCGAGCCACTCAACGCCGAGCGTATCGAGGTGTTACGCGGCCCAGTGGCATTGGCATATAGCGCGAGTGCCCTCGGTGGAGTCATTAACGTCGTCCGAAACTTTATCCCCACACATCAGCCCGAAGCCCTACACGTTGCAGCATCTTTGCAAGGAGAAAGTGTAAATAAAGGGCTTTCTGTAGGATATATGGTTGGTGCGCCTATCGGAAAAATAGCCTTACATACCGATGGCTCGTTTCGAACAGCACAGGACCTCCAAACACCTTCTGGGGTACTGAAAAATACAGACCTTCGTACCTTGAATGGCTCTATAGGTCTTTCGTCTATTCAAAAGTGGGGGCATTTGGGCGTAGCCTATAGTCACTACAATTCGCGATATGGGATTCCGGGTGGATTTGTAGGCGCACACCCGAAAGGTGTACGTATTGCACTCTATCGCAATCATGCGGAGCTTTCTGCCGAATATGTACCACAAGATGCAACCTATTTGACAAAAATAACCCTCAAAAATAACTTCACTTACTATTTCCACCAAGAATTTGAGGCCAGTGGTGCAATTGGCATGGAGTTTCAGACACTCGAAGTACATACAAGAATAGACGCCCAGGCCAAATCCATTGGGCCATTCCAACGCGGTAAGGCAGGTGTTTCGGGATTGTATCGTCAGTATAATGTAGGTGGTCTTGTTTTTTCGCCCAATGCCACCGAGCTTGCTGCAAACGGCTATGCATATCAGGAAGCAACGAAGGAATCTTTCACGATTAGTGCGGGAATACGGTACGATGTTCGCACAGCCATTCCCGAAAAAGAAACCCAAACCCGCATTGGTTTTATACGAAAACGCGATTTTGGTGGACTTTCAGCCTCGGTTAGTATAAACAACCAAGTAAGCCGTTGTCTCTCGATGGCATTAACGATCAATCGTTCCATTCGGATGCCTGCCGTAGAAGAACTGTTTACTGAAGGCCCACACTTGGCGGCCTATTCCTATGATACCGGAAACCCTGAACTAATCACCGAAAAGGGATATGGCGCCGAGTGGAGCACTCGTTATCATGCTACCGGAAGCGAAGCCCAATTAACCCTTTTTCACAACCGGATTCCGTCATACATTTACTTGGCCAATACTGGAAAAATCAATAACCGCACCCTTTTGCCAGTGTATCAGTATAGCCGTGGGGATGCACGGCTACAGGGATTCGAGGCGATGATCCATCAATCGCTCTTTGCTGGAGTTTCGGTAACGGCCACCCTAAGTTTTGTTTCAGGAGCTTTGGTGGAAGTCTCAAAACCATTGCCACAAATGCCGCCCATGAATGGAAATACAGCTATTCAGTACCATATGGGCAATTTACGTATTACTGGTGGTATTAAGTATGCTGTGAAACAAAACCAATTAGGTGATTTTGAGGACGCCACAAATGGGTATGTGATTCCAAACCTATCGGCACAATACCACCTTACAAAGGGTAAAAAACTTCATACGATAGACCTAAGTCTTAACAATCTGACTAATACCACCTATCGCGATCATTTGTCGCGGGTGAAGAGTATTATGCCGGAGCCGGGGTTTAACATAAAATTGCTTTATCGGATATATTTTTAATGACCACCGTTTCTGAAAAATGTCGCATAGACGCCGCCAAAGAACTTTGGCCAGTTTTCTGGGGTCTTGTAGGGACAAAGGCTGCCCTACTTTGGGACGAGTTGGTCAAGGCCTACTCAGAACCCCATCGTGCCTACCATAATCTGGTACACTTACAACAGATGCTTCACGCCATACACCCGTATAAACAGGTTTTACAGGACTGGGAGGGGGTTCTGCTGGCCTTGTTTTACCACGATGTCGTTTATGATCCAGCGGCTTCAGACAACGAAGCCCAGAGTGCCAAATGGGCTTGTGAACGCCTCGATAAACTTGTACCACCTACCACACTAAACCTTTGCGAAGCCTTAATTTTAGCGACAGCCACACACCAACACCATAACGAGGAGACGTTTAACCTCTTTATTGGCGCCGACCTTGCCATTTTAGGGAGTACATGCCCAGAGTATCTGCATTATGCACAAGCCATTCGGCGCGAATATGCGCGTTATCCAGACAAGCATTACCGCGATAGTCGAATGACCGTACTACACCGTTTTTTGGATCGGGATCGAATCTTTTACGCAGAATCGTTTTTTTGCAGATATGAAGCCATCGCCCGTAAAAACCTAAGCCAGGAGTGGGCGTACTGGAAAACAAAAAGCGATGCAATACATTACAAAAGACAGTTTTTACACAATAGCAGACTTAATCTGTAAAACTATTTTACTATTTCACTATATATAAAAT
>DDTM01000074.1 GCA_002344075.1 Bacteroidetes bacterium UBA2364
ATATACAATCATTGTCTTTGCTTAGGACACAACTGAACCCGCATTTTTTCTTTAATGCGTTAAATAATATATATTCTTTCTCTTTTGTTGGAGACCGTCGTGCACCTCAATTAATTCTTCAGTTGTCTGATTTAATGCGTTATATTTTATACGAGTCTAATACCAATCTAATACTTTTGGAAAAAGATATAGATTTTTTGAAAAAATTTTGTGGGTTACAACTTGTTAAATACGATTATTCAAATTTTGATTTTACTGTAAATACAACTTCAAATGGATTGATGATCCCGCCATTGCTTATGTTGCCGCTAATCGAAAATATGTTTATACATGGTACTACTGGCGTTAAAAATCCTTTTTTCAAAATAGAAATAAAAGAACATAGTGGTCAAATTGAAGTGGTTACGGAAAATTTTGTAGGACGATCAAAGAATGCCAATTCTTCAGGTGTAGGATTGGATAATTTACGAAAAAGGCTTGAGTTGTTATTTCCAGGCAGGTATATTCTATCACTAGATAATAATGATAATACATTGTTTCATGCAAAACTATCATTTTCCGTAAATATATGAATGCAACTTGTATCATCATTGAAGATGAATTCCCTGCAACACAACTCTTGATTAAATATATTGAGTTAACGAAAGAGTTAACCCTATTATCTACATTCTCAAATGCCGATTTAGCACTGGGATATTTGAGTAACAATCAGCCAGATATTGTGTTTCTTGATATCAATATCCCTGGAATGAGTGGTTTAGATTTATACAAGCATTTGAACCAAAAACCTTATACAATATTAACAACTGCATATAATCAATTTGCAATAGAAGGTTTTGAGTTAGGTGTTGTTGATTATTTATTAAAACCTTTTAGCTACGACCGTTTCTTGATTGCTGTATCGAGAGCGCAGGAACGTATGAGCGTTAGAAGCAATGAAAGTTCATTAGTAGAGGATGACCTGTTTTGGGTCAAGTCGGGTTATAAGACTGTTAAGATTAAATATGATGATATTCTTTATATAGAAGGATTAAGGGAATATGTGATGTATCACCTCGAAAACGGAGAACAAATCATTTCGCTAAACGCCTTGAAGTCTCTTGAAGAATCATTGGCGAGACGGCATTTTATCCGTATCCATAAATCTTATTTAGTAAATGTAAAGAGAGTATCTGTTATTGGAAAGAAATCATTAAAGATTGGTACCAAGGATTTGCCAGTAGGGAGTACGTATCGTGATAACATAACAATTCTACTTAGAGATAATAAATAATTTTGAAGTGCTCATTTGAGGTGAGATATTTTAAATAAATAAGCGAAATCCACATAAGTGAATTTCGCTTATAAGGCGTGTTGATTATTATATTTATTCGTTTATTAAATACTGTTTAATGAACTGAATGGTCGCATAGAACTGAAAGTCCACATTGTTCTTTTTTCGGAAGCCGTGTCCTTCATCTTTGGCTTCGAGATACCATACAGGACTGTTGTTTTTTCGAACGGTTTGTACCATTTGCGTTGCTTCGGTGCGTGGTACTCTTGGATCGTTTCCGCCCTGTACCACAAAGAGAGGCTTGGTGATTTTTCCGGCATTGTTCAGTGGGGCTATTTCCTCAAAAAATGCGGCAATAGCCGGATCACGCTCGTCGCCATACTCGGCACGTCGGAGGTCTCTGCGGTAGCTTTCGGTATTCTGTAGGAAGGTTCTGAAGTGCGAAATCCCTACCACATCGAGCGCACAACGGATTCGGTCATTATAATCTACAGCAACAGCCAGCGTCATGTATCCGCCATAGCTTCCGCCCGTTACCATAATGCGGTTTGGGTCTAAGTCCGGTTGTGTCGCAATCCAGTCTAAAAGTGCGCCAATATCCTTCACCGAATCTTTCCGCTTTAGCCCATTATCTAATTGGACAAAATTTTTCCCATAACCTGTTGATCCTCTTACGTTTGGATAAATAATAGCGATGCCCATTTCGTTAAGAAAATAATTGCTTCTACCCAAAAAAGAAGGGAAAGATTGGCCTTCCGGACCGCCATGTATATTGATAATCACAGGGCGTTTTCCGGTAAAGCGCGAGGGTGGTTTGTAATAAAAGCCGGAGATTTCTAGGCCGTCAAAACTTTTCCATTTGATGAGGGAAGGCTCGGAAAGATCGGTAGCCATCAAACCGCCCAACTCGCTCTCGGTCCAGCGTGTGAGTTTGTTGGTTGCGGCATT
Source organism: Bacteroidetes bacterium UBA2364 (assembly GCA_002344075.1). Lineage (GTDB taxonomy): Bacteria > Bacteroidota > Rhodothermia > Rhodothermales > UBA2364 > UBA2364. Next base: position 2,222 of record DDTM01000074.1, read on the forward strand.
CAAGGAGTACACGTCCGAGGTAGAACGAGCGGAATTCAGACTTATGGCCAAATCGGTATTGTTCTGGTGCCAACTCAAGCCGCCAATAATGCCAACGGGGATACCTGTAACGGGTTTGTAGGTACGGGTTGCGGTTTGCAGGAGGTATAGTTTAAAAACCCCCGCCTCGTTGGTTATAAAAGCCAATCGTTTCCCATCGTGCGAGAGATCGAACCCCGATACATCCCATTTTAGCCCTTTGGTGAGGTATATTATTTCTTTGGTGACCAGATCCATATATGCCAAGCGCTGAAAGTCATAATCCTTGTCGGTCGTCAGAAAAACACCTTTTCCATCTTTGCTAAAGGCTGCCCCACCATAGGATATCCCTTTATCCGAACGGGGTGTGAGTGCTTGTTTTTGCCCAGTGGCCACATCCACCAACCATAGATAGCTTTCATTGACCGAGATATACTCGCTGAGCAACAAGTATTTGCCGTCGGGACTCCAATCGGCCACGCCCCAGCCGCCGCCAGCTACTTCCAGAATCCGTTTGTCGGAGGTTGGATTTAGCGGATCCATCAGATATACATCGCGGTCGCCCCCATTCCGGCGGGTAGAACCATACACTATTTTGTCTCCGGTGGGGCTCCACACAATCCCGCCATTTTGCGATCTTCCGCCATCTGTGAGCATCGTCACCCGACCATCGGCGACATCGTAGCGGTAAATTTGTCCGAATTCATTTCCGCCGACATCTTTGGTGAAAAGAAAATACTTTCCGGTTTTGGGTTCATAGCTTGCACTGCCCACTGGTTCGTCAAAAAACGTGGTCTGTGTCCGCACGCCCATTGGTACAGAGACACGGTGAAGTTGGTTCGTGTTGCCAAATCGGGTGCTAATCAGCATTTCTTTTTTTACAGGATGCCAAGTGGCAAACCCAGCAGAACGGCTTTCGGTATAGCGGCGAACTTCTGTGGCGAGCGAGGTGGAGATTTCGGGAATACCTTCTACAACGAGGTTCTCTCCGGGGCGTATGATGCTTGTCGGTTGCGCATGTAAGAAAGAGGCAACCCAAAACAAGCTCCAAAACAGTAAAAATCTGGATTTCATCTGTAT
>DDTM01000080.1:0-55831 GCA_002344075.1 Bacteroidetes bacterium UBA2364
ATCCGTACCAGACTCCAGTAAGTGGGTGGTATAGCTATGTCATAGCATATGGAAACTTACACGGGTGCTTGAGGTTGGTAATTTGCCCAAACAGTCGGCTGCCAACAATATAACAGGCTCAGAGGTAAGGGTACAACTTTTTAGGGGGATTTTTTTCAGGAAGTTATTCCAAGAGACACATTAAGGCGGTGCGTTTCAGAAAGAAGGGAATGAAATATGTTATGAAGTTCGACCGTGTGAACACCTCTTTGACCTTTTATGCCGACGAGATGGGTTCTATCATGATGTCGCTCCTGCGGAGTTTTGATCAACGATAGGCAAAGATTTCACCTAATCTAAGTGCATTGTCATGTCTGTTGGCATTTTTGAAATGCGCCCTTCCATAGAAGCCTAACCTTCTTCCTTATAAGAACAAAGAATCGCTTACCGGAAAAAATGTGTGTGGCGATGATGCCCTAATAATAAGCCCATGTTTTGAGGGAACTCCCCGACGGTTTGGAAGCCATTTTCATATGTAGTGAAGCTCTTTATCCATAGACATCTACACCTCAAAACCACTACATCTATATTATTGCAATATTTGAGAGTCATTTTATGGATGTAAAAATAAGCTCTCCTTTTGCTGTTTTTCCTTACAAAGTATTAAAATTTTCTCTTACAAAATTGATCTCATGAGTTCGTGCAATAAGTAGAAAAAAAAGAGCGAATTTGGCATTTAGCAAATGGTCACACTTATGAAACACCTATTGCTACTTTCGCTTCTTTTGGGTCTGTCAGGTTGCCCTTTAATCCCAAACGGGGGTGACCCTTTTTTACATTATCCTTACCCGCAAAGCATCACTGTGAACTTGGAACCATCGGATGGCGGGCGTCCGGTGCATGCTCCCGTTGTTTTGTTGGGAGGCATTGAGGTACGTACTGGTACCCTGCGGGAAGTGGCGGTTTTTTTTGAATCGTCGGAAGATTTAGCGGTGGAAGCACCCGCTCCGGCTCCTCTTGCACAACTTGTAGAAGGGGAAAGCCGAGTCTGGTCTATCCAAATTAATAAAGGTAAAGGTAAAGCCGATGCAGGTGGTACTTGGGTTCGGTTGCGGGTGGTATATAAACCAGATTATGAACGGTTATTGGCGCTTGTCTCGGACGAGGTGCAATACCCACACGCCGAAATTAGGGAAACCTATCGTGCTGCAACGTTGCGAAGCATGGAGGCAGAAACACTTGCAACCAATGCCACACGGCTATTTTTTGAATAAATTTTCGGGAGTATTGTTATGAATACAGCCATTGATACAGATACCAAGAGGAAAACTTCCTTCATTGGCGTGGTGTTTGGCATGATGGCCGCGCCCGGACAGGTTTTGCAAAAATCCCTTTCTCAAATTTCGTGGGGACTGGCATTGGGGGTTTCGGGCTTGGCTTTTCTGCTGTTTTTCCTCCAAACTGGCTTAGACTTGATGCGAGTTGGACGAATGGGTGGCGAAGAGGTGGTACTTTTATCGGCTTTAGGGCTGTTATTTGGTACAATAGGCGTGATGCTTGTGGGTTTTATTGCTTGGGCAGGTATACAAGGCTTGGGGCACAAGCATGTTTTACCAGATGTGTTGCGGGCTTTTGCATTGGCATATAGTCCTACGTTGGTTTATGCCGTTTGTGGATTGGTTGTCAATTTAGCATTGGAGTGGAATACAGCGGTAGCGTTTGGGGTGACGGGGCTTTTATGGGCCCTCAATCCAATTTCAGCCACTATCCGGCATTTTTGTGAAGAAAAAACAGGGCCTGCTGTGGTCTTGACCACCCTTTGTGGTCTTCTTATGCTCATTGGGTGGGCTTTTTTAGGAGGAGCGCAATGAAACAGCAAACAATCCTTGGCGCTACATTACTCTTTAGTGTTTTTGGTTTTTTAGCGGCCATAGATCACGAGGCCGGATGGTTGCTGGTGATCCTCTCTCTGGTATTTGGGGGAGTGGGCATTGTTGTTCTACAAGCACTTTTGTCGAAGTACAACGAGATTGTCCGTGGGAATCCTGACGTGGGACAAGGTGCTGTTCGGCAAGGCTTGGCCTTTTTTGTGCCATTTGCCGTGCTGGCCATTGTATCGGATGTTGTGCTGGGGTGGCACGCGGCACAGGTGTTTTTCTCGGCAGGTCTATCGGCAATTGGTGCATCGTGCGGGGCCTACTTAATGGCCAAAGGTGCGTCCAAAATTGGCGGGTTTGTGGTTCCGATGGCTTGGGCTTTTTGCGGATCAGCTTTTTGGATGATGATGACTGTGGCACTCTCCTAAACAAGCCTTGTTCGCAAAACATAAACTATTTATGCAGAAATTATATGGAAACAAATAACATCCTTGCGATAGAAGGTACGCCTTCTGGTCTTCAGGAAGGATATCTAAGCCGAGCCGCCCTTCAGGCACTCCGCCGAATCCCGCATTTGGTGGCAAGTCCACTTTCACCATTGGCGCATCTTCAGGCGAACTCAGGAAAAGATGATCCGGCAGAACTCTTGCGTAGGTGGCAACAAGAACACGATGTTTGGACTTGGGCCATGCCTGCGCTTCTGAATCCGCATCGGGCCGTCACCCTACTTATGGGGGATACCGATACGTCCATTCTGGGGCAATACCTCTGGGAAGACCCGTCGGGGTTGATGCCGGGGATTCGGGTGGGTGTGGAACCGGAAGTGTTAACGGTAGAAGGCCCGATTTCATCGGAAATGGTACTAATGGGTTTATTGGAAACCTTGCACCTTTCTGGCTTGCCCGAATCCGATCCTTTGCGTATTCGGCTGTCTAAAAAAGCGTTTTGGGGTGTCATGACGCTCTTAGACGCTTATCGGATGGCCCTCCTGAAAAATCGTTTGTTGCGGAAAGGTGGTTTTCCGAAAGGTGTTTCCATCGCCTTATTACGTGAGGCATGGGGTTTGGGGTGTTCGCAACGAGACCTCGGTTGGGCGGTTACGATGTATGCCACGCTCTTGCCGGATGAGGTTCCGGTACAGTTTGAAGAAGCCCTTCCGGACGTGTTACACGAGTTGGAAGTAGCTGGATTGCTTACCCAACTCTTGCCCGAAGAAACGGCTGATTCCGATACTGTATTTGTTTTTGAGGAGGCATTAGAAGTTTTTTTCCAAACCTTGGTTCCTTCTTCTTTGTTGTTCGGCTTGGTGGTGCAAACCATTCCCCAGCCTGAAAAAGTAGCCTATAGCGTCTTGGGTGGCTGGCGGAGCGGCTCCGGAATTTGGTTGGCGGACTTTGCGGACATTGCAACGGGTTATGTAGAACTCCTTTTTGTTGGCCCCCATTTTGTAACAACGGCCTTAGAAATTTTATTAACCGAAGGGAATACGGAGAAATACGCACCTTTTTTTGCAGATACTCGCTATCATCCCGATTTTCTGGCCCACGCTTTGTTGGATACCCGAAAATCCCAATCGGTTCCCATCAGCCCTGTGGTTACCATTCCGGTTCCATTGGCCCAAGGCAAGGTGGAAGTGAGTACTTCGGATCATGTACCCGTTTCAGCGTGTCAGCATTGTGGGTATCCGTTGTTGACCGATGCCCATTTTTGTGCCCATTGCGGAACACCTACACAAGCCAAACAAGTGGCTGCACCTGCATGTACAGCCTGCGGAACACCCTTACGTGAAGGGGTGAAATTTTGCACGAAGTGTGGCCTTGCTGTCCACTAACCATTCCATCAAACCTGAAAGATCATGTTACGTTTCGGAAAAAGAGGTTTGTTCTGCTGGTTGATTCTCGCACAAGTGGCATGGTCGCAAACCGCAAAAGTAGAAGTTGTTTGGCCGGACATGCCTGTAGGTTGGGAGGCTAAAGGCATACATGCAAGTCACAGTATCGAGGAGCGGGAAGGATTTACAAGGACGTTCGCTTCGGCCTCCGTGATGATGTTTGAGCAACAATTTGAAGATGACGAAGCGTTGCGTCGCTTTTATTTCGAGAAAGTGAGTGAGGATGGAAAAGTTGCATTGTTTATGCGCCACTTGCAACGAGATGATGGTGTGGACGAAAAGGAAGCGGAAGACTCGTTGGTTGCACCCGATGAAATCCCATGGAATGTGGTCTATGAACGGTCGTATTACCAAAGTACCGCCAATGTAACGGTGGATGGATACACGGGTTGGCTTCTTCGGATGGGAGATCATGAGAATGCTTCGCGCCCTTCGCATAAACGGGCTTTGGCGATAAGCGTAGAAAATATAACGGTTTTGGTAGTGGGGATGTGCGAACCCTCTTATTGCAGTACTTTAGAGCAGATTTTGATGAATCTGCAATTTAAAGTGAAAGGCGCGGGCGATCCTGAGCGGGTGATGATTGCCATTACGAGTGCGCTATTGGACACAACCGCGAATGTGGTACGCATTACCGGAACATATAAAAGTAAATCGGCGATTACCTCTGCTACTATTTTTCGTGCATCGGGCGGGTCTGCGGTTCAAGGCCACATCCAGTATGCCAATGGGCGTTTTACCGCCTCGTGCGATTTCTTTAAGGGAGTTGAAAATACCTTTAGGATCGTTTTCGACAATGCAGACGAAAAAAGTGCAGAACAAAATGTGACCATGAGTGCATCTGGCCAATTTGTTCGGAATATGACAACGGGGGCAGATGGGAATACCCAAGTGGGTGCAAGTATTCCGGTAGCACCCGGATTGGGGCCGGTTGGTTCTATTCCCGGGCCTAAGAACGTGGTTCAGGGAGTTTTGGGTGTTATAGGGCCGGGTATCTTGGGTATTCTCGGCGGATGGTTAAGCGGCATCTTGGGCGGAGGTCGGACTCCCCCCCCAACCTTTCCTAAAGACGGCAAACCACCATTAGGGCCGCCTAAACCCATTGACCCGAAGGATAAAACCAAAAAACTGACAGACCCCAAAAAGCCGGAAAAGAGCAAAAATCCAAAAACAGATTCCGATAAAAATAAAAACCCGCAACAACCGAAACCACCCAATGATCCTGCCACGCTTTCCGCTAAGCAAACGTTGAAATATGTGGAAGGACGAGCTGGCTTGATGAAGGACCCTAAAATACGAGACTTGGTAAATCAGGCCAAAAACACTTGTTTTACGCCCGATGGAAACGTCATTCCGGGGAAATGGGATGTCATCAAACAGGCGCTTAAAAATGCGGTGGTCCCACAACCTGAATCAGGTACAACGGGTACGGCGGTGGAAACCATTAAAGCGATTGGAAAAACAGTAAAAGATGTAGCAGTGGAGGTGGGCGGTGCCGTCAAAAATATTGGGATTGGGATTAAAGATGGGGTGGTGGCTGCTGGAAAAGGCATCATGGCCATTGGTGATGCGGTTTTAAATCCGGGTTATTTTGTACGAGGCGTGAACGAATCGTTCAAGAACTGGATTAAAACCAATGCACCCAATGCACCCAAACAGTTTGTAGATGCGATTAAGGAGGGGCGTTATTTAGACGCTGTAAAAACCATTCTGGTGACGGAGGGAAAGTTGTTCGTCTCTGCGGCTTTGGGTATTGGAAAAGGCATAGCGGGCATTTTGAAAGAAGCCTTGCCATACGAAGAAGTAAAATCTTTCTTTGATAAACATGCAAGTACGGAAGAAAAACTTTGGGCCATTCCTTCGGCAGCGGTAAAAATTGCCAGTCTTTTACTACCCACAAAATATGCAAAAACGCCTGTACCGGGCTTGGGACACAGTACCACCTTAATCAAGAGTGCAAATCCGGGCTTGGCAGCGGCCAAAACAGCCGAACTTGCCGCAAGCCGAGTGGCACAATTACAAAAAAACTTAGTGGGCATGGAATCTGCCGCCGCTAAACAAGGGGCTTCTGCAATGGCAAAAGGAGGCTTGGCAGATCGGATTGCCCAAACAAAAAAAGCCATCGAACAAGCCCAGACGCTGGCCAATTCCGGGCGGGCAGTCCAACAAGTAGAAAATCTTATCGGTCATGTAGGTGCTCCACCAAGTGCCACCATGAATTTCAAAACCGCTCAAAGTTATCTTGGAAAAAATACAGGTCTCCGAGATGCGGTAGATGCAGCCATCAGAGCCGATGGTGGTTCGGGGTCGTTGTACAATATCCGAATAAACGGTGTGATGAGTAAGGATGCCCACACGCTCATTACGGCACGGAAGCTACAGCTTCAAGAACAAGCCGTGAACAATGCTGTAAGGCGGGCCATCGCCGAAGAGGTGGCGGCTTTACAAAAGAGTGGTTCGCCCATCCCGAAGCGTTTCTTTACGGCAAACTCCACCGAAGGCAGCCGCGTGGCCATTAATGGCTCGAATGTGGCGTGCGATTTAGACCAGACCGTGCTGGGTATGAAGCATGTCCGGGCACAAAGAATGAACCAAATCCTCAAAGAAGAGTGTGGCAATTTGGGTTTTAGTCAGAAGACGTTGGATACCAATATCTACACACCGCGTCCGGGAAGGCTGATGGATGCCAAAGGGCCTGCGCCTAATAGTGAGTCTTGGTTGGTCAGGAGTTTGCAACGTGAACCGGGGCGCTCCGGTTATCATCAAGTACACGTTACCCGTGATGGGCGAGTAGTGATTGGGGACCATGTTTCGGCACCTGGCAGGAGCGTCCTTCCTGTTCACCAACAAATGGGAAGACCCACCATTCTGAGTACTGCACAAAAGGCTGCCTCGGTCAAAAGCCAACTGGGGCATGTTGTGGAGGCCGCCAAACAGAACAACCTCAACCAAATGGTGAAATATGGCGCAAGGGCAATCAAAGATGGACATCAGGTGGATACCGCCACCTATAATTTGATGATGAGGGTGGCCTCACAAAAAGACCCCCATGCGGCTTTACAATTATTGAAGTCTCATGGCATAAGTAATGCTGATGACCTCATCCGCCGTCTCAATCTTCCCAAACATGTACTTACTCATTGAGGTCTATAAGGAGGATAAAAACATGAAAAATCGCAATTGGAATGTCGTAAAAGGCGCTTACTTCTTTGCGTTCCTCTTCCTACTTGGAATGATTTTGCCCGCACTGCTGGATGCTGATATGATGAAGTGGGGATTTGGCGTAGCGTTTTTATGCCTGTTTGGAATCATTATGACCTTGATAACGGCCTATTATTATACCCGGCAGGCAAGGGAATTAGACAAATTGTTGCATGATGAAGGAATTTGGGCCAAGTGGGAAGTTGCACCAGAAGAATGGGAGGGGTATTTGAAAGTTAGCTATGATATACAAAAATCACGTAATATGATGGTTTTGAAGTTGGTTTTAGTAATTACCTTGGTGATTGTGGTCTTTTTGGCAATTGTTTCTTCGGATCCCTTGTTCTTATTAATTGGACTGGGAATCGCTCTTATTACGATCATTCCTGCCTTTTTAGCACCCCATTGGTATCGCCATCAACAACGCCAGAACCGGATGGTGCTTTTGGGAGAGAAGGGGGCCTATGCAGGCGGGCGGTTTGTCTTTTGGGACATCATGACCGTAGCACGTGGACAAGTGTTCTTGGAAACCGGCAAAAGACCCTATCTCCTTGTTTTTCCTTATACGTATATGACAGGCCCAACGGTCTCGGCAGACGATGCGTTTTTGGTCCCTGTCCCAGATGTCAATGTACCTGCAGCACGCCATGTAATGGAACGCTACAATGGACGTTTTGCTACGCTACAACAGGAGGACGAAGATGACGAATCTTAACTTTTGCCCCAATTGCGGCACTAAATTGGTATTGGGTGATGTGTTTTGCCCCAGTTGCGGTACACCATTGACGGCATCGCACGGCAGTTCGTCTTGGGCTACAGGCGAGCCAACCCGCCCCGTAACGCCTGCTCCGGATGCTGGGGCAGAGGCTTTAGTAGAAGGATCCATTTCTTCCATTCCACCTACTCAACCCCATTCCTACGACCAGCAAGCTAGGCCGGAAATTGCTCCTGCTTTGGGGAGAGCAACCATAAAACCGCAAACTTTTACCCTCCCTAAATACCTCATCTTGGGTGTATTGGTATTGCTGGTCTTTTTTGCAGGTTGGTACTGGTGGTCTAATAAAGCATCAGGAGAAAAACAGCAACAACCACTTTTTTCTGATGAAGAAACGCAAACTACACCCAAACAAGAAACACCAAAAGATGTCCAAATCTCCGATTTTGATGGGGTATGGCGGGCTTATTGGGCCAATAGTTCGCAACAACAGGAAATCCGAATCGGAAATCCAGATGATGACCTGTTTGTCGAGGTACGCGGCTCAGGACTCAAAATTTACCCACGATCCAACACTTCGGCTGGCGAAGACCTCGAGACCACTTGTTCCTCTCTTACTGGCCGCGAAATAACATGTGAAACATGGGAAAAAACGTCTCCAGACACCAAATATCGCTTAAGATTGACGTTGAGTGACGATAAAACCGACCTTGAAATTACCGAAATTCCAAATATCGCCACCGAACCCATTATCCTAAAGTGCAGACGAGTATCTGCCGCAGAGGGGCCGCCTGACGAGCGCTTGGTGGACCCATCGGCGTATGAAGTGCCAGATGCGCCAGTTCCGATGAACCAATCTTACTTTCCGCCTGTTCGTGGTTCTCTGTCCGAAAAACAAGCGATAGACCGTGTTCGTCTCATTCCAGAAGTTAAGGAATGGTTGGATTTATTGCAGTCTAAGGGCGTAAAAGCCTTTATCGAGGTCAATCATGTGGACAATGGGAAGTTTATTATCCGTTGTTACGAGGTCGTCACCAATGACGGCGTAGGGCATACCGCAACGCAGGGATGGTATAGTGTGGATAAAACAACGGGCGTTGTGGATTTTTATTTGCCATAAATGTACTTACGCTCTTTGAAGTAACCTCTTGACCCCGATAATCCTCCAGTGGCAGAAAAAATATTTAAATACTTGACATGAAGGGGGGGCGCATCCTATCATGATCACTAAATAATAATTATCCAAACATTTTAGACTGCTTTCAAAATGCCATACGTTGTAACCGAGGGATGTATTAACTGCAAGTACACCGATTGTGTTGAAGTTTGTCCCGTGGATTGTTTCTACGAAGGGCCTAATTTTTTGGTCATCAATCCTGAAGAGTGTATTGATTGTAATGCCTGCGTACCTGCTTGTCCGACCGAAGCGATCTATGCAGATGATGAGTTACCATCATCATTGGAGCATTACGCAGAGTTGAACCAAGTACTCGCAGAATCTTGGCGTTCTTATAACATCACGAGCAAAAAGGAACCCTTACCCGATGCTGATGCCCATATGCGGGAGTCAAAGTCATCTTCCGATATTTTGAATTGGTGATACCCCCTCGCTTTTTTGTTGGATTCTATCAGCCCTTCTTTTAACCTAAAGAGGCTGTTTTTGTATAGAGCACTTCTGCCCATTATGGTGCAGTGACCTCATAAAATCCGATTTGGCGGTCTTGTTTGGTCACTCGAAATAAGACTTTAGGATCGTTTTGAGCGAGAATGGACAACAAGCGTTTGAGTTGCTCCGTAGATTGGACACGTGCATCTTCGAGGTGTGTCAGGACGGTATTGGTTGGTAGTCCTGCTTTTCCCGCAGGGGAACCGGACACGACAGCCGTAATCCAAACACCATGTTGCACGCCAAATTGTTGTAACTCAGCAGGTGTTAGCGGGCGGGCGGAGAAGCCCCATTTTGCAAGGTCGGCAGGGGGCAAATTGGGTTTTGGGGCAGGTTGTGGACTAAAAAGGTTGCTTATGGCCCCAAAGTTGCTTTCTTCGCGTCCCAACAAGGTTACTGGAATATTCGATTCGGCCCCGTTCCGGAAAACATGTACGGAAACTTGTTCTCCGGGGCGGTTCATGGCAATGGTACGTTGCAGTTGGTTTACTTCATTCACTTCTTTACCATTGATTTTTAAGACCACATCACCGCGCTGTAAACCTGAGGATGCGGCGGCACTATTAGGAGCGATGCGTGTGATAAGCACTCCTTCGATGCGTGGGAGACGAAGTTGTCGTGCCAGATCCGAAGTAACGGGGGCAATCGTAATACCTAAAAACCCGCGCTGAATTCGTTGATAGCGGATGAGGTCTTCGGTGACTCTTGCTGCCAAGCCGATCGGTACGGCAAAGCCATATCCTTCATAACTTCCGTCTTCGGTAGCTATGGCTGTATTGATGCCTACCAATTCACCTCTTAGGTTTACCAAGGCGCCACCAGAGTTTCCGGGGTTGATGGCCGCGTCGGTCTGTATAAAATCTTCGATGGGCATTTTATTTTCGTCAATGATTCCAATCTGCCTACCTACGGCACTAACAATGCCTGCTGTGACGGTTTGGGTGAGCCGGAAGGGGCTGCCAATGGCCAATACCCATTCTCCTACGGCGAGTTGGGAATCGTCTCCCAACGCAGCAACAGGTAGGTTTTGTGCGCCTGCTATCCGGATGACGGCAATATCGGTACTGGGATCTGATCCGATAAGGCGGGCCTCAAATTCCCGTTTATCATCCAACAAGACGGTAATGCGTTCACCGCCTTCCACTACATGGTGATTGGTCACAATATATCCTTCTTGGCTGATAATTACACCACTGCCTGCGCTGCTTTCTCGTCGCCGTAATCCGGGAATGGCGTCTTCAAAACGGTGCATTTCGTCATTGGGCATCTCTACGGATTTACCCTCCACCATGATATAGACGACACTCGGCTTAACGCGCTGCGACACTTCCCGAAAAACGCGGTTCATTTCGCTAAGGTTAGCAGGCGCAATAGGCTGAAAGTCTTTTCTACCCAGTACCACCGTACTGGGGCCGGAGCCACCGAGCCAATCAGGAAATCCAAAATTGCCAACAAATAAGGCACCGAATAGCAGTCCAAATACAAGCAGGATAAGGCCAATAAATGTTTTTTGCATGATAAAAGGTAAAACGGAGAAATAATTCGGACAGAGAAACTTACGAGGAAGGGGCTTTATAAGCCGTTTTTCCACCAATAGTGGTTTGGAGTACTTTAACCTTAGGGAGGTTAATGGGATCCACCTTTAAGAGGTTTTCGGAAAAGACCACAAAGTCAGCCCATTTTCCGGGAGCCAAAGTACCCGAACGGTCTTCTGTGAATCCGGCATAAGCACATCCGGCAGTATAAGCCCGTAGCGCGTCTTCAACGGAAATCTTTTGCTGTGTAACCCATCCATTCGGGTTATGGTCCTGCGTATAACTGCCTACGGCCACAATTTTTTCCATCCGAAATGGCCATCGTTGTTGCTATAGGCTGTTCGGGGTTTCCAGTCCAAATGACGGCATTGACATAAAGCGTCGTTAGGGGCCGGTTTACAGCCTCCGCTACGGAAGGCCAGAAGAGGCATACATAGAGAAAAAGTGGCTAACTTCATGTACATACACCGGTAACAAAACTTATTCAATCAGGTACGTTCGTATAGTATTGGATTTAATTCGGAGGCTGCAGCCTCGCCCACCTTGGTACCTGGTAAGAAGTTGGCATGGTCATTTTCGTGTTCATATCGTTTAAAAGGGGTGACACGGCAACCATTTTCAAAATAAATCATGGTCATCACCTTTCTGGGTTGATTGCTGTTATTGGGACCTGCACGATGATACGTCCACCCATAATGAAAACTGACCTCGCCCAAGTCAAAAGGAGCTACATCATAGGGAAAGGTAGCCATCATTTCTGCAATAAGACGCTCACTGTCATCACTAATGCCCATATCGCGCCCTTCGGTCAAGGCATGGCTGGCCACTGCAAACGCCAAAGGTCCCATTTCTAAAGGTGTTGCTTGGAACGGAATCCAAGCAGTACATGTGTTGGGTGATTCAAGGGGCCAGTAGTATTGGTCGGCATGCCATGGTGTAAAACCGCCGGAAGGTTCTTTGTACAGTGCTTGGTCGTGATACAATCGAACGCCAGAGCACCCCATGAGATCGCCTACTATTTGGGCCAATCGCTTGCTAAACACAAATTCACGAGCGGTTTCGTCTTCCCGCCAAAGGTTGATGACTTGTATAAATGCCTTTTGATACGTGTTTCGTTCTTCTAAAGGTACATCTTGTAATGGATTTTTTTCCAAAACAAATTTTGTGATGGCATCTCCATAATATGACAGGACATCCGGTTCAAGGACGTTTTTTAGGCGTATATAGCCATTTTTTTGAAAGGAATACCGCTGTTCTTCTGAAATTGGATATGGTGTATGAAGGCTTTCAAACATGATTCCAAATGTTTGTAGTGTTAAAAGGAAACGCTTTTTTTGGAGGTGGTTCCAATATAAAACGATCTGTACCGTATTCAAACCGGAAAAGATTAGGACTAAAGGCAGGAACGGTGCGACCTGATAAGGGCTGGTAACAGATTGGCGCCATTAGTGTCCAGCCTCTATGGATGCCTTCTTGACACCCAATTCAGCATGACAACATGCGGATCGTCGGCGGGAGAGAAACGAAGCTGCGGGTTCACGAGTGTATTTAGCCAAACTTTTTTTACAGGTGCGGCAAATGATTTCGTACCGATGCAAATGGCTGCGGTCTAATGTATGGCATCGTTCGGCATTGGGGTACCCTAAAATAGTCATTAACTTTCGCCATTCATGGCCGTGGTCGCTCTTACCCCTGAATTTGAAATCTATGTAATGGGCTGCTTCATGAATAGCAACCTCTATGCAAAAGTCATCACTGGCTGTTCTGAGAAGGGGAATGGATAATTTGATTCCTTTTTTGGAGGCGGTTCCGGCTGCGCGTGTCATTCGATTTGACCATTGGATAGAAGGGCTGGGAACCCCAAATTGCTTGCAGGCTCCGAGGATGCTTTCGACCATGCGCTCGTGTAGCATAAGCATTTCCTCATACGTTCTGGCGGGGATTTGGGACATGGGTACATCAATTGGCTTTGACGGAGATCAGATGGGCGAAGCGTATTAGTCCTGAGTAGAGCCGATTACGATTTAGCCTATCAATATCTTTCAATATGGATAATTTTTGCCTCACCCTCTACAAGAAATTACGGAAATAGTTCTTTAATTGTAAATGTGCATCCGGTTTTTAAAGATAAATCAACGTGTAGTTGTCAGGACTGGTTCATTGAATAGTTAGAATGTTTCTTCTTCTTGTGTTCAGCCTGATCATGATTGGCTTTGACCAAATGACGCCGTTTATAAAATGGTTTTTGCAGGCTCCACAAAGAGGCGACACACGTTTTTAGTAAACTTTTTGTCCAACTACGAGCCACCTATACCATTTGGGCGAGACGATGTTGTATTTTATCTGGTAGCAGTTCAATAAACATGCGCTCAAAAACCCACGAAAATAGTTTCCATGAAGATTTATACGCGCACGGGTGACGATGGAACCACTGGCCTTTTTGGTGCCGGAAGGGTCGGTAAAAACCATCCCCGGATTTCGGCATATGGCACGGTGGATGAACTAAATGCTGTTTTGGGCCTTGCTATGGCCTATTGGCAGCCAGTTTCTTCTGATGACCGTCTATATACGGTTCTGCACCAACTCCAAAACGAACTATTTGTCGTTGGGGGAGATTTGGCCTCACCAGAAGAAACGAGCTATCCAGTGCCGCGCATTACACAAGCAGAAATTGACCAGTTGGAGCGCTATATAGATGGATTTAATGTGGACTTACCCCCGCTCCGCAGTTTTATTCTTCCGGGAGGTCATGTGGTAGCTGCTACCTTGCAGGTCGCGCGAACGATTTGCCGTCGGGCCGAACGAAACGTGGTAACACTCTCTCAAGAAGAACCGGGTGTTCTTTTGGTGCAGCAATACCTAAATCGTCTTTCCGATCTTTTGTTCACCCTTGCCCGATGGGTAAATGTGAAAACACAAACACCGGAAACCCCATGGGTTCCCATCCAACACAAAGAAACCAAAGCCTTATGAGTCTAACGGTGCATCCAAATCAACAAAATGTACAATCACCGGAAGCTTCAAGTCGTCAGTTGTGGATTTTCCGGACGCTTATGTTGTTGATCCCCCTTGCTTTTTTCGGACTTGTTGAAGTAGGGCTTCGGATTGGTGGCTATGGCAAAGTTGAACCCCTTTTTGTGCCTTTAGAGGAAAATACGGCATACCTGTACCCCAATCAGTTGGTGGCGAAACGCTATTTTGGGCCTAATAGTGTGATCCCAAACCCCAATGCTGACTTTTTTCGCAAAACCAAGCGGCCTAATACCCTGCGTATTGTCGTTCAAGGGGAGTCTTCTGCCGCCGGATACCCTTATTACCACGGCGGGGCTTTTAGCAATATGCTGAAACAACGCCTTAAGGCCACATTCCCAGATAAACAGATCGAGGTGATTAACACGGGGATGGCAGCCATTAGTAGTTACACCTTGCTTGATTTTGCGGAGGAAATTAAGGCCATTCAACCAGACATGGTATTGATTTATGCAGGTCATAACGAGTACTATGGAGCTTTGGGAGTGGGTTCTTCCGAGTCGGTGGGTTCATTTCAATTTATTGTTCGTTGGTATCTGCAACTTAAAGACTTACGTATTATGCAATTGCTGCGTAATGTCTTTACGGGTGTTGCATCATGGTTTGGCCCAGCAGAAAAAGCCCCATCTGCTACCTTGATGGAGCGTATGGTTCGCGAACAGCGGATTCCATTTGGCTCGGCTATGTATAAAATGGGCGAGGTGCAGTTCGAAAACAACATGTCTGCATTGTTAAAAACATATCAGGAAGCGGGAATTCCGGTTTTTATTGGAACCCTTGCCAGTAACGAGCGAGATCATGCCCCGTTTATTTCGGCCCTGAAAGACGAAACAGATAAAACCAAATGGCAACAGCTTAGAAACCGCCTCAAGCAGGCCATAGAAGCCAAGCAGCCGGACGCCATTCGGCTTTCGGAAGAGTTGGTTCGTATGGACGAAACATCCGCAGAAGCGTTCTACTTTCGTGGCCGTGCTTTGGCCCAAGAAGCTACCACACAGCCCCACTTGTTTGCATCTGCTCGTAAAGCCTTTCTAAAAGCAAAAGATTTGGACCTCCTACGTTTTCGTGCACCAGAATCCCTCAATGGAATTATTCGCCGTCTTGCGACCCAATACCAAGCGGTTGTTGTGCCCTCTCAGGAGCTACTGGCCCAGGCCAGTCCCGGTGGTATTATAGGCGGTACGCTTATGTTGGAACACCTCCACCCAAATTTGGAAGGGTACTTTTTAATTTCAGAAGCGTTTTATGCATCCATGATGCGGTATTTCTCGTTTGCGCAACCACCCAACCCCATTCCCAGAGAAGTGGCCCGTGGGATGGTACTGGTGACCGGAGTGGATTCTATGATGGCCGAGTTTCGTGTAAGGCAACTCATGGCGTCTTGGCCCTTTAAGCCTTTTGGAACGGTGGACCAGTCGTTGGCAACTTACGTACCGAAGAACGAAAAAGAAAAAATCGCGCTGAAAATGCTTCAGCGAAACACCTCATGGTTCTCCGGACAAATCGAATGGGCAGATTATTTGGTGCGGCAAAACAAGATGCCACAAGCATTGAAAACCGGATTTACCCTGTTGGATGCTTATGGACCCACGCCAGACGCTTGGGCCTATATGGCCGAGTTATACATGACCGCAGGGGATATGCAACAGGCACAAACCTGTGTGGAAGAAGCGGTCGCAGCTACCCGTAATTCTATACAAAAGGCCGATTTATATAATAAATTGGGTCTTGCCATGATGGCTCGCAAATATTTGGGAGACGCCTTGTTGGCATTTAATCAATCGAATAACCTGAAAGAAAATTTTGTAGCACTTAAGTGGATGGGGGCTTTATTGTTACAGAAAGCACAGGAAAAACGTGATATTACAGAATTGAACATTGCCATTACCCATCTTGAAAAGGCCAAAGACCTGAAGCCAGACGATAAACAAGTGCAATTTAACCTTGCAGGTGCTTATGCGATTACCGGCCAGCACGATCAGGCCAGAAATCTTCTTCGTGCTTTACTGTCGGCTCACCCCACAGATTCGGATGCCCTCGGTTTATTGAGACAATTAGGGGGCTAAATCAAAAAAGAATAAGCTCGTATAGATCTGAGTAGAATTTGATGAGGATGGTCAATAAAATGCTGTGTCAAGTCCTTAATCCGTTCTGAGGAAAGGGCGGGCAGGATCACTTTTGCGGCTTTCGTTTCCTGCATTATCCACTGCCGTTAGGCGATACCAATGGTGCTTTTGCCCGGTAGTATCCCGAAAAACCAGGGTTTGGGTATCAACTTCGGCAATTTGGGTATAAAGACCTGTTGGGAGGGTATCGGAACGATAAATCCGGTATTTGGTCAAATCATTGGCTACAACTGGTTCCCAGATCAGTTCCACAAAGCCATCTCGTGGAAAAGCCCGTACATTTCGTACCTCACGGGGTGGGTTCAGGTCGTCGGCAGTCACTGGCGCTGAGGTGTTGGGTTTACTCACATTCCCCAACGAATCTACTGCCACTACCGTGTAGCGATAGACATTTGGTTGGGTAATGGCCTCGTCGCGGTAGTAGAAGGTGTTTTTCAGGGTTGAGAGAAGGGTTTCGGGGGTATTGTTTTCTGAGCGGAATAGTTGATATTGGACGACATCGGTAGAGGGTGAGTTGAGCCACGACACATTAATATAGCGTCCGAGTTGATTGGCAGCGGTAATTTGTGCAGGTGGTTCTGGCGGGGTCAGGTCGGGGATTTTTAGGGTAACAAAGGTAGTATCACTAAAGTTAAGCGCATGGTCAACAGCAGTAACCGCAAAGTCATATGCTGCTCCTTCTTCTAGGCGATTCTGTTTTAACGCCGTGTCGGTGAATTGATTGTATTTTAAACTATCTCGACTTACTTGTACCCAAGCAGTTACGCCTTTTTTAACCCGCTTTCGTAAAACCACATAACTCTTAAGGTCATATACTTCCGTTGCATTCCATGTTAGCACAATATCTTTATTGGGCTGAAGATCGGCTTTTAGTCCTTGAGGTGGGGGGGGAGGTACTTGGTCTTTCACGATCTCCATAACCGGATTGCTTCGTTCACTTTCGTTTCCGGCGGCATCCACTACCACGATACTATAATAATAGGCCTTACCCGAAATTAGGTCTTTGCGATCGGTAAAGGTGGTTTGGCTAAGTGGCATCATCTGGGTTAATAACCTCTCGTATCCATCTTCAAATCGTGGGCTGCGGAGGAGGTGATATCCGGCTGCATCTGGTGTTAGGGATTGCGGCCATGTTAGTTGTAAGGAGCCATCACGATATGCCATAATGGTGATGCCCGGAAGGGGGTCCGGTGGGATGTTATCAACCAGTGTAAGAATCGTGGTTTCGCTCTGTTGACCCAGTTGCCCTGAAATGGTTTGTGCGACCACAAAAAAAGTTTCACGGCTGGCATTGGGGCCTGCAATCCAAGTGTAGGTTCCGTTGGTCGTATTGGCGTTTCGGATGATGGGAGTCGGATTTATCTTCTCGAATATTTCCCGACCTTCACGGTCTTTTTTGTTTAAAGCGCGGTATAGTTGGAATTGCATCACCTTGTCGTCTTGTTCTTCCGAGGCGGTTGGGAATCGCCATTGGAATTTGATTTCTCGTCCTTTCCCTTCT
Source organism: Bacteroidetes bacterium UBA2364 (assembly GCA_002344075.1). Taxonomy (GTDB): domain Bacteria; phylum Bacteroidota; class Rhodothermia; order Rhodothermales; family UBA2364; genus UBA2364. The sequence continues at coordinate 17,522 of DDTM01000080.1, forward strand.
GCTTTTAAGTCTTGGGGTGCAATTGGGATGTCCGGTTGAATCTTAAGGGTGCGCGTAGCGGATTTGCCAAGAGGCTTATTAGATAAATTAAGCGTCTCAAGGCGATACGTTACCGTTTGCCCCATTGTTGCCGTAGAATCTACCCATAACTGTCCCAAAGCAATGGCGATAGTAGGATACGAGAAGGCATATAAGTTTCCACTAATGCGGTCGGATTTTAACCGGAACAACAAGGCCGAAGGGTCATCTTCGCGTAAAGTCTCCCTTAGGGTATTAAATTCTTCGCCCAGTAATTCGCGAAGTTCTGTTCCTGATTGTACGCCCCGAATGGGTTCTGTACCGTTCAAGCGTACTTCATTTCCTGTGGCATCTTTTCGGTAAAAATGATAGCCCTGCCCAGATTTTGGGGGTTGTGTTGCATAAATGAAAACACGTCCATCCGCATTGATCGAAGTTCTGATTTGCGGGTCTTGCGCCCAAACGGTATTGGTTGCTGTACATATTATGGTCAATAAGCCAAGTAACCGAAAAAGATTTGTATTTCCTATCATATTGTTTTTAATAGGGTGGTTTAGTGGTCTGGACGTCTTGATGTTCTCGTTCTAATCTCCAAATTAAAATGTATAGAACAAAGGTGGAAAATAATAGGTTGGGGGCTGGGGTATTGGGACGCGCACTGTAGAGACGGTCTCTAAACCTACCCCGTTTGATATCCTCACAATCACGTCAACGTTTAGGAGGGAACGATCGGCAGTGCGGTTTCGGGTAATGGTGCGCGAGAAGGTTCCAAAACTTGGACTTATCCACCATGCGCCCGTAGTCCAGTCTTGCAATACCGCACTATTAACAGGGTTTATGATTCGATACTCGATATAAGAAATTCCGGATTCGCCGTCACTCATATTGTTTACGGTAATGGTATAGTCCCCTGAGTCACGGTTGTATGTGGCAGTTATACCACTGGTTTGTGGGCGGGTGGTGTCTATACGGAATGGACCTGTGGAGACCGTTGTGGATTTCATGTTTTGTCTATTAAGTGATCGCACTTGCACATACACATTCGAGCCACTCGACAAGTCATTGGCTGTAATGGCACGTGGGGCATCACTCAGGGCGAGGAAATAGCCAAGTGCGAAGGTGGTTCCAGAACCCGGTGGTGTGTAACGCGGGGCATCGTTTGCAATTAAATCCAGTTGGTTTTCGGCTGGGAAGGGGCGAAGGTTGGTACTTCCCAGTGTGGTTCCGATAGCAAATTGATAGCCACGTAAGCCAGATTCAGCGTCTTCGGATTTTTGGGTGATATAAACCGCTTTGGTTCCGAGTTTGGCACGCACAATCGGGGTGGTGGGTACAGATGGGTCGGGAGCGCTAAATGGCCCAATTGTCAAGGCATCTCCGTTATTGCCTGCATTGTCCACTGCCCAAATGTGTGCATAGAACGGATCTACAAATGTTAATGGACCACTACTCAAAACCGCACTAAGCGAAGTGGTGGAGCGAACCTGATCTTCCGGTGTAGCTAGGGATGCCTCGGTTGCGTCACGGTTGGTACTTAGGATATAGCGATAGAATTGCACGCCTGAAGCCAACGAACCGGATGGGGCGGGATCGGTAGAGGCCCGCCAGTTGAGGGGATATGATGGCGTAGCAATGCTGGGCTGGGTGTTGGTTAGTGGCGAGGCATATGTAACAGGCGTATTTGCACTCATTGTTGCGTAATTTACCGGAGGGGGAGGAGTGAAACCACCGATTAGGCCGCCTTCTACACGGGCAACCAGAGGTGCTTGTGGGGTAGTGGGCTTGGTGGTATCAATCGTAAAGGTCTTTGTGATGACGGTACTTCGCAAACCTTGGCCATTTACGGCCCGAACGGAAAGATAGTAGGTATTGCCAGAGGTCAAATTGAGGCCTCGAATGGTGGCTTCGGTTTTGGTGGCGATATTGTCTCCCAAACGTGTACGAACCCCTTGCATGGTTCCCCAACTCCGTATTTGAGTGCCTCCAGAAGAAGTTCCAATGGCATACTCAATATCACGAATGTCCGACTCCAAATCTAAAGCCACTACATCTACCGGAATCCGGTCGGTTTCATTAACCCAAATTCGTCGGATTGTGGAAGAATAGGGCGTCATAAACGGCCTTCCTGAAATAGGATCTGCGCTCATAAAGTATGAAGTCTCGGTGGACTCAGTCTCTACCTTATCGGTCAGGTTAGCAGACCATATAGCTGGTGCGGATGTGTCATTGGAGAGGACGTTCCCGCCCTGTGTCGTTCCACTTCCGGAATAAGTGCTTCCCGTTCCCACATTAACCCGTACCTGAACCCCACGTATCGCAGTATTTCCCCCTGGCCCACGTGCCATCAGCCGGAAGGCAACGGTACGTTGAGTTTCTGAGTCGCTCCGCTTCACTACTGTATGACGTTGTGTGGTTTCTGTGCCTACCGACACAAACGCTTCATCGGTAATAATGGTATTTCCACCCGTATTGTCTATGGCATAGGCATACTCCGCCACGCCATTCGGGTGTGTTGCCGACCAACTAAACGAGAGATCGTTAAAGTATTGTCCGGTAGGCTTATTGGAGGAGAAGGAAATCCCCGTAATAACAGGAGGTTCCATCAGCCGTGCAAAATTGGCACGTTGGGTTCGCCAGGTAGTATTGTCGGTAGTACGTAAGACGGTTGTTCTCCAGTTGATGTATTCATCAAGCATTCCAAAGAGTGTGGTCATCATGCGTGCTTTCACGGCATAGAGTTCATCTATCGCCGAAGAGAAGGCGTTATAGCGTGTGTTGAGGTTGGTTAATCCGGTATTGAACTCCGATAATTTGTTAGCAACTTCGGTTGGCACCGCATTAATGCGTTCATTTAAACCATTTTGGTGCATGGTTACCCACATTTCCTGTCCAGCATTCTCTAAGTTCAACATCAAATTATCGTTATTCAAACTTGTTCGGAATGTATTGGCTTCGTTTAATGCGCGGGTATCGCCGTCGTTCTCGTTTTTATATAACAATTTTAGGATTTGTAAACGACGTTGGTAGGCCAATTCACGACTTCCGGTATTGAGCGCATTAAACTGGGTTTGGTTAAAAATGGGGCTTGTCGCAATGAGCCTCATAGGGCCGACAAAATTAATGGCGAATATTCGGATGTTTACTGGAGTATTCATTACATTATTAATCGCACTTTCCACATTCGTCCTCATACTGTTCAGGGCACTCAGACGTCGGCGATATACATCCATCATCTCCCAAGAATACGAGATATAGCGGCTATGAAACGCATGGACAGACTGCATGGCATCGCGGAATACACGGCCAATTTCCTGAACCGAGCGGTTTGGCTGGGTTGCTTTTGGAACACCCAACATGGTGGAATATCCCATAGAACTACCAATAGTCATACCACTGTATTGCTTATTAGTGGCCGATGAACTCCAAGTCACTGCCGGTGCTATGGCTTGAATGTCCACGGCGGTTTGGCCCCGCATAACGTCATCAATTTTATTAATGTTGGCGGTAACAGCAGCAATAGATTCTTGGTATTGTTGGTCCAAAGCAGCTACGGCATTCCTGAAATCGTTCATGCGCTGGGCATTTTGGTCTTCGGCATTTTGGTCAATCTCAAAGTTAGGCGGCGTGTCACCAGACCAGCTCGCACGTAGGTTTTGAATGGGGTTGCGTAAAGCCACATCCAATTCATTGACCTCGTTTTCCCATTCGATGGCCTCGGATACCGCGCCTTGAAGGCGGGTAATGACGGCGGGTGCCTGAGCGGTCACCCGACTCAAATTAATCGTCATCTGGGTACGGCTTGCAGAAAGGGAGGCGGTAGAGAGATCGGCACGGTTGGCCTCGATAACATCCTCCACTACCCTTTGATAAACCGGAGGGAAGGCCAAATTGACTCCGGGGAAGGTTGTGTTTACCACATTGTAGAAGTCTCGTTCGCGGTTAACTGCATAGGCTGCAAAAGACGCACGCCATGACTGTGGATACGACTGCAAGAGAGCACCTGCGGCGGTTAGCTGTGCTTCGGAAAGCGCAAAAACCTGAGGAGCATTTTGCGCTTGTTGGAGGGCACCTGCGGCTTCGTCGGCGGCTTGCTCCATTTCGGCGGCTTGGTTACGGGCATCCTCAATCATCTGGCGATAACGCTCGTCGGACCCCATACCGCCATCCCATGATCCATTCCGGCACGCAATCCATAGTCGAATCGTGCCTTCAAATACAAAAATGACTTTCACTCGCCCGCTTGCAGCGGCATAAATCAGGTAATTAGGACCTTCTCGAATAAAAGCGCCTTCTGCATTGGCACTTAGGGAAGCAAGTCCACCCAAAACCGAAGCTTCAATACCCATGCGCACATACGCACCAAACGAATCGCGAGGTTTGTTCCACCAAACGGAGAGATCGAAACTCGTATTAACGGCCACGATCCAGAAGTTAAAGCCGCCACGTGCAGAAAGGTCGAACAGGAATCCTGAATTGGTGACTACAAATCGTCCATTTACGGTGATTATAGAAATAATACGGAAATCATTGATACTACCATTGATTGCCCAGACGGTCTCGGCAGTTCCGGCTTTGATCACGCTAAAGTTCACTTCGGCACGTCCGGTCACGATACTTGGATAATTAACCACCACCTCTACGCCTCCAGCCATAGAGAAGCGGGTTGGGGAATATTCTAAGTTTAAGAAAAATCCTATGTTAAGCCTTTCTTGTGATTGACCAAAGACCGTTCCACGTGCATTGATAGAGATAGCCCAAGCGCCTCCCGGCCCACCTGCGGCAAACATAAATAATGTGCGAACGGAAACCGCATATACAGGATGCGTACCGACGAATCCGGCATCCGCTGCGAGCAAGATGGCAAAGGTCATACCTTCGACGGATGGAAGTGGCCGCATAGGGGTGAAGTTGATGATATTCGTGACGATGCGGATGTCTTCGTTTTCAGGACGATAGAAGAATCCTGCTCCCACACCTGTAAGTGTAACAATGCCGGGATAAAGCGGAATGGGAACACTGATATAGGCAAACATACCAAAACTAAGCTGGCCGCCCTTGTTAGCAAATTTACCCATAAAGGCGAACCCGACACCACCGCTACCGCCAAGGCTCGTGATGGTTCCACCGCCGGCTGCCCGTAAGAGAAAATCACCGTTGGACTGAGTAAACTCCATGTGAGCTGTCAGATTTCCAACGCCATTCAAACTGACATTAAAGTTTTTAATCCGCAAATAAATGCCGCCTGCTCGCGGGATGTAGTACATCACTTGCTCTACGCCACCGCTAAAAGTGCTTCCAAGCGAGAGTTGTACGCCATTGAAGAGCATGTAGGATTGGGTGTCCACCGTACAATCTTGCACAACGGGGTTTTGGGGTGTAGAACCCGGGCCTTCGCAACGGTACGTCAGGTTACCTGTTCCATTGGTGAATGAACCCAGGCTTAGGGTCGCAATTCCCATGAGTTGGGCTTGAAACTCGCCAGTAAACCGTCCGGGGTTTACAATACCCGTCCGGTCTATGGTCAGGTCTGCAAAGCCTACTCTTGCACCTGCCACGCCGGGAATCTTCAGCCCTGCCACGCCATTGATGACCAATTGCCAGCCGCCAGAAGTTGTGGGCATCGAAGCGGCAATCTGGATGGAAAAGAAATCGGTATCGAAGGTAAAGGAAGGGGTATTGGTCAAGCGCCAGTCCACGCTTCCGCCAAACGTTACCCGAATGCCATATTGGTTTGTAAGGTCGGTAGGGCGTCCAAATTCGATAATTTTGGCATTGTCGTTTTGTACATACACATTACCCGAAGCATAGAAAGTGGTTTGTGCGGGCCGTTGCCAGTCTATGGTGAGTTGAACACCCGTTGGTTCAATGGTGGCAAAACTGCCGAGTGTAAGCTCAAGCGGGCTGCCATTGCGCCGTCCGGTGGCATCTAATGTAAAGGAAACGGTGGTCGGGGGGATGGTAACGGCTCCGGTTGTGGGGTTCACAGTCATCGCTACCGAGACGGCAGATGAAGCAGACATGGGTGCGGGAAGGGTTACGTTTCCATTGGCACGTAATGTGAAGGCCCCTGAGACATACCCCAATCGCAACTCGTTTAGGGCAAATACTTGATCTATGATGTTGATTGGACGGCCAGCCAAGAAGTTCACATCTCCGCTACCTAATGATACCGAACCATCTGTTCCAATGGTGAAATCGGTGAAGTTGATGCCCGTTTGCCCCATAAAATTCATCGCACCACTCATTTGGACGCGGAATGGTGCTCCACCACCTGGCCCCAATAGTGCCAATCGGTTTACGTTCATGACCAACGAGTTGTTAAATAGGTTGAACGTTTGTGGCGTGGTCATGACGGCAGAAGTGATGCTAACACCAGCCGTTCCGACCTTAAGACCCGTTACGGAGATGGCAAAATCGGTTCCGATGCTGGGAAGCCGGAAGGTTCCGTCAAAAGTTACCGCAAACTCGGTAGCGTTTGCGGTTAGGGCTAAGCGCGTCGGTTCGAGGGTGGCGAAGCCAAGATTAATCCGAGACGAAGGCAAGTGTGCTCCAGAAGCCACAAAACTCCAGTTCCCGCTGGCCACTTCGCCGGTTAGGTGCATTCTTGTAGCCGCACCCGTATTATTTTGGAGGAAGGTTCCACCCAATTGACCACTAAACCTTAGGGCAGAAATCCCCGAAGAACCCAGTACCATTTCGATACCACAAGCGGCAATAACGACTGCGCCGTCACTGAAGCTTGCTTGTTGGACGGGCGTGCTCTCGCAGGCAGGTTGGTAACTGGCGGAATACGTTCCAATGCGTACTGTAGCACTTTCAAATCCAGAAGAAGTAATTCGTAGGTTTTCCACGTCCAAGGGCAATCGCGAGAGGCTTTCCGGTAGGTTGATGCGGGCGCTTGCCTGGAAGACCAAGCCAGAACCAGAGCCGCTGAACCCAAGCGCCGTAATGGCAACAGGGAAATTGCCAAACAAGGCTTGGTTCAATTGTTCGGTAATGGTGACGTTAAACGTACCGACACTCACCACCGAGAAATCGGAGGTGTTGAGGGTCATATCCAATTCTACACCTGCACTTGGGGCACCCGCAAATCCGGCAAAGACTACTTGTATGGGTTGTGCCGGACGGGTAAAAATGCGAAGTCGTCCGCTTCCCATATCTTGGGTTTGGATTAACAATGGGTCGGAATTGGAAGGGCCGGAACGCAATTGTAAATAGGCCACGTCTTGGTTTGGCAAGCCAAGGCGTGCTGGAATGGGTAAGATACCAGCGATGTTATCAGGATGGAAGCCGTCACGGTCAAAGTATGCCAATCGTGTGGTTGTTCCGCCTGTAGCAAGCATGATATCGGCGCGTCCGGCAGAGACTGCGACAGGTGCGTAATTCATCGTAAAGCCCACAAAGTTGAGGCTCAGGCTGTTATAGAAGTCTTCCGGGCGGGGTCCGAAGCGGAGCTGGGCAGTTGCTGCTCCGCTAATTGTCATGCCCGTAGCATCTAACCGCAAACTACTGGGGAGGCCCAATCTGAAGAAATTACCAGTGGGCACAGGCGTGGAAGGAGACACCAACTGGAAGCCAGAACTACCGCCGCCAAGTCCAATATCAAAGGCAATAGCGGCATCAAGGGTAATGTCACCGCTCGTTAGCGCCATATCGCGGAAGCGGAAGTGCGGACTATTAAAACGCACGCCAATGGAGCCTGTACCGACCCGTAAATTTCCTGCGCCGTTAAACGTGATGCCATCTTGGTTTAGACCTGCACTATTAACTGTGAACGAGAAAACAGGCTCGCGGGAGGGTAAAGACCACGTAAAAGGTCCTGTTATGGAGATATTGGCATCAAAAACCTCGCCTGTTAGTAGGTTCAGGCCAAGCGTTCCGGTTGCGGTGGCTGGCCCCATTCCGTCGCGTCGGATGGTGGCTTCAGCAGTACCTCGGAATTCGGCACGTGGTGTTCCGCCAAATGTTAGGTCTAAGTTCGCAGAGGTGAACCGAAGGGTTACAGGATCGAAGTTCAGGGAGCCGCATGGGGCAAGGCTGGCATTTGCGGTAAACGTAGTGCCGTTAAAGCCAAGACTGATCGGGTTTCTACATGCAGGACCAGAACCACTCAGGTTTGGATATTCTAACTCGGTGGTTAGTTGGAAGTTGAAGCCTTGTGTTCCGCTGTTGTTAAGGAGGCTGCCCTCAATTCGGGTAACATTCATCCTCACACTACCGCCCATTGGAATTCGGAGGAGGCCGCCTTCTGGTATGTAAGGAATGATTGTTCCGACTAAATTGCCATCTTGTAGTCCGGCATTATTGAGCGAAATACGGGCATTTGCCAATTCTGGAGCCGTAGCGCGGAAGCCGGGTAGGGTGACTTCGAGGTCGAAGCGAGGGTTAAAATCAGAGAGTCGTCCCGAGAAAAAGTCCACAGTCATCGGCGACATGCGGAAGGCCAAAAGGTCTATTGCGACGGGGCCGAGCGTAAATGGATCCAGGTTAAGCGGAGGAGTGGAACCACTATGCAGGTCTATCGCGGCAAAATGAAGACCACTATCCGAGATTTCGATGTTATACGACGGCAATTCTACGCGCCGTCCTTCTTCTAAGCCAAAGCGCATCCTAACGTCTAAACCAGCACGGAAAGTGAAGCGCCCAGCGGTATAGGCCATTGTAAGGCTCGAAATTCGGTTAATGCCCATTGCCATAATCCCCATGTCTATGGTTGGAGGCGAGGACAATGTGCGGGGCATAGAGCCTGTGAGCCGGAAACCGGTTTCACTTAACTGTGCTTGGACATCCAACTCGGCAGCAATAGGCGCCCCCACTTCGTCACGGGTACGGATGCGGAATCCGGCGTTTATATCTAAAGAAAAACTGGGAGAGCCACCTGTTAAGGGCACATTGATGCTTCCCAATATATCTCTGATTTGCAACGATGCTAAGTTGGAGGAACCAACCAATGGGATATTGGCATCCATTCCTCTACATGCGGAATTCCCGCGTAGCCGTCCATCCATTTGGATGTAGGTTGTAAGATTACACGCTGGAACATTGCTCTCGAAAAGCCGAACTGTACCCGTTAGGAAAAGTGCTGCCAATGGCGATCCGTCATAATTTTGGATGCCATACCCAATGTCAGTGAGTTGGAGCGGGAAGTTGGCGGGCAAAATGATTCGTGAAACATCGGCCGTCCGAACCGAGAAATAACCACCTACGACGCGGAAGTCGCGTGGATCAATCTCGAAATTGCTAAAGGTAACAGCCAATGAAGGAGCAGAACCAGAACCACGCAAAGCCGGAATCACCATATTTACGGTTTGGCCGGGCTGCGTGTTGATGCGGAGGTTGCCATTTGGGAGTGTTGTCATGTCCACCATCAAGCGACCGCTACGCCGAAGTTCCAAATAAGCAACATCTACATGTGGGACGGGCAAACGATCTGGTAAAACCGACAGGACGAAAGCAGGGTCAATCGCAATTCCGATAGAAGAAATGGTGGCTACCCGTGACCCGTTATGGTTGATCGTCATGTTTCCGGCGGTTATGCCGAATGGACTAAATGATAGTCTAAAATCGTTGGAATACGTTAGACCGAGGCCCGTTAGATTCCAATCTCTGTAGCGTAATGCGGCATCGGTGCTTCCCGTTACACCCAATCCAGTACGGTCTATTCGGATGGCTCCGGTCAACTTCAGCATCGCACCAGGGCTTAGGGTGAGGGGTGCGTTGAGTGCAGCCGCAGAGAAAGCAAGTTGGTTTGTGGTCTCGTTAATACCGGCTTGAAGTGAAAAGGCTGTATCAAAGGTGATGCTTCCGGATGAGATTGAAGCATTGTCTAAATTGAATAAGAATTGATCGAACGTGACGCCCATTTGTGCACCATCGCCAAATCTTAGATTGTTACGCCCGTCAATCAGAAGCCCATTTTGGTCTAACCGTGCCCGATTGATGCGGAAAGTGAAAACTGGATTGGTGGCGGGTACGGCCCAATCAAATGGATTGTCTAAGTTGAAGGAATAGCGGTTGAAGCGTGCATTGGCCACGTCCAATTCAAACGTTCCACTTACCGATTGACCGGGGGCAAAGGTTAGGGACGCACCGCCATCAAATAGGACCGTTTGTCGTCCGCCCGTTGTACCAAAAATAAGGTTGGCACGATTCACAGAAGCTGTATAGGTTCCAAACTGTAAGGGACAGGAAGGAGCTAAATTGTCAATTCGTCCTTGAACCAGTCCGCCAGAGCCAATATTCAAGCGGGTGGCTCCCAAACTCAAAGGTGAAGGAGCCCCGGAACAAGTAAAGGGTGTGCCGAGGTTAATACCGCCAGCAATCTGAACCGTTGGTACAAGATTAAAAGAATGGTTGTTAAAGCTGCCACTAAGTTGTGCACTGAGTTCGGTGATTTTCAAGGTAGCTGGTCCCATGGGGATGTTGCAGCCTCCGTTACCGATGGCGGAAATGGCGGAGTTGAAGCTGACACCCGTTCCAGAGAATCGCAAATTGTTCAGATTAATGGCCGAGGTTTGGAGACAAGCCGGAAATTCTGGCCCGCTCGGTAAATTCATGCGCAGGTCGAAGGCAAAGTCCCAATTTCCGGCGGTATTACTATCATGCGCAAACCAGTTGAAAGTGAACGGGGTGGCCAAACGCAACCCCGTAATGCGTGCCTGAGCAAATCCGAGATTGAACGCACCCAAGCCGGATAAATCGGTTTCGTTATAATTAAATGGATTAAATCGGATACCAGATTCGGTAAGCCGTATGGACAGTTGGGGTAATTGTAGGTTGTTGAAGGTTGGAACGGTGAGGTTGGCATCCATAGCAAGTTCGAATGAGAACCGCCCGGAAACGGGATTAAACGTGAGTGTGGGCAAGTTTAGGTTACGGAAACCCATGTTTAAGAAGCCCAGATTTAATTGAGGTGTTCCGCTACAGTTAGGGCGGACATTTCGTGCCGAAAATCCAGAGGTATTGGAGATGCTAAGGTCTAAAGACGCACCGCAGGCCGTCATGCCTTCTACTTGCATGGCCAAGTCGCCGGAGGCATTCAGGTTATATCCAAATGCGTTGGTGCGGGCGTTAAACGTGAGGTCTCCGGAAAGTGAGGCAATGCCAAGGGTGGCCAAGGCACTTCCGGGAACCAGTTGAATGCGTTGACCGAGTGAGCAGGAGAAGTTGAGGTTATTGGTTTCGCCAGAAAGGGTAAAGTTGTTGATGGCGCATGTCGGTACTCCATTCATTAATGAAATTCCACCATTTCCAGAAATACGCACATCGGGAAATTGTATGCGTAGTTCCGTGAGTGCTGCCTCTATGGGTTGCGAACCAATACGAAGGATAGGTCGGACGCCATCGGCACGTGCCAGAAGTTCGCCCGTTAGTCCACCCAAACCGCCTCTCAATAACCCCGTTACATTCGCTGGGGTACCGCCGGGCATATTGAGGGTAGCATTGATGGTGGCTTCTTCAAATCCACGTTGGTTGATGCGAATGCCGCGTAACGAGAGTGGATCCGCTGAAATAGCAGTAGGGAGAGTGATGTTCAGATCGGCCAATAATGCCAAACCGGCCCCGTTGCCTGTCAGGTCGAACCGTTGGAGGGCAATGGGGCTTCCGGCTCCAAAGAGTGCGGCATTTAAAATAGGTGCACCATTGGCTACAAAACTCCGTACTTCGCGAACGGTGAAATCCCCTGTATTGAGTACGAAATCGAACTGTACGGGCAAGGTGGGGTCGGAAGGATTGGAACCCCGAAGTGCCGGAATAACAAAATTGATGGGTGCGCCCGGACGGGTTCTAACGGCCATTCGCCCGCTGCCCTCGTCTGCTGTTTCGATAAGTAAAGCGCCACCGGAGTCACGGAGTTGTAAATATGCAAGTTGTGCATCTGGAAGGGGCAGTCGTGCGGGAAGTGGAAGTGCGGCCAAAAGATTATCAGGATGAAAGCCGTCTCGGTCGAAGTAGGCAATTCGGACGGTTCTGCCACCGTCTTGGGTATTCAGATCCACACGTCCATCGCTTACACCAAAAGGGGTCAGGCCAAGTCGGAAGCCTGCAAAATTAAGGCTTAGTTGGCTTTCCGTAAATCGTTGGGTTCCATAATTTATCCGTGCAGAAGCTGTTCCATTTACCAATAATCCGGTCGGATCAAGGCTAAGACCGGTAGGTAAATTGAGACGGAAGAAATTACCCGCCGCATCTGCTGCATTGGCGGCGGTCAATCGCCAAGAAGTTCCTTCACCGAGGGGGATGTCGAAGCCAAAGCCCGCATTAAAGGCAATGCTTCCTCCGTTCATCCGGCCATCGAAACCAAATTGTGCAGCATTAAACCGAACCCCCACAGGTGCACCGGGTACATCCAATTGCCCTGCCCCATCAAAGGTGAGTCCGGTTGTGTTTAGTCGTGCGCTGTTTATGGTGAAGGAAAGCAAGGCATGATCGGAAGGAATTTGCCAAACAAAGGGGCCGTTCAGTAGGATATTGCTTCGGGTGAGGCTTCCGTTTAAAAGGTTGATCCCTAAATCTCCATTTGCGTTCAAGACTTGTCCATCAGGCGTGCGCAAGGTGGCTTCGGCGGTTCCTTCTAAGGTGGCAGCGGTGGTGCTGCCGAGCGTCAGGGCCAAGTCTGAACGGGTGAATCGTAAACTGAGTGGCCCAAAGGTGAGGCTACCACAAGGGGCAATGCCCGAAGCGGTAGCCGCAATATCGCCTGTTGAAGAGAGTGCTGCTGTGAGCGAGGCAGAACAAGAGCGGGTATCCCCAAACGCAGAAGGGAATTGTAATCCGCCATTGAAGCGCACATCCACGCCTTGTCGTCCGGTGTCGTCGAAGAACCGTGCCGTTATTTGCCGAACCTGGAGACCCGCATCCGTTCCGAAAGGAACCACCAAGCCGTTTCCGGGCAAATCGAAACCACCTAAAGTTCCCGTAAAGACACCATTACGAAAGGTGACATTGTTGAAGGCAATATTGGTTGTTGCGAGATCGCGGGAAAGTCCCGAAACCGAGGGCATTCGGAAGTTAAGGTCAAAGGAGGGAACGAGTTGTGCAAGCAGGTCTGTGCCAAGCGCTCTAAGACCACCCAGATTGAGCGAAGGTATCCGAATTTGCGTGGGTTGGATTTGTATCGGGCCTAACGTAATTGGAGAAATACCTAAGTCTGCGAGGGTGCGTCCGGCTAATTGAATAGAAGGTAGGCGGAAGCCATCGGTTCCGAAATACGCGCCATTGGCTGGAATCGTGACAAATGTACCGTTCGGCATTCTTATGCGGAAATCAAGGTCTGCGCCAACTCCAAATTGTAAAGCGCCGCCAGTCATGCTTAGGCTCAGGTCTCGCAAGTGGGTAATGCCCATACCAAAGGAGCCAAAGTCGAGTCGTGGCAATCCACCCGGTTGGCTCCCGTCGGCGGTGGTGTTAAGGGTAAAGATGCCATTGTTCAAGGTGGCCGTAAAACCTAAACGACCCATTTCGCGCCCGTCACTATTCAAGTTGATCTGCCCGTCTAAACCAAAATTAACCGTTGTAGTACCCGTCGCTACGCCCGGTAAAGCCAAATCTATCGCGCCGTTTACACCTGTTATGCGAAGCGAGGCAAAATTGTCAACGCCGGGAAGGGGGATGTTTTGGTTGATGCCTGTACAGGCAAGGCTTCCGGAGAGCCGTCCGGTTTCTAATACTTGGAATGCAGCTGGGCAGTCTCCAGCCCAATTTTCAGAAAACATTCTGAGGTTGCCAGTCAGAAAAAGTCCGCGAACGGTTCGTCCTGATATGGTCCGTTCACCATATAATATATTGCGCAGTTGTAACGGAAAGTGATCGGGGAGGATGAAGTCGGTTAATCCAGAAACATCCGCCGAGATGCTACCACCCGTAATTTGCATCAAAGCTGGATCAAAGACCACATCCGTAAAGGTGACAGGAACTTCGGGAGTACGGCCACCGCGTGCCATGGCCGGAAAGACCAGATTGACCGTTTCGCCGCGTTTAATCGCTAACCTCACCCGGCCACCCGGTTCGGTTGTGGTTTCAACCAAAGCCGTGCCGCCTCTTCTCAACTGTAAATACGCAACGGTTTCCGAAGGTAGAGGTAAACGTTCCGGTAATAAACGACTGACCACATATCCAGGGTTGATTTGAAGGCCCGAACGGTCTATATACCCCATGATGGCGCTTCCATCCAAGAGATTGGCACGGCCCGATCCAACCGAAAAAGGGCTGAAATTGAATGAAAAACCAGAACCAAAGTCCACATCCAAACGGGGAAGATTGAGGGCTTCGCCTCCTTCTGGTCGGTAATTGAGGGCAGCAGAACCGCGTCCACCAAGGCTCAGCCCTGTTCGGTCTATGGTAATGGTAGAGCCGAGACGCAACATAATGCCGGGGTTGACGGCAGGCGGCTGGGTGGCATTCACGGCGCTGAACCTGAGGGAACCGCCAGAGCCAATTCCAGCTTCTAAGCCCATGCCCGCATCTAACTGGATTTGTCCGTTCTCGATGGCCAATGTGGAGAGGTTCAGTCGCACATTATCGAATATAGCCCGAATCTGAGAACCACCTACATCTAAGGTGTTGATTCCATTGATGTTAAAGCCCGTATTGGAGAGTTCACCAGAAGTGATATTGAAGCGAAATACTGGACTTTCAGGCGGAACGGCCAAGACAAATGGGGCACTTAACGCAAACCGATAAGTGTTAAACCGTCCGGTAAATAAATTGAGGTTATAAGTTCCATCGAAGGGGGCACTGTCGCCAATGGTGAGACGTGCGATACCGTCTAAGGTGGCGGTTTGGTTGTCTCCGGAACGGCCTAAGGAGAGCGTGGTACGTCCGACGGATGCTTGGAAAGGACCAAATTGTAAAGAACAGGTTTCCGGAATATTGGCAGTGACATTGCCCAAAACCAAGCCATTTGGCAAGAGATTTAGTGCAGCGGTTCCGAGCGGCATTGTGGAGGCAGCCATACAGGTGAACGTGTCGGAGAGGCGTAAATTGCCACTGAGCGAAAAGACGGGTGAAAAATTGTACCGTCCTGACTCAAATCCGGCGGTGAAGCTACCTCCAATTCCGGTCAGTTCTAAGGAGGCCGGTCCAAGCGGGAGGCTACAATCCCGTAATGTCTGGACGGGCAAGGTGGCACTCAAACGACTTCCAGAAATGTTGAGGCTAAGCGGGAAAGTGGTTGTCTGTAAACAGCGAGGAACTTCGGAAACATTGCCCAGCCCGATATTAAGCCCCACTTGGGCATCCCAATTACCGGGCGATTCAGGGGAGCGGCCAAACCAATCTAAGGTGAAGCCACGCATACTGAAACTACTGACACGAGCTTGAATCCCGCCTAGGTCGAACGGGCGGAGGCCAGATAGTTGAACGGAATTAAAGTTGACATCGGGGAATGTGATCCCATTCGGACGGATTCGGATACCGGGTAAGGATGGTAATCCCTGTGTACCCAATAAGGATCCTGCCAATTGCAGATCGGTTTGGATTTCAAAATCGAAATGTCCTGTGGTTGGGTTAAATTGTAAAGAAGGGACACGTAAATTAGCCAAAAGTGCTTCCAATGCCCCTAAGTTCAGACGTGGTGTCTCGGAGCAATCAGGTCGGAAATCGGAGGTGGTAAGACCAGTCGTATGGGTGAAGCGGAGGTTAAGATTGGTCCCACATCGGGGGCCATTGCTGACTTCTAAACCCAATTGCGAAGTGAACAGTAGATCGTGTATGAATCTTCCGCCCGCATAGCCCAATCGTCCAGTAATTCTCCCAAGGTTTAGTGTGGCAAGGGAACTACCCGGAACCAATTGAAGGGCCTCGTCTATTCGGCAATCAATAGAACCCATTCCTTCTGTACCACCCACCACCAAGTCGGTGATACCGCATGTTTGGCGGCCACCAAACAGCGTGAGTGCGCCGCTTCCCACAAGTTGGACAGACGGAAACTGTAGTCGCAGGCCGGAAAGAGCCACCTGAAGCGGATTATTACCAAGGGTAAAAGTCTGTTCTAACCCCAAAAAGCCACTTAAACCCGTACCATTGGCCGAGAGACGGCCACGAAGAGTCCCCGTTGTTCGGTCCGGAAGATTGATGATGGCAGAAACATCCGCTTCCTCGAATCCTCGTTCACTTAGGCGTAAATTCCGAACCACCAACGGATCCGAAGAAAGATCGGTTGGCAGGGCCATTTGCACATCCGCATGAAGTGCTAAACTGGAACCAACACCTGCAAGGACAAAGCGGGTGAGTTGTAAAGGTGAACTTCCGAACAAGGTACGGTTTACTTCTGCCGAGGTAGCCACATTAAACGAGCGGACTTCTTGTATCGCAAAGTCACCATTGTTTAACACCAGATCAAAGTTGGCACCAACCGAAGGAGGTGTACCGCCACTATTTAATCCCGCCAAAACCAATTGAATGGGATTTCCGGGGCGCGTAAATATCCGCAAACGTCCGCCGCCTAAGTCTTCGGTGGCGATGAGTAATGGGCCGCCTTGCGAGGAGCGAAGCCGCAAAAACGCCAAGTCTGTGCGGGGTAGAGGTAATTGTTCGGGCAAGGGGAGTGCTGCCAAAAGTCCACCTGCCTCCAAGCGGAATCCAGCCGCGTCAAACGTTGCAACGCGGCTACCATCCACAAAAAAACCGAGTTGGCCACGTGACACCGCGATAGGCTCTGTTCCAAGTGTAAAGTCCGTAAAGCGCAATTGCAACCGATCTATCCCGAAAGATTCTCC
Organism: Bacteroidetes bacterium UBA2364; assembly: GCA_002344075.1. Lineage (GTDB taxonomy): Bacteria > Bacteroidota > Rhodothermia > Rhodothermales > UBA2364 > UBA2364. The sequence goes on from DDTM01000080.1 coordinate 34,258, forward strand.
CCCAAACCGGAGCTGTCCGGTTGTATTACCCGAAAAAGCAAACCCGCTCGGCGTGAGGTTTACAGATTCTACCCGAATTGCAAAAAGGTTCTGGTTCGGTAGGGTAGCCGAGGCAGGGAACGTAGTGAAACGGCCTTCATTTAACAGATAAGCCAACTGAAAAGCCGCACCAGATCCGCCAATTTGGGCAACTCCTTCTGTAAAGCGGAACGAGTTGAGGTCAAAAAGTCCACGATCAAAGCGTACAGGTATGTTGTCTGCCCCGATTTGAATCGCATGTGTTCCGGTGAGGCGCAAACCGGATTGGCTCAGGTTCAATCCGCCATTTAAGCGGAAGGTGAAAAAAGGATTTTCGGATGTGGGGAAAGGTAGGTTAAAGCCAGAGAGCAGATTGAAGTTAAAGGTTGAGAATCTGCCAGCGATTAAGTCTATATTGATCAAACCATTTGCATTCACACCGCTTTGCCCAAATAAGCTCAGGTCTAATCCAGCACTTGCTTCTAATCGGGCGGTTTGAATCCCTCCAGAATTACCCAAGATCAAGTTTGAAGAACGCAAACTACCACTTCCAAACCCAAAGTTAAGCGGGCACGAGGGTACAATGTTTTCTATATTGCCAACTAACCTTCCACGTGCATCTATGCCAAGGCTTGTAGGCAATATGGTTTCCGCTATACCATCACATGTGAAGGGTGATCCGAATCTTAACGACCCGCCAAGCAATAAATTGGGGTTGATGTTAAGCCGTCCGCTGGATAGGGCCCCCTCCAGTTGTCCCCCAAACTGATTTACCCGCAAAGAAGCCATTCCTAACGGTATTTCACAACCCGATGGGGTTAGGTTGCCCAGATCCATGTTAAATGAATTGCCCGTAAACCGAAAATCGCGGACATTAAAACGTGGTGCTTGTAAACAAGCGGGTAATGGGAGATCGTCTGCCAATCGAAAGGCAAAATCCATCAATACAGGCTGCCATGCCGCAGTCGTGAGATCAAACGCATTTAGTGTAAAAACTGGTACCCTTAGTGCGGTGAGTCGTCCTTTTAATACGCCAAAGTTTAATTCGGGTAGATTAGACAAATCCACCCCCGTAAGAACTGTACTGGGAAACGAAAAACCTTCTGGTGTAAGCCTAATACCGGCTATACGTGGAAGGCGAACAGTACCTAATATCCCACCTGTCAGTTGTCCGTCTATGTCTATGGCAAAATCCCAACGGTTTTGTGCCGTGTCGAAAGCCAATAATGGAATGCGCAAATTGCTAAGGCTGAGGTCAAACAACCCCAAAGGCAAAGATGGTAGATTACAGGCAGGTGAAAGATCCCTAATGCTCCAACCGCTTTCCGTGAGGTCTGCATTTAGGCCAGCCATACAACGCCCTTCCGAAACATTAATTGCAAACTGACCATTCACCGTAAGTTCGGGGGTCATGCGGCCAGTACCTGTATCAAAACGGAGGCGCCCTTGTAGGCGATTAAGTTGTAACTGTACCAAATCTGATCCAGGGACAGCCCGAATCGTTTCATTAAGGGCACAATCAACCAATAGATCTTGCATCCCACCAGTAAACAAGACCTCGTCTAACGCGCAAGTAGTACCGTTCAAACTGAAGCGGCCAGAACCGCTTAACTGGGTTTCAGGAAATCGGGCGCGAATGCGGTTAAGGACTAATTGTTGACTCGGAATACCTAAAGTGAAAATAGGGCTGGTGCTGGATTCTGAAAGTATTTCGCCGGAAAATCCACTCCGTGAAAACCGCAAACTACCAGTAGCAGGTATGAGGTTGCCATTGGGAAGACGGAGAGCCCCTTCAGCGATAAACCCGCGCCCGAATTCCCAGCGTAACAGACGCACATCTATTAGTCCTCCGGAAGCCCCTCTTAAAAGACCGGAGTCTGGTGCAGGGCGTGCGGTCACTGAACCTGCTTGTAGAACTGGAGCCTCTAAAGAGCCTTTTTGGAGGCGAATATTTTCTACGTTAACGGTTATTGTTTCGGAGGAAGGGGTCGTTAGATTAAGGGAGGCAAGACCGTTTAGTAGCCAGTTGCTTCCTTCGTCGGTTACAACTAAATCTGTCAGCCCGGTCAGGGTAGCCAGCCCAGGTTCTAAAACAATTTGTCGTAGTTGGGCGATCACGTCGTCCGGTGCAGAGCCAGAGCCAAACGAGAACGTATAGATTTCACTTTGGCCGCCCTGGGCAATTGGTGCGCCGGAAATCGTTCGCGCTTTAACATTCCATGCATAACGTTTTCCGGTTTCTAAGGGCAATAAATCACGGCCATATACAAACGAGGTTCCTCGCTGGAAGGCGGATTCAAGGTGGGCGCGATTGCCCCGAAACGCTTCATCGGTGGTTTGTCCTGGTAAGATTTCTACTAAACGTACCTGATATTCAACCGTTTGGCTGGAAGGTACCAAAACTGGTAACCACGTAAAAATGGGTTGGGCCTGTGTGACAACGGCTTCATCGGACGGAGAAAGCAGTACTGGCGCCTCCGGAAACGAAACCGTAAAGAAAACAGAAGCTGGTGGAGCTACTACAAATTGCTCAGGATCGGTTGAAAGGGCTTCTAAGGTCAATTCGTAACGGCCCTCTGGTAATAATCCGGTCTGGTTAATGCGTGTCTGAATATCGGAGGGTAACTTTCCTATCAAACTGGCGATATTGGGGAATAAGATTTCCGGCGCGTCACGAAAGGTGCGATAGGTGTAAACCCCTGGACGGATGGTAACCTCCTGAGAAGTTTCGGAAACCAGTTCCTGCCCATCAAGCGATAAAGAAAGGGCAAACCGGAATGTTCCAGGTTGCCGCGAGGCATGGCTATAGACAAACTGAACTGGGAAACGACCTGCCTGATAGTCGCGCTGTAGCTCAGCTAAATACGGAGTTTGGAGCACAGAAGGAACGCCAGATATGGTAATACGGGCCGTCCCTTGGCCATAGACCGGAAATATGCCGGAGGCAAGACTGGTAAATACCAAAAAGAGAAGTCCTGACCAATGACGGAGATTGGATTTCACCATGTGCAATAATTTTTGATTTTTGTCCGAAAACCTGGAAGAGGCAAGGACAAATCAGAAGAGCGGAAGTTGCCCAAACCACTTAGAAAATAAGGTGTTTCTGAGTTGATTTGGTTTTATATTGGGGTGCTTAAAGCACAGTAATTTCAGTACTTGAGTGCCCTGCCGAATAGCAAATAGACCGGCTTTGTCGTTTGGAGCTATCTCCACTATGTAAATTGATAATATTAAATTTACCGGATACAATTTAAAAAAACAATGGAACAAAAGTACACTTCCGGAGAAAAAAAATATCTTATATTCCAGTAAAGCGAATCCAAACAGAGACCTGTCGAACCGTACAAAGTCCTAAAAGGTGTTCTTGAGTGCCTTTTTTGCATATATAAGCTGCTCTTTTATACTTCCGTAATTATGATTCTCGCCATGAGACCATTCTTGTTTTGGGTATTGGGTTTATTGTTTTTTCTGATACCACCTCCCTTATTTGCACAAACCACCTATACTTGGACGGGTAAGTCTGGGAGTGAGTGGGGAAATCCTGAGAACTGGAATCCAATAGGAGCTCCTAAAGAAGGAGACTCTGTTATTCTGGATTTGCAAACCGGAAATGTTGGCGTTCATATTAGTGAATATGATTTTGTTTCGCTGAACGAACTCACGATCAATTCGCCCGCAATCTTACTCACGACCAACGCTTCGGTTCAGGTTCAAAAACTTCGACTCCAACAGGGAACGATACAAGGGGGCTTTTATTCCGTAGGCAGTGGTTTTTTCTGGAATGGTGGTAAACTGGATAATGTCACGGTTTCGGTTTTTGGCCTGAGTGAAATGTCTGGCGAAGAACTCACACTGGTTCAATCCAATTTGTCTTATCAAGGCGATCTTGTCGTGACGGCTCCTCAGAACAGTCCTATGACGGTTTGGACTACAGGTGGGAGTATTAACACTTATTTCGGAAATCGCTCGATGTACTTTTCGGGCGACCAAGACATTTCCTTCCGGGCAAGTCGTGCCGTCGAACCCATTACAACGATTAATGTTTCTGGACTTTTAACCAAAACCGGTAGGGCTTCGGTGAACTTAACGGGTGTGCTGACGTTTGGGGATATTCTTGTGGAAGCAGGTTTGCTTGCCCTTCAAATGAGCGAAAATCCTGGCAATCCTTTTTTCTGGTTTTCCAATAATGGTGTTCATGTACAAGAAACGGGGACTCTTCTTCTTGTTGCTGCACACGAAAAACACAGCATCACTTCGTATGCCTCCTTTTCCGGCAAGGGTAAATACGAATTTGCAAACGGCAATTGGAATTTTACCATCTTTCAGCCAGGAAAGGCACAGCATAAAACCCAAGGCAAACAAAATACGACTATTGGTATTGGTGGGACAATGCGGTTTTCGGGGGCTTCTGCATCCTTGGAGGCAACTACAAACATCAATATCGGTAACCTGATTGTTGGCGAAAATGCAAATGTCAGTTTAAAAACAGCCACATTTACCAATGAAACGTCGGTTAATGAAGCAAGCCTTTCGATTGGTAAATCCTTGCTAACACAATTTTTGGGCTTAAGGTCAGGGCAATTGCTTGGCGGAGAGGTCGAAGCGCAGGTGTTGACCAATTTCTTAAAAGGAGAATCGGAAACGCTCGCGAATATTCTGGGTAATGGGGTTCAACTTCAAACAACAGGCGAAAGTTTCGTCAACGCCACTCTTCGGATTGAAAACAAAAGCAAATGGACAAACAACGGTACCGCATATTTCAATGCAGGTGCCGAGGTGGTGTTATCGGACGGTGAAATTCAGAATATGTCAAGGGTAAATCAAGAAAAAACAATCATTGAAGGCGAAAATGGGAAGTCACATCGGATCAGTAATAATGGAGATTGGTATGTTGAGAACACGACTACTACTTCTAATAATAAAGAGGCTTTACATAAGAAAGAAACTTCCGCTGCCTCCAGTTTCATTCATACAAACTTTGACAATTCGGGTCGGTTGGTGATAGCAACCGGAAGTTTGGAAATTACAGGAAACCTATCTAACGGTATAGATGGCGAGATTGCTGGGTCGCAAGAATTGAGTCTTTCGGGTACGCATACCAACTTAGGTCAGATTGCTCCCGGTAATGACCATGCTTACGAGCGATTTGGAACGTTAACAATCGTGCCTGTTAATCCAGAAGGGGTCAAGAATGTATATTTGCAAATAGACCTTTCCAGTAGTTTAAAAGATTTGCTGAAAGTCACTGGTACGTTTGATTTGTCGGGCACTGTGGAGGTGCAAGATGTAGATGGATCTTTGGCCAATGAGCCTATCGGACGTGTTTTTAACCTTGTCGAAGCCACCAACCTAATTGATAACAAACCGTCTTTTACGCTCCCAATCTTAAGTGAAGGCAAAGAATGGAGTGTTAATATACAAGGTGGCACACTCTTTTTGCGCATTGAGAAAAGCGGAGGGTCTAACAATCCACCTGTTGCAAATAACGATCAAGTTACCATCAACGAAGACACACCTTTTCTGCTAACGCAATTATTGTCTAATGATACAGATCCAGACCAGGATATATTTGTGCTGAATGAACGCTCAAACCCTGTAAATGGTGCTTTTGTCCTTAACCAACAACAACAATGGGTGTATATACCCAATGCCAATTTTTTTGGCTCGGATTCGTTTACCTATAACATTCAGGACGCACGTGGTGCAGTCTCTGCCTTTGCAACCGTAACGGTTACGATCAACCCTGTAAACGATGCACCTGTTGCGAAAGACGATGGCATTTCTACCAATGAGGATACCCCGATAACGTTGAATTTATTAAGGAATACCTCAGACTTAGACAACGACCCGCTTACCATCCAGATCGTTACGCAGCCGCAAAATGGTACGTTGTCTTTGATACAACAAACTCAGCAATACATTTATACGCCTAATCTGAATTTTCACGGCCAAGACCAATTTACTTACCAAGCAAAAGATCCCGCGGGAGCCTTGTCATCATTGGCCACCATATTCATTAAAGTCAATGAGGTGAATGATGCGCCCGTAGCAAAGTCGGATCGTTACCAAACGGAGTTTAATAAACGACTTTCCGTGGCAGCACCAGGTGTTTTGGGGAATGATAGCGACCCCGATGGCCAAACCTTGATCGCGATACAGGAGGGAAACCCAGCTTCGGGTGTGCTAACTTTACTTGAGGACGGAAGTTTTACCTTCGATCCGGCAAAAGACTTTACGGGCGATGTGGTGTTTGGATATTATGCGCAGGATCCAGCAGGGGTTGGTTCCAATGTAGTAGAGGTTATTGTGACTGTTGGGCAGAATCCCAACCAGCCCCCAGTTGCCATTCCTGATCAGGTTGTCACCGATGAGGACACACCCACCGTACTCAACCTCACGACCAATGACACCGATCCGAACCAAGATCCCATTACCATCGCGAGTTTTACAAAACCCAACAATGGAACACTTGTTTTTAATCAGCAACAACAATTGGTCTATACGCCCAAAAAAGACTTCAATGGTGCCGATACGTTCACTTACATTGCCAAAGACCCATCCGGTGCAAACTCTAATGAGGCCACTGTTAGCATCACCATTCGTCCTGTAAATGATCCACCTACTGCTATTGCGGATCAATATGTCACCAACGAGGATACACAGGTCTTATTAAGCCTACTCCAAAACGATTTGGATGTGGATGGCGATGTACTGAAGGCCGAGGTCGTGGATCAGCCCAGCAATGGACGGTTCTTTTTTGATCAACAAGGACAACGATTCTATTTGCCCAATACAAACTTTTATGGGGTTGATCAATTTACGTATCGTGTAAAAGATCCTTCAGGTGCCGTTTCGGAAACCGTGACCGTAACCATTACCATTCTGCCGATAAATGATCCACCCATAGCATCTAATGATGGATTTGAAACCGATGAGGACATTGCGTTGTCATTGTATCCCACCGACAACGACACGGATCCAGACAATGACTATTACCCTTCTGGAAGTTTAGTAAACATTGAATCTCAACCGCAAAAGGGTGTCGTTTCTCAGGATCAACAAGGCTTTTGGGTTTATACGCCGAATAAAGACCTGAATGGCAATGATAGCTTTACTTATTTCATCACCGATCCACAGGGTGCAAAATCCAATACGGCGACGGTTAGCATCACCATTCGCCCGGTAAATGACGCCCCAGTTGCCGCAGATGACCAAGTAACCACGACAGAAGATTCGCCTGTGGCTTTAGACCGCCTAACAAACAATGATGTGGATGTGGACGGTGACCCGCTAACGGTTCAACCCATCACAAGCCCGAAAAACGGAACACTTACGGTAGTAAGTCAAGTTTTAACTTATACACCCAATCCGAATTTTAATGGTACAGATAGCTTTACGTATCAAGCAAAAGACCCCTTGCAAGCTGGATCTAATACTGCAACTGTAGACATCACAATTACGCCCGTTAATGATCCGCCAATAGCCGTTGCAGATCAATACATTACCGATGAAGATGTATCCCTTTTGCTAAATCTTTTAGAGAACGACTCGGATTCAGAAAGCCGCGTATTGACCGTTGTGATTACGTCTGAACCAAAAAATGGAACGTTCAACTTCGATCAAGAGGGCAAGCGGATATATAAACCTAATCCGAATTATCACGGAACCGATGAGTTCATGTACTTGGTTCAAGACCCGGAAGGTGCTCGTTCTGGGGTCGTAAAAGTTACCATCACCATTCGTCCGGTAAATGATCCGCCGGTTGCCACTGTCAATTCGTATCAAACCAACTTTAACACTACCTTAAATGTCTCTGCGCCGGGTATTTTAGGCAATGATACTGATGTGGATGGGGATGTTTTAGAAGCCGTTTTGATCAGTTCGGTAACTTCTGGAACCTTGACCTTGCAAGCAAACGGTGGATTTGTCTATACGCCGCCAACTGGGTTTTCGGGGGATGTTGCATTTACCTATCAGGCCAAAGACCCTTCAGGTGCACGTTCGGTAACTACCCAAGTCTTGATCTCGGTCGGTACCAATCCAAACCGCCCGCCTGTTGCGACAAACGATGAGTTCAGTACAGAGGAAGATAGGGCGATAACGTTGAATGTTCTGATAAATGATAACGATCCCAACCAAGACCCTCTTACACTGGAATTGCTTACTCAGCCGACTAAAGGGACGCTATCCAGTAATCAGCAAGGACAATTGGTTTATACACCCAATAAAGATACGAATGGGACGGATAGCTTTACCTATCGCGTAAAGGATCCTTCGGGTGCGTTCTCGAATGTGGCAACAGTTCTTATCACGATTCTTCCAGTCAATGACCCGCCCATAGCTGTTGCCGACCAATACACGACCAATGAAGATACAGCTGTATCCCTCGGTCTGACGGCAAACGATTCAGATGTAGATGGCAATCTACTGGTGGTGGAAGTGATGTCGCAGCCCGAAAACGGAACATTAGGCTTAGACCAACAGAATAACCAAGTTTATACACCCAATCCAAACTTCTTTGGAACAGACCGTTTTACCTATCGGGCCAAAGATCCTTCGGGTGCAACTTCGGCAACCGTTCTCGTCACCATTCTCGTCAATCCGGTAAACGATCCGCCTGTAGCCACGAATGATGCGTTCCAGACAACAGCCGGCACTACACTCGACGTAGCGGCTCCGGGTGTCTTGGGTAATGATTCAGATGTTGAGCAAGAAGCGATTACAGCCGTTTTGGTATCGAATACCACGAATGGAAGTGTGGTGCTGCGTGCCGATGGTGGCTTTAGCTTTTCAGTTCCGGTTGGATTTTCTGGGACAGCCACTTTTACGTATCAGGCGCAAGATGCAAGCGGCGCACGCTCCAATACTGCTACGGTAAACATTCAGGTGCAGGCGGCGCAAAACCGTTCTCCTATAGCTGTAAATGATGAGGTTGCAGTAGATGAAGATGTATTTGTTATGTTGAACCTGCTTTCAAATGATACAGATCCAGAAAATGATCTTTTAACGGTTCTGGTGTTGACCCAACCCCAGAATGGGATTTTAATCAATCAGCAGGGTACGCTGAGATATATTGGAAATACGGACTTTAATGGTACAGATCAATTTACCTATCAGGCAAGGGATGTGGCTGGAAATGTATCCAATGTAGGCATTGTGCGCATCACCGTCCGCGCCGTTAACGATCCTCCAAATGCGGTCAATGATGAAACCACTACCGATGAAGACGCGGCCATCAATATTGCTGTTTTGTCTAATGATGTGGATGTGGATCGAAATGATGCCTTGATAGTAGCAAATTTTACGAACCCAGTCAATGGAACGGCAAGCCTCTCGCCTAATGGGGTACTGCGGTATCAGCCTAATCCAAATTTCAATGGTCAAGACTTCTTTACCTATGTAGTCCAAGATGCAGCGGGAGCCAGATCGGGTTCTGCTCGGGTAACGATTGTTGTTCGTCCGGTAAATGATCCACCAAAAGGTATGGACGATACCTATCTCACAGCCTTTAACAACGTACTAACGGTTACCTCTCCGGGTGTTTTAATAAACGATAGCGATCCGGATACCGCAGATAAATTGGTGGCGGTATTGGAGACAAACCCCGCGACGGGGGATTTGGTGCTGCAAGAAAACGGTGGCTTTACCTATACACCCGCCAAAGACTTTTCGGGTGAGGTAACATTTCTGTATCGTGCACGAGATGCGGCAGGTGCCACCTCCGCGCCTATTACCGTTACTATAGATGTCGGGCAGAATCCCAACCGCCCACCTGTTGCTCTCGACGACCAATTTGTTACGCTGGAAGACGAAGCAATGGACATGAATGTATTGACCAATGACCGAGACCCCAATGGGGATGTACTACAGATAGATTCTTTTATACAACCAGTTAACGGCTCGGTGTCACGACTTCCGAATGGCTTGTTGCGCTATACGCCTAAGCCGGATTTTAACGGACTCGACTCATTTGGGTATATCGCGGTTGATCCTGCGGGCCTTAAGTCTAATAAGGCAACCATTCAGATTACCGTAACACCCGTCAATGATCCACCCATTGCCGTAGATGATGTGGTTGCAACCGATAAAAATGCTTCCGTAGTACTCAATCTGTTGTCGAATGACCGCGACGCAGACGGGGATGCCCTTACGGTTGGTGTCATTCTACAACCCTCAAAAGGGATATTGTCCACGAATGGGCAGGGGCAACTGCTTTATACACCGAATCGCAATATTGTTGGCGAAGAAGTGTTTACCTATGCAGCCTTAGATCCCTTCGGTGGGAAGTCGAACACGGCCAAAGTAACCATTAACATTGGGAATACCAATGCCACACCTATTGCCGCCGCAGACCAAGTACAAATATTGGAGGACGAAACCGCCTTGATTCCAGTCTTACGGAACGATACAGATCCGGATGATGACCCCTTAACCATTTTATTGGATACTGTGCCGAATCACGGAAGTACGGAAGTGGTCAATAATGAAATCCGCTATATTCCCCATAAAGATTTTAATGGATTCGATCAGTTTAGATACCGTGTTCGGGATACTGGCAATTTGATTTCGCTCCCTGTAACCGTTTCGGTAGAGGTTAAACCTGTTAACGATCCGCCAGTTGCTTTTACGGATGCTTTTGAGGCTGGGTTTGCCACGTCCATAAATATTCCTGCACCTGGTGTGTTAGGAAATGACGTAGATATAGATGGGGATGCACTTACCGCACGGTTGGTGAACACGACAACTTCAGGGACCCTGACGCTTTCAGCAAACGGAGCGTTCCAATTTGTACCTGCACCTGGCTTTTTTGGAGACGCCAGTTTTACGTATCGTGCACAAGATGCAGATGGTGCGCTCTCTGAGGCGATAGCGGTAACATTAACCATTAGGCGTAATCCGAACCGTGCGCCGATTGCCATAAACGACGTCATCGCCACAAATATGAACCTGCCCGTAACCATCATGGTATTACAAAACGACCAAGATTTGGACGGAGATCGGCTTTCAGTGGCGTTGGGTGGTCTGTTACCACTAAATGGTGTTGCTACCGTCAACTCAAATGAAACCATTACCTATATGCCTCAACGGGGCTTTATGGGGACAGACGAATTTGAGTACATGCTTTCGGATGGTAAGGGGGGGACCGCTTCTGCTCGTGTTCAGGTTCAAGTGCAAGCCATTACTTACCGATTAACAGAAGTACAAGCACTGGGAAGTGCCGCTCGTGCATGGGGAATCAATGATGCGGGTGAAATTGTAGGTGTTGCGAAAAATGCAGCAGGTCAAGATCGGGCATTCTTTTGGAATAGCAAAGGGATGACGCTTTTAGGAACTTCGGTGGGGCAGGCTTTGGGGCTGAGCGAAACGGGCATCGTTACCGGATTTATGCGCACTACTGGAGGTACGGACGAAGCTTTCTTGTGGCGTGCATCCGACCCATTGGCCCCTATCCAGTTTTTGGGACATTTGGGAGGTGGATTTAGTATCGGAAATGCGGTTTCAAATGATAGTAAAGTCGTAGGGGCTTCATTTGATAATAATAATCGTATGCAAGCCTTTACCTTTGCAGGAAAAATGGAAAATATGCACAACTTTGGTGATAAACCCCAAAGTGAAGCCTTTGATATTAATCTGGCAGGTGTGGTAGCGGGCTTGGCCTATGATGGTGCAGGAGCAGCCCAAGCGTTTCGTAACAATACTGTTTTTGCAGGAGACAGCCGGGCCTATCGCATCAACAACCTTAATGTAATGGTCGGTAGTAGTCAAACCGGAGACATCGTGCGTGCCATTCGGTGGAATGAAAATACCGTGGTTCCATTACCCGCGCTTTCTGGTAGCTTCTCGGAAGCTTATGGAATTAACGATATGGGATGGATTGTAGGTGCTGGAACATTGAGCAGTTCACTTCTTGGCAAAACGGAGGTAGATCGCTTGCTCCCAGACATTCGTCCACATCAGGCGGCCTTCTCTGGTCGAATGGAAAAATTATATGCCACCGCAGCACTGAGTACAAGGGCAGTATTATGGCTGGATGACCAGACATTCGATCTTAATAGCCTCATCCCAACCAATTCAGGATGGGTACTAAAAGAAGCAAGAGATGTTAACCGGAACGGGGCAATTGTGGGCTATGGTCTCTTAAATGGCCAAACCCGTGCATTTGTCCTAAACCCTGCAACCAATTCCGCCCCAATCGCCAAGGAGGACGTGCTTGTACTCGAAAAGGACCCCGCTCATGTGGTTAATGTTTTAGACAATGACCGCGACCCCGATGCCGACCGCTTGCGGGTCTTGGGAGTCTTTGGGGCGCAGAAGGGAAAAGTGATTTGGCAACCCGATGGACGTTTACAATATGTATTTAATAACGGACTTTCCGGTAACGACCATTTCTTTTATGTGGTTGGTGATGGGGTTGGGGGGACTGATTACGCTCGTGTAACGGTTTCGGGTTCAAGTGTTGAAATTGATGAAGATGCGGTTCCGGTGGAAACAGGTCTTTTGTCCGTCTATCCTAATCCGGCTCAGGCACAGGCCACGATTTCGTTCAAGTTGGCACAGGCGGAACGGGTTGGTATAACGTTGTATGATGTGTTGGGCCGTAAAGTGCGCACCATAGCCAAGCATACGTTTTTTGATCTTGGAGAGCATCGGGTGACGCTAAATACCGAGCAACTACCGAATGGCTTATACTTTGTCCGGATGGAAACGGCTTCGGCTGCCAAATCTTTGCGTATGGTGGTGAGGCGCTAATGACTTGTTTCAACGAATAGGAAGGCGGTTTCGTCGAAAGAATGAGGGGATTCGTCGAAGAAAGAATGGAGAAAAGGTGTTGATAAACGAATTTCTAGTTGTCCGATGGATAAGTGGTTCTTCTTTCGGATGTAGGTAACCTGAAAAGGCGTCCTCAATACCAACCATCCTAATACACTTCTTCTGAAACCACGTTTAACCCACCGCTGCCGTGCTTCTTGCAGTATTCTGAGCTGAAAAGGGCTGTCTCGTTACATGGAGGCAGCCCTTTTTTCGAGTTTAACTTAGACCAAGGTCATCAATTTTGTCCGTAAACCCGCTTTAATTCGCTGATAAGGGCCAAACGGATATCGCCATGCTTCGCGCCAATTTTTAATTCTGGATTTCCTTCTTTCAGATAATCCAAACCCGTTTCACGTCCGGATACCAAAAAATCGGACATGGCAACGGTATAGGTTTTAGTTTCCTCTAAAGGCGAACCATTGATCAGCCAGTTTTCGCCGTCGCGGGTAATCCCACTATGATGCAAAAATCCCCCTTTTCCTTTATTGGCCAAGCCTTGTAGGAGGACTTTTTTGAGTAAGCTACCCTTTATGGTGTTGGAAAGTATTTGTCCTCCAAAAGGTAGGATACGAATGATGTCGTACTCCACCAGTGGCCCTGGATTCACAACGTCGTCAATCCGGATAGAGCCGCCATTCAATAAGGCACAATCTGCGTTTGGAACGACAGCACGCATGGCATCGGCAATTCTCGTTCCCATTGTCCCTGGATAGTTCCGCACAGAAACCTCGCGGCCATCCAAAGATTCATTGGTGGTAACAACCGTGCGCTGAGGCTCGAAACCTTCTGCCCGAAATCCTGCAAATCCTGCTTCGATCCATTTATTGACTTCCCGTTCGGTAGTGGGGTCACTCGGAATCGTAGAATCTAAGATCTTGAGTTCATGACTCAAGGAAAGTTTTTTTGTGGCCCTGTTGTAGGAGATACGGTGTATGTAAGCCGAACGGGCATTGGCGTCTGCCTTCGCAATCGGGGTAAGATCCGATCCACGCCGTACCAGTATATTTTCGTGTTCGTGCCCACCCATAATGAGGTCTATCTGAGGAAGGGTCTCTGCCAAACGAATGTCATCGGCCAAGTCAAGGTGCGTAAGTGCAACCAAAACATCCACCTGTGGTCGTAGGATGGCCACTTGTTCTTGAGCCTTCTCCATATAATCTTGGTAAGCTACGTATGGTTTTTTATTGCTGTCTATCGTTACACCAAAAAGGCCCACTTTCATCACACGGCCATACTGGTTTTGGATCCGAATGATTTGCGAAGTGGGGACTTTGGGAAAAGGTTGCAGGTTTTGGTTTGTAACGTTCGAGGATACCCAATTAAACTTAGACTCAGACATTCGGGCGTTAAATTGCTCTTCGCTAATGTCAAATTCGTGGTTTCCAAATGTGGCATAATCCAACCCAATGGTGTTAAATGTGGCCACAATTTGTTTGCCCATGAGCCTCTCATTATCTACTTTTGCGGTACCAAGTGCCGAAGGACTAAAAAAATCACCGGCAATCATCAACAAAGTATTTCCATTTTGGGCACGCAATTGCTTCTTTAGGCCAGCAACCCGTGCCAACCCGCCGTAACCGCTGATCGGTGCCAGTTCATAAACATCATTTATTTGTAGGATGTTCAACCGAATGATGTTTTTGTCAACGGGTTTTGGTGCCGTCTGGGCAAAGGAAAAAGATGTAGCCAAGAAAAGAGCGATGATGGAATAAACCATCATCCTGCGCATATGTGTTACGCGTAACATATTTAGTTGGGTTTATTAAAAGAAGGTAGTGAAGGAGTGCATCTAATCTTCAATAGAAGATAACCTTTTGTTGACAAAGAAAAAAGGCTTGTTGTTTATTCGGCTTTTTTGATGGTACTGAAAGCCATTTCGTTTGATTACAAAATGACTCCAGAGTTTGTTCCAATCTTTTTGTAGTTGGGCTCACTCCAAAACTTAAAAGGGCACCCGTGCCCAACAGGAGCACCAGCGCCCTTTTTCCAAAATGAGTTGACCAAAATACGGATATAACTCAGCCATTATTACATCCGATTCCGTTCATCCCATATAGGTCTTAGTAATTTATAGTCTCCTACGCCGGATTTATCTATAAAAATAAACTTTTTACCAATGTTTTCGTAGTACCAGACCTCGTATGCTTGGGCAGATCCAAAATTGTATGGATGCTTTTGGATAAACGAAGGCTCGCCAAATCGGACGTACACCTCTCCCTGGTCGGTTTGCCATCCATCATTAAATCGGCCAAAATTCCGGTTTACGTGGAAAATTCGGTAATAATATTCTTCCATTGCCTCATTACGCTTTGTGCCAGGCGTAGGGTCGCGCTTTCGCCAGAAATCCATGAACATATCGGCTCGTTTGGCAGACGTAGATTGATTGCGGATTTGGGAAATCTCATTCTCTTTGGCAATGTAGCGCAATTGAGAGATCGCACGATCAATGTCATTCAGTTGCTGATCTAAGCCCATCCATTGGATATGGAAGACTTTGGCGGCAGCATCATAAGTCTCGCCTTTTTCACCTTTTAACAACACATTTATCTGATATGCCCCGGCTTTAAGGTCTTTCAGGGGAATGCTCACCACACCGGAGTTTTCACCGGGCTTCACACGGAGTGGTTTGGAATTCCAGTTGGCCACACCTACGGTTTCTAAGTTGGATCCATCTGGGCGGAAGTTCAAAAGGTTGCGAACCGAAGGCCGACGGGCAGAGTTTTTGAGTTGTTGCACACTGTACGAAACGGTTAACGAAATGGCTTCTTTCGCAAATACGTCGAAGTTAAAAACGGCTTCGCTCCGGTCACTGCCTAATGTGTTTGAAACATTAGGCGTAAAATTGGTGCGGCTGGGGCTGTAATCATCCACCAATGAGAGATCACTCATGGTGATAGGTTTGTTTTCCGCGCTAAACCCGCGAACCAATAGAGCAAATTCACGAACAAAGGTTTTGCCAGAATTTTTATCTTCTATGGTTACTTGGCCCATCATGCTGCCGGGCGAGAGTTCCAAGGAGTTCGTGGTCAAATCAAATATTTGGTCACTTTGTGTTTCTGCGTAGTTCTTGATTTGCACGATCCGGTCCCAATTATTGCTCAGGACCTTTCGAATGGCCTGCCCTTTGCTATTGGTCTCAAAAACCTCGGTTGTAACTTCGTATTGGGCTACAAATTGTCCGCTACGACTCAGGAATTTGAGCTGGTTCAGGGCGATTTTGGTAAAAAAATCTACCTTGGTTCGGTCTGTACGACTTGTTCTCGTACTCACATAATCCACATCAAATTCTGGAACACTTTGTGCAGTACTGGTAACGACAAATACCAGTGCCAGCAACACGAACATTAAGGCGTTTCGGAGCGAAAGTATTCTCATCATGGTTCCACCAAGAAAAAATTGGGAAGGTGCTGATTCGTTTCCGAAAGGAAATTACAAACTTTAGAGCCGTAGGGATGTCGCGAATGTCAGAACGGTTTTTTGCGAAAGTCGAGCCGTCGAATTACCCCGCTGAATGGGTCTGGCATACCTAAACAAATATCTTTTCAACAAAAGCGCGTTTATCAAAAACCTGAAGGTCTTCCACCTTTTCGCCAACCCCAATATACTTCACAGGTACATTGAACTCGTTGGAGATACAAATTACAATCCCTCCTTTAGCGGTTCCATCAAGTTTGGTGAGGACTAAGCCAGTCACGTCCACGCTTTTGGTAAATTCTTCGGCCTGACGTAAGGCATTCTGACCAACGGAGGCATCTAAAACCAGTAACACTTCGTGGGGAGCACCCGGTATCTGGCGGTCCATTACCCGTTTGACTTTAGAGAGTTCATCCATCAGGCCGCCTTTGTTGTGAAGCCGGCCAGCCGTATCAATCAGGACCACATCTGCATGTTGTTTTTTAGCGGAAGCTAGCGTGTCAAAAGCTACAGCGGCGGGGTCTGCTCCTTGTCCTTGTTTGATGATGGGAACCCCCACACGGTCTGCCCAAATCCCTAGTTGTTCGGTTGCCGCAGCCCGAAAAGTATCTGCAGCTCCCAAAACCACTTGTTTGCCAGCTTCTTTATAACGATAGGCCATTTTACCAATAGAGGTGGTTTTTCCAACTCCATTCACGCCAACAACCATGATTACGTGTGGCTTATGCGGAAGCGGGGCCTCAAAATCTGCTGGGCGGTCGGAGGTGGAACCAAGCAGAAGATCTGCCACTTCCGAACGGATGATGCCGTTTAGGTCGGCAGTGTTGACATATTTATCCCTTGCCACCCGTTCTTCGATTTTTCGGATGATTTCGATGGTGGTTTTAACCCCCACGTCGCTGGTTACCAAAATGCCTTCGAGTTCATCCAACACTTCTTCGTCCACCTTGTCCTTGCCTCGGATCATGGTGTTGAGCTTTCCAAGGAAAGACGTTCTGGTTTTTTCCAGGCCTTGTTCTAAATTTTCATTGTCGCGCTTTTTGAACCGGTCAAAAAATCCCATAGCAGGTTATTAGGTTTAGACTATTTAAAAAATACCATCTTGATGGACGGGTTTTTGGCAAATTCCTCTAAGATACGAAGCATAATGGCATGTTCGCTGCCTCGCCTGTTGCGGACTTTGCATAAATATCGGAGGGTTAGCTGGATACCGCGCTCATTGGTGGCAACATAAACAAAGGGTGTGAGCGTGCTGTAATAGACCAAGTACTCCTGCGTCATGGTTTTGAGTTGAGATTTTACTTGGTGTTCGACGATAAACGATGATTCTTGCGCCAGAGACATCATGATCTCTCTGGCCATATTCCAATCACTTTTATCAGAAACCGTAACAGAAAGCTCGTTCCAGATATACTCGAAACCCTGTGTATAGTTTTTGACAGCATACAGGAAAACCCAGTTATTGGGAATCCGCATAATGCGTCCGGTGCTTTGGTCTCCTTGTACCCATTCACGGGTTTCCATCATGGTAGTTACCAATAAACTGATGTCAATGACATCCCCTGAAACGTCATTAAGTTCAATACGGTCACCTACACCATATGGTTGGCGGGTAATGATGTGTAACCATGCCACCATACTAAGAATCACTTCGCGGTTGACAATGGCCAAGCCTGCACCAAAGAGGGACAGGATCGCCACAATTTCTTTGAGATTTGGGAACCAGATGGCCACTACTAATATCAGTGTGGCAATCGCTAGCCCCCGGCCCACACGGCGGTTTATGGTGAACCGATGGTGTGGGTCTTCGATCTTACGAATCAAGACCTCGCCTGTCAATTTACGAATAACCCAACCAACGACCAGAATGGCCAGTGAGATAAGCAATTCCTCGGCATGGTCACCAGAGATATTAATACGAAACCACTCAATCATGTTTGGTGGAAGGTTCTTGTGTGGGAGAGACTGTTTGCTGAATATACTCTAAGGGCTTGTAGCGCCAAAAAGAAGCAATGATAAAAAGAAAGTAGGCATAGGCCATGAACCCCAAAATGAGCCATTGGCCGTACCGTACCACCTCGGCATCAGGCTCTAACATCAGATACAAAGCAAACAAAAAAGTTGCCGTCACCGGAAGGTGTAAAACGTTTGGGTAAAATATTCGCTGCCTTCTTTTAAAGGCATTCCAGCCAAACAAAATGCAGGCCGAGACACAGGCCCACGCAAGCCACATGAATGCGGGTATAATGGCATCAAACTGTTTGGCCGGGCTAAGGTACATAAAGGTTGCAAGCAAAGCTACCGTAATTTCGTTGGCGTATGCGTCTAATAATTGGCCGAACGTGGCATCCCTTCCAGTTCGGACATAGCCCCATACCCGAAGCGCGTACAGCAAGAAAGAATAGATGAAAAGCGCAGCCGTAGTCTGGGTATAGATGAGGGTGATGGCTGGATGTACTTCTAAAATTGCGGAAAGCACCATAATTGCGAGAACCGTAACGGCTACTTTGCCCGTCCAAATACTCATCGCCACTTCCCCAATTTTTCGGGATAACAAAATCCCCCCAAAAACAATGAGGAGGTCTCTTGCAGCCACAATCACGATTAACCACATGGGCACAGCACCCACCCAAACCAAGGCAAAAACAATCCCGATCGCAGCCGCTTTATCGGCCAAAGGATCCAGTACCTTTCCCCAGCCAGATACGGTATTGGTCCAACGAGCCACCTGGCCGTCCAACCAATCGGATGCGATGCCCCATAACACACATCCCGCCAGCCAAGAAATGGGCCCTTGTGCCATGATGAGGTACATAATAGGAATTACCACCACCGCACGACTGATGCTCAGGACATTTGACACCGTCCAAAAACGGCCTAAGTCTAATTGTTTAGCAGATCCTTCCATGTGTTGAATCTTATTATTTATATACCCGTATGGCCAAATCCACCCTCACCACGCGGCGTTTCGTTTAGTTGCGAAGTGGGTTGCCATGAAACGACGATGTAAGGGGCGATAACCATTTGGGCGATTCGGTCTCCTCTGTGGATGATAATGGGTTCTTCTCCTAAGTTGATAAGCAAGACCTTCACTTCCCCGCGATAATCCGCATCTATCGTACCCGGAGCATTCAAGACAGTAACACCAAACCTAAAAGCCAAACCACTTCTGGGGCGAATTTGTGCTTCATAGCCATCAGGAAGAGCTATTTTTATGCCAGAAGGGACTAAACCACGCTCGCCCGGTTTTAATACAACAGGTTCTTCGGCTGGTATAGCGGCTAAAAGATCCATGCCAGCACTTTTTGAGGTTGCGTATCGAGGTAAAGGCAAGTCTAACCCGTGTGGACTTATTTCTATAGGTATAACCATAACGATAATTGTGGTTCTGAATAGGGAGTACGACACATAAATGGCGCAACCCCCACGAACGGAAGTTACGCCATTATGTTGCAAATCCTAAAATCTCAAGTCCGATTCTTAAATATCTTATTTTATATCGCCCATTAGTTTTTTCACCCACGGTACCAAAGCAAACATCACCACCGCAACCGCAATAGAGGTACCTGCTACGGCTAAAAATAAGCTATTAAGGGGATAAGTCTCGAATAATCCACCCACATTACCGCCAATAAAATTGCCTACGGCAGCACCAAGAAACCATACGCCCATCATCTGACCGACCACCCGTTCAGGGGCCAATTTCGTCATGGTACTTAAGCCCACTGGGCTAAGGCAGAGTTCACCAACGGTTTGTAGAAAATAAACGGTTAACAACCAGATAACGCCTACCTTAACATCGGGTGCAGATACAATTGCATTTGCCGGAACAACCAAAAGCAGGAAACTCAAGCCGACAAATAGCAAACCTAAACCAAATTTGACAGGCGTTGAAGGCTCTAAATTCTTCTTGTTCAAAAACAACCAGAGTGCTGCAAAGACAGGGGCCAATGAGATAATCCAAATAGAGTTAACCGATTGCCACCAAGTAGTAGGGAAGGTAAGGCCGAATATCTGGTTATTGGTATGGCGGTCTGCAAAAAGGGTGAGGGTGGACCCTGCTTGCTCAAAAGATCCCCAGAAAAGTGCTGCGGCCACAAAGAACACGAAAATGGCAGCCAATCGCTTCTTCTCATCGGTAGTAAACCCACCTCTAAGAAATAAAAACCCGAAGTAAACAATTGGGATTGCAATAAATACATAGGTCATCGCCGTCTTAATCCAGTCAATGGTAATCTGAATGGATCCGGTAAGATGGAGTATATAAGGAATTGCAAAAGAGGCTGCCAGAAAGAGCATGGCCACAAAAAGCGACTTTCTTTGTTTGGCGGCTTCTTCAGCGGTGGAGGGTGGGATAAAGTGCCCTACGGTTCCGAGGTGTTTGTCCCCCATTTTGTATTGTACCAAGCCAATACACATTCCGACGGCTACTGCCAGAAAGCCATAACGCCAATTGATGGTCTCCCCAATGTATCCGGCAATCAATGGAGCCAGAAAGGCACCTAAGTTGATTCCCATATAGAAGATTGAAAACCCCGCATCACGACGGTTGTCTGTTTTGTCATACAACGAACCAACCATGGTACTCACATTGGGCTTAAGTAAGCCTGTTCCCACCGCAATCAATGCCAAGCCACCATAGAAAAATCCAATTCCCGGAAATGCCAACAACACGTTTCCAAGGGCGATAATAATACCCCCATAAAAAACGGCATTGCGCGCACCCAAGAATTTGTCCGAAATCCAGCCACCGGGGAGGTTTGTCAGATACACCGATGCGGTATAAAGTCCATAAATGGCCCCTGCGTCGGCTACCGTGAAGCCAAGTCCACCATTTACCAATTGATCAGTCATGTATAAAATGAGTAGGGCACGGCCACCGTAATAGCTAAATCGCTCCCACATCTCGGTGAAAAACAACGTCGCTAAGCCGCGTGGATGCCCAAAAAACGACGTATCTTGGGTAGAGTTCATAGAAAAAACGGTTTGTAAAGAATAAGGGGAAAAGCCATTTTGGCTTGTTTAACCAAGATAAGCCAAAAAGTTGCTATTGAAAAGGGTTCGCTCGAATCTATTCTAAACTGCGCCCCATCACTATTTATGGCACCTTAACGGCAAAAATACAAAAAAAGGGTGTTTGTAGTAACACCCCTTGAAGTAAACGCATCGTTCAACGTTTAAACTTTTAAGTGGAAATCCACCTTTTGAATGGTAAGTGTTCCTTATCCGGATTAACTACCATTTCGAGCGTCTTGCCTTTGTGCCCAACCTGAGCACCATTCTTCTTAGCCGGATTCTTAGGCAGCCCAGGTTTCTTCTTCAAACCATC
>DDTM01000080.1:55851-81815 GCA_002344075.1 Bacteroidetes bacterium UBA2364
TATCACTAAATCTTTTAAGACCGAATATGTCGTTTGATAAATCCATCAACCAATTGACTGCACCAAAACAAATTTACATAGACTTTGGTTCCATGCCTAAGTTTTTACTTAAACTTTAATTTGATATCCGCCTTTTTAAGGGTAATTTTTCCTCGGAGCGATCCTGTCAGTACCCGTACCGTGACCAATCCAGCAATCCGAAGTTTTCTAAGGGCTGCATTAATTGCTGCAGCGGCTTCTGTTGGTGTTGCGGTGTAGAAATTGGCTGCTAATTTTGTTTTTACGGTGGTGGGCAGTAAGTCATAATATTCTATGAGTTCTGCGCACCCACCAATTTTAACAGGGTTTGGCGATATGGCAGAAACCGCACTATTGGTAATCGTTAACCTGACTTGACCGGCGCAATATCCTTGAATGTTGATGGTCACAAGTAGTATACCGTTTTGCCCAGCGGTTTTGCCCAGTGCATCGGCTGTTTCAGTAAAGACCAATTGGTCGGTTTCTAAGCGGATTTCATCGGCTTCAAACACATTAGGTAGCTTCACGCTGCCAAGGTCCACTTCACCAGAGGAATACCCAATAGAACCATCGGCAACAGGCAAGTCGGTCGCAAACTCATCCATAGGTACGGTTACCTGATCCACGCCTAATTTCTCAGCAAGGAAGTCACAGCCATTGGAGCTGAGTCCAAAAAAAACAAGTACAACGAGAGAGAGTACCCGACGGAGGGTGAGTCCAGAGTTCAAAGTTGTGTTCATGTGTTTAAAGAGTTTAGAGGTTGTTTATGTTGATAGAAAAGGTGTTTGTACTGTGTGCGTGATTGGCAATGGATGATAGTACCAACAAGGAGAAATGTCTATATAATGACATTGAATGAAGAGGCATTTTGATTTTATGTCCTTATGATCTAATTTAAGGATGAAACAAAAATAGTGCTAAAAAAACTAAAAAACAAGGTCTTTTTTGGGGCCATAGACTTTGAAATTACTGGCATGGTTTCTACTTTTTTTTGTATTGATGCCCATACCTGCGGCAATCCAGTTCGAGTAGTGGCGGGCGGTGGGCCATTTTTGGTTGGCGAGACCATGGCCGAACGTCGGTTGGATTTTTTGGCCCGCTACGATTGGATTCGGAAGGGGCTGATGTTTGAACCACGTGGCCATGATATGATGTCTGGCTCTATTTTATATCCCGCCGCAGATTCCAGCCGAGATATAGGAATTTTGTTTATCGAAACCAGTGGTTGCCTGCCCATGTGTGGTCATGGAACCATCGGAACCGTCACGGTGATCATCGAAAAAGGCTTGGTACAGCCCCAGACGCCTGGTTTATTGCGCCTTGAAACGCCTGCCGGAAATGTGGATGCCCATTATACGTTGTCTAACGGCAAAGTACGTTCTGTTAGAATCGTTAATATTCCTTCTTTCTTATATGCGACCAACCTCGAAGCCGATGTCCCAGGTTTGGGTAACATCACATGCGATGTGGCCTATGGGGGGAATTTTTATGCGATCGTAGAGCCTCAGGCCCATTTCCCCGGTCTTGGTGCGTTTACTGCCGCAGATGTGTTGCGGTTTAGCCCGCTCCTAAGAATGGCACTTAATCAAAAATATACCTTTGTTCATCCGACCGATCCACGCATTTCAGGATTAGGACATGTCCAATGGACGGGCGTACCGACGAACCCTGAAGCACATGCACGCAATGCTGTTTTTTATGGAGATAAGGCCATAGACCGCTCGCCCTGTGGGACGGGCACTTCGGCACGTATGGCACAATGGGCAGCAAAAGGGAAACTGGCATTGGGAGATCGTTTTGTCCATGAAAGCATTATTGGAAGTATGTTTGTTGGTAGGGTGGAGGCCGAGACCGAAGTTGGACCGTTTAGAGCCATCATTCCGAGTATAGAAGGATGGGCCAAAATTACCGGATGGAATACGATTACGATTGATCCAGATGACGATCCCTATGCATTTGGGTTTTCTGTAACCTGAATATATCTCAAATAAAAATAATTATATATGTCTAATATTGTTGTCATTGGTGGAGGAGTTATTGGCTTATGTACGGCCTATTATGCCTTACAAGAAGGCCATAACGTGACGGTTCTGGAAAAAGGGGAGGTAGGAAAGGGGAGTTCTTGGGCAAATGCAGGCTGGATAACGCCCAGTCATGTGGTTCCACTCGCTGCACCGGGTGTAATTCGTAAAGGTCTAAAGTGGATGTTAGACCCTGAAAGTCCTTTTTATATCAAGCCCCGTATAGAGATCGAGTTGTTCCGGTGGTTGTGGGCATTTAGGTCGTATGCAACCCAAACGCATGTAAACCGTTGTATTCCAATTTTAGGCACACTATGTGAAGAAAGCCTAAACCTGTTCAAAGCGTTGAGCCAAGCTTTGGGAGATCAGGTGGGGTTCGAGGAAAAAAGCCTGATTTTTGCAGCGAAAACCGATGCGGGCCTAAAATACTGCATACATGAAGTAGAAGTAGTAAAAAAGGTCGGGATGGCGGCGCGGGTTTTGGATTTAAATGAAATGTGTGAGATGGAACCAACCCTACGTACAGACTTGAAGGGCGGGGCCTTTTTTAAAATTGATGCGCACCTAAATCCAGCCAAATTGATGGTACACCTGGCCAAATATATCCGCGCAAATGGGGGAAGAATAGTTGAGAATACGACGGTAAATGGCTTTGAATTGGGTAAAAAAGAAGTAAAAAACGTTCAAACCACGCATCAGCAATTCGAAGCAGATTATGTAGTGTTGGCAATGGGTGCTTGGTCGAAGGAAGTAAATGAAGCGCTCAAACTCAGACTACCGATTCAACCAGGGAAAGGGTATAGCATTACCTTGCCTCAGACAGGCACCTTAACCCGAATGCCCATCTTACTTAGTGAACGAAGTGTAGCCATTACGCCTTTTGGGAACGAAATTCGATATGCTGGCACGATGGAATTGGCCGGGATGGATCTCTCGGTAAACCAAAGGAGGGTGCAAGCCATTAAAAACGCTGCGCAAGAATATCTCATCAACTATGATGCAGAAGTAGCACAACAAGCGATCCCTTGGGCGGGTTTACGACCTTGTTCGCCGGACGGAATGCCCTTGGTGGGACCACTACAGACATTCCCTAATGTGTTGGTGGCCACAGGTCATGCGATGATTGGGGTAACCAGCGCCACAGGAACCGGAAAAATTATCTCCGATTTAATTAGTGGCAAAACGTCATTTATGGACCCGCTGCCCTTTGCCCCTGAACGATTTTAATATGTATGAAACACCCTTTGCTGGAAAATAAAGCCTATCTCCGGTATGGAAAAATTTTCTTCCTGATAGGGATTTCTGGCTGCCGTTTTTCAGACATTACGGCCCCCAGCCCCCAGATGCCCGACGCTCGCAAGCCCACTCAAGAAATAGAAGAAGTCTCTTTAGAAATTTTGGAAGAAGGCAAGCCAAAACTGAGGGTACAGGCAGGAAGTATGGCACGCTTCGAGCGTGGAGACTCTGTTTTTGCGTTATTGGGAGTTGGGAAATCCAAAAAACCCGTGCGGGTGGCCCTTTTCGATCCATCAGGAAAGCCTTCTGCGAACATTAGCATGGAGAAACTCCGGTTCGAGGAAGCAACCTTACACCTTACGGCGACAGGCAACGTACAGGTGGAAACCGCAACAGGCCGACGCCTTCAGGCCGAGCACCTTATTTGGGACAATGTAACCCGAAAACTCACTACAAAAGGATTGGTTCGGATGATTTCGGATCAAGAACAACTACAGGGCTACGACTTGGTAACGGATGAAAGTATGACCAACTACAGTGTCAGAAAACTCACCGGACAAGTAAGGATAAGCGGATTATGAAGAAAAAAATTTGTTGGTGGACGTTGTTTCTTCCGTTTGGATTGGTGTTTGCTGGGATACTACCCTTAGGATCTTGGGTGGTGGCACAAACGAGGCCAAGTTCCACCCTAAATGCGGTGGCTGCGCGAATAGATTCTACACAAACCCGAACTGGCCCCATTGGCAAATTGGTGGATATTCTGAACGCCGATCAAACGATCGGTAGCGCCATATCGCGTACCCTACGCGGGAATGTACAGCTACGCCAAGAGAATACCTTGCTCCGTGCCCAAGAAGTGGTGGAACGATTTGATAGCAACGTGATTACCCTGAGCGGAAAGGTCTGGATGGTGCAAAATGGCGATACCCTCACTGCTGATCAAATTGTATATAACACGCTTAATAAGCAGGCAAAAGCATCTGGAAACATTCGGGTTTCCAATGGCCAAACCCGAATATTTACAACATCCGGCGAATATGATGCCCAAACTAAATTGGTACATTTCACTACCGGAGCACGCATCATAGACAGTACGGCCGTAATCACCGCCCGACGCGGCAGTTTTTCCAATCAAGACAAATGGGGTAATTTTGAAGGAGACGTAAAATTAGTGGATGGAAAAACGACCCTTACGGCCACAAAAGGCTCATATAATACCACTTTTAAGTGGGGCGAGTTTGAAGGAAACGTGCACTTGGTGGATGATGAAATGGCGTTAACAGCCGCCAAAGGCGTGTATTATCGTGCGTTACAAGAAGCTTTTTTTTATGGAAATGTGGAACTTCGGCATCCAGATTTTTTTCTGCAAGCCGATTCCGTGACCCATAATCGTAAGACCGATATTTCTTTTGCTCGTGGGAAGGTTAAATTAGAACGATACGAAAAAAGAGCACCTCAGGCAACCATTAAAACCGTTCAATCAGCAAGAGTGTTTTTGTTTGGCGGCTCTTTATATCATACAAATGCCTCCAAATCCTCGATATTGCGCGGAAATCCATTGGCGGTTCGGCTAAAGGCTACAAAAGAAGATACGGCTGTATTGGATACCCTTTTATTGGCCGCACGGATATTAGAGGTCAATGAGCCGGATGAAGGCTATCAGCATATTGTCGTTAAAGGCCAAACGCGCATGCGTCAAGGGACTTTTGCAGCACGCTCAGAGGTCACCCGATACACCAAGTGGAACCGAGAACCCGATTTTAGAGAAGAAGTACAACTGCTTGATACACCTATCGTATGGTCTCAGCAAAATCAGATTTCTGGAGATACCCTTAGGTTGTTGTTAAAAGACGGAAAACCAGATTCGTTATCTGTTTTTGGCAATGCGTTTGTTGCACAAATGGATTCTGTGTTGAATAAAATAAATCAACTGAGAGGGAAAAAGCTGTTTGGTTTTTTTAAGCAAGATACTTTACGTTCGGTCACTATTTTTCCACAAGCAGAAGCTTTGTATTTTAGTAGAAATGACCAGAATAAATTATCACAAGGTATCCAGTTAAAGTCAGATCGGCTTCACTTGACTTTTGAGAAGGAAAATATTAAAACATTGGATGCTTTAAAGCCTGATGGTGTGATTTATGAGGCTGAAATTATTCCGGAAAAATTTCAATTAAATGGTTTTAACTGGCAACCGGACAAACGCCCCCCAAAAAAGGAGTTTCCGGTAACAGATGAGCAGTGGGGGTGGATCCAAAAACGGATGAACCTGTCACCGGAACGCAAACAGATTGAAGCCGTTATAACGACTCCTGTAAAACAAATGCCTGAAAAACCACGTGGGAAACGAACAACAGCCAAACGCCGAAACCGTTGATTTAGCGCTGCCGCGCCCTGCTATGCTGCATACGCGGGGGTTAGTAAAGCGCTACCGTCGCCGCGCCGTTGTGGATCAGGTGGATGTGGAGGTGCAACAAGGACAGATTGTGGGGTTGCTTGGGCCAAATGGTGCGGGAAAAACAACCACTTTCCTCATGATGTGTGGCATGGTGACCCCAGACCAAGGCGATGTGTTAATAAACGATCGGAAAATTACAAAACTGCCCATGTTTAAACGGGCAAGGTTGGGTATTGGCTATCTCGCCCAAGAAGCATCGGTGTTTCAACACCTTTCGGTGGAAGACAATCTAAAGGCGGTCTTGGAGTACCAACCCATCTCCAAAAAAGAAAGAAACGAGCGTATTGAACAACTCATGGAGGAATTTGGGATTGCCCGCATCCGAAAGTCGAAAGGGTACATGCTTTCTGGTGGGGAACGGCGCCGTTGCGAAATTGCGCGGGCATTGGCCACACAACCGAAATTCTTGCTCTTGGATGAGCCGTTTGCAGGTGTGGATCCGATTGCCGTGGAAGACATTCAACGCATTGTGGTACATCTAAAATCCCGAAATATTGGTATGGTGATTTCGGATCATAACGTGCATGAAACATTGGCTATTTGCGATGTGACGTACATCCTCTATAAAGGAAAAATCCTGCGACATGGAACAGCCGAAACGTTGGCGGCAGACGAAGAGGTGCGAAAAAGTTATCTTGGTGAGAATTTTTCGCTCGAACGGTATCGCTTATAAGATAAAAGCGTTTTCAGCTTGGAGGAGGTTTGTTTAGTGGGCCGCCTGCATTGTATTATGTTTTAGCAATCCCTGTTTACTCAATAATACATTTTTACAAACAAGGAAATCATGGTCGTAATCATGAACGCCGATGCCCCGGAACGACAAGTAGAAGAGGTGATCGGGAAACTTAATGGCTATGGATTTGATGTTCACCGTTCTACCGGGGTTCGTCAAACAGTCTTAGGCGCCATTGGCGTAAAACCGGATTTCGACATCCGGCATATTAAGGTTTTAGAGGGTGTCTCCGATGTCTATCGGGTCACTACGCCTTATAAGTTTGCCAGCCGAACTTGGAAGAAGGAGAATACAGTGATAGACGTGGATGGCCTTTCGGTTGGTGGTGATGAATTGATTATCATGGCTGGGCCTTGTTCTATAGAAAGTGAGGAGCAAATAGAAGTTTCCGCCGCTGTGGTTGCAGCAACGGGCGCACAAGTTTTACGCGGTGGGGCCTATAAACCGCGTTCTTCTCCCTACGCATTTCAAGGGTTGGGCGTTCCTGGTCTTAAGATGATCCGCGAGGCTGCCGATCGTCATGGACTCAAGGTGATTACCGAGGTCATGGAAATTAACCAAATCGAAATTGTTGCCACATATGCAGACATTTTGCAAATTGGTGCCCGAAACATGCAAAACTTCTCGATGCTGCGTGAATTGGGGAAGGTGGATAAACCCATTTTTCTGAAACGAGGGCTCTCTTCGACGTTTGAAGAATGGATCATGAGTGCAGAATACATTATCGCCAATGGGAATCCGAATGTAATGTTCTGTGAACGCGGAATTCGTACCTTTGAAACCTATACCCGTAATACCTTAGATCTTTCAGCGGTTCCGGTAATTAAGCAAAAAAGCCATTTACCCATCATTGTAGATCCCAGTCATGGTGTGGGAATTCGCGACAAAGTAGCGCCACTCGCTCGGGCTGGAGTTGCGGTAGGGGCCGATGGATTGATGATTGAAATCCATCCTGATCCGCCAACAGCCAAAAGTGACGGTCCGCAATCACTTTATTTTAATCAATTCCGCGAAATGATGCAGGAGTTGCGGATGATTGCCCAAATTGTTGGACGTACACTTCCCGAACCAGCCTTGGTGGCATAAAATTAGAGACCTTCCGGCGCTTTTTCTAATAGTGAAGGGGCGTCGGCTTTATTATTTGCTTTTGAACTTGAATACTCGTATCTTCCTACTTATCCAAAACCGTTTCTGAAGCAATTTTCCTTTGTGCCATTCTGAGCACACCTCCAATCCTCTTATCCTTTACAAACTGTTTTAAATCCTTGTAAATCCTAAACTATTATACATGTATGTGTGGAATCGTAGGTTATATTGGCCCTCGTGAGGCAACTCCCATTTTGTTAAATGGCCTTCAGCGTCTCGAATATCGTGGCTACGACTCTGCGGGGATTGCTGTGGTGAATGGTGCGCTCCATGTGCGCAAGAAAAAAGGTAAGGTCAAAGAATTGGCCAGACTTATTGCAGAAAGCCCAGTGGCTGGTCAATTAGGCATTGGCCATACCCGATGGGCCACCCACGGGGCACCCGATGACGTGAATGCGCACCCACATATGGCAGGAAATCTGCAGTTTGCTATGGTGCATAATGGAATTATCGAAAACTATGCTGCACTACGCGAAAAATTGATCCGGAAAGGCTATCAGTTCACAAGCCAGACTGATACCGAAGTATTGGTAAAACTGATTGAAGACGTCAAAAGTACCACGCAACTTTCTTTGGATGCGGCGGTGATGCAAGCCTTGACGCAGGTGGAGGGCACTTATGGGATTGTATTGATCTCGCACGAAGACCCTGATCTCTTGATCGCCGCCCGAAATGGTAGTCCATTGATCTTAGGGATTGGACAAGGGGAATATTTCTTGGCTTCCGATGCATCCCCATTGGTCGAATATACCAAACAAGTGGTCTATCTGAACGATGGAGATGTGCTCACCGTGCGTAGGAGTGGTTTTGAAATCAAATCCTTAGACAACCAATTACTCAAACCGGAGGTGCATGAACTGGAAATGGAGTTGGAGGCTATCGAGAAAAGTGGGTATGATCATTTTATGTTGAAAGAGATCATGGAACAACCCGAATCTATCCGGAATTGCTTGCGAGGCCGGATTCGTTTGGAAGAAAACATGATCCAATTGGGAGGATTGTCGGATGTGATGGATCGCCTCTTGGCCGCCAAACGCATTGTGATTGCGGCATGTGGTACCTCATGGCATGCTGGTTTGGTGGGGGAATACCTGCTAGAGTCATTGGCGGGTATTCCAGTAGAGGTCGAATATGCCAGTGAGTTTCGATATCGCAACCCGATTCTTTCTAAGGACGATGTGGTGATGGTCATTTCGCAAAGTGGTGAAACCGCCGATACCTTGGCCGCAGTCCGTGAAGCTAAAAACCGAGGTGCCCTTACGCTTGGTATTTGTAATGCTGTTGGCTCTACTATTGCTCGTGAAACCGATGCTGGGGTGTACCTTCATGCCGGGCCAGAAATTGGGGTTGCTTCTACCAAGGCATTTACCGCACAAGTAACGGTACTGACAATGATTGCCCTCCGGATGGGGCAGGGTCGCACCATTACCGCTGCTGAAATGACGACTTATCTACAAGAATTGGCTGATATTCCCGAAAAGGTGAGTGAAGTGCTGAAATTAAATAACGACATTAAAGCATTGGCTCCGATGTATCGCTATGCCTCCAATTTTCTCTACATGGGCCGAGGATATCACTTTCCGGTCGCTTTGGAAGGTGCACTTAAACTCAAAGAAATTAGTTACATCCATGCAGAAGGATATCCCGCTGCCGAAATGAAACATGGCCCGATTGCGCTCATTGATGAGTTTATGCCAGTGGTCATGATTGCCAACCGAGATGCCATCTATGACAAGGTGGTCTCGAACGTGGAGGAAATCCGCGCACGAAAAGGCTCGATCGTTGCCATTACCGATGAAGGCAACCATGACTTAGACCGTCTCTGCGAAAAGGTCTTTCATGTACCCCATACCGTGGACTTTCTTATGCCACTACTGACGGTGATTCCGCTTCAACTTCTGAGCTATCATGTGGCGGTGTTACGCGGGTGTAATGTGGACCAGCCGAGAAACTTGGCCAAAAGTGTGACCGTAGAGTGATGATGTGCTCGATCTTTTTTGACACGGCGGCTCCAGATGGGGCCGCTTTTTTTGTTTTCAAAACGTCGGATATTGGAATGACCTTTCGCAGTACATAAAATTGTCGGAAATTACACTCACCCCGCGTAATGCCTTCGGGCAATTTCGCCACACCGAAGGGTTTTTAGGACTGGCGACCTTTTATAAAGGTATGGTGATCGGATATGAGACTTCAGGGCTACACCCTTTTTCATGCTGCGTAGAAACCCCATTCGTGTCCGCAAACTCCAAAGTTGATCGTTTAGTGGTATGGTGCTCACCGCGTGGCAAAGAGGTTGTTTTTTGTTAATCGTAGTTAAAGGATAGATTGTCGAAAATTGGATGGGTTTCATCGAAGTAAAAGAGTGGGGACGGGCTAATTTTTGGAAATTCTCACCGAAAGTTGATTCCGATGGAAAAAGACACTACGTACCTCCCATAGGAATCAGCCCCCAATACCGAACCATACCACTACCACGCCACCCACCACCAGCGGGTTGGGCAGCCCAGAGGAATAAGTTTGAGGAATAATGGGAAAAGGGAATACAAGAAAACCGGACGATGTGCCGGTTTTTTTGTATGCCTCGGATTGAGTGTCGAGGTTTTAGACAACCAGCAACATTGAGCGAAGAACAGAATGCCAATACAAAGCCCGCCAAAAGCCATGGCGCCAAGCATAAAATGCGAAAAAGGTGTTCACGCGGTACTGAGGCGTCCATTCACCTATACAAAAGGAACCGTGTTGCCGGATAAAAATATTCATCCATAAATCATTGCCTTGATTTTTAACCGCGTATTGCGGAAAAGGAGGTGCATCATAAACCATAACCGTCATCATTTGGTTGTTATTTTGCTGCTCCGGAACTGTAGTTTTGCCTGAAAATCGGTGTTGTCTTGTTGTATTTTGTTTGCGCATCCCAACCTATTTGATTGAACCAAATGCGAATGTTGCACCGAATTTTTGTACGTTTCATTTTTATAATAGCCATATTTCTTCCTGCGCAAGCACAATACACTCTGTTATTGCCAGATCAGTTGTTTGATGGTCATAACACTGTTCGTAAGGGGTGGGGAGTCCTCATAAAAGAGGATCGTATTGTGGGTGTTGGGCCCATTTCGGCGCTTGAAATACCCAAAGATACGCGGCAAATTTCTTTCCCCAATCAAACCTTATTGCCTGGCTTGATTGAAGGCCACAGCCATGTGTTGCTTCACCCATATAACGAAACGACGTGGAATGAACAAGTGCTGAATGAAACCGAGGCGGAGCGCGTTGTTCGCGCAACCAACCACTTGAAAGCGAGTTTACTGGCAGGATTTACAACACTACGCGATTTAGGGACGGAAGGGGCTGGATATGCGGACTGGGGGCTGAAACAAGCCATTGAGAAAGAGATTATTGCAGGCCCAAGACTTTTTATTGCTTCAAAAGCCATTATTGCAACAGGCTCATATGCCCCAAAACGAACAGGCTTTGCTTATGAGGTTCCGCAAGGCGCAGAGGAGGCTGATGGCCAGCATTTGATACAAGTTGTTCGGGATCAGATAGGCAAAGGTGCGGAATGGATCAAAATTTATGCTGATTACCGATGGGGGCTACAGGGAGAAGCAAAACCGACGTTTACCTCGGAAGAATGGCATGACATTGTTGCGACAGCATCGAGTGCTGGAAGAATGGTATCGGCCCACGCTGCTACCGAGGAAGGAATGCGACGAGCCATCGAAGCGGGTGTAAGAACCATAGAACATGGGGATGCTGGAACCACAACTGTTTTTCAAAATATGGCAGATAAACATGTTGCACTTTGCCCTACATTGGCAGCTGTCGAGGCCATTGCTCAGTATTCTGGTTGGAAAAAAGGCCAAGAACCGGATCCTCCACGTATAAAAGCCAAAAAGGAAAGTTTCAAAAATGCCCTCCGTCAAAAAGTCCCCATCTGTATGGGGAGCGATGTAGGCGTATTTTCGCATGGCGAGAATGTCAAAGAAATGGAACTGATGGTTGAATATGGAATGGCCCCTTTAGACGTGCTGATCAGTGCAACTTCCGGAAATGCAGAGATATTTGGATTGGAAAGGCAATTGGGCAGCATAAAACCCGGATTATGGGCCGATCTGGTCGCCGTTTCAGGAGATCCTACCCAACATATTTCAGACCTTAGAAAAACTACGTTCGTCATGAAAGGCGGAAAAATCTACCTTTCGGTAACTCCTAAACCTTAATCTATATTCTCATGAATGTGACCCCTTGGCAGGGCGTTTTCTCTGCCGTAACCACCAAGTTTACTTCTGATTTTTCTTTAGATATAGCCCGGATGGAGCAGCATTTTGCGGAACAAATGGCTGCTGGCATACATGGCATTATCGTAAATGGCTCGTTGGGAGAAAATGCCAGTCTGAACACCGAAGAAAAGTTGGAGAACCTCAAAATTGCGCTTCGTGTGGCCGGTGGTCGCATTCCGGTGCTTTCAGGTGTGGCCGAAACAACCACGAAAGCCGTCATTCAGTTTGTGGACGCAGGGACAAAGTTAGGCGCCAGTGGATTTATGGTCTTGCCGCCCATGCGCTATCCAGCAGAAGCCCACGAAACCATACATCATTTTAAAACGGTAGGAAAAGCCTCATCCGTTCCCATAATGGTGTACAACAATCCGGTGGCATATAAAGTAGATGTATCGCCTGCCATGTTTGCTGAACTGGCCGAGGTTCCACAATTGATCGCTCTAAAAGAATCCTCCGACAACGTGCGCCGCGTCACTGACATTGTAAACTGGTGTGGCAACCGCTTTCAGATTTTTACGGGTGTGGATAATATCGCGCTCGAAAGCCTTTTGGCGGGGGCCGTTGGTTGGGTGGCCGGGCTTGTTTGTGCCTTTCCTAAAGAAACGGTGGCCATTTATGAACATGCGATGGCCGGACGGGTACAAGAAGCAGTGGCCCTTTATCGCTGGTTTCGTCCACTGTTAGACCTCGACGTGACGCCACGCTTTGTGCATTACATCAAATATACCGAAGCCTTGGTTTCTGGTAAAGAAAACGATGCCTTGGTCCGTGATCCACGCTTGCCCATGCCAGAAATCGAACGTAAGCAGGTGGAAGCCATCGTTCGGAAAGCGCTCGAAAACCGACCGGATTGCTAAAGGTTCCGAGATAAATAAGGCCGTAATATTTGTGGCCTAGTAGTTTTATGAGGTTGTTGTGGCTGCATTGAAGGTCTCTATGATCGCAATTTACATAAATGCGGTTTTTGGATAAAGTGCAGCCCAACAATACCCAGACCGAAAACGCTTCTCCGCATGAATGAACCTCATAATGCTCATCCCTTGTACTTCTTTAAATTGTGTATTGCGTACTTAAATAGCCATGCCAGCATCCTAATGGATACCAGATGAAAATGAATCTCTTGCTATGCGAAGACGAGCCTAAAATTGCAAAATTCATTCTGCAAGGCTTAAATGAAGAACGTCATAACGTGGACTGGCACACACATGGTGCTTCAACCATTCATCAAATAATCAAAAAACAATATGATATACTGATTTTAGACCTCCGTTTGCCGGATATTGACGGTCTGACTGTGTGTAGGGAAGTACGTAAAATCCGTCCTTTACAACCAATTTTGATGCTAACTGCCTTAGATGCCATCGAAAATCGTGTAGCAGGCTTACGTGCTGGGGCAGACGATTATTTACCCAAACCCTTTGCATTTGATGAATTAATTGCCCGATTAGAAGCCCTCTATAGGCGCTCCAGTCAACAAGGTGATGCCAAAATGCAAGCAGGATCTTTTATTATAGACCCATATTCGCATACGTGTATATATAAAAACCAAGCTATCAATTTAACACCTCGCGAATATGATTTAATATATTACTTTATCACGCACGCTAATCAAAATATTCCCCGCGAAACCCTCTACCGCGAAGTCTGGCAAATGCCTTTTGAACCCAATACGAATGTCGTCGAAGTTTATATCCGATACTTGCGTAAAGCACTACAAGCAGTTGGCTGTGCAGGGGCTATCGTATCGGTGCGTGGGGTAGGCTATCGTTTTAATCCTAGTTAAAAAAATATGTCTTCCGAAAAACCATTTCACTTCCGAACAAGGCTCATCCGAACCCTACTTCCTACATTTTTAGGAACGTTATTGCTCATCTTTATTTTGACTGCTGGAAGCATCGTTGCAACGTTTCACTTCTCCGATCGCCGCGTTTTGGAAGATGAGTTGGCAGAAATATCGTCAGCCGTACAGTTTCAAGGCAGGGTAGTGCCACCAAGATATCACTGGACAGAGCCACATCATACACATGCGCATCCACGCCAGAATCCGCAATTTGTGCAACTATTCAGTCGTGATGGTACGTTGTTGTTTGCTTCCGAAAATGTGAACATTCTCCGGACTTATCCCCGTTTTCTGGTAAAGCAAGACGGGTTTTTTACCGATAATCGTGCAGGGTATCCAATGCTGTTTTTAACGCGGGGCATTTATGATTCCGGTCGTCGGCTGATTGGTTTTATCCAGGTTGGGCAATATGAGGTGGATCGGAGTCATCTTTATGGCATGGCTCTGATGGGTTTGGCCACCATCGTGTTAGTAGCAATGGCTGCTTGGTGGTTTTTGTTGAAAAAGCTGGCACGCCGGGCCACCAGATCGGTAGAAATTATCTCGGATGCTGCACAAAAAGTTTCCCTCCACACCCGTGACTATCGAATTCCTGAGATTCCAGATGTTGATTTGGAAACCCTTCAGCTTACACAAACATTGAATGATTTATTGGCACGCCTCCAGAAAAATTATGATGAAATGGCGGCATTCACCGCCCATGCTGCACACGAACTACAAACGCCCATTACCGCCTTGGTAGGGGCCGTAGAAGTGGCTCTCCGGCGCGAACGAACACCTGAACACTACAAAGAAACACTTAAAAGTCTTCATACAGAACTGGGCGCCATGCGCGATATGGTACGTAGTCTTTTAGAACTGGCACGCTTGGAACATACCACTAACGAAACCTTGCAAGATCGGTGTGATTTTTCTAAAATTGTTTTGGATGCAGCTTTAGATGTGCAGATGCTATTGAAAGACGAGAAGGTCACCCTAAAAATGGATATTCATCCCAATGTGCAAGTTGTAGGTGACAAAGAATTGTTAAAACGAATGACAGAAAACATATTAGATAATGCGCGAAAATATACAGAAAGTGGGGGTATAACTATACATCTGAGCCATGATCCTCCAGTACTCATGGTTCGCGATACTGGCTTGGGTATCCGGCAGGAAGACATTCCGCACGTGGGCAAACGTTTTTTTCGTGCTAAAGATACGAGCGCCAAAGGAATTGCGGGAAGTGGGCTGGGCATGGCTTTGGTGAACGAAATCGCCGAGAAACACCATGCCCAATTGTTGGTCACATCTTTACCTAACGAAGGTACAACCGTTACCTTGCGTTTTCAAACGCCTAAAACGCCATAATTATTCGTCATCGGTATCTTTGGTCTTTTGTACCAAGGTGGTATCTTTAGAAGTCTTATGGGTGGGCTTGTTTGTTGCCGTGGTTTCATCATCACCTGTTTCTCCTCGTTCACCTCCTTTATCAGTTGTAGCTGCCCATTGTTTCAGGACGGCCACATCCTTATTACTTAGTTTGGCCTCTGCGTGCATTAAAATATAGTCCCAAGTGGGCATTTCTCCTTTTTCTATCACTTCTATAATTTCCTCTGGAATTTCTGCTTTCTCTTCACCCTGTGGCTGATCCCACGTAGAAAAATTGACCTTGTTTCTGCCTTCATCTATATGGTGGCGAATCATGAACTTTACAGGGGCAAGGTAACTATACCAAGGCCATTTGGTCTCGTTTGAATGACAATCGTAACAGGCTCGTTTCAAGATGTCTTTTACGGGCTTTGGTGCAGGCATGTCTAACGTTACAGCAGGGTTTTCTCGGTCAATGGGTATCAATTGCATTAGGATAAATAATCCTAAAACGGCCAATATGGCCCCATACACCTTCTTTTTCATGGTGAACTCCATATTAAGTGAACGAATGTCTTTTCCTCCAAAGTAGCGCCCCTAAAATGAGAGAACCATTAGAACCGGATATCACCGGACTTAAATAGACGTCACCCAATACACGAAACTTTAATACACATAAAATTTGGGTAAAAACATGTATAAACATAAGATACCTACCTTGTATATCATAAAGTAATTCTCTAAGGCGATAAGGGTTTTAATCGGTTGCATTTTGTGTTACGTTATAAAGTAGTTCTAAGGAGTCAAGTTTTCCCTGAAAGAAAGTGAAAACTGCTGCGATATAACCCAAGCGTTGGCTTTATAGTCACGAATACCCGGTGTATCGCCTCTTGATTTTTGTGTTTTTCGATGAACAAGCCCAACAATATGATAGAAGACGGTCGTTAATAAAAAGCAGGATCGGAATTTTGAGATTCCAGCCTTATCTTTCGCTTTTCACACCTAACCAACCCGCTCAAAAGCTGTATGAAGCCGAATTTAATTGCTGGAGAATGGCGTACTACCCAAGACGCCCAAGCCAATATTAACCCCTCAGATACAAATGACATTATAGACCATTATGCACTCAGTACCCTGCAAGACGTAGAGGATGCGGTACAAGCAGCACACGTTGCGGCCTCCTCTTGGGGGAAAAGTACTCCACAACAGCGCTTCGATCTTTTGGATAAAATTGGAACCGAAATTCTGGCCAGAAAAGACGAACTGGGTAACCTCCTCGCTCGCGAAGAAGGTAAAACATTACCCGAAGGCATCGGAGAAGCCACCCGCGCCGGACATATTTTTAAGTTTTTTGCCGGCGAGGCCCTGCGCCCATCTGGCGAGAAAATGGCGTCCGTCCGTCCGGGCATCGAGGTAGAAATAACCCGCGAACCTATTGGGACGGTGGGAATTATTACGCCATGGAATTTCCCCATAGCAATTCCGGCTTGGAAGATTGCTCCGGCACTGGCATATGGGAACACAATTGTGTTCAAACCAGCGGAGCTGGTTCCGGGTTGTGCATGGGCATTGGCCGATATCATCCACCAGTCGGGTGTCCCGAAAGGGGTCTTTAATTTAGTGATGGGAAAAGGAACGGTTGTTGGAAAGGCTTTGGTGGCACATCCGGACGTTGCTGGTATTTCCTTTACCGGAAGCATCCAAACGGGTAAAGATATCGTCACCGCCTGTGCCGCATTTCAGAAAAAAGTACAACTTGAAATGGGCGGCAAAAATCCACTGGTGATTTTGGATGATGCCGATTTAGACACAGCGGTTGCTTGTGCGGTAAACGGAGCCTTCTTTTCTACTGGCCAACGTTGTACGGCTTCGAGCCGTCTAATTGTTTCGGAAGGGATTCACGATCGGTTTGTAGAAGCGATGGTGAATAAATTGGCAGCCTTAAAAGTGGACGATGCACGGATGCCGGGCGTGGAAATGGGACCAGTTGTAGATGAGGCCCAATTGGCAAAAGACCTCCATTATATCCAGCAGGCCGTTCGTGAAGGAGCTCGCTTGGCTTTTGGGGGGCAAACATTTGAACGGAAAACCCCGGGATTTTTTCTGGCTCCCACGCTTTTCGTAGAAACGACGAATGAAATGACGATCAATCGGGAAGAGGTTTTTGGACCTGTGGCAAGCGTCATCCGTGTGAAAGACTATGAAGAAGCCTTGTTTGTGGCCAATGACACGCCATTTGGCCTTTCTTCTGGGATTTG
Source organism: Bacteroidetes bacterium UBA2364 (assembly GCA_002344075.1). Taxonomy (GTDB): domain Bacteria; phylum Bacteroidota; class Rhodothermia; order Rhodothermales; family UBA2364; genus UBA2364. Next base: position 73,189 of record DDTM01000080.1, read on the forward strand.
TACCACCTCGCTGAAACATGCTCACCACTTTAAGAACCATGCAAAGGCCGGAATGGTGATGGTGAACCTGCCTACCGCTGGCGTGGACTATCATGTACCATTTGGTGGTACAAAAGCGTCCAGTTATGGCGCACGTGAACAAGGGAGCCATGCGAAAGAGTTTTATACGATTGTTAAAACAACCTACATTTTTGCGGGATAACCATGATTTTTGGCATTACAGGAAATACCAATAAACAACTGCTGTGGGATCCGGTAATGCAGGCTGTAGATTGGTTTGAACGATCACACTTGGCCTTTAAGTTGTATGAGCCGTTGGCAAAAGGATTGGTAGAGCGTGGAAGATTATCCCCTCGTGTGGCGGAACAGGTGGCCACAACAGCATTACACGAGACCGATATGGTGCTCTCTTTCGGGGGGGATGGGACCATTATCAATACTGCACGCCTGATTGCACCTCATGGTACCCCCGTTTTAGGAGTAAATATCGGGCGTTTGGGTTTTCTTGCGGATATGGAGGTCTCGCACATTGAACTTGCCCTCGAAAAAATCCGGCTGGGGCAATATAAAGTCATGCCACGTATGGCATTAGAACTGTTTTTACCCCAAGATCCTACGCCCCGCTGGGCACTTAATGAATTTGTTATCAACAAAGGCCCGGACGCTTCGTTGATCAACATCAATGCGCATATAAATGGGGTACATCTGTGTAATTATTGGGCGGATGGTCTCATTGTTGCCACGCCTACGGGGTCAACCGCGTATTCGCTTTCGGCCGGTGGGGCCATTATGGTGCCGGGAAGTGCTTGTTTTTCCCTAACACCCCTTGCGGCTCATACCCTTACCATGCGGCCATTGGTCGTACCTCACACGGCGGTATTGGAACTAAATATACCGGAAAATGATTGTCCGTATATGTTGGTGGTGGACGGGCAGGTAGAACATTTGAATATACCTTCTAACCGATTGATTTTACACGAGGCCAAGCATACGTTTAATCTGGTGATTTTGGACGGTCACGATTATTTTGCAACATTGCGGGGAAAACTTGGATGGGGGGTACACGTCCGGGCTTAAATAAGTTTCAAATGAACGTGAAGACACAAAATGGATTGACTCCGTTTAGAATTATTCTTATATTACTGTTCCAGTGTAAAAATGGTCGAGTAGCTCAGTTGGTAGAGCAAAGGACTGAAAATCCTTGTGTCGGCGGTTCAAGTCCGTCCTCGACCACCCCTCAAAGCCTTCCTTCTTTTTCAGAAGCAAGGCTTTTTTTGTAAGGCTTTGCCTAAGCCGTAAACGATCTATCGCTCTGTTGTCATTTTCTGCTCAAGGAATGCCGCTGCTCGAATCAACCCTAAAGCCGTTTTTGCATCTGTGATTTCCCCGTGATAGGCCATGCGTAATGCCTCGGTTAACGGTAATCGAAAAGGAGTCACAAACTCACCAGGAATAGGTTCTACGGTTGAAGGGTGAAGGTTGCGGGCTAAAAAAAGGTGGATAATCTCATTTGAATAACCGATGCCAGGAAAACACACACCCAGATAATCCCATTGCAGCGCATCATATCCTGTTTCTTCTGCCAATTCTCGTTTAGCTGTATCCAAAGGAGGCTCGTTGGGCACATCCAACTTGCCGGCAGGAAGCTCAATAAAAATCTGTTGAGGTGGGTAGCGAAATTGCCGGATAAGTAGGGTTGTTTCATCGTCAAAAAGGGGCACTACGGCTGATGCGCCCGGATGATTGATCCACTCGCGGATGCTTTCGCTACCATCGGAGAGGATCACCGTATCGCGATAAACATGCAACAGTTTTCCTTCCACCAAAACCTCGCGGTGTAAAAAAGTTTCCTGAAGTTGGTCCATTAGCTTTCTCCTTGTAGAACAACGTTTTCCGGGCCAAAAATACGCTCCATGGTACGTAATACTTCCGGTGATGGGTCTATGACACATAAGCGGCTTTTAAGCCGAATTGCCCTGCCAGAAATGGGGTTTAGTAAGTCGAAATATAGCCGTGTTCCTCCTTTGTTTTGGTCGCAAACTTCTTTCAGTTTTTGCATTTGTTCGGCGGGCACGGCTTCGGGGTTTAGTCGCAATAAGATAGACTTTATAAAGCGTTCTTGTGCTTGCCACATTGGCATAAGGTCTTTGGCAATCAGCGAGGCCCCGCGTTCCCTTTTTTCTAATTTCGCAGTGGCCATCACCAGCTCATCGGGTATCAAATGTGGCCCAATACGCTCGAATTGACTGGAGAAGATGGTAATTTCCCCCGCGCCTTCAAAATCTTCTAAGGTGATGAAAGCAAATGGCTTGCCATTTTTTGCATACCGTTTTTGCACCTCGGTAATGATACCACAAAAGCGATATTCTCGGTCTGGTTCTAATTTTTCTAAGTCCTTGAATGATGCGGTGGAAAAGGCCCGAACAAGCGGTCCGTATTCATCCAAAGGATGTCCAGAGACATAAAGCCCGATTAACTCACGTTCGTTCCGGAGCGTTTCGCCACGAGACCACGGCTCTACAAAAGGCATTTGTGGGGTTAGTTCAATGGCGGTATCACTGGATTCTCCGAAAAGCGAGTTTTGCCCGGCAGCGCGGTTCAGTTGGGCCTGATGTGCAAACCGAATGGCGTCGTCGAGTGCTACAATGAACTGTTTACGGTGGCCCTCGAACGCATCTAAGGCCCCAGAAGCGACCAAGCCTTCTAAGGTTTTTTTGTTCACCTGTCTCAAATCCAGGCGTTTCACCAAGTCGTAAAGCGAAGTAAATGACCCATTTTGGTTGCGTTCGTTACAAATGGTTTCTATGCTTCCTGCCCCGACCCCTTTAATGGCGGCCATACCAAATCGGATGGCCTCGCCTTCCACACTAAATGCAGCTTGACTGTGGTTAATACTGGGCGGCAAGACTTTCAGTCCGAGATGTCGTGCTTCTTCCAAAACAATGGCCAATTTTTTGGTATCCCCCATTTCCGAGGTCATCGCTGCGGCCAGAAAGGCATAGGGATAATGGGCTTTTAGGTAGGCCGTTTGATAGGCCACCAAAGAATAGGCTGCACTATGAGATTTATTAAAACCATATCCTGCAAACTTTTCCATCATGTCAAAAACTTGGTTTGCAGTGGTTTCGTCCACCTGATTGCCTTGCGCGCCTTTCAGAAACGTAATTCGCTGCGCATCCATCTCCTCTTTTTTCTTTTTTCCCATCGCTCGGCGGAGAAGATCGGCCCCACCGAGGGTATAAGAACCCATTACTTGTGCCATTTGCATCACCTGTTCTTGGTAAATCGGAATACCAAATGTGGGTTTAAGCACCTCCTCCAACATGGGATGGGGGTATTCTACGGGTTCACGACCATGTTTGCGGGCGATGTAATTCGGGATTAGATCCATCGGTCCTGGACGGTAGAGGGCGTTCATGGCAATTAGGTCGTTGAGGTCGGTGGGTTTGAGTAGCTTCATATACTCCCGCATGCCCGAACTTTCAAACTGAAAAATGGCTACAGTTTCGCCCCGCTGAAACATTTCAAAGGTTTTGACATCATCGAGTGGGATTTCGTCTAAATCTATCTCTACGCCGTAATTTTCCTTAATGAGTTGAAGGGCATCATTCAGAATAGTAAGGGTTTTGAGGCCCAGAAAGTCCATTTTCAAAAGCCCAAAATCTTCAACATATTTCCCTTCATATTGGGTGGTAACAATGTCTTCCTCGCCCGATTTACCTTTTGTCAAAGCTACGGGCACAAATTCACCCACGTTACCGGGGGCAATAATAACCCCAGCGGCATGAATTCCAGTATGACGGGCCGATCCCTCCAAGACCGTTGAGAATTCCATCAATTTTCGGATGTTGGCATCACTCGACAGGAATAGTGAGGAAAATTCTGGTACTTTTTCGCGTGCGGTATGTAGGTTTTCCTTTGGCCCTTCCGGAATCAGTTTCGCAATGCGGTCTGCTTCCGAAAGTGGGATATTCATGACACGTGCCACATCTCGGATGACAGAACGTGCACCCATTGTTCCAAAAGTTATGATCTGACAAACGCTTTCACGGCCATATTTTTGCACCACATAATCAATCACTTTTCCACGCCCGCGATCATCGAAGTCAATATCAATATCGGGCATAGAAACCCGCTCTGGATTCAGGAAGCGCTCGAAGAGTAGGTTGTACGCCAGCGGGTCTATATTGGTGATTCCCAAGCAATAGGCAATGGCCGATCCTGCCGCCGAACCACGTCCTGGTCCCACACTTACCCCTAACTTTCGTGCTGCCGTAGTAAAATCTTGAACAATCAGAAAGTAACCCGCAAATCCCATTTGGTTGATAATCGAAAGCTCGAATGTAAGTCGCTCCCGAATTTCCTCGGTCATATGGGGATAACGTGTTTGGGCACGCTCAAAAACCAGATCATGCAAATAGCGGTCCATATCGCCAGCATATTCTGGCGGCATGGGGTAGTTGGGCATCAGGAGTTTCCCCATCGGAATGGTGAGGTCACATTTATCGGCAATCTCGCGGGTATTGTCTAAGGACTCGTCGCGGATTTTGGCTGTTAGGTTGGGAAAAGCAGCCTGCATTTCTTCGGTGGTTTTGAAAAAGAACTGATCATTCTCGAAACGCATCCGCTTAGGATCGTTCAGGTCTTTTCCAGTTTGCAGGCAGAGTAAGACATCCTGCGCCTCCGAGTCCCCTTGTTTTACATAATGCACATCATTTGTGGCAATGGTTTTGACATTGTATTCGGTGGCCCAACGCAGCAAGACCTCATTGCACTGTTTTTGCTCCAGAATACCATGATCTTGTAGTTCAATGTAATAATCCTTACCAAAAATATTTAAATACTCTTCAAAAATCAGGCGTGCAACCTCTTCTCCCTTTTTTAAGATGGCTTGTAATACCTCGCCTTGTAAGCAACAAGTTGTTGCAATGAGTCCGGCACTATGTTTTTTTAGGGTTTCACGGTCTATACGCGGTTTATAATAATAGCCTTCGGTATAGGATAGGGAGGATAATCTAATTAGGTTCTTATATCCTTCTTCAGATTTTGCTAGGAGTACTTGATGATATCTGGTGCGGTCTGTTCTATCTTTCATCCCAGAAGGTGCAATATAAAACTCGCACCCTATAATAGGTTTTATGCCATGTTGTTTGGCGGTTTTGTAAAATTCTGGTACTCCAAACAAGTTACCATGATCGGTGATGGCAACAGCAGGCATTCCTAACTCTTTGGCTTTACCGACTAGGTTTTTAATCCGGGCAGCTCCATCGAGTAGGGAATATTGGGTATGGCAATGCAGGTGGCAGAATTCGGGCATAAAGTTTTTAAAAAGAGAGGAACGGAATACCCGAATTTCGGGATTTATCCCCAAGGGTGCAAGTGAAATGCCATAACGTCCTAAAAAATAAGGTGAGTTGTGTTATAAAATTGATTGATAAAGGAAGTAAAAATATACAAAAAGCGATTTTTACTTGACACATCCCTATGGTAGCATTTAACTTCCAACAAATTCTCCCACCATATTTCCGCTATTATCCTACATCATCTTAAGACTGAGGTAAACCAATGAGTAAATTTGACGAATTAAAAGGCATGGTAGATGCGCTCGAAAAAGACTTCAACGCCTTCTATGAGAAAGGTAATAAAGCCGCTGGTACACGCATCCGCAAAGCCATGCAAGACCTAAAAGACAAAGCGCAAGAAATTCGTACCGAAATTCAAAACATTAAGAACTCTGGTGAGTAGGTACTTTTTGGGCCTATTTATGCCTTAATTTTCTGGCCGGATTCAAAACAGATTCCGGCCTTTTTTTCATTCAGCCATAACGAACCAATGCAAAAACAATTGTTCATCATATGTATTGTAATGATTGCTTCTCCGGTGCTCCGAGCACAAGAAGCCACTAAGGCGGATATCAAAACCGAAACATGGAAAAAAGATATGGGTGCAGCCCTCTCCATCACCCAATCAGGATACAATAATTGGCAAGCAGGCGGTGTTAATACCTTGTCTGCTACGGCAAGTCTTGCAGGGAAATTTGATCATATCAAAGGAAAAGTGAACCGCTCCCATACATTTAATCTTACATATGGCCAATTTAAACAAGGTGATCTCTCTCTCCGAAAAGCCACCGATGTGATTGCGTACCTTTTCAAAGTGGATTGGGAGACGGGTAAAAAATTTAAACCAACAGCAGTTCTGGACTTTAAAACCCAATTTGCACCTACCTATAAATATGATGATACAAAGGGAACCAAGGTCTTGGTATCAGACCTGTTTGCACCCGCCGACATCATCGAGTCTATCGGTTATTCCTATGATCCCAGCCCGGCGTTCTCGCAATCGGTGGGGATTGGTTTTAAGCAACGTGTTGTTCGGGACGAGAGCCTAAGAACAGCTTGGGGTTTAAATGCTGATGAAAACATTCGGTCGGAGGCAGGGCTTAACTTTTTGACCAAATTTAATAAAAACTTGGCGACCAATGTCAACTATAAAAGCCAACTCAGCCTGTTTATGAGCTTTCGCCAGCCTGCTAAGCCCGAAGCGGAATGGGCACCTTTGACGCGGTGGGATAATTTAATTGCGATGAAAGTTAATAAATTGATTAGTGTAAATTTTGAGGCGAATTTGGTTCATGATACCAATGTAAACAAAAAAGTGCAGTTTCGCGAAGTATTGGCGGTTGGCTTTTCGTATAAATTCTATTGATCGGTTTCTGGTGACCCATCAAAAAAGCCCTTTACAATTTTGTATAGGGCTTTTTACATTCAGAAGCGGGTTTCTAAATAAATGGGTAACATGGCCCGCCATGTGGGCCAATCATGCCGCATGTCGGGACCCCATATTTCCAACTCGTGCCCAATGTTTTTGGCGTGGAGGGTATCCGATAGGCGTTTAGATGCTGCAGGGTGCTCATAATCGCCAGACCCAGTCACGATGTGAATATGATTACTCTTTCGGATTTGGGACAAAATGCCTTCATCGGTCAGATTGGGTAAATAATGAGCCGGAGAATTGAAATACACATCGTCGTCAAAATATCCGCTGGTATAACTCGTCAGGTCATAGTCGCCACTCATGGCAATGATTCCATTGATCAGGTCCGGGCGTTTGAAAAAAAGGTTAGCAGCGTGCAAAGCACCAAAAGAAGCGCCGGACGTAATAATCAGGGTCTCCGGGCTTGTTCGGTGACGAATGTACGGGATTACCTCGTTAAAAACGTAATCATTGAATTGCTGATGTCGCATGGCCTTATGGCGTGGGTGCATATTACGGTTCAACCAACTTTCGGAATTGATGCTATTGATGGAATAGACCTTCACCTTTCCTGCATTAATCTGCTCCTGAATTGCACGGATCAGTAAAAAACGTTCATATTCCAAGTAGTCGGCGGCGGCGGTAGGCAAAAGTAAGAGGGCAATGCCGTAATGTCCATATTCGGCAATTTCCATGTGCTTATTTAGCGCGGGGCTGTGCCAACCATCTAAAAAACGGTTCATTTGAAGAGGGGTTTAGTGGGTAAAGTGTTTTAAATAATGTACAAAATTGCTTCCCTTACAATGCTATGGGGTCGTTGCATTTGGCGTCAAATTCCCGTATCATTCAGAAAAAAGTATGTATCAACTTCCCCGTATCCCCACAGTAGATCAAATTGCGGTAGAATCCCGTGCTGCTTCATTTAAAAAGCGGAGCATTAAGAACGAATCCAAGGAAGCCGCACTCCGGATGGCGCTTTCGATGTGTGACCTTACCACTCTGGAGGGCATGGATACTGCGGGCAAAGTGCGGATGATGTGCCGGAAGGCCATTCAGCCTCTGGCTGGGCATGATTTGCCTCATACGGCCGCTGTTTGTGTGTACCCAACAATGGTTTCCGTAGCAAAAGAAGCGGTCGGAGACAGTGGTGTATTGGTTGCTGCTGTCGCCACGGCTTTTCCCAGTGGCCAGTCTTTTTTAAATATCAGAACGCAGGAAGTGCGGCAAACCGTTGCTGCCGGAGCGGATGAAATAGACATGGTGATCTCGCGTGGGGCCTTGCTTGCTGGGGAATATGCCTATGTCTTCGACGAAGTGGCTGCATTTAAAGAAGCATGTGGGCCTGCACATTTAAAGGTTATTCTGGAAACAGGTGAACTACAGACGCTCGATCTGGTGCGGAAAGCTTCGCAAATTGCAATTGATGCTGGGGCGGATTTCATTAAAACCTCTACCGGTAAAGTACAACCTGCCGCTACCATGCCTGTGACACTGGTGATGCTGGAGACCATCCGGGATCATTTCCTCAAAACGGGAAGAATGATTGGGATGAAGCCCGCTGGTGGTATTCGTACCGCCAAGGAGGCGTGGCATTATTTGGTGATGGTAAAAGAAACTCTCGGCGATGCTTGGTTAAGCCCAGATTGGTTCCGTTTTGGCGCCTCTTCTTTGGTAAATGACGTACTGATGCAATATCAAAAACTCAAGTCTGGCGCGTATCAGTCAATGGATTATTTTAGTATGGATTAAGGGTTTATTGCCTTTTTTGTAGTAGTAAAAGTATATTTCTTGTATTTTGTGAAAAGATGATATAGAGGCAAAAACGTATCGTTGTGGCAAGTACCAAAGCATACTACTGGACATTTTCAAAA
>DDTM01000037.1 GCA_002344075.1 Bacteroidetes bacterium UBA2364
TGATTAAATGGATTGATTAAGACTTGAGCCAACCATTCTAAGCCATATGCGAATAATGATTTTTCTGGTCTTCCATGTTTCTTGATTTTGATTGGTTTCACCTCTTTATCTCGATAAATCCCTGTCTTATATGCCCAAACGAAGGCTAATGCGACCATTGTGAGCAATTTATCTAATCGGTCATAATCTTTCAAATGGGTATCTTCGAGATTAAACCCAGCGGTTTTGAAAGCGCGAAACATGGTTTCAATTTGCCATCTAAGTTTATAAAATTCAAGTGCTTGCTGAGATTTATCAAAGGAAGCGACGATCAAATACTCAAGATTTCCGTTTTGGTTGAGGTATTTCAAGCCTGATAAATAGACCGAACACCCTTTGACTTGGACAATTTTAGGATATTGATAAGCCACATTAAGCGGCAAATTATTGAATAACCAAAAAGCTTTGACTTCTCCTTTATGCGGCAGCGTGATTTTCATATTGTCTCGCATACGGATAAAAAAAGAAATCTTGTGTTCAATCAGAAATTGCCACCACGTATCCCCAACGAATTCCCGGTCGGCTGTGATAAATTCAATCGCCTGCAAACCAAATAGACGGATAAATCTTTTAAGTAAGTCAGTTCGCTCTTTTTGATTCGAATTACCTCGTTTGTCGCCTAAAAATGTCCATAAAATGGGCAAAGCCACCCCTTTGTAAATCACGCTCAATACCAAGATATTGATATTGCATTTACCAAATTTCCGATTTGTTCTGTCCAGGCTTAAGCGGTAAGGACCTTCAAATGGAAGTAGCTTGAATAAAAGTTGAGAGATTAAATCCGATGGCAAGTAAAACGAAGCAAAAAAACGTTGAATTCGCCGTAAATTAGACGATAATTCAACGTCATTGCCAAAGTCTTCAGCCAAACGGTCAAAGTTTACGCTTTGAACTTTAATCAAGGCTATCATCAACAGTACCATACATTTGATACGCGCTGCATTAAGCCGAAGTTCTTTGATGTCAGAACCCACAAGATAGGCAACAAGGCAGAAAAGCCTTTTTTGTCATGTACTTAGAAATCCATTAAAGAAAAGAAGTTAAAAACAGACTCCAATAAAAACACCATTAACAATACATACAGCACGGTTTACATTGAGTATGTGGAGTTCTCTAAAAATTGGGACTCTATATTCAGAGGAGGAAATGATTTTAAGTTTGGAAGAGCTGAGGGGTATGTAAAAGATGTGGCATCAAGTGGAGCAATAACAGGCGAAGGAAGATTCCAAAGTTTGGGGACAGTTTCCTGTCCAAGAATATCTATTTTCAAAACGCGTATGGTATGTGGTATAGACTTGTTATGGGACTCAGACTGGTCGGGCTCTAAAACTTCACAGACTGTCTTCGTATCTGAAACTGATAATGGAGAAGGTGAGGTAACCATTTCTCTGGGAGCAAACATAAAGAATTTTCCGGTGAAAGTAGATGTCAAAGTACCTCCAAGTGATGTATTGCTTTCACAAACAGAGTTTAAGAGAGATCAGTATGTAACTTTATTAAACCATGCTGTGTATGGTAGAGATATATTGATGTATGGACTTTCTACTTCGTATATTGAGCGCTGTTTGGCTCCTACTATTGACTATCCATACTCAAAATGCTCGTGGCTTACTCCATGGTTCGGAGGAAATCAACAGTTTAAGTGGACGATGCCCATGAGAACATGGGGGTAATCTGATTTAAAACCTTTTGGTGTGGGCCTCAGGTCCACCTCATCTTGAAGCTCAACACCTTATTAAACAAAAAAGCAATGCGATACACCTTTGTTTTTTTTCTATTGCTTGTTTTTGGCTTGAATGCGCAGGCACAAACCAGCAGGCACCAGTTGTTTCTTGGAGTAAACCGAGGGGCATTTCCACCCGGCGACATGCTTACCTTGGGCATCCATGCAGGCTATACCTATGCGATTAACAAAAACCTTGGCGCAACGTTGCGGTTAGTACAACATCAGTCGAATCAAGCCATTTGGGATCAACAAACCGCAACGGTCGCAATAGAGGCCAATGTCCAAGTCTTGCCCATTCATTTTAACCGCACCTCGTTTGGGTTTGAGGCGGGTGTGTCTTCCCGCAATTTGGTGACCACCAAAAATCAAGGCGACATTGTCTATGTAAACGGAAAGGAGGTTTATGTGAATAGCCTCAATATTAGCTATGAGTTTGGTGGTGTACAGGCATATTTGCTGATGCCCATAAAACTGAGCAAGAGAGCATCTTTGGTGGCAAGAGCTGGCTATGTGTATTATGGCAAATCGGTGGATGTTTTTGACTTAAGCACGGGTATTCAAATTTCCTTATGAAGAAATGTATTTTTTTGGTATTTATAGGGTGTATGTTGGCTACACCCTATTCAAATACTCAGATCAGAACCTACATGGGGTATGGAAAGGCGAGACCTTACCATTCCCTGTCCTCATACTGCTTTCTACAGAACGGCCAGACGCATGGAAAAACCATTGCTGGACAATAATCTAAAACTTGTGTCCCTGATTTGAGGATCTACGGATCACTTGGCAGTATTTAGACATATTTCCTATCGTATTTTTTTATTCTTTTGACTTATTACATTGTAAGTAGGTTCTTGTAAATAGTTTATGTTATTTGTAACTTGGATAGTTATGCGAAAAAATACCCCAATACTTACAAAATCAGAGCGTTTAGCCCTTGAAAATGGCTATCGTAACAGTAACTCTCATTGTTATCGCCAACGTTGCCAACTTGGATAATGCAAGTGTACATCGTGCTAAATGGATCAAAGAACGTATAGAAATTTGGGCAAAACGCGGACTTCGTATCTTTTATTTACCACCGTATTCGCCTCATTTGAACATAGAAGAGATCGTCTGGCGTAAATTAAAGTGCGAATGGTTGCGCCCAGAAGATTATATTGATGACGAAACTTTACAATACGCTGTAAATCGGTGTTTGGCAAATATAGGTAAAAACCTGACTATCAATTTTAGCCTTTTTAACATAAAGTAATATTTAAAAACTACTTATATTAAATAGTTAATAAAATTT
>DDTM01000076.1:0-69383 GCA_002344075.1 Bacteroidetes bacterium UBA2364
TCCTAATCCACTAAAATTGTCAAAAAACCTTAAAAAATTATGACAAACGACTATTTGGACAGCATAAAAAAACAGTTTGAGTATTACAAAATGCTTGGCGACAAAACATTTTCACAATTACAGGACGACAAGTTGTTTTGGCAATACAATGACGACAGTAACAGTATTGCAACTATTGTAAAACACCTTTGGGGAAATATGCTTTCACGATGGACAGACTTTTTGACTTCGGACGGAGAAAAGGAATTTCGTAACAGGGACACTGAATTTGAAAACGACATTAAAAGCAAAGATGAGCTTTTAGACAAGTGGAACGAAGGTTGGGGTTGTCTTTTCAACGCAATCAACTCATTGACAAAAGACGACCTTGACAAAATTATCTACATACGCAATCAAGGACACACAGTAACCGAAGCCATAAACCGACAACTAGCACATTATCCATATCACATCGGACAAATTGTGTTTTTGGGAAAAATGCTTGCAGAAAACGGTTGGACTTCGCTCTCAATTCCAAAAGGAAATTCACAATCGTATAACAAAGATAAGTTTTCAAAACCAAAACAAAGAGGACACTTTACAGACGAATTTCTAAATGACAAGAAAGAGTAAAAATCGAACCACTAACAAGGTATTGCCAAAAGGAGTCTATTATGATGCCGCTCCTAAAGAGTCTTTCTCAGCGGTAGGCAGAGCTGTATTTCACATACGACCTAATCGAAAGGAACCATTTCAAAACTTCCCCAAATGCTCTTTTGCCTCTGGGATCATTTTTTTGCAAAATACAAACCACGTACTATTTACCACTACCGGGAATTTATTCGACTTTTATACCCTTCATCAAAACATAAAAGCCCCCATACAAGTAGTAAGGAGGCTTGGAACAGGGTGCAACCAGGACAAAACTATTGGTTATTGCGTGGCCGGCCTTGTGGGGGACGTGTACCAGCAGGCGGAGCCAGGCGGGGTGGTTCTTTGTGGCCTTGGTGGCATGTGGAACAGTTTACCGTCATGCCGCGCTTATCAGCCAATGCGGGGAGGTCTTTTACTTTCGCATTGGTAAATTCTACCAGTCGCGCCATATCACGTGCAATGGCGTGATGCTGGTTAGATTCATCCGCCCAGTTGTTAACGTTGTGGCAGAAATCACACGATACGCCCAAGCCACGGCTATATCCCAGATTCATCGCACGGTAAAAGCGTTCTAAAGGAAGATCTTTCAAGGCTTGGACCTTTAGGCTCGGGAACACATCACCTGCTTTATCTTGTTCGCGGCCTTTGTATTTTTCGATCAGGGCCAGAGTGTGACGGTCTCGGTCTGCCTGAAGCGAGTCTGCAACGGTGGTGACAGTGTTTGTTATATTGGAGTGTGCCGGGCGTTGGGTTGCCCAGATCAGGGGCAAAGCAAAAATGCCCAGCATGAGGAAGGGTGTGGCTTTCATCGTTCTGTTCACATGGCTTTAAAGAAACGATGAAAGGTACAATCTTTTTGAAAAAATGCCAAACAAAACTGAGCGGAAAACCCATACAGCACAAATTATATGGGCGCAAGACCACGATAAAGCTTGGGTATTGCTTGTATAGCCTCTCTAAATTTAAAGTTCTGGTTTGCGGTGTCGCATTTGATTTTCCCTATGAAGCGCCACATAGGCATCGGAGACCCTTGTTAAGACGGTTCGTATCACATTCTCGGGCCTAATGCCCCAGACTTCAATGTCTTCATCGGGTTGTTCAAACAAAAAATCGGCATCCGAAATAAACCATAGCGGACGACTCAGGACTTCTTCGGGGTATTCCTCGTTTTCGTGGGCTGGTCCATAGACCACATGGTATTTTAAATAATTGTTGTGGCGTCCGGGGTTATAAAAAACCCGCGACCGTTTTGGGATAGAAATTTGGGTACTGGTGGTGTCGTGCCTTAGCGTAACAGTACGGATGGGAACAGAAACGGCCATGAGCATTCTGCCTGGTATCTGAACCGTTTCCCAATCGGAGATCTGAATGGAAATGGGGTTTAGGCTGCCATTGTCTATGTATAAATGGGTATGGTTGTTTTTCCAACTCCAAAACAGACCCAATCCTGTCCCAATCCCGACCAAAACATAAACAAATGCGGTGAGCGTACTGCCAATGTCCTCGAATAGGTTCCTGCTTCCTATTACCCATTTAAAGACCAAACCAAGTGCCAAACACCCCATCGGGAAAGCAACCATCGAAAAGGAGGCCAGAGAAATAAACGGCCATAGGACAAAAAAGCCACTACCCAAAAAGTAGGTGATAGACGATGCGATGGTCAAAAATCCAAAGGTAAATTTATACATACGATCATCCTGAAAAAGGTAAACAACCGCTTAGAAAATTTATATAACGATGGAAGAAAAACTTGGTTCGGAATACCAAGTGATAAAAAAAGCCGCTGTTCAAAATAAAACAACGGCTTATAGAGACAACTTATTTTATTTGGTTACCACTCGATTGAAAAACCGATATTGGGTAGGAAAGAGACCTGTGAAGAAGGCCGTAGGTTGTTGGGGTAGGCTGGGTCTTGTGTATAGGTGTAGGTGAACAGATTATCGTGGTTATACAGGTTTTGAATATCTATATAGGCCACCCCATTCAGTTTATTAAAGAAGAAACGGCGGTCCACCCGGAAGTCTAAGCGGTGGTAGGCGGGCATTCGTAGGCTGTTGAGCTTGGAGAAGTCTTGTACTCCGCGCCCAGTAATCTTGTATTCTGCTGCCGATTTTGCAAGGTCGAATGGGGTAAATGGATTGCCGGAGGTGAACCGCCATTTTACGCCAAACTCCCATTTCTGGCCAATACGATACCCGGAGGTGAGCGAAACTGCATGACGAACATCCCAACTGGATGGCCGGAAGACCCCGTCTTTGCCTGTAAATTCACTCCAAACCAAGGCATACGAGGCGAGGCCATAGAGGCGTTCCACCATTTTCTTTTGTGCAAACAATTCAAGCCCATAGGCACGACCTTTTCCAATACCCGACACCGCTTCGGCACCCACAAATCCAAAATCGCCCCCCAGATTCGCCAAGGAAATGCCAGATTTTTCCGAGACCGGGTAGTTTTCATATTGCTTATAAAAACCTTCTAAAGACAAACGAAGGCTGGGACGTGCTTGCCACGCCGCACCGCCAATGTAATGGCTGGTATGGATGTATGGAAGGTCTTGGTTGACATAGGTATTGTTCTGGCTAATGGCCATTGTCAAGTATTCCGGCGATTGGTTGAAAACCCCATAGGAGGCGTTGAGCGAAACCGTTGGAGTTAAGGCATAAGATGCCGAAAGACGGGGCGCAAGGTAGTTTTTGCCGAGGAAGGAGTTTCCATCATAGCGTAATCCGAGGGTGGACGTGAATTTTCCGTTTGCATTTCTAAGGATGGCTTGGCCATAAGCAAAGTATTTCCAAAGCAATAAGGTGTTCTGGAATGTCAGATCAAAGGGCACGGCGGGAGTGGCTTTCTGAAAAAAGTCGGATGCAATCCGTGCATTGGTTGCCCCGCCGCCATACCCAAGCGAAAGGGTTTTGGTTATTTTCTTGTCCACATCCACCCGTAAACGGTTTTCGGATTCTTGTGAGGTATTGGTGAAGATGTTTTCGTTGGTTTCGCGGTTTACATCGGCAAACCGGAATTCGTTCATGGAGCGGCTAAGGGCCATATTCATAAAACCGTCTTTAAATAGATGTCGCCATACCAGACCATTGGTATAACTCCATTGGTCATTATCAAAAATCCGATCAGCAATCTCTTGTTGTTCAAAGGTGGGATCTTCGGGTACATTAAACTCAAAATTATCAATCGCACCGAGTCCTACAAAGGTTAGACGATTGTTTTTATTCAGGTTGTACTCCAATTTGGTTTGGAAGTCCCAGTATGAAGGCAGGATGGGAAGTCCGATTACCTCAAAGAGAAACTGGATATAGGATCGTCTTGCGGAAAAAAACCAGTTACCCTTATTACCTAGGGGACCATCTAAATTTATTCCTGCATCGGTGGCCGAAACCGTAAAATCTCCAGCAATCCGATCTGGCGAACCCGGACGGTTTTCAATAATGAGCAGCGAGGAGAGCGCGTCCCCATAACGTGCAGGGAAGCCGCCGGAATAAAAGTCACTGTTGGCAATAAAGTCCACGTTGATCATGCCTAAGGGGCCACCCGTTGCGCCTTGGGTCGCGAAGTGGTTGATCTGTGGGATTTCGATACCATCTAAAAAATACGCATTTTCGCCGGGGCCGCCCCCACGCACCAAAAGGTCGTTCCGGTTATCGGCGCCTGTGGTAACGCCGGGTAACGAGAGCAGAGAGCGGGAGATATCGCCCTGGCCGCCTGGTGTACGCCGGATTTCCTCTGCCGAAATACTACGGATGGAGACAGGAGCATCGGACTTGGTTTCAAAAACAGAGCCTTGAATGGTGACACTGGCCGCTTCGTTGATGGATTCTGAAAGTTCAAGTTGTAAAACGGTTGGGCGGCTATTCTGAACCACAATATCCGTTTTTGTGAGTGGGGTGAATCCGACAAAGGTGGCCCGAATCGTGACAACGCCAACCGGGATTCCTGAAATCTGGAAGTTCCCTTCGATGTCGCTGACAGCACCAAACGATGTACCAACCACCTGGACGGTCACGCCCGGAATCGCTTGCTTGGTCAGTGCATCGGTAACGGTTCCTCGTACAACGCCTGTTTGGGCGAAAGTCCATACGGGAAGACAAAATGTCAGAAGTAGATAAATTTTTTTCATTTGTAAGAGAGAAAATCGTTTGGGTAGTTATATTTTACCTTTAGAATAGGCATTTCGTTACTATTTCGTCTATGAGAATCGTTTAACAGCCTGACAAGTGCGATAAACGGTATTAAAGAGATCGTTGCTTATGAAGGTTTTGATAGCTGAAGGATGAGGTGTGCCAGTTCCATCGGAGCTTCTGAAAGCAGTGCATGTCCGACATTTGGGAGAATATGATGCTGGCCGAAGTGAATGTGTTGTGCCATCTCTCGGTTAAGGGCTGTAAACTTAGGATCATCCCCTCCTGTTACTAGGCACACTGGAAGGGTTAGGTGGTCTAAAACAGGCCATAATGAAGGCTGCATACCTGTACCAATGGTTCTCAGCGATTGCGCCCACCCTGCGGGCATACCCTTTTGTTTGTCCGAAATAATGGCTTCCAGAGTATTGGGACGTGTATGAAGAGAAGCCCAGAGCGGTGTATGATACCACTTATAAAGATGTTCTCTAAGGGCAAAGGCACGCTTATGTTCCTCCATCAACGCAATTTGTTCCAGTTGCAAGGCGAGGGCTTCGTCCTGTGCTTGTCGTCCATTGCGCTCCGTTGCGGTTTTTAAGCCCGGAGAAGCGGAGATCAGTACCAGATGTTGGAGGTGTACAGGAAAATGACAGGCCATAAACAAGGCGACACGTCCTCCCATTGAATAACCGGCAACCTTCCACGGAACGTGCAATTCATTTTCTCTAAATGTTTCTAAAGCGTCTGTAATTTCAGACATCGTTCCGTAAGACAAAGGAATTTCTGCTTTTTTCCAATGGAGAGGCCAATTTTTAGTGGAGGCGTGGTGCCCCGGTAAATCAGCCAGAATACACCGATACGTTGATTCTAAGGGCCGGATCACCGGATACCAGTCCCGCGCATTTCCCATAAAACCGTGAAGGAATAAAATCGGTGATCGAGGATCCGCTGGCCGATTTTCAAAATAGAGGCAAAGACGCATCATGGCATGGCTTCTACGGTCATCCGTACCTTTTCTTCAAAATAAGGCCGCCCCAGAACCTCTGTGAGTGAGGTCTGGCGTACCAATACGTGGGGAAAACGATTTTTAAGTTGTGCTACTTCTTCGGTTAGGTTGCCCCCTTTTAGACAGAGGAGGCCGGGTTGCCAAGCGTTGACGGGTGCTGAAAAGGGGATGCGTATTCGGTTAAACCAGAACCACAAATCCTTCAAAGGAGCTGTTGCGCGCGAGACGGCATAATGGGCTTTTCCTGTCCAAGTCTCGGCCCGAAGTGCATAAGCAGATACATTGTCCAATCCTAATGTTTGAGACATTTCCTGTACCGCTCGTATTTTCTTTCCGGTGCTGTCTATTAGATGAAAGTGTACATTGGGAAAACAAATGGCCAGTACCAAACCGGGTAAACCGCCTCCGGTTCCAAAATCCACCACTTCCGCGTGGTCCGGAAAAGGGCGTTCGGTAAGGCTAAGGCAGTGCAAAATGTGCCGTTCATAACAATCTGCGGGGTCCATTTGTCTGGAGATGAGGTTAATCCTACCATTGGTTTCAATGAGCAGGGCTTCGTAATGCATTAACAAGGACCGTTGTTGTTCGGATAAAAAATCTTCAGGTTGAAACATATGTTCGTACATTCTTTTAGGAGGGAATTTACCGTTCTGCTCCATTGGGTTCAGCGGGATTTTTTACGAAACCGGTTTGGTTTTTGGCGTCAAAACCTCAAATCGAACAAAGGTGAGGACGTTTCCTGCCATTGTATCTGGCTGCAAGGGGGATGTCTGAAAACTTTTTCAGGGCAATACCAGTAAAACCCGCTCTAATGTGTATTTTATACCTCTACCCCTTTCCATTCAGTCAACCAACATCCACATGAAATATGTGCCTTTTCTGTTATTCGGGCTTTCACTATTCCTAACACAATGCGATACGGGCCTTCAGGAAGCCTTTATCCGTGAAGCATCCCAAAAACCTGTCGGAGTGACCCGTACCGATAAGGGCGGTGGCCTAATAAAAAGTACTAATGGCACGCCTATCGAAGAAGACAAAACCGATTGGCGTTCTGCTCCTTTTTATACAGGTTATGTTCGCTTTAACCCTGCTTTCCCCAATCCGATTTCGAGTGGTTTTGTAACCATCCCCGTTATCGTCACAGCGACCGACCAGTTGCCCAATGGCCTTACTCTTCGTGGGTATAATGACCAAGGTCGGTTTATACTCTTGGATGAAATAGGTCAAACGGGCTTACCCGGTGCTTATACGTTTAATTTTGACATCAGCCTTCTTTCTGCCTCCGGATCGGTCTCTACCATAAAAGGCATACACCGCCTTTTCATCTTTGATCGATTAAGTGGGGAAATGGTAAGCTATGGTGACCTATTGGTTGAATAAAAAAGGCCGATAAACACATATCGGCCACTAAGACATAAAGCCTGCTCTAAGGGACTAATTTCCGGAAGAGGTGTCTTCTTCTGGTTGTTCGGTGGCAATTGCCACACGCAAGTCCAATGATGCCGCCGCCGACATAACCGCCGTGACTACGCCATGACGTGCCTTTTCATCCGCACGAATGACCACTTTTTGTAAATCCCCTTTGTTTGCATTTAAGGTACCAACCAGATCCTCTTCGCGGATTTGCACTTGGTTTACAAAAATCTCATTGTTTTCCGTGACAATGACAGTCAAATATTGCTCGCTGTCTGTTGGGGTTCCGGCTTCGGCCTTGGGGACGTTCACCGGAAGTCCATTTTGGATGATAAAGTTAGAGGTCAACAAGAAAAAAATGAGGAGCAACATGGTGATGTCCGCCATTCCTGCCTGACTAAAAGACTCCATCGGACGGAGTTTACTGGTGGAAAAATGAAAGCGGCTCATCTCAATATTGTGGATTTTGTTGCGGATACGGGTATGGTTGTGTGGTTTGTGGCATCATCATCGTGGGAACAGGTTCCTGTAGAAGGTCAATGAAGTCCGAGGAAAAACGTTCCATTTGATTCACAATGAAATGGTATCGTTCCAGTAGATAATTATAGGCAATCTGTGTGGGAATAGCGACAATTAGACCTCCTACTGTGGTAATGAGCGCTGTCCAGATCCCGCCCGCCAAAACACTTGGATTGACCTGCCCCTGCATACTTTGGATGGACTGGAAGGCTTCGACCATGCCCAATACAGTACCCAAAAATCCTAAAAGTGGGGCAACCCCGGCAATGGTTGCAAGCCAAACCAACCTTTTTTCTAACTTGTATGCTTGGTCTCTACCTTCGATTAAGACAATTTCCTGAATCTCGGTAATCGGGCGACCAATTCGTTCTAAACCCTTTTTGACGACCTGTGCCACTGGTTTCGGGATGGTAGAGCAATAGGTGAGTGCCCCCCGAACATCGCCGCCTTGTAAGTAGCGGCGGATGTACTCGATAAAGTTTTCGTTTGCCGAGGCTTTGCGGTAAAGTAAAAAGCGCTCTATAAATACATATACTGCCAAGAGCGAGGCGATGATAATGGGAATCATAACCCACCCACCGGACCATACGAGGTCAAACATGCTGGGTGTGGCCGAGGGTGTTACAGGGGCTGGTTGTGTGACAAGGGGGGGGGCGGTTGGTTGCTGTAAGGCAAGTATAAATCCGTTAAGCAATGTCATGGGGTTTTGCGGAGCAAGTGGGGAAAGAGAAAAAAGCCTGCCTAAGGTCTGTACATCATAAGACAGGCTTTTTAGGATTTTATTTAATTTCTACAGTCCAAGCGTCCTTGGGCGTGTCGTAGGGCAATTTGCCTTTTGATGCTTTGGCTTCCTCTTTGGACTTAAACTGCCCTAAAATCAGCCGATAGCCTTGTTGGGGGGAACTGATGGTGATAATGCCCGTGCGATACCCGCGGCTGCGTAGGTTTGCCGCCATTTTTTCCAACTCGGCACGGTTCGAGGAAAATTTAAGAGACCAGCCCCAGCCGCCAGCCGAGGTGTTTAGATCACTTCCTCCTTGTACCTCCATAGGACTGCGGAAAAGATCAGTCGTTGATCCTGTTGTTCCTCCACCGCCAGCCGTAGCGCCAGTGCCACCAGTAGTTGTCGTAGCGTCTCCGCTGCCAATCAATCCGCCTGCTGTACCGGGAGCGGGTGTGGGAGAAGTACCCGGTTGCTGCACCAAACTTTCATTGGTAAGTCCCGTTTGTCCCGATTGGGAGATGGTTGGGCCAGTGGTACTGGAAAAGAGTCCTCGGCTCAAGGTAAACAAAACCAAGGCAATCAGGAAGAGGGCAAGGCCACTCAATATATAAATTAAGCCGCGCACTTTGGGAGGTTTAGATTGTACAAAATTTTTGGCTCTTAATAATAGCGGAACGGAAGTGGCCGTAGCGGTCGCTATGGTTGCTTTCGAAGACTCGTTAGAAACAGGTTCGTGAGGCTTTTGTTCCGGTGTCGTTGATGACATGCGTACCGTTTGTGGAATGGGTTGTGCAGGTGGATTGCGCATGGCAGGTCCCATCACCGGAGGAGCAATATAGTGGTATGGTTCGTTGGAAACAGGCTGTGACACTGGCGCAGGAGTCGAAATATCCGGCGTTTGGTCGCCTATAGGACGAAAACTGGGCAATGGCGTGCCATATGATTGTGCTACGCCTTCTGGCTGTTTGGGTTCGTTCGGTATTGCTGCAAGCGCCGAGTTGAGGGTAGGGCGGGTTACCTGCTCTTCCGAGGGCGTATCCACGTCTATCCATTGAAGGTACTCTTGTGCTTTTGATACTTTTGGATGATCGGGAAACTGGCGCACAAAGTCCTGAAACAGGCCACGCGCTTTTCCGGGTAACCCTGCTTTTTGATAATTTTCGGCAGCCCAGAAAAGGGCGTCCGCCCCCGACTCGCCGGTTGGGTCTTGGCGATAGGTTTCGAGATACCGGACCGCAACGGTAAAAGCCGGTTCGTCTTGTTCTAACATCATAGCGATTTCCTGTTTAGGATCAGTGGGTGGTGCAATGGGATCTTTGGGCGCTATAGGAATAGGTTGCGCCAGAACGGGTACAACTTCGTGCGCAGTCAATGCTTCAAGGGCTTCGGTGTGGTCGAGGGACACAAGGTCAGAAATCGGGTTTCCCTCTGTCGCGTTTTCACTCCTAACCGATTCCAAGATCATGAGCGGTTCGGTTGTGTTTACCAAGTCGCTGGATTCAGGAGATTCTAGTACCGGAGACCGTAGATCATCCGGTAGTTCATTGCCCACACTCATTAAAGCATCATCAATCGCGGGGGTAGCCTCGATGGGAGGTAGAACAAGAAGGGGATTCTCTTCTGTCGCAGCTTGGGGTGATATTGCAGGAGGAAGGTTGTCCAAAGGCTTCCATTCAGTTTCAGAAGCAACAGGACGGGCTTCGCCAGCATAAACGATAGGTGCCGAAAAAGATGCCGTATCCATCGGATCCCCTATGGTTTCATCATATAAAAAGCGATTGATGCCTTCTACTTCTGTCTGAGGCGCCTCTTGAATGGCCTGAGGAATATCGGCAATTAATCCTTCGGTTGTAATTTCAGGGGCGGAAACATGAAGGGTTTCGTCAAATCCGGAAACCCCTTCTGCAATGGATTCGGCAGCGGAACTACCTGAAATGGGTAAATCTTGAACAATTCCTCCGGTGCTTGGAAGGTCTTCCGGTACAAAGGACACTCCTTCAGGAACATCCGAAGATAGGGCATCCAAAACGGCTGCCGCTGCTTGTGCAGGATTTGGGATGGGTTGATGTATATCCGATTCCGGTATTTGTGTGGATTGGAACACTTCTTCGCGCCGGAATCTCGGCAATGGATCGTTCATGTTTTCGGCAAATAAAAGATTTGGTTCAGAAACTGGAGGGCCTTATAAGATAATCATTAATCATACATTTTTGAAGCCATCCGTGGGTAATTACGGCAAAAATAAACCGTTAATTCAATACGTTCAAGGCTGTTTTAACACCCAGCATCACCACAAATCGGGCTTCAGGATAGCCCGCCCAGCGTTCATATGGACTGGCTGAAATGTGCTTTACCTGCGCATAAACCCCATAGTCCTTCCAGACTCGGTAACTCCCTGAAATTCCTAAATCTAATACAGGTGTAATTTCTCCCATTTTATCGGTACTTGCATATCTCGTGCCAATCATGTTAAGATCCGCTTGAAGGCGTGCTTTTTGTTTTAAAAAGGTGTACACGAGACTGCCGGAAGACTCAAATGCGGCTTCATGCGGGATCAAGGTATCTTTATTCTCCCCTGAACCAATCAGGCGCCCATTCTGTAACTTTGCCGTCACCGAAGCCCAGAGGGTTTCAAAAAGGGTTACACCAGCCTCAGCCTGCGCATAAAAGACATCTGCCAGTGCATAGTTAGATTCAAAAACCCCTTTTGCAAATCCTGCATATCGTTCTTTAGTGGTCTTCTGGAAATATAAATATTCCGGACTTTTCGTGTAACCAGCTTTAAAACCAAACTGATAAGGTTGTTTCCTTAACCCAATACCAGACTCAATAGCGATGGTGTTTATGGATGGTTTGACTATTGGATCATCAATCAGATACGGGTTCTGTGTAAAGAGGCCGGAAGTAGTATGGTGTATGATCCGAGGATCGTTTTTCAAAAACACCTGTAAGCCTTGGGGGAAGTAATAATCGGCCCGAATATAAGGTGCGAAAAAGTTTCTGGAAATAGGATCCGTCCCTATATTTCTTTTAGAAGCCTCGAAACCAGCATATTGAAGACCTGTGCTAATACATAAGGCTTTCGAGGCCATCCAAGTGATTCCTGCTCTCACCGATTGCGAAAGGAGGTCTGAACCCAGAACTGTTTTTGCATCTATGGCAGAGAGCGTTAGATGCGCATCCGAAAAAAACGCTACTTTGCCGATAGGGATTTTGGCCTCTCCGCCGAGGTTCATGCGTTTTTCGGTTCTGGAATAGATATCTGGTGCAATGGCCAAGATGTCGCTGTCAAATCGCTCGTTTTGGTAGTCAGCCCGAATCTTAAAAGGGAAACGTGCGGTTTCGAGTGCGTACCAATCCCCACCTATTCCCAATCCCCGCCCTTTACGAAAGGGCTGTGCCATCAACCTGGGGCCAGTTACTACCATAAGAGTATCTGCACCAAAAAGATTGTTCCGGGTGGAAAAGCCATTAAAAATCAATCTTGCAATGCTTTTCTTGTATTCCTGAGAGGAGCCGAGTTTAAATTTAAAATTTGCAAAAGTGGCTTTAATATCAGGTTTTGCTTCAAAGGGCTGATGCCCATCGCTCCCCAAATAGTCTATATCCCCAAAAAAAGCAACCCCATCGCGAAACGGTGCGTGGGCAAAGACCTGAAGTTCACGACTCAAATAACGGCCCACAGACGCTTTTAGTAAAAGTTGTCTTGGCTGTGCAGAAGACAGGGTAAAACGATCGCCAACGGGAACATCGGCCAACGAATGGTGAGGAAGTTCTGTGGGATTTTGCTTGTATCCGCCAATAAAAGGGGTTTGTCCTTCTCGCGGCATAAAAGGCTTTGGGGGTATAACCAAGTTGGTAATGGCGGGTCGTTCTAATTTTGGTAATTCAATTGGCTTTTTGCTTCGGATCACCACTTCATTCGGCTTAAGATCGGGCACAACGGGTTGTGCTATCAAAACCTGCCCGATCAGTAAAAAAGATAGAAGCCCAAAACGATTGCTTTTCATAATTCTTGAACTGTTTGGTATGGCATTTTCGGGTTTAAAGCGTTGCTTTTTCCGAACGTGCAGTTTGTGCATAAGGGGTTTGGCCATATTCGCTTATGACGCGATCATAAGCCTGAATGGCGCTGGCTCGGTTACCGAGTGCCCGATACGCACGTGCCTGCCCCAAATAACTTTGTGCGACCCAATCTATCACATCTGGAAAACGTTCCTGAATTGCAGCGAAGGCTTGAAGGGCCTCCTGTGCTCGGTTCATCTGCAACAAGAGACTTCCATAACGAAATTGTGCTTCACTGGCAAATACATCGTCGTTGGTCTGGGCCATCCGCCGATAGAGGTCTAAGGCGGCACTTAAATTATTAAGTTGCACATTCAGGGCAGCAAGTCGGAGTATGGCGGTTTTTCCGGCATCCTGTGTGGCGTATTTGGATGCAATTTGTTCCAATAACTGGCGCCCGTCTTCGGTATTCCCTAAGGCAATCATGGCTTGGGCCTGGCCTAATTGGGCCTCGGAGATTTCAGAAATATCTCCCTCTGCATTGGCCTCTAATCGCTTGAATAAGCTAAGGGCTTCATTGGGCCTTCCGGTAGTCAGAAATAAATTTGCCAAAAGGCGTGCGGCTTCGAAGGATGCCGCCTCTGAGGGATAACGATCTAATACCAATTTCAGGTACTGTTCTGCATTTCGGTAGTCTTTCAGTTGATAATAGCTGGCACCTACATAATAGGTTGCTGCCGGAGCCAAAGCAGGATTTCGGTTTGCCTGTAAAAAATACTGAAATCCGGTGAGGGCTTTTTGTGTTTCACCATTTTGAAACTGCATTTCAGCTTGCTTAAACCGTACTTGATCGGCCACTTCTGTTCCGGGGTTTTGGCGCAAATACTGATCAATGAGTGTTTCGGCTGCACCGGGCTGATTCAGGGCAAGATATGAGAGCTGAATTCCCATGAGTGCATCCGGAATCACAGGGCTTTGGGGATACCGATTTATCACTTCTTTGTAGGCATTGATGGCCTCGGAGAAGCGATCTTGGTTAAAATAGGCATCTCCGATTCCATACTGTGCCTTGGCGGCTTCGGGACTTTGCGGATAGAAGCGCAGTACATTGAAGTATTCGTTAATGGCCAAGTCGTATTTTTGTTGCTGTAGCAGGATGTAGCCAACGAGATATTGTGACTCGGGCGCCCATTCGGAGTTGGGGTAATTGCCCACCAGTCTGCGGAAGGCATTGATGGCATCGGCCTCTTGGCCACTGTTCATGTATGCCTGACCAATCTGGAAGAGCGCATATACAGCCCCTTGATTGCCCACTTTTCGGTAAGAGAGAACAGCATCATCAAAACGTTTCATGGCAAAATAACTGTCGCCGAGCCGCATCTGGGCATCGGTACGGTAGGTTTCCTGATTGGCTGTTGGCCGGAAGTTGGCTATAAAGGTTTCGAAACTGCGTGCGGCCAAGTCGTAGCGGCCTGTATTGAAGTAAATCCAACCTAATACATAATGGGCACTGTTTACATTTGGATCCTGCTTATATCCAGCGATGTATTGGTTTAAGAGGCGTTCGGCATCGGCATACTTTCCTTCTTGAACCAGGCTTTCGGCCTGCCAAAAAAGGGCCTCTCCGGCATTAGACGTGGTAAAGGCTGTTCCAAATGCAGCTTGTGCCTCTGCAAAATTTCGGTTTTGGTACAATAACCACCCTTTTCGATAACTTAATTGGTTGCGTGCCGATGCCGTCAGGTTTGTTTGGCGCATGGCTTGTTCAAAGGCGGCATTGGCGCGCGCGTTATCACCCAATAGGGCAAACGATTCTCCAAGGTACAAATATGCGTCGCCGGTTCGGTTGGAGGCTGGAAAACTCGTTACCAATTGGTTAAAATACCGGGCACTCTCTTCCCACCGTTGTGCCTTATATTGAATAAGGCCCAGTTCAAAAAGTGCTTGGTCTGCAAATTCGCCTTGAGGCCAAAGCGTAACCAAATCCGAAAAGATTTCGCGTGCCTGATTGGTTTCTCCTAAAAGCAAGGTAGAGACTGCTTCATAATACGTGGCTTTTTGTGCCAAATTGTCTTTCAGATCCTGTTTACTTGCGCGGAAAAAGCTCGATGATGTACTATATTGTTTTTGTTGAAGATATGTCCATCCTAAGCCAAAATTCGCATATCGGGTGTAAGGGCTGCGGGGGAAGTTGTTGTTGAGTTGCGTAAAGTAATATTGAGCCCTGCCCATGTCGTTTAGCTGCGAGGCTGATTCGCCCATCATCATCAATGCCCGTTCCAAATCGCGGCCTGTAAAAAAAGGCAGTCGTTTGTCCCCTTCGCCGAGCACCCGCTCAAACCGGCCCAGTTCAAAATTGGCTTCCATGCCCGCCAGAGCGGTTTTTCCGGTAAAGTCGGACAAGGGATAACGGCTCGCTAATTGATCAAAATGTTCGGCTGCACGGGCAAAGTTTTTACGCTCTAACTCTGTTTTTCCCACCAGATACAGTGCCTGAGGTGCAATTTGGGTGTTGGGAAATCGGATATGGGCCTGATCTAAGTAGTCTAAGGCAATATCTGTTTCGTTCAGACGGATACTGTTCAGTCCCATCCAATACAGGGCCTCTGCCGCCAGTTCAGGATCCTTTTGGTTTTGGAAAACCCCTCCAAATGCAGCACGAGATTTGGCATATTCGCCTTTTTCAAAATAATACTGACCAAGGGTCATTTGCGCTTTTTCCCCAAACGGATGTCCCGGATAGTGAATGGCAAACGAGGCGTAGAGCGGTGCTGCGTCTTGGGTTTTTCCTAAAGCAAGTAGCGACTCGGCCTGATAATACCTAGACTCCGCCGCATGAGGATGGTCCGGATGTTGTTGCTCGAACAACTTAAATGCTTCATAGGCTTTTTGATAAACGCCCGATTGAAAAAGCGCCAAAGCCGTTGCATATTCAGTGTTTGAGGAGGTGGTAGGGGTTTGGGCAAAAGCCAATCCGCCGGAAAACCACCCGAACAACAAAAACAAGGCGCATTTTGGGGAGAAGCCAAACGCCGGAGAAAAGAGAACAAAGCGCATGTACGTGCGGTCTTTGTGAAGGTGATGGAGGATAAACTAAAGTACCGATGCGCAGACCGGAAGATAGCAAAACAATATAGCAACTTCCTTCCCCGAAACAAACGTGAATCGGCCCTCTTGGCAACCAAATTCCCGATTCTGAAGCCATTTTTCTTTTCCGGAGAATGCCCTTATTTTATTACAGCCTCGGTTTGGTTATAACAACGTCTCGGCCCCCCAATATGGTACATCTATGAAAGTAATTCACCAAATGCTTTTTGCGGCTTCTTTGGCCCTATTCGCAACCTGCCAGCCAGTCAAGTTATTACACGATGATTCGTCCGCGCAGTTTTTCGGGATTCCACAGTACGATCTGGATGCGGAATCATCTTTTCAGAAGTTGGTAGACCAAGAACAAAGACAATATCTGGGACACCCGACCACCGTCTTGCTGGATGATCAAAAAACCGTGTTGGTGGTTTACCCGAGGGGACATGGGAAAGGGGCTATTCTGTATAAAAAAAGTGAAGATGGCGGAAAAACGTGGAGTGAACGCCTTCCGACGCCCGAAAACTGGGCAACCTCACTGGAAACACCGACAATCTACCAAATCAAAACCCAAGTCGGTGGGCGACGGCTGTTGCTGTTTTCTGGACTGTACCCCATCCGGTTGGCTATATCGGATGACAATGGTTACCATTGGACGCCACTTAAGGCGATAGGAAATTTTGGGGGCATTGTGGCGATGGCCTCGTTGGAGGTTTTGAAAGATGGTAGCCTTATGGCATTATTCCATGATGATGGGCGTTTTATTCGCGAAAAAGGAGCAGGAGAGCGGCGGTTTCGGGTGTATAAAACCCTTTCCTCAGACGATGGTAAAACTTGGTCTGAACCCATCGAAATCTTGAGTGACCCTATACTACACCTCTGTGAACCCGGATCCGTAAGATCACCTGATGGGCGTCAAATTGCTTTGTTACTGAGGGAAAATAGCCGAAAAGCACCTTCTCAGATCGTTTTTTCGGCAGATGAAGGCAAAACTTGGAGCCAGCCACGTGCGCTACCCCTCGCTTTGACAGGAGACCGCCATGCTATAAAATACTTGAAAGATGGTCGTTTGTTTATCGCTTTCCGAGACATGGCCGAGGGAAGTCCGACAAAAGGAGATTGGGTAGCGTGGGTGGGCACCTATCAGGATTTAGTTGCAGGTAAAAAGGGGCAATTACGCTTCCGTATCAAAGACAATAAAAATCAATGGGATGCCGCTTATCCGGGTGTGGAAGTTTTCCCGGATGGCCGTGTTCTGACCATTACATATGGTCATTGGACGAAGGGAGAAGAACCTTATATACTGGCGGTTCATTTGCCCGCAAAACTTCTATTTGGCCGCAAAAAAAGTAAGTAACGTTTTCTTATAAAGCCAACTATAGCTTATTTAAGACTTTACTTTGCCTGTTTTGACCGTTTTGTCCCATTTCATCTCAGCGCCTTGCGCCTCTAAGATGTATGAATGGAATGTGATTGCACACAACATGGGGCCAAAACCTACAAAGTACATTAACATCGGAGAAAGCCACTTAAACCGGGTCTTGTCAATCGCACGAACACCCCAAGCTGCAACCATACACAAGGCTTGCCAAGCATAAATAAACAGTATGATTCCTTGAACCACCCAATAAGGTGGGAACAATCCCGATGCAAGCAGCCATTCTGTTACGTGACGTTCGAATTGACCAGGGAAGCAAGAATAAACAATGACCAAAAATGAAATGATGCCCGGAAAAAGAAACCCTTCTAACCACGTTCTTTTGGCTGTAAAGGGATCAATGGCAAACGACATCAAGGTCACAAATAAATAATTGACGGCGTGAAAAAGCCAAAAAGCTCGGAATACTTCCCATGCAAAGGGAAAATCCATGAAATAAAGCGAAATCAAGCCCACTGAAGACAGGATCATTAGGACGGGCATCAGGAAAATATTGAACCAGATAAACCCAAATGCAAACCCGCCCAACTTTCGGTGGTATGTTTTGTTGAACCAAAGATGCTTGAAGTGCTTGGTTAACTGAACATTGCCCCTTGCCCAGCGTAAACGTTGTTTCCAAAGGCCATTCACGTCATCTGGTTCCTCAGCCCAAACAATCGCATTTCCTTCAAAGACCACCTTTTTCCCTGCCTCGATCTGGGTCTTAAATGTGGTAAAGGTGTCTTCTGCCAAAGAACTGGTGTCTATTCTACCGCCTATGAGTTCCAAGTTTTCGCGGGAATGTAGTTGTGCACCACCTGCCAAACAAAACATCGCCCCTAAAACATTTTGCGCCCGCCGCGAAGCAGCCTGTGCCGTAATGTACTCGTAGCCGATGAATTTCTGCATATAGTTTCCGGGGGAAGACCCTTCTTTAATATAAGCTGTTACAGCACCAATCTCTGGGTCAGACAGGTGACGAGCCATCTTGCGCAGGGCATTTCGTTCAAAAATGACATCGGCGTCTATGATCATTAAAGCTTCCACCCATTGATCGCGTGTAACCTGTGTTAATTCATCCAGATGTGCCCAATTGGGCATATACCGGCCAATTTGTTCGAAGTTAGGACGGGTAAATGTTTCTGTATCTGGCTCTAAGGGTGAATTGAAAACTTCCTCGACCTTGTTCTGCCGAGTAGTTCCCATTTCTCCGGTTTCTGCATGTAAAAGTTGGTGGATGCCATGATTTAGGGTGTGCGCCTTGCCTTGCCCGCCTTTCTCGCGACGGATATGAAAGGTTCTGCCGGGATACTCTTTTTCCTTTTGCCGGATAACGTCAGGCGTGTTGTCGGTGCTGGCATCATCTACCACATATACCCGTAACCGATCTTCTGGATATTCCATTTTCATCAAACGGTCTATGGTTGCACCAATCACCGCGCCTTCATTCCAAGCTGGTACAACCACAGCAACCCGCGGATAATAGTTTTCTACGCGGTTATAATGATCCTTAAACTGATGAAAACCAGCAAGAATGAATTGATAAAAAGAGGCAAAGATGGGCATGGTCCCTAAGAAAACGAAAAAAACCATGACCCACTTTAGGGTATCAAGTAGCAGTTCCAATGTATATTGTCGGGATGTGGAGATTTACGAGCGTTCCGATTGGTGCATGCACTTTGTTTCCCATCCCTAATCCATTGGATTTAATCTATTCCGATGGAAAGTAATGGTAATTGTGTAGCAATGGTTCGGACAAACTGATATTCCCCAATGGTTTCTTTTTTATGGCTATCGGTACTTACGGGCATTTCGACACCCATTTCCCATAAGAAGTGGGCGGATTCTAATTGTGGACATTGCCAGCGCTCCGAAATTTCGATCAAAGATCCGGTTTCGATGGCTGCACGTGCCAAGGCCGCTTTTAATTCTATATGGATGTCTTGTTCCATAAGCCCGACTTTGGGCAAAATACTGAATAAATGGGCAATCACAACCGTTGCCTGTTCAGAATATTTCCACATCGCACCAATGGTCGCACGGATCAAATGGCGGAAAAGGACTTCTTGCTGTACCAATCCTTCATCCAATAATTCTTTTATTTGTCGGGGGGTGTATATGTCAATACCATATGGGAATTGGTGGTCCGCAGCAAATATGTATTCAACCCCTTCAAGGCTATCTGGTAAATCTAATTCTCCGGCGGCATTGATAAATTTGGCTTCAATACCGATACTGATTTTAATCTGATCTCCGTATTTGCGTCTGAATTGATGGATCTGATCCACATAATTTGGGACCCAGTTGGTATCTTGCCGCACATGATCTACGCAACAAATATGCGTTAATCCACGACTGATTGCCATCCGGATATTGTCTTCTATACTATCCGCTCCGTCCGAAAAGGTGGAATGAATATGGAGATCTTCCCTTAAGTTTATTTTTTTTGCAGACATAGGAATAAGGGTTAGGCGGAATTTACGGTGGATTTATAACGGTCTGGATGAGTCATGTAGGCCTTTTCCTTTTCTAACGCTTCCACTTCACCGGAGGGCACAATGGTTTCTTGCAAATAGCGCATGACGGCAATTTCTTTATACTTACATTGCTCTGCGTGTATGGTCTCGCCATAAAGCGACTTAAGGCACAGCAATGGCATATTTATACCAGCAGCTACCGTTAGGGGCATGGTTCCGGGAAAACGCGCATTTATTTCGAGCAAACGCGGGGTCCCGTCGTGGTCTAATTTGAACTGGACATTGGCGCAAAACGCCAACTTGAGGCGTTCTGCAAGTTTCATGGCCCACTTTTCCAAGGTGGGGTCTCTACGAACTCGTGCTGCAACGGCAATACCAGAATCAATTTTTAATCGCTCTCGGGGAACTGCCGCCATCACTTTGCCTTTGGCGGTGGCAAAGACATCTACCGAATATTCAGGGCCTGGTAAATATGCCTGGATGATATAAGACCCATCTTTTGGAACTAAGGCCAGAGCATCCCACGATTCAATCAGATGGATTCCATTTGAACCACTCCCTTTCCGGGGTTTTGCAATAACAGGAAGTGTCCAGTCGGTGGGGTCGAACGTGGCTGTGAGTAAGGTTGTACGGGGGGTGGGAATGGCTTCTTGGGCGGTCTGTAAAAGTGTCCACTTATCCAGACACCAGTCTAATGTTTCTTGAGGAGCCAGCATTAACTGGGTTCCGTCAAATTCGAATAGGTTACGATATTTGGAAATAGGCAAAAATTCAGTTTCAACGGTAGGGATTAATACATCTATCCCATTGCTTTGGCATGCATGGAGCAACGTTGGTATAAAAGCCTTGTGGTCTCCACGCGGTAATAAGATCCTGCGCTCCGGCGAAACCAAGTATAGACCAGCAGCATATGGGTCTATATCAGCCATAAAACAAGTGATGTTAGGCAAATTAAGGGCTTTAAATACAGATACTGCTGCGGCCCCTCCTGCACCCGTAATCAGTATATTAACCACTTGGTTCATAAAACGCCTGTATAATCACCCCCATACAAAAGCACACCTAATATGAGAGACTTTTGTATAAACAGTGTTAATTTATATGTAAATTATGTGTGTTTGATATTTTCGGCGGAATAATAACGTGTGTTTGCAAAACAACTTGGATTGCAGGACACGGTTACATCCTTTAATATATCAATTACCATACCAATAAATGACAGTGTGGATTGTCTTTTATCGCAAATTAATGATGAGTACGAAAATTATGGTCTTGAAGCTCGTTTTGACAAAAAAGAATTTTTGTAGAAGCATTGTCTCATACTGAGATAATAGGGTAAAGGCACAGCTAAATTTGGTAGGTACAAGATAAGTTGCGGGATAGAAAATCGTCAAAAAAAATGTGTGAATGGAAATAAGGCATCATGTTTGCACCCATTAGGAATATGTAGTAGATTGATCGGTTCAGCGATCTTCACCTTGGAACACGGTAGCGTGGTTATGCAATTTTCAGGCTTCGACATAGCACAAGATTTGGCGACAATGTACGAGATTTCGTTGTCTATAGGGACTTCTTTGGATGTACAGGCCAATTGTGCAGCCTTTGTGGAAGTGCTCGCTGCTCGTAAAAATTTGGATTTGGTTTCTGTCTGGATTGAAAGGCAGGCAGGGGAAGGACGCCGTTACGAACTACTCTATGCCGAGCCTAAAATCCGAATGACCGAAGGGGTTCTGGCCTATAATCATCCACTTGCCCTCCGAACACGCGAAGCCGCTTTCTGGAGCCTTTCCAGCGAAGATGAAGCCTTCTCGGAGTTAATTACCGAAGATATTGTATATCCCGAAGGGGCATTTGCTGTTTTTCGATTAGAAAATTTAGGGTTTCTAAAATTGTATGATGCCAAGCGTCGGCTTCCGTTTTATACCCGTGAACTAAATCAACTCCAGCCGATTGCGCAACAATTCGGTGAGTCTGTTTCTCGTAGTTTAGCCCATCAGGCGTTATTACAGGAGCTACAGGAACGCCAAAGAACGACCCACCGACTACGGGAAAGTGAGACCCGCAAGTCGGCCATCTTAGAATCGGCCTTAGATGCAATTGTTACCATAGATGAATACTCGCGGATTTTGGAGTTCAACCCGGCAGCCGAGCGCACCTTCGGCTACACCAAGAACGAAATCATCGGACAGTCGTTGGCAGAGGAATTGCTGATTCCGGATCATCGTGAAATTCTCCGAAAAGGCATACAAAATTATTTGAGGACGGGGCAAGGGCCTGTCTTAGGACGACACATGGAGATGCAAGCTGTCCATAAAAATGGACAACCTTTTCCGGTTGAACTGGCAATAACACCAATCGAGAATAATGAGCGGCGTTTGTTTACCGCCTACTTGCGTGATATTACCGAACGTAAGCGGTCGGAGGCCGATTTACTACGTGCAAACGACATCGCGGAGCAGTCTATAAGGTCTAAGGAACGCTTTTTGGCTAACATGAGCCACGAGATGCGCACACCTTTAAATGCCGTTATTGGATTGACGCATCTTTTAGAAGAAACAAGCCTAACCCGTCAGCAGTCTCGGTATCTGGAAGCCATTCAATTCTCCGCTGGGTCTTTGCTCGCATTGATCAATGATATTCTCGACTTTGCAAAAATTGATGCTGGGAAAATAGATTTTGAAGAAGTACCATTCCGTTTAGACGAGTTATTTAAGGGGCTTTATGCCATGTTGCGTTTTACCGCCGAACGAAAAGGGCTAAAGCTACATATTTTGCCGGAAGACAACTTGCCTCAAAGTGTGGTAGGCGATCAAGTTCGTCTCCGGCAAATTTTGTTAAACTTAGTGGGAAATGCCATTAAATTTACCGAAAAAGGGGAAGTTCGATTGAAAGTGAGCGCCAATGTAAGTGCGGAGGGAAAAATCCCGTTGGTCTTTACGGTCGAGGATACTGGTATTGGGATTTCTGCTGAAAAACTGCCTCGAATTTTTGATAGTTTCAGCCAAGCAGCTACCGATACCACCCGGAAATACGGTGGTACAGGGTTAGGGTTGGCGATTGTAAAAGAATTGGTGTCGCAACAGGGAGGAAGTATAGAAGTGAAGAGTGTGGTAAATGAAGGGACTGTTTTCCGCGTTGTACTGCCCTTCTTGGTATCGGATCAGTCTGTTGCCGTTTCTACTGACCACGAAGATTTGGAGGTGGACCAAAGCCTGCTTAATGCACGTATTTTGGTGGTCGAGGACAATAATATGAACCAATTTGTGGCCCATCAGATGTTAACAAAGTGGGGGGCAGTGGTGGATGTGGCTGAAAGTGGTCTTGTAGCAATCGAAAAAGTGCGGGAAAACCATTTTGACCTTATTTTGATGGACATTCAGATGCCGGGTATGGATGGAATTGATGCTACCAAATTTATACGGCAAAACCTGAAAAAAAACGCTGCCGAATTGCCGATTATCGCCTTGACGGCTTCAATGTTGTCTGAAAACCGTGCCCAAGTTTTTGAGGCAGGGATGAACGATTTTGTACTAAAACCATTTGAACCCGCCCATTTGCGTAAAGTATTGGTTTTGCATTGGCAAAAATCGCAAGCCAGCAAACAATCTCCAAAGCCTGCGGTTCCGGCGGCTGAAAAAAGTACACCACAAACTCCTGCTCCCGTACTTGAGTCTGTTCCCGAAACCATTCGCTGGACGACAACACCTGCATTTCAGCCCGATAGTAAGCCTGTTTCAGCACCGGCAATAGGCAAAAAAATCGTTGAAAAAACAACGCCTGCCACAACGGTAGCGACGTCTCCTGTAGTCCCTCTTGAAATTGAGGTAAAACCCACGCCTCCCAACGGTGACTCACTCCCCACTCAGTCGGTCAATATTCAACAACTATTGGATCATTCTCTGGGTAATAAAGCCTTTGTTGTGCGGGTCATAGACCTTTTCCTTATGCAAACCCCTGAACAGATTCATGAACTGACCGAGTTCTGGCGTCGGGGTAATTTTGGACAAGTCAAATTCATTGCTCACAAAATGAAATCATCTGCTCGCATGATTGGCATAGATTCATTGGCGCAGCAGTTAGACACACTGGAACAAGACCTGGCGGAAGGGAAGACGATGTCGCCACAGGATGGTCGGATGCAATTCATTGTTTCCCTTGCGGACCAAGCCATTGCCGAGTTAAAACAACACCGGACAAAACTGGCGAATTAGAATTATTTTTGGACCGTTTTTTTGAGATTCGTTTGATGTTTGCAGGGTTAGATCCTATCTTATTTCCTTGTTCACCCGAAACCCTGGCGAGTTATGCGCTGTTTATTAGTTGACGACGACGACATGGCCCGAATGCTTATGGAGCATTATATTTCTCAGGTCTCAGATCTGGAGTTGGTGGCCACCTGCGAATCGGCCATTCAGGCGGCCAATGTCCTTAAAAAACAATCTGTTGACCTGATCTTTTTAGATGTTGAAATGCCGGAAATGACTGGCCTTGAATTCATCCAAAGTTTGGAACACCGGCCTATGGTTGTTTTGGTAAGTGCAAAAGAGCAGTATGCCGTAGAGGCATTTGATGTGGAAGTGACGGATTATATGGTGAAGCCCGTGAAGTATGCGCGTTTCTTAAAAGCTGTCCAGCGGGCACAGTCCAGGATTCAGGCCACAAAAGAAAAAGCATTGCCCGAACAAGATTATGTGTTTATCAAAACAGAAGGACGCCTCGTAAAACTTGCTCTCACGGATATCCAATGGATTGAAGCGCAGGGAGATTACGTGCGGATCCATACGGTGAAAGAAAATTATGTGGTACATGGAAC
Organism: Bacteroidetes bacterium UBA2364; assembly: GCA_002344075.1. Classification (GTDB taxonomy): domain Bacteria; phylum Bacteroidota; class Rhodothermia; order Rhodothermales; family UBA2364; genus UBA2364. The sequence goes on from DDTM01000076.1 coordinate 24,222, forward strand.
CATAAAAGGGTTTGAGGAGAAATTACCTACCAACGCCTTCTCGCGGGTACATCGCTCATTTATTGTACGCATAGATCAGATTGTGGACATTGCAGACTCATCTATTGTGATCGGACGATCGGTTATTCCAATTGGCGCATCTTTTAAAGATATGTTACTTAAACGGCTTAAAACAATCTAAGTCCGTATCGGAGAATAGTATGAAACAACCCACTAGTTCAGAAAACGCAAAGTCTTACCAATGGGGCGAAAATGCCAAAGGATGGTGGTTGGTGGATCATCCCCATCTGAGCGTGGTAGAAGAAGTTGCGCCTCCCGGAAATGCAGAGATAAGGCATTTACACCATCAGTCGCGTCAATATCTTTATGTGATCGAAGGCGAGGCAACCGTTTCTATCGAACACGACGAATTTGTACTCCATGCAGGAGAGGGCCTCGAAATTCCGCCTAAAACGTATCACCAGTTCCGGAATGAATCCAATAAAAACGTTCGGTATTTGGTGATTTCATCTCCGAAGAGTACTAACGACCGAAAAAGTTTTGATTGGTAGTGCTGACGTATAGCTTTTGGCCCAGTTTTTGTTTATATTGCTTGTTGAGTTTGTCTAACCCTCATGGCTTCTTCGTGGTAGTGGTATGAAAAAAGTCGTTTTTATTTTCCTTTTGGGACTTATCGCCAGCGTGTCAGTTGTACTGGCAGCTCGGACACCTTATAAATCCTTTGACGATCTGTTGCGTATCACGCACGACCAACCGAAGTCATTTGTATTGTACCAAAACTTTCCGAATCCATTTAATCCTTCTACGGTCATTCGCTTCGAGTTGAAAACCAAACAATATGCGAAAGTGAATGTATATAATATTTTGGGTAAGTTGATTGCCACGCTTAAAGACGAAACGATGGATGCAGGCGTTTATGAAGTGAAGTTTAATGCAGGTGAATTGCCGAGTGGTGTCTATTTTTACAGTATCGAGACCAGATCTGGTAAAATGACGCGGCAAATGCTTTTGATGAAATAAAATTGCGATTTTTTTGCATAAAAGCCTTGTTCCAGACCCGAACAAGGCTTTTTTTATACTAACTTTTCCGAGTCGGGTAAATAGAATGTTCATATTCGTACATGGATTTACAAGTGAGACCCTCAATTGAGTGGTTTCTTGGGTGTATCTTGTTTTTTTAATCTTTTTAACCCAATTATGATTACCTACCGCGATGCAGGCGTGAACATTGACGCCGGAAACGAAACGGTGAACCGTATTAAACCCTTAGTGCGGAGTACTTTTACGCCGGGGGTACTGACAGACATTGGTGCCTTTGGTGCCTTTTTTAAACCCGATTTTACAACTTATCAGGAGCCTGTATTGGTCTCGTCGGTGGATGGTGTGGGGACCAAGCTAAAGGTTGCTTTTCTAATGGATCGCCATAATACCATCGGGCAAGACTTGGTAAACCATTGTGTAAATGATATTGCTGTCTGTGGGGCCATTCCGATGTTCTTTATGGATTATTTCTCTACCGGATCCCTAAACCCTATGGTCGCCGAGGAAGTCATTTGGGGCTTTTCTATTGCATGTCGTGAAAATGGGTGTGCACTGATTGGGGGAGAAACCGCTGAAATGCCAGATTTATATGCGCCGGGTGAGTATGACCTAGCGGGAACCATCGTTGGCGTGGTAGATCGGGCGCAAATCTTGGATGGTAGCCGCGTACAAGTTGGTGATGTCCTGATTGGATTGCCTTCTACAGGTTTACATACCAATGGCTATTCACTTGCTCGTAAAGTGCTTTTTAGTAAATATCAGATCGAGGATACTCCCGAAGCCTTGGGCGGGCGTGCTGTGGGTGAAGTTCTCTTGGATGTACATCGGTCTTATTTATCTGCCATTCAACTACTCGCACAAAAAGACATGGCGCATGCTTTCGCGCATATTACGGGTGGTGGATTAATAGAAAACACCAAGCGTGTGATTCCGGAAGGCCTTGCGCTACAAGTTGATTGGTCTACTTGGGATAGGCCAGCTATATTTAACTGTATACAATCCATTGGTGGCGTGCCAGAAGACGATATGCGTCGAACTTTTAACCTTGGCATTGGTTTGGTTGCTGTGGTGGCTGCATCACAGGCCGAGGCCGTTTTGATGCTGTGGAGGGAGGCTGGAGAGAAACCTATTTTGATTGGAAAGGTGGTATGAGAAACGGTTGGTGTCTAAAGGAGAAATAAATGATGCATCCGCGTAAAATTGGTATTTTTGGTAGTGGAAGTTGGGGGACCGCCCTTGCTGTGGGCTTGGTGGAAAAAGGTCATAATGTCACCTTGTGGGCCCGTCGCGAAGAAGCCGCCGAAACCATGAGGCAAACCCACCACAATCCAGATTATCTTCGGGATATGTTCTTACCCCCCGATTTGGCGGTCACACATGATTTGACACTCGCTGCCCTGAATAAAGAAATGTGGGTAATAGCCACGCCTTCACAGGCTATCAGGGCATTGGCAACTACCCTAAAGCCCTATGCAAGCAAGAAATTGGTAGTGGTTTCGGTGGCGAAGGGTATTGAGAACGGAACATTGCTTACGACTTCACAGGTGTTGACCTCGGTGCTCGCCCCGGTGGTTCCTCACAGTCATATCGGCGTTTTGTATGGTCCCAGTCATGCAGAAGAGGTAGTTCAGGGGATGCCCACCACAGTGGTGGCTGCGGCAGGGTCTCTGGGAACGGCCCAAGAGATTCAACGTACTTTTATGAGCAAAAAGCTCCGGATCTATGTTAACCCGGATTTATTGGGTGTTGAAATTTCCGGCTCAGTTAAAAATGTGATGGCCATTGCTGCTGGTATCAGTGATGGAGTGGGGTATGGTGATAATACAAAAGCGGCTATTCTGACACGCGGCATGGCCGAGATCCGGCGTTTGGGGTTAGCAATGGGGGCCCGTCCTGAAACGTTTTCCGGTTTGGCAGGAATCGGAGATTTGGTTGTAACGTGCATGAGCCGTCATAGTCGAAACCGTTACGTGGGCGAGCAAATCGGGAAAGGCCGTACATTGGCCGAAATTGAAGCCCAAATGAATATGGTGGCTGAAGGTGTACGAACCACCCAGTCGGTAATGGAACTTGCCCGTAAACTGCATGTAGAAATGCCTATTACCGAAGCAGTCCATTCACTCCTGTTCGAGGGTAAAAAGCCTCAGGAAGTGGTGATGCACCTGATGAGTAGGGCAGCGAAAAATGAGATGGACTGGTTGGGCTGATGCTATTTTACCCCCAAATGAATGACTGTACAAGCATTGCAGCGCCTCATCCAAATAGGAGAAGGTTTGCACATTGAGTTTAAGAAAAAAATTCCAGAGCCAGAGCGGATTGCCAAAGAAATCATCGCATTGGCCAATACAAAGGGTGGCAAAATTCTGGTGGGCATAGAAGATGATGGAACCGTGTGCGGGGTTCGAGATGCAGACGAGGAAACCTTTGCATTGAAGCAGGCCATGGTCCGGCATATCTCGCCAGAAGTCGAGCACGATATTGAGGTGGTTCCCGTCTCGCGCAAAAAAGATGTTTTGGTACTTTCGATCCCAAACAGCCATAAAAAGCCACACTTTCTGATTTCTAAAGATGGAATGCGGAAAATTGCTTTTGTGCGCCTCGAAGATAAGAGCATTGAAGCCAGCAAAGAGATGGTTCGGATTATGCGGGACGAGCAAAATCCGCGTGATGTCCAATTCGAGTTTGGAGAAAAAGAACGCAAACTGATGGCTTATCTGGATCGATACGAAAAAATTACCGTTTCTCAATTTGCACGATTGGCAGACATTCCTCCTAAGCAGGCAGCGCACACTTTGGTACTATTGGTTCGGGCAAATATTCTGATGTTAAAACCACAAGAAGATGAAGATTTATACCTTGTGGCCTGAAGGGTTAAACCGTTGGCCTTTACTTTAAATCAAAAAGCACTTACCTTGTTTTTGTTACTTTCTGTTAATCATTAAAATCCCTCCGGAGAAATAAAATGAGTATGATGTCCGAGTTTAAAGAGTTTATTGCCAAAGGCAATGTAATGGATCTGGCTGTTGGTGTAATCATCGGAGCCGCATTCCAGAAGATAGTGGACAGTTTGGTTAATGACTTGCTTATGCCAATTGTTGGCATATTCTTGGGCGGAGTGGACTTTTCCGCACTCGAATATACGGTCGGAAGTGCTACCCTAAAATATGGGATGTTCATTCAGGCTGTGATTAACTTTGTTGTCATTGCTTTTGTTGTCTTCCTGATTGTACGATGGGTGAATAAAGTTCGTAATAAATAGGCGACTTTGTGAATATGTAAAGGGCTGTCCAAACTTAGACAGCCCTTTTTTTATTAAATTTAGTTGTTTATTTGCAGACCCTTTCTCTTTTTTATTCAGTGAGTGAGCCTTTTTTTAAAACTCTTTTGGTTCAAGTGGTGGGATGCCAAAGAGTATTTCCGCATTCTTGGTAGTTATTTCTGCAATGGCAGACACCGAAACCTTTTTCACTTCCGCGAGTTTTTCGGCGACCCACAGTAAAAAAGAAGGTTCATTTCGTTTTCCCCGTCGCGGCTGAGGAGCAAGGAAGGGAGCATCTGTTTCCAGAACCAAACGATCAAAAGGCACATGGGCGATGTCTTCCGGAATAGTACTTTTTTTATACGTCAGAACGCCGCCAAGACCCAGATGAAACCCCAGATCGAGCGCTGCTTCGCCCACCCATGCAGGTCCGCTAAAGCAATGAAAGATTCCCCTTAGCCGTTCTCCGTTTGGATGCGCACGCTTTTCTTCACGGAGTAACCGTACCACATCTTCGGAGGCCTCTCGGTTATGAATTACCAATGGCAGGTTTTGTTCAATGGATAGTCGAATGTGCCGCCGGAAAAAGTCCTGCTGCTTTTCATCAAATGTCCGGTCCCAATAATAATCTAGCCCGCTTTCACCTACCGCCACCACTTTAGGATGGGTACAAAAAGCCACAATGTGCTCGAAATCACGATCAGTGGCGTCTTTCACATCCGATGGGTGAATAGCACTCATCACATACAAACCGTCATACTGGTCGGCCAGAACCAATGCCGCTTCAATACTTTTGATGTCTATGGCCGGCATGATAATCCGGTTAACACCTGCATCAAATGCCCGCCGAATCATCTCGTCCCGGTCTTGGTCAAATTGTGGTAGGTAGAGATGGGCGTGTGTATCTATAAACATGAATAACTTCTTCTGCTTTCTGGATAGGGTTAGGGTTTGTTTTTGAGGATTTGTACTTCTACATAGCTGTTATTAAATACTTTGTGTGTGGCGCGTACAAAGTCTTTTTCGTCTGCGAAATAGATGTTCGGGACATATTTCTGCGGATTCCGGTCAAATAGAGGGAACATGGTACTTTGGACTTGGATCATGATTCGGTGTCCTTTTTTGAACGTATGCAAGACATCCTGCAAAGGGAATTGGATTTTCGTTTCGGTATTGGCCCGAATGGGCTGTGGTTTGTCGAATCCATTGCGATAACGTCCGCGCATGATTTCACTTCGTACCATCATCTGATACCCTGCCATATGAATGTTTTTATGGGGCATATGTGGATGATTTTTAGCATTGGGAGGAAATACATCTATGAGTTTTACCACAAAATCGGCATCGGAACCCGTAGTGGCAATGTTTAGTTGCGCCAAGATTTCACCGCCCAAGGTTATGTCTTCTGTTAGTACCTCGCTTTGGAACGCCAGGACGTCTGGGCGGGTCGAAAAGCATCGTTGATCGTCAGACATGTATTGGTGCATGGTTAAGCCTTCGATGGTGGGTACGAGACACCGAGAAGGTACGGGTTTCTGTGGATCCGAGATATAGGCCGCAAAATTTTTGGGCATGGGGGCTTTTGTTTCCAATCTTCCAGTATGATTGAGGTAGAATCGCTGTTTCTCGGCATTGGGATGGGGCCATTGTTCAAATTTTTCCCATGAGTGTCGCCCTGTATCAAATAGATAAGCATCGGGAAGCCCTGTTTTTCCATCTCCAGTTCCTTTCAAGAAATGTCGGAAGAAGGGTGCTTCCATATTTTTTTGATAGAAAACAGCTAGGCTATCGCCAAAATAATGATCGCCATGTCTTGTATGGGCTTCTGCGTCTGCATTCCATTGACCATGCGAGAAGGGTCCCATTACCAATGTGTTGTATGTACCCGGACTGTTCCGCTCGATGGTTTTATACACCGTCAATGGGCCATATAGATCTTCGGCATCAAACCATCCTCCAACCGTCATGGTGGCTGTTTTTGTGTTGCGGAGGTGCTGTTTTACGCCTCTTGCCTGCCAAAATGCATCGTAATTAGGATGATTAATGATTTGATTCCAGAATTCGTTGTTTTTGTAAAACCGTTCGGTGGTATTTTTGAGCGGCCCAAGCGCCAGTTGAAAAGCATAATCATCCGGTAACCCTTCCTGAACCATCGAAGATAACCACCAATGTTTTTCGGTTGGCCCACCCGTTGGAATTCCAAACAAGGGATAGGTGTAAAAATAGCCTTGCGTTAAGGCACCATTGTGGTGAAAGTCCTCGAAGTAAAAATCGGTTACTGGGGCCTGGGGGCTTGCAGCAACCAGGGCCGGATGACCAGACAAGATGCCCATTGTGGTATAAAAGCCGGGATAAGACGTGCCATATTGCCCCACTTTGCCATTGTTATGGGGGATGTTCTTGAGTAGCCACTCGATGGTATCGTAGGCGTCGGAAGCCTCGTCGGTCTCTGTTCCTTTTTTGTTTGGAATAAATGGACGAACATTGGTCCAGTCTCCTTCCGACTTGTAGCGCCCCCGAACATCCTGATTCACAAAAATATACTTCTCCTTGACCATCGTTTCAGAAGGTCCAGGTCTGCTGGAGTAGTTGTTTATGCCATACGGTGCCACCGAGTAACAGGTACGCATGAGGACCATCGGGTAGGTCAGGCTCTCTGATGCTTCTTTTGGGACATAGACAATTGTAAACAACTTTACGCCATCGCGCATGGGAATATAGTACTCGTATTTCTGGTAGTGTATTTTTACCCAAGCAGCATTGATCGTTTGCCCTGTCGCAAATATAGGAGCTACGACAAAAAGCCCGATGAAGAATAGTACACGGAGGTGAAGTCGTGACGGATTCATATGATTGTGTTATCTATTTGTTTATAAAGGATTAGGGTTAGATTTATTAGTAGGAATGCGGTAGTGGTACAAGGCACGAGCAACGGCATCCACCGATTCACCCACTTGTTGTTTGGCTAAGTTGATTTGAATGTGGGCCTGTTCATAAAAAGGTTTGCGGACGGCCAGCATCTCGGAAATCCGCTGATACAAAATCGTTCGAGGAACCACTTGCCCATTTTTATCCAGCAATAGCGGGCGATGGGTACTATACCGCAGCCGCTCGGTCAGTTCCTCGGCAGATAAGGCAAGATACACCACCAAACCATTCTGAAGCGCCCATTTCAGGTTTTCCGGCTGCAAAAGTGCACCGCCCCCCAGCCCAATCACAAAGTGTTTTAAGGCAACTGTTTTAAACAATACTTCTGATTCTATACGCCGGAAAGCTTTTTCCCCGAATTGGGTAAAATACGTAGGAATATCCATTCCGATGTGCTTCTCCACTTCTACATCTAGATCCAGAAATGTATAACCAAGTACATTTGACAAAATAGCACCGATGGTACTCTTGCCGCATCCCATAAATCCCGTTAAGTAAATCCGTTCGTGCATGATTGTTCTTAACTTTAAGGAAATAGTGCAAGGTAGCGCTTTAAGGCGCCTGTATGCAAGCACTACAAAACCGCTCAACGGTACATTCTGACCGAAACCCTAGACCAGTTGACTTTCTGAATTCATTATCTGAAAATTTATGGTTACATATCGTTTATTAATAGAATACGATGGCGCTTCCTTTGCTGGATGGCAAATTCAGGAGAACCAAATGACCATACAGGGGGCCCTTGAAAAAGCGCTTTATGTCTTATTTAGGCAGGATATAAGATTGGTTGGGTCGGGTAGAACAGACGCGGGAGTACATGCACGTGGACAAATGGCCCATTTTGTGGCACCACGTTTTATTGAACCATACCGTCTGAGAAAATCATTAAATGGCCTTGTGCCTGCAACCATTGCTATCCGCTCCGTGGAAGAAGCGCCAACTGGTTTCCATGCCCGCTTCGACGCAACAGAGCGCGGGTATCGGTATCGAATATCAACCGAACCATTTACCTTGGAACGCGGCTTTCGTTGGCTGGTAAGACCTGTTCCAAACATAGACCAGATGAACCAAGCCGCCCATTTTTTGGTAGGGGAACACCATTTTGGCTCATTCTGCATTACCCAATCCGAAACCCAAAACCGGATTTGTTTGGTTAGCCGTGCAGAATGGACTTCGGAAGCCACCGAAGGTTTTTATTGTTTTGAAATTGCTGCCAATCGTTTTCTACATGGGATGGTGCGTACCATTGTGGGAACGTTGGTGGAGGTAGGGCATGGTAAACGAAGCCCAGAATCCCTTAAAACCATTCTTGCCGCACAGGACCGTCGGAGGGCTGGATATGCAGCACCGGCACATGGTTTGGTGCTGGAATATGTCCGCTATTAATCTGCCATAACTATGTCTTATTTGGTTGATCAACGAATTTATACTCTCTTTTTGCTGTCGCTTATAATTCTACTTACGGGGTGCGAGCGTGAGTTCATTGAACCTAAAGCCCCTGGTATTAAAGTTTTTTCGCCGCAAAATCCAGATGTTGTGGTGGATGATTTTACTATTTTTGTTTCTGTAGAAGCCTCTTCGTTCCAAGACATTGAAAGCGTTACTATACGTGGCAATGCGGTTGCCTTCAACCGGTCCAATGGTAGATGGGAAGGCAATGTCGGCCTTAAAGCGGGTGTGAATACCATTGTAATAGCTGCAACCGATATAGATGGTTTGGTGGCGCGGGATACGCTCCAGATTCTTCGATTGTACCCTCGTCTTGCTCTCGGTTCGATCAAAATACCCTATGCCGTTGGTGGGCACAGCGCTACCCTGTTGCCAACGGGGGAGCTGCTTATCTCTGGTGGTGCCAAAAACTATGATGAGCCGGCAATAAACGAAGCCTTTGTGATTGATCCACAAAATGAGTCGCCACAGTTGACCCGTGGCCGTATGGTTGCTGCTCGTACTGGACATGCGACTGTCGTTTTGCCGGATGGTCGGGCGCTCCTGTTGGGCGGAAGCCGGAGGGATAACCCGGTGACCATAAATGACTTGGTGGAAACCGTAGAAGTCTATGATCCTGAATTAGAAGTGTTTTCGCCGGTGCCGGTAGGTTTTAACGACCCTATTCGTAGGACACACCACGCCGCATACACAATGCCTGATCCTCAAAAACCGAAAGACTTGCTTATTTACCTTTTTGGTGGGCGTGGTGATATTCGTTATGGTACCTCGCCTACACTTGGTACACGGCAGGATTTACGGGTATTCCGCTTCCGAAACGATTCTTTGTTGGCCGTCGGACCCACGTTTGGATTTATTTTTAAGCCGATGGAAGGGCCAAGCCTCATTCGGTATCTCACCCTGAACAATCCTACAGAACATCGTTTTCTGATCACTGGTGCACGTTTTTCGAGCACCTCCGTACCCTCGTCGGCTAATTTCCGCCTTTATCAACGCGGTACCTCTCTCACCGAAGTGCCTATGGCCGCTTTTAAATCGTCAAGAATCCGTCATAGTAGTAGCATTTTACCCAATAATGTCATAATTTTCATGGGTGGCGTAGTCAATGCACCCAGCGATGCATTGAGGAGCATCGAGGCTTATGCACCACTCTCCCAAAAAATGTATCGTTTTGGCGAAACCGTTTTTTTACCCGAACGGCGTTTTGGCCATACTGCAACTAATTGGACAAATGGACGAATATTGGTGGTAGGGGGATTTGACCAAAATGGGAACGCCCTCTCTAGCTTGCACTATTGGACGTTTTAATGCTATGAAAACTAGTTTACAACATATTCTTCGCCTACTCATGGTCGCCATTGTTCTCATGTCAGCCTTTTCGCTCTTGGGCGTGGTAGTGGATATTGCCCAGACACTCTTAGGCATCAGTTTACGTATGCTCGTCTTGCTTTTGGTGGTCTTTATTGTTTTGGGCGTGGTGAATGGAGTTTTAAATCGCAAGAAATAAATGGTTTCGTTATAAATTGTAAATCCTCTGGCTTTTGTTGACGGGGGATTTTTTTGTCTTGCTCATTTCCTGTCAAGAGCCAGTCTTTACTACAAACAGCATCGTATCTTAGATGCTAAAAAGTGCTGATATGTCTTTGGATAGCTTGCTGAATACTGAAAAACGCTGGATGAAGTACGCCTTGAAAGAAGCGGAACGAGCTGCGCAAGCGGGAGAAGTACCTGTTGGCGCTGTGGTGGTGAAAGAAGGGGTGATTATCGGGCGTGGTCATAATCAAGTGGAACAATTACAAGATCCTACGGCCCATGCCGAAATTTTGGCCATTACGGCTGCCTGTGAAACTCTTGGAACCAAATGGCTGTATGGCTGCACGCTCTATGTAACGCTGGAGCCTTGTCCGATGTGTTCGGGTGCTTTGGTGATGGCACGCCTTGCCCGATTGGTTTTTGGGGCCTTCGATGAAAAAGCAGGGTGCTGTGGGACGCTGCATAATTTGGTTCAAGATAAGCGCTTTAACCACCGGATGGAGGTTGTATCAGGTGTGGAGGCAGACCTTTCGGCAAAACTACTTAAGACGTTTTTTCATCAGCAACGTATGCGGCCAGAAAACGCCCAAAACAATTAATCGTTTATTTAAAATGCACGATATAGTAATTATTGGAGCTGGGCCACTGGGTCTTGCCTGTGGGATTGCCGCCAAGCGTGCCGGTCTTTCGCATCTGATCCTCGAAAAAGGGGCTTTGGTGCATTCATTTGTCGGGTATCCTACTGACTTAGAGTTTTTTTCCACGCCAGAATTGTTAGAAATTGGTGGCATTCCTTTTACCACACGCCATTATAAACCAGTTCGTGCGGAGGCTTTGGAATATTACCGCCATGTAGCACGAGTGGAAGACCTTCGCATCCGCTTATACGAGCGGGTACTTGAAATCGGCGGAGAAGTAGGAGGATTTCGCATCCAAACGGGAAAAGGATTATACCATTCAAGGCATGTGGTAATTGCTACGGGTTTTTTTGATTGTCCGAATCCATTAGATGTACGGGGAAGCGATCTCTCCAAAGTTATCCACTACTACAAAGAGCCTTTTGCATATGCCCAGCAAAAAGTGGCGGTAATTGGTGCCAAAAACTCTGCTGCAAAGGCGGCATTAGACCTTTATCGTCATGGTGCGGAAGTTTCGCTGGTGATTCGAGGAGCGGAAATTTCGGATAAGGTGAAATATTGGATTAAGCCAGATTTAGAGAACAGAATTCAAGAAGGGGCTATTCAAGCCTATTATCACTCGACGGTACAAGAGATTACGGAACGCCATCTTGCCCTCCAGACGCCTGCGGGGGAAGTGGTTTTGGAGAACGATTGGGTTTTTGCCATGACGGGATATCGGCCAGACTTCGAGATGCTGCGCCAATTTGGACTGGCTTTTGAGCCGGATGTTTGGCAGACGCCCATACACAACCGGGCAACCATGGAAAGCAACCGGGCCGGGGTTTATCTTGCGGGCGTGGTTTGCGGCGGATTGCGCACCAATGTTTGGTTTATCGAAAATAGCCGCATTCATGCTGATATGATTGTGACAGATATTCTTCAAAAGAGCAGCCTGGCTTAAGGGGCCTGCAAGACTTGTTGGGCCATTCCATTTCTGGGGTCAATCACCAAAGTACGTTTTGCCATCGCAACGGCATCTGCTTTACTTCCTAATTGGTAATAAACAGCAGCCAAGGTTCCCATCGTTACTGCATTATTCGGAACCAATTGCGCCGATTGTTCCAAGAGCGTTTTTGCTTCTGCAAAGCGGTTGGTTTGGATATAAAGTGAAGCCAAATTGTTTAGCATAGCCGCATTATTTGGGTTCAGGCGTGTGGTACGCCGGAACATTTGTTCGGCCTCTTTTAGTGCGCCTCTTTTCGCAAACAGAACTCCCAGATTTCCCAAGCCATTGATGTGATCAGGATTGAGTCGCACGGCTTGTAAAAGGTATTTCTCGGCTTCTACGGTATTGTTTTGTTTAAAGAAAAGCGTCCCAAGGTTGTAATTGGCTTCGGTTTGCCACGGGTCTTCGGCAACGGCGGCCTTGTACGCCACAATCGCTTCGTCTAATCTGCCTTGTGCTTCTAGCAAGCGTCCTAAATTAGTGCGGATATTGGCTGCTACAGGTTGTATTTCCAATGCCTTACGATATAATTTCTCTGCCTCGTTGACTGGTCTTCCTGCAGCCTCATATGCCTGTGCCAATCCATTTAGCCGTTCTGGAATGCCACTGTTCAGCGCATTTGCCTTTTCCATCCACGAGATGGCCTCGTCGAAAGCACCCTGAAGAAAAAGTGCATAACCCAGTGAAAACATGGCCTCGCCCATCTTGGGGAAGTTTGGCAAACGTTCCCTGAGCAAGTCAATACCTTTCTGTAATAAATCTTCCCGATCCATCCGACGACCATATACCATATACGCCATGCCTATATAAATATCGGCTTCAGGAGACTTGTCAGGAAAGTGAGGCCTTAATTCAATTGGGCCTGTCTTTGCCGATTCCTCATATCGCACTTTGCCTGAACGAACCACACGGACCAAATGGTCTGTAAATGAGGAATGCGGTGCATCTGCGGTTTGTGTTTTCGGCATGTGACATGAGATACAATTCGAAGTGATCTGATGATTTGTTTGTTCATTTCCAGCCACCTTTGCGGGTAAAGTTGTTGCAGGATGGCATGAAAGGCATTTCTGATTAAAATATTCGGTACCTTTTTCCCTGAAACCCTCGTGTGGATCGTGGCAAGTGGTGCAGTCCATTGGTTTCTTGGTAGAAACAGAGCCTACAAAACAAGCACTTTCTTTCATCCGGTCGGCATGAGAAACCACCGAAATTTGGCCATTTGCATCTGCATTGGCTACTTTAAACACCGAAACATGGGTGGATAATACCATCGAAGGGCGAAAATCAAAGGCTTTCACTCCTTCGCGCAAGAGCGAAACAGGCCCATGTAAGTGGCATTGCTGACACACATCTAAACGGCGGTCTAAGGCAAGATGTTTGGGATTAACAATGGTATAATCCGTCCCTTTAAAGTCCGGGTCTGCTGTCCGCTCTTCAACGTGCAGAGAACCCGGTCCATGGCAGCGTTCACAACTGATTCCTTGTGGCATTTTGGTGTATTTCCCTTCAACAAAGGGCACAGTTTCTGGGTAGGAATTGTGACAGGCCATGCAGCGATCTGGTATCTCGCGGTTAAAACGAGCGTTTTTTTCTTTGTATCCGGGACTGAAAGACCATTTCTTTTGTTGTGTGTACCAAGTTAGCGGAAGTTCATAATGCCGCCCATTTTCTACGGTAATATAGGTACGTGCTGCAGTGCCGCTCCCTACCACGTATTTCATTTCACGTATAAGCGAAGGGGTCTTTTCTCCATTTTCTAAGCGGTATTCTTCTTGAAAAAATTTTCCGCCTTCACGAAATGGACGGTAATAATAGCCGGTGGTCTCGTGGAAAATGGGTGCGGTATCAAAGTTTTCGACCGTATTGGCACTCGTCAACGCATAAAAGGAGTTGGCCATTCCATGCGATTCGTAGCGAGCAACCAGGTCTTCGTGGCAATTGGCACAGGATTCGTCACCTACAAACGATGCTCCGAGGTTTTTAAATGGGTTAGGAGTCGTCGCAAGGTCAGATTCTTCCGAACCTGTCTGGCAGGCTGCGACGAAAAAAAACATCCCCAACACCAAGAAGGGGAGGAGTATCCAAGAAATGCGAATGGCAAGACGATTCATAGTGTGCAATTGAATGATCTAATAATTTAGGATTTTCGGATGCGTCATACAAATTTTTGTGTCTGATGGCTCCATTCGGAAGCAGTACTGCTGTTTTGGGATGGCCTTAGCGCAATTGCGTTTTTTGGATATAAGTTATGTTAGGAGGAAGGCGACTATTTTTTTATGTCTTCAGGTTGGAAAAGGCGGAGGAGCAGTATAGGTAAATCAACAAAAAATGACACGCCTCTATCCGAAACGTGCCACCGAGCATCGGGGGGGCTATATTTAGCGGGTGGGATCTTGTATCCGGCCAAGGAACAGGATGGTTCCGGAAGACTTTTCACGGATTACAAAGAGGAAAGGGCGGTTAACTACCATTTGGGACATATTGGGGAAAGATGTCACTTCGATCCCAATACTGGTGACTGCCGCTGCCTCGGTCCCTTTTTCATTTACTTCGATAAATGTTTTATGCTTCACTTTACTAATGCTCAACCGAGCATCGGCAATGCCCGTGAAATCGGCTACACCACCCATGAAGGCTTCTTTGATACCCAAAGATTGCAAAATATTATTCAGGGTCACTTCGTAAGCCGTTTTCCAACGTGGGAGTTGGAGTGCTATCTTTTGTTCTCGGAAAGCACTTTGCCAAATATCCCATTTGGAGGGCATCTCTGCAATTATGCTCTTCGGTGATTTACCCTCTTTGGGCAATAGAATCGTCATGGAATAAATTTCGTCGCCATAAGGCAATTCTACCGCTTGGAATAGGTCGTTTTCTGCATAAGCCATTTGCCCCGTTTGTTTCATCATGGGAACGTTTGTGTTTGTTCCGGGAGATATGGCAAAGGGGGTATTAGATGTTTCTTTTTCGTCAAACTCCGTTGTCCAAGTTCCTTTAAAATACAAGGCATTCATCAAGAACATGACCTCGCTGGTGGAAATACTGTCCAAGATTTTGGCAATTTTTCCTTTTGTTGACGTATTGACCCAATTGTTGATGGTATTTACCGCAACAGGATCTTTAAAGTTTAGTGCTTCTACTTTTGCGTCGAAGTATGTTTGGTTGGAGGCAAGAAAATCTGGCTTTACGGCGGTACCAAATTGCCGGTCGTACCAAATGGCATTCGCGATATTCATTTGTACTTTTGGATCTAATGTTGGTAATTGATCCAATAAAGCGCGATAGGTCTGGTTGATTTCTTCGGGAGAAAGCCCGGCGACTCCTAGGGTGCTTTCTATTTCTGTGCGGGTATTGCCTTTTGCACCATTTAGTGCAAGTCCAAAAGCCATAGAAACAGAAAGTGGGCTTACCACCACGTTGGGGTTTTGGGTTTCCTCTTTAAGCGTTTGATTCAATAAATCAAAGCCAAAGCGATTCGATTTTAGTGCGACTTTCTGCTGTGCGTCGCTGAGTTTAAGGGGTTGGGCTTGATTTTGTACGGCATCGCACCCCGATACCCAGAGCATTAGGCAAAGCCCCCCCATCCAGAGTAAGTTCTTCATAGAAAAGATCTGTAGAGTTGAATATATATGCGTGATTAGCGTTTTTTCAAATTCTTGACGGTAGCCAAAAATTCGTCGTCGGCAATCATTTTGCTGTAATCGTATTGGATAGAAACTGGATAACCATAGGTGCTATCGTATTCTACTTTTAGGAGTTCTGGTTTACGGTCAGACTCTTCCTCGATCCATGCCATCAATTCATCAATGGTCTGAAACCATTCTAATTCTATGCCAGTCCTTGGTTGACGGGTTTCCGGATTCAAAACCTGTACTACTTTGTTGTTTTCCACCACTACCAGCGATGGGCCTCGGAATGCACAGAAACAAGATTTTTCCCAAACAAATTCGTAATCGGTGAAATTGCTTGTTTTCCATTTTCCGGAGGCTGTTTCAAAGGATTTGAGTTTATTGGTTTGTTGAAGACTATCACACCCTGTGAACCCGAATGCGGCAATCAGTACCCAAAACAAGGGCTTCATATAAAGTTTCATGTACAGTTGATTTATGGTTTGTTAATGAGGTAGGTTGTTCTTTGGTGATACACGGCTATTCTTATGGATGACCAAAAGAAAAAAGCCCCGAAGGGCCTTTACATTCAAAGGGTTGATTTTGTTTGTTTTTCCTTAAAAATATTGTAAACCTTGGTGAGCCGATCGTCTGAAACCTGCTGCATATAGTCGGCAAGCTCCCGTCTTTGTGCTTCGGTTAATCGCTCATCTCCCAGTATTTCAAGGTAAACTTTGGTCTTTTGAGCCGCCTCCCTTAAACGGCGCTTATAAGATTGCATCATGTAGGTTAAGTATATGTGGTAGTGGTGTGTATATTAGTTGAGGGCAGTATATACCTGCACATTTGGCTGTTTGTAAGCCATTAGCTATTGTAAGAACCAGCCAGAGAGGCTTTGTTCAAATGATGAGATGGAAATCGCGGATAGAAGATGAGATTTCAAAATAGATGAGATGGAAGATTGTAAGGTTTAACCATTGCTAATCAGAGCCTGTTAAGGGTAATCAAAAAAAGGATTTCACGAAGTATGTTGTTCTCAGGTTTTGTTGTTCGGTTTCAAAAGTGTAACTTTAATCTTCTTCGCAAAATCCGATTAACCACAAAACAAATGTTCAAGAAACTACACCTTGGGGCCATACTTTTGTTATATACAGGTGTTGGCATGGTACAAGCGCAATCCAGCCTGAAATCGCCAGAGGAATTTCTTGGTTATGCTCTGGGGACCGCGTTTAGTCGGCATGAACAAATACAAGGATATTTTCGCTATGTTGCCGAACAAACGGATCGTGTACGGTTGGTGTCCTACGGACAGTCTAATGAACGGCGTCCTTTGTATTATATGATTGTTACAGCGCCCGAAAATATGGCCCGAATAGAAGAGATTCGAACCAATAACCTGAAGGTGGCTGGTTTGATGCCGGGGTCTTCTACGGGCTTCGAGAAGCCCATAGTTTGGATGAGCTACAACGTACACGGGAACGAGCCTGCTTCATCAGAAGCGGCTATGGGCACGTTGTATGCTTTGTTACAACCGCAAAGTCCCAAAATCAACGAATGGTTAGATAAAACCGTTGTGATCATAGACCCCTGCTTGAACCCCGATGGCCGTGACCGTTATGTGAATTGGTATAACGCGGTGGCAGGGAAGCGATTTAACCCCCTTCGCGAGGCACGTGAACATGTGGAGCCTTGGCCGGGTGGTCGTTCAAACCATTATATGTTTGATTTGAACCGAGACTGGAGTTGGTTAACACAACAAGAGACCCAACAGAGAATTAGCGTGTATAATGAATGGATGCCCCATGTACATGCCGATTATCATGAGCAAGGCATAGACGAGCCTTATTATTTCCCGCCTGCTGCCGAGCCTTATCATGCCGTTATTACACCGTGGCAGCGCGAGTTCCAAATGCAAATCGGGCGAAACAATGCGAAATATTTTGATGAAAAAGGCTGGATGTATTTTACACGAGAACGGTTTGACCTTTTTTACCCTGCATATGGCGACACCTATCCGGTTTACAACGGATCTATTGGGATGACATATGAACAAGGTGGAATTGGTGGCGGCTTGGGTGTGTTTACGGCGGAAGGAGATACCCTTACGTTTGTACAACGGGTACAAACGCACATCACCACCAGTTTGTCTAATATCGAGGTGTCTGCCAGAGAAGCTGGGCGGTTGATCTCGGAGTATCGTAAATTTTTTCAACAAACACCGAATTATCCCTATAAATCTTATGTCTTACGGGGTAATAAAGGGAGTTTGAGGGCACTACAACAACATTTAGACGGATTGGGTATTCGTTATGGGTTGGCGCCGACGAGCAAGGTGTATAAAGGCTTTAACTTCCGTAAAAATACGGATGAACCTATAAGTGTAAAAATGGGCGATCTTGTTGTGAGTGTGTTTCAACCTAAGTCTGTGTTAACACATGTTTTGTTCGAGCCTAAATCCACTTTGCCCGATTCTGTGACATATGATATAACCGCATGGTCGTTGCCTTATGCCTATAATCTGGAAGCCTACGCATTACCAGACCGGATAGATCCCATAGCAAGCGACCCTCTTTCGTCCGGTCAAGCCGTCTTTGAACCTGCGCTGGCCTATATCACTACGTGGAATAATCTTCAGGATGCCAAATTCCTTTCTGCATTGCTTCAAAAAGGCTACAAAGTGCGGTTCAGCATCCGCCCAATTACCCACAAGGGGGTAACCTATGCCCCGGGTTCATTGATTATTGCACGTCATTTAAACGACCGTATTTCCAAGCCATTTGGAAAAGAAGTGTCTGAAGTGGCCCATATGTTTGGTAAAGAACTGATACCACTTTCGACAGGTATGGCAGATGCTGGCCCAGATCTTGGTTCGGGAGATGTGTTTGCGATCAAAACCCCACGTGTGGCGATGCTAACCGGTAACGCCCTTTCTTCTCTTTCTGCGGGAGAGGTTTGGCACTTTTTTGATAACGATTTATCCTATCCGGTGACACAAATTCAGGCGGACGATTTAGGAAGGGCAAATTTAGCGCAATATGATGTCTTGGTCTTGCCTAATGGTGGGTACGGCAGCATCTTGAATGAGTCTAACCTAAACAAAGTCCGTGAATGGATTCGCTCTGGTGGTAGGCTCATTGCCATCGAAGGGGCAATGTCTTTTTTAGCTGGAAAGGACGGCTTTCGGCTTAAAACCAAAACAGAAGAATCGGGCAAAAAAAACGCAGGTGAAGAAGACCTTAGCCGCAGGCTACGGCCTTACATTAAAGCGGAAAGAGAAAGTATGGGAGATGCCATTCCGGGGGCAATATTCCGTTTGAAAATGGACCATACTCACCCGCTGGCCTTTGGATATGACGAGACTTATTTTGAATTAAAACAAGACAACACGCTATATGAATACTTGACGGATGGCGATAATGTGGGGGTTGTTCCCAAAAATAGTTGGGTGACAGGTTTTGTAGGTCATCGCTTGAAGCCGAAACTTCAGGAAGTATTGGCGTATGGTGTAGTGGATATGGGACGAGGACAGGTGGTCTATATGGCCGAAAATCCTCTGTTCCGGGGTTTCTGGTATGGCGGGAAACTTCTTTTTGCCAATGCCATTTTTATGGTAGGTCAACGATAAATTAATCCTAATCTTTAAAACATGGTTTGTATCACTAAACCGAAAGAAGATGAATCCTTTGGGTGATTTGGGAAATCATTTGGAAGCATTGCTCGAAGATGTGAGGGGGTGGGTGGAAGCCCGGTTATCGCTTTTTGCATTGGAGACCGAAGACTTTGTTAATCAACTTATCCGAATATTGATTTTGATATTTGTGATAGGTGTTTTTCTATTCTTCTGTCTGATCACACTCGCGCTTGGTCTCGGAATGTGGCTGGGGCATGCCTTTTGGGGCTTTCTTGCAGTTACAGCCTTGCTATTGTTGGCAGGATTATTGTTTGGCATCATCCGGCCAACGTTTATGAAGATCAAACCCGAAGAAGCTTTTTGGAACAAGATTCCGGGGGTTACGTTTTTACTACCTACCAAACAGCCCCCTTCGCCCAGCCTTCCCGTAGCTTCTGAAACACCAAAATCCTTGCCTAAACCTGCAATAAAAAAATAATATGACGGACATTAGAAAACGGGATCGTGAACAACTCGAAGCGGAACTCAGACAGCGGTCCGAAGCCATTTCGAGCAGGGTTCGTGAAACAAAAGCAGACTTAACTGAGACTGGGGAAACATTGTCTTCTGGATTCAGAAGGTATCAGTGGGCTTTTTTGGCAGGCGCTGTGGTTGTAGGTGCTGCTGCAGGTGTTTTACTTACCCGTAGAAAGAAGCCACAAGCGATGGAGTGGTTAGACGTTGACGAAGACTTATCTTCAGATATACGGATTACCCATGATCGGGAGGTGGTTCGAAAAGCCGTGAAAAAGGGAATTCCGGTAGTGGTGTACAAAGCAGATGCTCCCGGAAAAGATGTCTGGGCTCCTTTCTGGAAAATGCTCCATCCAGTAATGGATCAAGTCATTAAATTGGGGGGACAATTGTTCTCTGATGTCTTGCAAGATCGCTTGGCTTTTCTTACAGACAAAATGGTACAAATGACCAAGGTGCAAGAACCCAATACGGATGAACGAATGGTGAACCAGCAAAAATAACGCGATGATTGTTTTTTTATTGTTGATGCTTTTTGGCTTATTGGTGTTGTTTGATCGAGTGGGAGGTGTTTGGTTCACGGATCAGGTGTACTTCTGGTTCACTAGTTTTGTGATGTCTTTCATTTTGACGACTACCACGCTGGTATTGCTCTTTGAGTTTAGTCTGTTTTCTATGTTGACAGGTGTTTCACTTTTGCCGTTTGTCATCATTGGCTTATGGCAATTGTTACGATTGTCGCATTTATTGTGGCCTTCTCGTTTTTCTTCTTGGGTACTGGTGTTGTGCATTCTTGGATCGGTATGGTATGGCACCCAAAACATGACCCTACGTGTGCATCCCAATCTTTTGATGGAGTCACTGTTTGTGCCCGAAGTAGCACCTTACATTCAAAGTATTGATCCGAGTGCAAGGCGTATCGTAAAGTTGTAGTCGCATTAATCAATTCTTTTTTTGGTTAATAGCGGTTTAGATGTTAAGTTTTTTTCTCCTTTCAATACTTAACGTTAAAAAACTATGAGACTTGTTTTATTTGGTCCGCCGGGTGCAGGCAAAGGGACGCAAGCAAAATACTTGGCGACCCATTATACCTTGGCCCACCTTTCGACGGGTGATATGTTTCGTGCTGCCATCAAAGAGGGGACGCCTGTTGGCAAAGAAGCCAAATCGTATATGGATGCAGGTAAATTGGTTCCAGATTCGGTGGTTTGTGGCATCGCCGGGGAAGGAATTGAAAATGCAGGGCTGAATCAGTTTATATTAGATGGCTTTCCGAGAACCATCCCACAAGCCGAATGGTTGGATGACTTTTTGACCCGTCACAACGCCGATGATTATGTGGTGGTAAGTCTAAAGGTAGATGTTGAACTCATCGTAGAACGGCTTTCTAACCGCCGTATGAACAAGGAGACTGGTGAAATTTACCATTTGGTCTATAATCCTCCTCCTGCCGATCTCCCGACTCAGGTACTGCTCCATCGCTCCGACGATCAACCAGAAGCCATTCGGGAACGACTGGCAGTGTATGAAGCCGATACTGCCCCACTTGAAGCCTACTTTCGTGGCAAAAACCGGCTAAAAGAAGTGGATGGCGTAGGTGAAATTGAAGAAATTTTTGAACGTATTAAAGCAGTTTTGGACTGATGAATCGAGCACCTGCACACTGTTAGCAGGTGCTTTTCTTTTCCCAACAGAAGCCCTATGCACCCAAAAGAACACATACAGGCCCTTGCTGGTCAGGTGGAATCAGCCCTCAAAGGACTTTCCTTGCCGGATTATCCGCCTGATCTTTACGAGCCAGTACGCTATAGCTTAGAAACTGGCGGAAAGAGAATTCGCCCTGTCTGTGTGCTTCTGGCGGCGGAACTCTATGGGGTTTCTGTGCAAACAGCCATGCCAGCAGCTATGGCCATAGAGGTGTTCCATAATTTCACGTTGCTGCACGACGACATCATGGATCACGCAGACACACGCCGGGGACGTCTTACTGTGCATCGGAAATGGGACGAAAATGTGGCCATCCTGAGCGGAGACTTGATGATGGGAATGGCTTATGACTTGCTGGCTCACACCGGTAGCTCGCGTCTTGGGACAATGATCCGTCAGTTCCATAAAATGGTTATGCGGCTTTGTGAGGGCCAGATGCTGGATATGGTTTTTGAGAGACGGATGGATGTGCAGATCTCTGAATATTTAGACATGATAGATGGTAAAACCGCTGCACTTCTTTGTTGTGCCTTTGAATTGGGTGGATTGTTAGGGGGGGCCTCGGAGGAGGAGCGTGAGGCTTTGAGCACGCTGGGACAACACATAGGGATGGGATTTCAAATTCAGGATGATTTATTAGATCTGACCGCCCCTGCCGGGTTTGGCAAGCAAAAAGGCGGAGATTTGATGCAAGGAAAACGAACATGGCTGCTTCTTACAGCTTTGGAACGCGCTTCGGGGTCGGATCATGCGTTTTTGCAGGGTGCCCTCACAGGGGGAATGCCGGAAAGTGAAATTCCGCGTGCAGAGGCTTTAATGGAAGCCTTAGAAGTTACAGCGGACGCAGCAAAATTGGTGGAAGCAGAGTTTAATGCCGCACGATCGGTACTTTTACGTTTGCCATCGTCTCCCGTTTTAAATACTTTGCAAGCCCTGATACAATCGCTACAACATCGAAAGCAATGATTAAACGAACTGTAACTGTTCGAAATCGGGCAGGACTTCATACCCGACCCTCCTCGCTGCTGGTTAAAGCTGCATCACGATTTAAGGCAGATTTTTTTATCGAAAAAGATGGCTTTGAAATCAATGGCAAGAGTATTATTGGTGTAATGACCCTCGCAGCCGAGCCTGGCGCTACTTTGAATCTGATGTTTGAGGGTGAGGACGCCACCGAGGCCGCCAATGAAATCTGTTCAATGTTTGAAGATGGCTTTGGAGAAGAAGCCATGATGACCAAAGTTGTTGCCTCCAAACCGCTTACCTCCATTTAAGACCCATATTCCTATGGAGGAGTCTGATACGTCCGGAAAAGTCGAACAAATATTTCAGGGAATTGGCATCTCGCCCGGTTTTGCCATTGCCCCTGCTTATCTTTTCTCGCGCACCAAACCCCTGTCGCTGCGGAAACACTTGAACCCCGAAGAAATCCCGACCGAACAAACCCGGTTGGATGAAGCTTTGGAACGCGCAAAATATGAACTTAAAAAAGTAGCCTCGGTTGCCGAAGAAAAAATCGGTTCGGAGAGTGCGCATATCTTTGAAGCCCAAGTTCAAATTTTAGAGGATCCTGTTTTTATAAATGCGGTAAACGCATTTATTCTTAATGAGGCTTGTAATGCCGAGTATGCTGTTCAGGTGACGTTAGAGCATCATATCAGCCAAATGGAAGCAAGTGGTAATGCCTATCTCCGGGAGCGTGCACAAGAATTCCAAGATGTCAAAGACCGAGTACTTCGGTCGCTTCAGCAAAAACGCCTTATCTCCAAAATACAACAACACCGTGTGGTGGTAGCACAAAACCTAAGTGCGGCAGATTTGGTACTGTTTAGTAAACGGCAGGTGCTGGGTTGTGTAATGGACATCGGTGGGACAACTTCACATGCCTCAATTATGGCACGGGCACTGGGGGTCCCTGCCCTGATCTCGGTAGGCTGGCAGGCAGAACGGGTCATTGAGGAAGACGATTGGGTGATCGTAGATGGCTTTTCAGGTATATTGGTCATCAATCCGTCATCCGAAACCATGCGGGAATACCGCGTAAAACAGGCCCAGTACAGCAAACTACTCGAACAGCAATCCGAACTTAAAGATCTTCCCGCCGAAACCTTAGATGGGCATCGCGTGCATCTAAGGGCCAATATTGAGTTTAGTGCCGAGCTGCCGCAGTTAGTGGAGTATCGGGCAGAAGGTATTGGCCTGTTACGAACTGAGATGACGTATCTGGCACAAGGTCGTGCGCTCACCGAAGAAGAACAACTCACGTTTTATAAAGAAGTATTGGAAGCTACGGCTCCGTTTGTGGCCACATTCCGTTTAATTGATCTGGGGGGCGATAAAGTACTCCCATTGGGAAAACACGAGCCCAATCCGTTTCTGGGCTGGCGTGGTGTCCGAATATTATTAGACCGTCAGTCATTGTTGCGCTCGCAAATCCGCGCCATCCTTAGGGCCTCGGTCTATGGGCCAACACGGTTGATGATTCCTATGGTGACCAATATCGGGGAAGTTCGGGCCATCAAACGGATGATTGCGCGTACCAAAATTGAACTGGCGGTAGAAGGCAAAGCCTTCGATAGTAAAATGCAGGTAGGAATCATGGTAGAGGTTCCTTCGGTGGCGCTAATGGCTGATCTGTTTGCTGAGGAAGTGGACTTTTTCTCGATTGGAACGAATGACCTAACCCAGTATGTACTCGCAGTGGATCGAGGGAATGACCTGGTAGCTAACCGCTTCGACGAGATGCATCCTGCTGTATTACAACTGATTGCCCATACCATTCAGGCCGCTCATCGGAAAGGTATTTTTGTAGGTATGTGTGGCGAATTCGCAGCCAACCCACTCGCTACGCCATTCTTGTTGGGAATGGGATTGGATGCCTTTAGTGTTTCCCCCGTTTTTATCCCTCAGATTAAGCGCATCATTCGGAGTCTGACCTATCAGGAAGCCAAGGAAATTACGGAACGGGTGTTGATTCAGCAAGACGCAAGGTCAGTACGAAAAGTGGTTTCTGAATGGTTTGGCCAAAATCAGGACATTCTGGCTTCTCTAATGAAGATCTAAGCACGATGTGCGGAAATAATGAAGGTTTGTTTGGGAAGCCTGTCTTCAATTCGTAACTTCACAAATCGTACTTATAATCCAGTCTCGATGAAATCTCAGCGCCTCATAGCCTTGTTTTTCTTTGGCTTAACCTTGTTCAGTTATCCCATTATCAACCTCTTTGGCTACGAAGGGAAAGTGGCTGGTATTCCGGTATTGTATCTATACATTTTTGTGGCTTGGTTGCTGATTATTGTACTCATGGCCTTGATGGCCGAATATTTCTCGGACATTCACTCAAACGAATAACCGTTATGTTGCCAGCCTGGGTCACTTTGCTGATTGCCATGTTATACTTGGCTTTGCTGTTTGCAATTGCATGGTGGGGGGATCGGCGCGCCGAGCAAGGACGGAGTATCGTAGGGAATGCATACGGGTATGCACTTTCCCTTGCTGTATATTGCACTGCTTGGACGTTCTATGGCAGTGTAGGACGTGCAGCCAGCGAGGGGATCGGCTTTTTGCCCATCTTCGTAGGTCCTACATTGATGATGCCGCTATCGTGGCTCATTTTACGCAAGATGATTCGGATATCTAAACGTTACCGGATAACCTCGATTGCAGATTTTGTGGCATCTCGTTATGGAAAAAGTGCAACCTTGGGGGGCATCATCACTATAATTGCCGTTCTGGGTGGAATTCCTTATATTGCACTACAACTTAAGGCTATATCATATAGTTTCTTGATTATTACAGGTACCACCGATACAGGAGGTCAAACAGCCTTTTATGTTGCCTTTACCCTTGCGCTATTTGCCATTTTATTCGGAACGCGGCACCTAAACCCTTTGGAGCGTCATGAAGGCATGGTTGCCGCCATTACCTTCGAGTCTATTGTAAAACTATTGACCTTTCTCTTGGTTGGAGGCTTTGTGACCTATGGCATGTTTGATGGTTATGCGGATATCTTCACTCGTGCCGAAGGCATTCCCGCGTTGGAAAACTTGTTTCGCTTCGAGCCAGCGGCCTATTCGGATTTGATGTGGATGACCATTTTGTCGGGTTTGGTGGTGGTACTCCTGCCCCGACAGTTTCATATGGCGGTTGTGGAAAATGTCTCGGAGGCCCATATTAGCAAAGCCATGTGGCTATTTCCCCTCTATTTGCTATTGATTAACCTTTTTGTTTTACCAATTGCACTTGGTGGACGCATTTATTTTGGGAACACCCAAGCTGCTGATGGTTTTGTACTTGCCCTACCCATCGCGGCAGATCAATCCTTTATTTCGGTTCTTACGTTTCTGGGCGGGCTTTCTGCTGCCACTGGAATGGTCATTGTGGCTACGATTACCTTAAGTACGATGGTATCCAACGATTTGATCGTACCAACCCTCCTTCGCCTCCGAAAATTAGATATAGGAGACCGAATGGTGGTTCCTCGTTTCTTGTTGCTAATCCGCCGAACTGCAATTATTGGTATTATTGCTTTGGGGTATGGGTATTTTAAGTTGGTTCCAACTAGCTATACATTGGTTAATTTGGGCTTAATTTCCTTTGCTGCCATCGCCCAATTTGCACCTGCCGTTTTTGGAGGACTGTTTTGGAAGCAAGCCACCAAACTTGGGGCAATGTCGGGGGTGCTGGCCGGTTCCTGTATTTGGGGTGTTACCCTCCTTATTCCGTCGCTTGCAGAGTCGGGCTGGGTAAGCAATTCTGTTATTACAGATGGGTATTTTGGTTTAACTTGGCTACGCCCCTACGCACTTTTCGGTCAAACAGACTATAGCTCGCTATCCCATTCACTTTTCTGGAGCTTCCTTTTTAATATCGTGGCTTTTGTTGGGGTCTCTTTGTTTACCAAACAATCGTTTGAAGAACAAAAACAAGCGTTTGCCTTTGTGGATGTTTTTAAACAAAAGCAGGCATTGCCGGGTGTCGCTTGGAAGGGGCAGGCACGGGCGGAAGACTTGGAAAACCTACTCAAGCGCTTTTTAGGCCGTAGGCGTTCCACCGAATTGCTCACCCGGTTTCATCAGCAGGTCAAATTAGCACTTGGTACCAACCATAGCAGCGAGTTGGCGGAGTTGGTACAGTTTACCGAAACACAATTGAGTGCAGTTATTGGTTCGGCTTCTGCGCGAGTAATGGTGGCCAGTGTGGTAAAAGAAGGCCCTCTCGCCATAGAAGAACTGATGCACATGCTTGATGAAACCCGCCAAGTAATACAATACAGCCGTGAACTCGAAGAAAAATCCCGCGCCTTAGAACTGGCATCTGCGGAATTACGCAAAGCAAATGACCAGCTTAAAGAATTGGATAAGATGAAAGATGATTTCGTTTCGACGGTAACACACGAACTTCGGACGCCACTCACCTCCATCCGGGCTTTAACCGAAATTATCCTCCTGAACGAAGGATTACCAGTCGAACAGCGAAAAGAATTTTTACAACTGATTATTCGTGAGAGCGAGCGCCTAACACGGCTTATTAATGATGTTTTGGACATGGAAAAGACGGAGTCGGACAGTGTAGAGTGGCTCATTTCAGAGTTTGAAGTCATGCCCGTAATAGAAGAAGCTACGAGGAGTCTCCAAGCACTTGCAGCACAGAAAAAAGTGGGCATCTTGCTTGTGCCGCCAGAATTCCCTATCATGCTTCAGGCGGATCGAGATCGGTTAATACAGGTGCTGGTGAACCTCCTTTCAAATGCTTTGAAATTTTCCGACGATACAGGGAGTAGTATCTATGTTTCTGTCCGAAAAGAAGAGGGAAACGTCTTGTTTTGTATTCGGGATGAAGGCGTTGGGATCTCGGAAGAAGAACAAAAATTGATCTTTGAGAAGTTTCATCAAGTGGCCCATACCCAAAAAGGTAGGCCGACAGGTAGCGGGCTTGGATTGGCCATCTGCCAACGTATTGTTGCGGCACACCAAGGCCGGATTTGGGTGGAGAGTGTACTGGGAAAAGGGGCAACTTTCTGTTTTACCCTGCCAATTGAAAGCGCATTGCCCCTCCGAAACAACGATCTCGCGGATCCTAATTCAACGTTACCCCTCGCCACTGTCTTTAATCGAAAAAAACATAGCTCCCTGCATAAAACCCCAAACCCTGCATCGTCATGAATCATCAAATATTGATTGTGGAAGACGAACCAAGTATTGTAATTACCCTCGAATTTCTACTCAAACAAAAGGGATTCACTCCCCAAATTGCAAGAGATGGGATCGAGGCCATGACCTTTCTGGAAAACCACCAACCCGACTTGGTGATTCTGGATGTAATGCTGCCTGGAAAAAATGGCTACGAGATTTGCCAGTCTATCCGGCACGAAACGCGCCTGGACCGAACGAAAGTGCTATTATTAACAGCAAAAGGACGTGTGGCCGATGTCGAAAAAGGCAAGGCTGTTGGGGCCGATGCCTATCTCACCAAGCCTTTTGCCATTCAGTCTCTTATGGATCAGGTTGATCAATTGTTGGCAAACTGATCCGCATTTTATGCTTGGGTATGAATCAATTTGAGGGCGCATTTGGGATTTTATTAGACCACATTCGGATTGGCGTGGTGGTTTGTAGGCGAGATGGACAAATTTTGGCAACCAGTAAATCTGCCAGTCTCATCTTGGAGGATGAAGCACTTCCTCCATTAGAGTCGGTGAGTTATTTATCCGAAATTTTGGATCCACTGATTTTAGAAGATGCCTTTTATGCTTTGGAAGACCGATTGGATGCGCCGAATCCTCGGTTTCATTTTGTTGCAAGATTATCTTCGTCTGTTTTTTTACAGATTGATCTGTTGCCTGTTTTGGAAAATGGACTTCATCAGGATCAGATCATCGTTAAATTGGAGGAACTTGTAGAAGATGCTGATCATAGTGTACCACCTGCAACTTTCCAGTCTACCATAGAGCAGGTACGGTCTCACCTATCGGGGATTCGGGCAGCCATCGAGACCATGATGGCCTATCCCGAAATGGATGAATTGGTGGTTCAACAATTTCGTCAGATCATCTACGACCAAGCCCTGACGCTCTCGAAACAGGTGGAGGAGGTACAGGAAGAATGGATCAATGAAAGAAAATCACAAATGACCTTAGAGATCATGCACATCCGTGATTGGGAACGTTTTTTACAAGATCAAATTGGTAGCCAACCGGATCTGAAGGTGCGTTGGGCAAGTGTTCAAGGGGGGGCATGGTTGGAAGGCGACCGCTTTTCGTGGTTACAAAGTTTATTGTTTTTGTTAAAAAGAATCCGTAACTCTATAAAGAATGATAGCTTCAATCTGATGTTCGAAGTCTGTGGAGAAGAAGTGCACTTAGATGTTTTGTGGGTAGGCCCAGCCATTCGTGGGGAGCGGTTAGAAAAATGGGAAGATCAAGTAATCACCGCCGACGAAATGGTTCATCCACTTACACTTGGCGAGGTTTTTCGTCGGCATCAGGTGTCTTGGCTACTTAACCCCGAAAAAGACGTAAGGCTTCGTCTCGTCTTTCCAGTTTATGCTCCACGTACATTTGCTGATTAAGACGAAAAGGACAGGCCTCCATTCTTAATTATATCTTGTTATAACAAGTTGGAACATCTGATATTGATTTTGGTATATTGGCTCATTCATTAACCAAAATCAAAAAAACATCATGTCTATTTTTAACTTGTTTCGTGGCGCCATGGGCGGTGGTGTGGAAACCATTTCACCAGTAGATGCACTCAATAAACTGAAAGAAGGTGCGAAGCTAATTGACGTTCGTGAGCCTGCCGAACTGAAATCCGACGGTAAAGTGTCTAAAGCCGTTAATATCCCGCTTGGTCAGTTGGCTCCGGATAAACTTCCACAAGATAAATCAACCCCATTGATGTTCATGTGCCGCTCCGGCGCCCGTTCTTCGATGGCAGCCAGGCAGGCACAGAGCTGGGGTTATACCACCATTTATAACGTGCAGGGTGGGATCATGGGCTGGAAGGCGACGGGAACCTCCTTGAAATAATTTCTCGTCGAGGCTCCCCTGCGCACGTTGTCTCTTGAGATATATACACATCGAAGGGGAACTTTTTGGTGAAATGCGGTGTTGTGCGCTATATTCCCTCCTTAGATTCTCGTTCCATCCTTTATAATTAACTGGAGATTTCAATGGACATCATGCAAATGATCATGCAAAATGTGGCAGGCCAGGCGGCCGGTCAGGTTGCAGAAAAGTTTGGTATTGATAAAAACGTGGCACAAAATGCAGTGGGGCTTGCTGCTCCGATGATCATGAGTGCGCTTGGCAAAAAAGCAGGCTCCGAACAAGGTGCGCAGGCCGTAGCAAATGGTATCACTGGGGGCAATCCAATGGACCTTTTGGGTATGGTATTGGGCAATAAGCAGCCTGCGCTTCAAAACCACGTGGCCCAACAAGCTGGAGTTGACCCCAATGTTGCAGGTGGCATTTTTGAGACCGTCGGTCCTATGATCTTTGGAATGCTTGGCAAACAGCAGCAGCAACAAGGTTTGGATGTAAACGGACTTGCGGGCTTGTTACAAGGTGGAAAATCCCAGAGCGATGGCATGTTGGGCGCGCTTGCTCCGTTCTTAGACCAAGATGGAGATGGCGACTTTGACCTTCAGGATATCATGAAACTTGCAGGTGGTGGTGGAAACAGTGGCAGCGCTGGCCTTGGATCGCTTCTGGGGGGTCTCATGGGCGGCAAAAAGTAAAGCTTGCATGAAAACAGTGCTCTACCGGTTTTTTTCGGTGGTTTCTATTGGACTGGGGATAGTCTTTATCGCTTTTGGTCTCTATCAGTTCTCCCAAGTGGGTAAGTTAGACCTTAACTGGGTTGCGTTGGGTGTATTTGGATTTGTTTTCCCCTTTGCACTTCGTTGGTTCCTTTTAGAAACCGATTAACTTTTAGTAGATGTCTCCGCGCCCTCTCTGTAGTTAATATGGAGAGGGTTTTTATTTAATGGGCGTAAAATTGCCATTCTTAACGTTGTACCCAAGTGCAAAACACACATGCGGCATACCTGAAGGCGTATTTGGTCACACTTCTTCTCCTGTTTCTTTGGATGTTGGGGCCTATGATTCCGTGGGTATTAGATGAAGGTGGCAGTGTTGTATGGCGTTTTCAGTATCGGTATTTGTGTCACCAAATGCCCGACCGATGTTTTCGGATGCATGGCATCCCTATGGCGGTTTGTGAACGCTGTTTTGGGATATATGCTGGGTTATTTGTTGGCGGGTTATTTTATTGGCCTCTTAAAAAGTGGGATCACTTCCTGCTTCTGAAAGCACGCTGGTTGGTTGGTTTGGCTGCATGTCTGATGTTTTTGGATTGGCTGGGACCTATAATTTCGCTCTGGGGAAATGATTGGCTTACGAGATCCGGAACAGGTTTTGTTTTGGGTATTGTTTGTGGGTATTTTGCGGCTAAAGGAATGTTGCAACTTATATTAGAGATCAAACGCATAAAATGGCATCTTCTATTTTCTAAACCAAACCAAAAGAAAACATGAACGCCCCATCAAAATTTCCGTCCATCTTGAATGGAGCCATCGTTTCCGCACTGTTGGGTATCGTAATGAGCATACCTACTATGTTGTTCATGCGGGACTTATCACCCTTTGCCTTGTCTGGATTGGGCTTGTTGAACTGCCTTATTTTGCCACTTGCGGGCGCATTTACGGCTGTCTGGCACTATAACCGCGTACAAAATGGTCAATCGGCGGCAGGAGAAGGCGCAGCCCTCGGTGCTGGGGCATTGGCGTTGGGTTCTTTGTTCTCCAGTGCCCTTTCATTCATTTTCCAGATGACAGGGTTGTTTCCAAGCAACGAAGAAATAAAACAAATCAGCGAAGATATGCAGCGTAACCTTTTGGGCAAACAGGGCATGGATGCCGAGCAGATAGAGCAAGCGATTCAGTCTTCACAGCAGTTCAATTTTTTGAGCAATCCGGTGGTGCAAATTGTAGTGGGGGTTGTGATGATGGGCGTAGTTGGCGCAATTATGGGCGCAATAGCTGCTGCCTTGGTATTCAGGTCGAAGGAAAGGGAGTCTTAATACACAAAGACACTTTGGTTTTTAATAGCAAAAAAATGGCGTATATAAAAGCGGATAAAATTCCGGCAATTCTGACGGTGGTTGTCGTCACTTGGATATTTGGCTTATTCTGGAACTGGGGCATTTTGTTTCTATCACAGTACTTAAATGTAGGTGACATAGGCGTTTTATCCGTTTTTAGTTCGCTGATAAGATCTTTATTGGGTGTTGGTTTAGGTGTTTTTTTATATAACCAACGTCAGGAGGTTTCCGCTTCGGCAGTAGATGGCGCACTTATCGGTGGTTTGGGGATGGTGTTTGCATCTGTCTTGTCCAACTTGTTTGTTTGGGTCATCTTGAGAATGAGTGCCTCTTTTTCCTCCTTGAATCCGGCGTGGGTAATGGTACAATCGGTCTTGATTGATGGGCTTATTGGGGTTGTAATGGGGGCTGCATTTGCTGTTATATGGTCCAAGAAACGGCGCTCCGGCAATGAATAAAGAGACCTCCTTCTGGATCATCTAGCTAATCTTCTGAGTCTGTCTTACTATAAACCTATTCTAAAGATTTTACACCATAGCCAAGCGTGTATTATCGTTTACGGCTTTTGGGAGTTCCAAAAATTTCGGAAAAAATGAAGGCATTCTTTGCTGCCTCTGGGCTATGTAACAGGTTCGAGAGGCCCGGTTTCTTGGTAGGGGTTGGCTTGTCTGTTTTTAGGGTTGGATTTTTTGGTTTTTCTTTTGGATGATCTCCAAAGAGGTGGTTTTCAAATTGTTCTTCCTGATTGTTTGAAAAAACAATGTCGAAATCTTTGGCTGTTTGGTCGTAGTCTTTTCCGGAAACATCATAATCGGCCCCTTGGTCAAATGTATTTTCGTTATCGAAATATTTGCCTTGTGAAAAGTAGCCCATAGGCTTCTTGTTGCTGGTTGTGGGCAACGAAGGTTTATGTTGCTGGGTATTGGCCAAAGCCTCGTATTCTTCCTTGGCGTTCTGCAATTCACTCAAGACCTCTTCTATTTTAGTTAAGGGTTTATTTTTCTTTTGCTTGCGATCATCCGAAATTCCTTTTAAAATGGCCCAAATAATAAAGCCAACAAGGTAAAATACCCAAGATTCCATAGACTCCTCCGTTTAGTTGGTTTCGTCGAAAAGGGTTGGTTTGGACTTTCGGTTACGCAGTGCCTCTATCACTTTGATATTGGCTTTTGGAAAGGCGAAGTGTTCGAGTTCGTCCTCCATTACCCATCGAAATGGTTGTCCGTTTGCTGAAACGGGAGTTCCACGCCCTAAAGTACATAAAAATGCATGAAGTGTAATCTTAAAATGTGTGTAGGCATGTTTCACCAACGCAACTTTTTCGGTAATACCCACCTCAATACCCATTTCTTCTTGTAACTCCCGTTTACAAGTCTCTTCTAAAGACTCATTAGGCTCTTGTTTGCCGCCTGGGAACTCCCATAAGCCGCCCAATAATCCATCGTCTGGCCTACGGCTGATGAGGTACTCGCCCCTGTTATTAACAACCAATCCGATGGCAATGTGGTAATGTGGTATTTTTGGTTTTTTTGAGACACAGGGTAACGCGCTTTGTTGGTTGTTTCTATACGCGCTACAGGCAGGCTGTAAAGGGCAGGCCCGACAATCGGGTTTTGCGGGTGTACAAACTGTTGCACCCAATTCCATGATGGCCTCGTTGAAGCGTCCTGGATATTCTGTTGGCAATAGCCTTGTGGCCCAAATCCAAAGGGTTTTACGGTTTTGTGGCAATCTAATGTCTTCTTCAAAAGCCAATACTCTTGCCAAAACCCGCATCACATTGCCATCCAAGACTGCCAGTGGTACTTGATAGGCAATAGAGAGAATTGCCGCTGCCGAATAGGGGCCAATACCCGGAAGGGCCAGTGCTTCTTCTGCGGTTTTAGGAAAAATGCCATTGTGGTTGGCAATGATTTGTTTCGCTGCTTTATGCAGATTGCGTGCGCGTGCGTAGTATCCGAGCCCCTCCCACCGCTTAAGGACTGCATCTAAAGGTGCTTTTGCCAGATCAAAGACCGTCGGGAACGCTTCCAGGAAGGCATGGTAATATGGCATTGCCTGATCCACCCTTGTTTGTTGGAGCATCATCTCGGATAACCAGATTCTGTAAGGGTCTTTGGTTCTTCGCCAAGGCAGGTCACGTGCCTGTATATCAAACCACTGAAGTAGGTCAACCTGAAAATACGGTCGAATTTGGTGCCATAGTTGAAGGTCTGAATGAGGTATTTCAGAATGGTTCATGATTTCAGGGTTACGGAGATCAGTATTTCGGAGGCTTCATTAACAGCGGTATAGGCTCGAAATCGGATCAGGTGTATGGAGCCGGGTTTTTCCCGGTCGGTATCCCAATAAAAGGAGCGTTTTACCAACCAACTCATGGCAGGTGCCTGTACAATTTCGTAACGGACAAAAGGTTTCCCTGAACGTGTTCGGCGCGGCAAAACGAAGAGAAATGCACGGCCAATAGGGTGTTGTTGTATGGTAGAATCGGGGCGTATAGCCTCGGTCCGTTGGACGGGGTTTTGTGCATAGGCGGTCGTATGCAGACAAAACCATAACCCTGACAGAAAAATCAGGCAGTTGGTGCGGAATATTTTTTTCATTACAAAACGGAATAGATGAGAATTATTAAAAATAATGCGTTACGGGGCTTAAAAAAAGGCTTGTTTTTTCACTGGGCTTGCCTTTTTATGCTATTGTTTGGGGCGATCCCTTGGTTAAGTGCGCAAACGGATATGCCCATTGGATCTACTATGGTTATAAAATCAGTTAAATTTCTGGGACTTACCGATGTTGAGGAAAGGTTCATACGTGAACAAATGGCGATAGGGGCATTGCAAAAGATAACGTATAAAGCCCTTCAAGAAGATTTGGAGCGCATTTTGAATCAATTTATAGGGCAAGGTTTTTTGTTAACTCGTGTTTATATAGAAGATGCTTTGGTTGATTCACAGGAACAGGCGGGCTGGCATCTGGTGATACGAGTAGAGAAAGGGCCGCCCGTGAAGTTCTCTGGCTTGGTCTTAACAAATCCTACTCGCATCAAATCGGAATATATACGTGCGGTGCTGGGGCTAAAATCCACCCAATGGATGACGCAATTTGACCCCGAAACTGCGCGTACTCGATTACAAGAGATGGGAGTTTTTGAACAGGTGGCATCGGTTGAGGTTAAAATTGATCCCAACTTGGATGCGCAAGTAGTGGTGAAGGCGCAAGACCGTCCACCAGGGAGTTTCGACCTTGCGTTGGGCTATCTTCCAAAGTCTCAGGCGCAAAAAGCAGGTGTGGTAGGAAACGGAACCCTTTTGCTTCGGAGTGTAATGGGGCGTGGCGAAGAATTACAAGCCCAAATCAATCGGATGCCCGGACAGTCGAATCAGGCCGAAATAGCCGCCAGATGGCCTTTTGTGATGGGTTTGCCTATCCGGTTCCGAGGGAAATGGACAGGACAACAGCGAGATTCAACGTTTAACCAATCAGGATTTGAATTAGAGACAGGGTATGTGCATGTAAACCGTCTGGAGTTTTTTGCATCGGTGGATCGGCGCTCGATTCGTCCGGGGGTAAAAGGGAATAAAGACGGATTGGCACGTTCGGATGCGTGGTTTGTAGGGATCGGGGTGGGTTATGAGATGGCTGACAGTCGCGTAAATCCACGAAAGGGCGCTCAAGTGGTTTCGGTGTTGCAGCAAGGTAAAAAAGACGTGCAACGGCCCGACGGAGCACGTGAGTCTGTCAATCAGCAGCGGCTTTCGGTGGTATTACGGATCTTTTTACCCACCTTTAAGCGTCAGGTATGGGTCTTGGGGGGCGACTTTAGGGCTCTCTTTAGCCCTTTTTGGGATGATGCCGATTTGTTCCGGTTTGGTGGAGCAACCTCCCTACGTGGTTATAATGAGGAACAGTTTAAGGGAAATGCTGGTGGGCGTTGTTTTACAGAATATCGGTATCAATTGGATGCTGCATCATATGCGTTTGTTTTTTTTGATGGGGGCATGGTACAAACCCCAAAATCTGTAGGAAACGCTGCCACTCATTTGATACGGATGGGTTATGGTGCGGGTCTGCAATACAGTACCCCACTTGGCTTAATGCAAGTTTCCTATGCCGCCAATCCGGAGGAAGGTTTTGCAAATGGGCGGCTTCATATTGGTCTGAAACTGGGTTTGTAAAACGAAAGGCCGGGCGGCTCTTTTTTGCACCTTGAAGCCTAATTGGAGCTGTAAGAGGGGAAGCGTCCATTTACAAAACCAAAGAATCTTCGTTAATAAGTCAGTCAATTGGCAGATTTGAACTGTTTCTGTCAAAAAGAGGGCCTCAGAATGGCAAAAAGCCTCTCCATTAGTGGAAAGGCTTTGCTTTTCGGTAACGTGGTTGGCTTACCGTCGGAACATATACTGAAATTTAAAGAAAACAGATCGGTCGGTTGTGTACAGTCCGGGGTTTTGCGGGTATGTGGCATCGTCGGCATCAGCGCCATTGAGGTTCGCTCCCACGTAAAATACCGTTAACGGATTTACCTGATACGTTAACAAAGGCTGTAGGCTAAACCCTTCCGAGAAAGAATTGACCTGGCCGACCAACCGGATATTAAATGCACGGCTTGCTTGATAAGTTAGGGTTGTACGACTCACAAAACCACGATAAAATTCTTCGCCAGTGGTACGGTGCTTCATCATGGCGTATGAAATATTAGGACTGATTTCAAAGCCGCTGAAGGGTCGTAAATAAAAGCCACCCCATCCGCTAAACTGCCGTCCTGGCTCTGGCGTATCGGTTCTGCGGATGCTGTTACCATAATTAAATCCAATATCGAAACCAAAGTTTTTACTAAAGTTGCTACCGCCCCACATGTTGATCCGGCGTAAGTCTTTAAACTGGACCCCATGAAACACTTCTTCGCTGATAACATTGGTATTAAATCCCACATATGATTGGCCTTTCATTTGAATATTCATATTAAAGCCTAAAAAGGTGTCTCGCACTTTGTTGTCAAAAGACCAAATCCGTCCTGTGTATGCTGCTGGGCGAACTTGGGTGATAAACCGATCTTTGAAGTAGAATGAATATCCCTGCCAGATATTGGCTTGCCGGAAGTTGTTTTGGCTTACAAATCCATTGTCTGCGCGGAATGTAGGACTAACGGCATCGTAGCCAAAATAAAAATTCCACTCCCGCGATTGACGAATAAAGCCAATTTTGCCCGAATGCCCTGTAAACGTTTCTCCATCAAGTGCAACCGTGTGACGGCCTTGGTCGAAGGTACCAGAAAGCCCATATTCGTTGTTCAGGGTAGGATTATTCAGTTCTTCGGTTCTGCTGCCATTTAGTTGGTAGGTAAAATAATATTTTGGGGAAAAATTGATTTTCCCATCTAATGCCACCACAGAGCCACTACCGCCTTCAGGCATCCGACGGTCAGTTAACAAAGCTGCTATATAATTTCCACCTTTCATGGCTTGTTTAAACCGGAGAATATTGCTTATGCTTCTTCCGTTTTCCATAACCTCACTGGATTCTGATAAAGGGATAATAATCGGTGAATGCTCATCCATCGCCCCAATGTATCCAAAACTACTTTGGCCTTGCCGCGAAATGAACTTGGTTGCAACCAAAGGGGCATTCATCGAGCGCGTATAAACGGTCTGGAAAGGTTCGCCAAAATTAAACCCACTTTCCTGATCAAAGAGGTCTGCACCTTCTTGGAAGAAAGGCCGGCGTTCGGGGTAAAACAAAGCAAGTGTAGAATTAACACTGATTTGGTCGGCATCGGACTCAATCTGGCTGAAGTCTGGATTAAACGACATCTCGGCAGAGGTGTTTGAATTGAAATCTAATTTCAGGTTCAAAGAAGGCTCCATGTTCTTCAAACCAAGTTTTTCTTTGGTAAAAGGCGAGCCGGGGTTGGCACTGTCTTCGCGACTGGCTTCATTCGAGCCAACCAGTGCAGGCAATATTTGGTAGTGCATAGACCCGCTCTTGACACCTTTGATGTTTTCGAGTGTACCAAATTGGCACATGGTACAAGCATTGTTTTGTGTAAGTGCTGGCCATGCGTACATGTGACGGCTGGCTCGTGGGTGATTAACCAGAAAGTTTACTCCCCAAGACTGTACTTCTTTGTTCGGAAAACTTAGGCTGGAAAATGGAATGGCCATCTCTACTTCGTACCCCGTTTCTGTTTTGCGACCTGCCGAAGTATAAATTAGGTTGTAGCTACTATCGTCATTGTTGCCATTTCCTCTTGAATCTACCTGAATTCCTGATGGATTTGCGCCTAAGAGTAAAAAATAGCTATTATTCCGATAAGTATCTAAAGCAATAGCGACCCAGTCATCCGACCAAACCTCGTCCCGTTTTCCATTCGTGGATCTTAACGCAGAAGGCTCGTCTGTGACCCGATAACCAACATAAAGATACATTGCATCGTATGTAATCCATGCTTCTGCTTTAATGCCTGGCGTAGAGCCTTCATTGGGTTGGAATTCTGTAAAATCTTTGACCAAAGCACCGGTTACCCATTCATCAGCCTTTAGTTCACCATCTACTTTTATGGGAGAGGGCGTGGATTTTAAGTTGAGCGCCTTGTTGGGATCGGTTGATTTTTGCTGGATTCGAGGGGTTGCGAACAGCAAAACAGGTAACAAAAGCAATACAAAAGACAGCGGCGCGACCCGGAAACGGGTGGCCCAGAGGGGATTGGGGTACATGGAAATTACTCCTAAGTGAGGTTGTATTCCAGTCAGACCGAGGGTGGGCGCTCTAATGGAAAGGGTTGCAATAGGGGGTTAAAGGTTTTGGAATCAAAACGGATGGAAGTTGGGAAAGGTTACGAAAGGGTATAATATTTTTTAGGCCGTGCCCGTCAGTCCTGTGTGGATGTGAAAAAAAGAGCGGATGGGCCTTCCGCAAAACCCATCCGCGTCCCACCATTATGCCTGAGATAAGCATTTAAAACTAAAAAGAGATGTGGCGCAAGATTACAATCTTTGTTTGAATAACTCAATAGAACTTTTGGTTACTTTTTCCGATTTATTAAGAAGGTATTGTTAATTTTTATAAAATATTTGCGACAAAACGTCATGTATGATCTTTAAACCGTTCCTAATTTCCTCTTCTGTAACCACAAGAGGGGGGATAAACCGAATGACATTTCCATAAGTGCCACAAGAGAGCAAAAGCAATTTCTTTTCCAAGCAGCCTTTTTGGAGTGCGGTAACCGTTGCAGCATCCGGAGTGCCGTTTTCGTCCCTAAACTCCATACCCACCATGAGTCCAAACCCACGTACTTCGACAATACGTGGAAAAGTAGCCTGAAGCGCCTTTAGTCCTGTTGTGAGTTGCGCACCTCTTTCTGCGGCATTTTCGATCATATGTTCGTCGCGCATTGCCCGTATGGTTGCAATTGCCGATGCGGCTGCCAGCGGATTTCCGCCATAGGTTCCGCCGTGGCTTCCGGGAATCCACTTAGCCATCATCTCGGAAGAAGCTGCAATGCAAGACATGGGCACACCACTTGCAATGCCTTTTGCCATAATCATGACATCGGGCCTTACATTATAGTGATCTTGAGCAAACCATTTTCCGGTACGTCCAAATCCCGTTTGCACCTCGTCCATCACCAATAGAATGCCATGCTCGTCGCAAATCTCGCGCAGGGCCTTCATAAAAGCGGGGGGAGTAGGCACATAGCCTCCTTCACCTTGTTCTGGTTCCAAAATAATGGCAGCAGTCTCCGCTGGAGCTGTTTGACTCTTCAATAAATGCTTTAATTCTTTGATACAATATTGGATGGTGGTTTCTTCGTCCCAACCATACCGAAGGGCATGGGGAAATGGTGCAACGAAAATACCTGCTGGTAGTGGTTGGTATCCAATCCGATATATGGTTTTAGAAGTGGTCATGCCCATTGTAAGGTGGGTGCGTCCATGAAAACTACCTTGGAAAACAATAATATTTGGCCGTTTGGTCACTTGTTTGGCCAATTTGACTGCGGCTTCGGTGGCTTCGGCGCCCGAGTTTGCAAAGAAAAACGAGTCAATGTGCTCTGGTACAATTGTCCGCAATTCCTCTGCCAGATCAATCAATACACGTGTATAGAAGACATTCACTTGTCCATGTAACATCTTCGTCGCTTGTTCTTGAATGGCGGCCACTACTTTTGGGTGGCTATGCCCTGTGTTGGTTACGCCAATTCCGGAAGTAAAATCCAGATATTTTTCTCCGCTTTCAGTATAAACCCACGAGCCGGAACCATGAGTAACTACCAACTGAGAGATTTTGGTGGTGACGGGCGAGAGGTGTGTTTGTACGGGTAAATGCTGACTCATGTTGTAAATCGGATAATAATGTGAGGGAGTTTCTGATAAATTTGCAGCCAAAGTACAAAATTTGAGGAATCATGTAAACGGACTATTTTGATTGACCTCAAAAATAGTTGCGTTTTTTTGTTTGATCCGGGTTGTTTTTCACCATAATCTGTTTAGTATGTGCCTTGTGCCTCCGTATCATTCATGCTTATCCTTTAGAATAATCAAAATATATGTAAACATGACTTCATTAGATTATCAGGTACTTGTAGTACAAATCCGGGACGTAAACCGACCTCAAGCAGACCGCCTTGCTGATTTTCGGATCTTTCGGGCGGCTTTAGAAACCGGTACCATTCGCGCTGCAGAGCGGGATGCGGTAGGGAATTGGCACGTAAATACATGGGTTAAACAAGGGATTTTGGCAGGTTTTCCACTTGGAGAGATGGAAGACGTATCGGTACCGGGTTTCCCGTTCTTCGACAAAGCCACTTATCCGGTACAATCGTTCACCTTAGGCCACAAAGTTCGTATTGTACCTGGTGGAACCACCATTCGTAGTGGGGCTTATGTTGCACCGGGTGTTGTGTGTATGCCACCGAGTTATATCAATGTGGGTGCATATGTAGATGAAGGCGCGATGGTGGATTCTCACGCACTGGTAGGATCTGCCGCGCAGATTGGTAAGAAAGTACACCTCTCGGCGGCAGCACAAATCGGTGGTGTCTTAGAACCCGCTGGGGCGCTTCCGGTGATTGTGGAAGATCATGTATTTATTGGGGGAAATTGTGGGGTTTATGAAGGCTGTCTGATACGAGAGCGGGCTGTTTTGGCATCCGGGGTTATCCTAACGGGTTCCAGTCGGGTGTATGATTTGGTAAATGAACGGGTCATCACCCGTAACGAATCTGGTGTGCTTGAAATTCCGGCTGGTGCAGTGGTCGTACCTGGTTCGCGTAAGGTTTCCTCGGTATTTGGGGCGTCTCATGGATTATCGGTTTCTACACCCATCGTGGTCAAATATCGTGATGATAAAACGGATGCAGCCTTAGCCCTTGAAGACGCGCTTCGTTAAGGCGTTGTGACCAACGTTTTACAGCCAGCGGATCCTTGTTAAATGGGTTGTTGGTTCGCTGGCAAAGGGCAGAGTTAGCAGCTACCTATAATAATTTGCTTGCTTAAACAATTCAATTCAAACTAAGAATGGAGAAGAATTCAATACCAGATATCCAAATTTTAAAAAGTAGAGAAGGTAGAGAAACGTATTTCCATGCTAAATCCATTGTAAATTTACCTCAATGGATTGGTTATTTTGATAACTATGTATGTTCAGAAACAATTAAAGACGGACTATTTGGTATTGGAATTGATAATAACATTGAGTTAAATGAAGATTTTACACCAAGTCAAGAGCAAGTGAATGCCTATTACTATCTGATAGAAAACCATGATATTATTAAACATAATATCTTGCAGGCACTCACAAATTTGATATTAAACGATTATGAAACCTTTGACCCTGTGAACCTTCCAAAATTATCAGATTTGACGCATGATTTTGACTTTAAAAAATATATAGGCCCACGAGTTATTAATATCACTACTGACATAAAAGACGAATTCGCTTACATTACTTGGCACTTTCATTGCCTTTGGGATTCTGAGCATGGCTTTGAAGTAATAACACATAAAAATAGAATAATAGATATTGGGGGGGAAGCAGATGGATTCAAAATCTACGAAGACAATGGAGCAGCAAAAGAAGTGAAATATCATTTTGACAAACGTCTTAATACAATGAAAGAAAAGAAAAAATGGTGGAAATTTTGGTAGTAATAGAGCAGAACAAGTAGTAGCCAACAGTGTACACCATGATCATACTCCCGATAAGTCGTACGGCGCAGGTACATCAACCGTATCCGCATGTTGTGGGAATGGGTTAACGGTAAAGAGAGGCGGCTACAATCGAGCCGTTTAGCAGTACTTCATTGCTCATACTAAATTGGAATACCCCCTACTTCCAGTCCATAAAAAAACCGCCCATCAGGAATGACGGGCGGGAGAGTGCGTTGGTTTTTCTGTTTAGGCGAAACGGCTTTCGACACGTTTCACTACTTCGTCTGCCACTTTTTCTTGGATGCCTTGGTCTAAATGACTGGTAAAGCCCACACAAGAGCAATTGATCTCACCGAGGACATATTTGTCCTGTTTGTTTTCGTCCCAATCTAGCATGAAATCAGCAGTCCAGATAAGTGGAATGTCGAAGCCGCCTAACTTTTCCGAGATAACAGGCAAAGACTTTAAAAAGAGCGAAACCAAGTCTGACCATTTTTCAGGGTCGTCATAGGTGTATTTTGCGCCAGAAAACAGGGTTGCAGAAAATGCGTCACCGCCTTCAGCCGGTTTCTTATGTACGACAAAAATTGGGATATCACCAACGAGCAAAATCCGAATTTCGCCTTCTTTGATGCGTGGCATAAAGCGCATATCCACAAGCATTCCATTGTCACCAACAATGTACTTTTCGCAGAATGTCATGAACGCTTCCAGGGTATGATATTCTACGTGGTTGTCAACGGCTTCGGTACATTTGAGTTTGGTGTTTAGTGGTAGGGTGTCTCCGGGTTGGAAGGTATGCTCATCGGCTATCTGAATCCGCCAGATGCCTTCTCCTGTTGAGCCTCGGTTTTGCTTGAGTACCCGTTCGCCATAGGAAAGGCTTATCGGGAAGGTTTTTTTGAAATGCGGAATGTCATAATAAGCATGGGTATCATCCGGAACCAAGTCGGTCGAGGCCAATTTTACCAAGGCATCTTTTGCGCCGAAGTTGAGCATGGCATCGGGGTGTGGCATCCCTGTCAGGCCATAATCAGATAATTTGCGTAGGGTATCAAAATATATTTTTTCTCCGTTGGGCAAATTTCCTGGATTGATTCGGCTGATGTAGGCATCAAAAGAATCTTTTACATAACCATAGATGGTCTCGTGCCATTCATCTCGAAAGAAAAGCACTTCGGCATCCCATCCTTTGGATTTTAGTGACTTAACGATGGGCATGGTGTCTTTACGATGCCCATCCAACCACTTGTCCGAGCCGCCCTCTGCTTCAAATATTACAATGCGTTTTTTCATGATATTATTTTTTAGATCAGGTGTGCGATGTGGGGCAAGGGCACCGTAGAAACTATCTCATGCAAGCAGATTATCCAAATGATTCATGTAGTGGAATGGTAGTGTTTTTGTGAAGACTGATTCTTGCAATTCCACGAAACACGTCTTAGTTTGATTGAATTCTTAAATCCTTTTATCCAGCGTTTTATGTACGATCCTACTGTAACCCGTCGTCGGTTTATGGGGTATTTCTCTGCACTTGGTTTGGGCGGGACGTTGTTTCCGGGTGTATTATATGCCCTTCACTGCGAGAATAACACGCCAGACGATATGCCTATTACCGTTGCCGTCATAGAACAGGCCGAAAAACTTTCAGGGCTTGCTTTTACACCAGAGCAGCGCGAAATGATGGTACAAGACCTGAACGAAGCCCGCACCGAGTACCAAGAAATGCAGGCTTTTCCATTGGATAATGAAGTGGCTCCAGCATTGGTCTTTCATCCGGATGTTCGGGGGCGCTTACCATTGGATGCCCACAATACCACACGCATAGCCGTATTGCCCAAAATGGTAAAAAAACCATCCGACGAAACCGATTTGGCCTTTATGGGGATTCGGGAGTTGAGCGGGTTGTTACGCCGCCGCGAGGTGACATCCGTTGAACTTACCGAAGTTTACCTTCGCCGCCTAAAACAATTCGATCCTGAGTTATTGGCGGTGGTTTCTTATACCGAAGAGCGTGCGATGAAGGCTGCCCAAAAAGCGGATGCCGAATTTGCGGCTAAAAAATATCGGAGTTTATTACAGGGCATTCCGTGGGGCGCCAAGGACTTATTGGCGACCAAAGGTTATAAAACGACATGGGGTTCGGTCCCTTTCAAAGATCAGGTCTTGGATTATGATGCGGCGGTGGTCGAAAAACTGGATGCCGCAGGCGCAGTGCTTCTTGCCAAACTCAGTATGGGTGAATTGGCGTG
Source organism: Bacteroidetes bacterium UBA2364 (assembly GCA_002344075.1). Classification (GTDB taxonomy): domain Bacteria; phylum Bacteroidota; class Rhodothermia; order Rhodothermales; family UBA2364; genus UBA2364. The sequence goes on from DDTM01000076.1 coordinate 68,017, forward strand.
GGGGGACGTATGGTTTGGGGGCAAAACCAAAAGCCCCTGGAATACGGCACTGGGGGCATCAGGCTCTTCTGCGGGTGTAGGAGCCACTGTCCCAGCGGGGCTGGTGGGATTCGGGATCGGAACGGAAACACTTGGTTCCATCATCTCGCCCAGTACACGGAGTGGGGTAACGGGTTTTCGGCCTACTTTCGGGCGTGTCAGCCGATATGGGGCAATGGCCTTGACGTGGAGTATGGACAAAATAGGCCCGATGTGTCGCTCTGCCGAGGACTGTGCTTTGGTCTTTTCTGTCTTACATGGCCGTGATAAACGGGATGTTGTAACCCGCGATGCACCTTTTTCGTGGCCGCTGAATCCCAAAACGTTGAAAATCGGATATTTCAACGAAGCTTTTGAAGCCGATTATCCCAATAAAAAAGCAGACCAAGAATCACTCCAAGTACTTAGGTCTTTAGGATTTACACTTATTCCTACTCCCGTTCCAAAAGGATTTTTGCCTGGTGTACTGACTATGGTGATAGACATCGAGTCGGCTGCTGCTTTTGAAAGCCTTACCCGGTCTAATGCGGTGGATAAAATGGTACGTCAAACCAAAGATGCATGGCCACATGTTTTTCGGGTGGGACATTTAAGACCTGCTGTGGCCTACGTGCAAGCGAATCGGATTCGTACCCAACTCATGCTGGCTATGGATAACTTATTTCAGGAAATTGATGTCTTGATTAGTCCTTCTTTTGGTCGCGAAATTTTGCAAATTACCAACCTGACTGGACATCCTGCCGTGTGTGTACCCAATCGCTTTGACCCTCTCAAGGACGAACCAAATGCACCTGCAAGAGAAACCGGAAGTATTTCATTTATTTCAGGCTTGTATAAAGACGATCAGGCACTGGCGGTCGCCCATGCTTTTCAATCCGTTACAGACTGGCATAAACGACGTCCGCCTATCGGTAGGTGAAGGATGGAGGGGAAATCAATAGCCTCTTTATTGATCGTTGTGCGTCATTTTGCAAAGAGAGTTTACCTTTCGACAAAGAATTTTTTAGCTACAACATACACGGATTTGGATACATCCAACATTTGGAACATTGATAAATTTGTAACATTATTTAATTAAAAAAGAAGCAATGAATTTATCAGGAAAAACAGCAATCGTAACAGGTTCAAACACAGGTATAGGATATGAAACTACTTTGGGCTTGTACAAGAAAGGAGCAAAAGTATATGTTGCTTGTCGTAATGAAGAAAAAGCCCTCAACGCCATTAAAAGAATGAAGGCTGACGGTGGAACAGGCGAATTGGTTTATGGACATTTAGACTTAGCAAGTCTGCAATCTGTAAAAGCGTTTGCCGACCGAGTGATTCAA